>JBGAFR010000080.1:0-16335 GCA_044227145.1 Lysobacteraceae bacterium
GAGCACCACACCGTCGAGGACTGCGCGCTCGCGCTCGGCCAGGCGCTGCGCGAGGCGCTGGGCGACAAGCGCGGGATTGCGCGCTACGGCTTCACGTTGCCGATGGACGAGGCGCTGGCGACCGCCGCGCTCGACTGGTCGGGGCGGCCGTACTGCGTGTTCGAAGGCACGTTCGAGCGCGAGATGGTCGGCGGCCTCGCCACCGAACTCGTGCCGCACGTGTTCCGCTCGCTGTGCGAGACCGCGGGCCTCAACCTGCACCTCAGCGTGCGCGGCGACAACGACCACCACAAGATCGAAGCCTGCTTCAAGGCGGTGGCGCGCGCACTGCGGCAGTCGTTCCGCCGCGAAGGCGACGCGCTGCCGAGCACCAAGGGGGCGCTGTGAGCGCACGCCCGAACGGCGGCGACCTGGCGTTGATCGACGCCGGTGGCGCCAACCTCGGCTCGGTGATGTACGCGCTGCGTCGCATCGGCGCCGCGCCGCGGCTCGTGCGTGATGCCGATGCGCTCGGCACTCCCGAGCGCGTGATCCTGCCCGGCGTCGGCGCGGCGGCACCGTCGATGGCGCTGCTGCGTGCGCGGGGGCTCGACGCCGCGCTGCGCGCGAGCGAAGCGCCGCTGCTCGGCGTCTGCGTCGGCCTGCAATTGCTGTTCGAAGGTTCCGAGGAAGGGGGCGTCGACTGCCTCGGCCTGCTGCCCGGCCGCGTGCGCAAGCTCGCCGGCGGTCCCGGACTGCGCATCCCGCACATGGGCTGGAACACGCTGCGCCTCCGCGCGCCAGCGTCGCCGCTGCTCGCAGGCATCGACGACGGCGCGCATGCCTACTTCGTGCACAGCTTCGCGGTGCCTGCCGACGAAGCCGGCGACGTCGTGCTCGCCGACACCGACCACGGCGCGCGTTTCGCCGCGGTGGTGGGGCAGGGCCGCCGCTTCGGCGCGCAGTTCCATCCCGAGCGCTCGTCGGCCACCGGCCTGCGCCTGCTCGACAATTTCCTGAAGCTCCCGGCCTGACGTTGCCTGCATGACCTCCGCCGATTTCACCGCCTATCCCGCGATCGACGTGCGCGACGGCCACGTCGTGCGCCTGCTGCAGGGCGACTACGATCGCGAGACGCGCTACGCCGACGATCCGTTCGCGGTCGCTATGCGCTACGCCGACGCAGGCGCGCGCTGGCTGCATCTGGTCGATCTCGACGCCGCGCGCGCCGGCGGCTACACGCTGGCGCCGCTGCTGCGCCGCATCGCCGACGACGGCCGGCTGCGCGTGCAGACCGGCGGCGGCGTTCGCGAGGAGGCCGCGGTCGCGGCGATGCTCGATGCCGGCGCGTCGCGCGTGGTGATCGGCTCGCTCGCGGTGCGCGAGCCGGAGCGCGTCGTCGCCTGGCTCAACCGCTTCGGCGCCGAGCGGCTGACGATCGCGCTCGACACGCGTCGCGACGACGGCGGTGTCTGGCGTTTGCCGGTGCACGGCTGGACCGAGCACGCGGCACGCGATCTCGACGCGTGCCTTGCGCTCTACCGCGATGCCGGCGCGCGCCACCTGCTGTGCACCGACATCGCCCGCGACGGCATGCTGCAGGGGCCGAACCTCGGTCTCTACCGCATGATCCTCGCCCGCGGCGACGGTTTCGCGCTGCAGGCCAGCGGCGGCGTGCGCGACGTCGCCGACGTGGCCTCGGCCCGCGACGTCGGCTGCGCCGGCGCGGTGCTCGGCAAGGCGCTGCTCGAAGGCCGGATGACGGTCGAGCAGGCACTCGCATGCTGAGCCGCCGCATCGTGCCCTGCCTCGACGTGCGCGACGGCCGCGTGGTCAAGGGCGTGCGCTTCCGCGATCACGTCGACATGGGCGACATCGTCGACCTCGCGTGCCGTTACCGCGACGCCGGTGCCGACGAGCTCGTGTTCTACGACATCTCCGCCAGCCCCGACGGTCGCTCGGTCGACGTGGGCTGGGTCGAGCGCGTGTCGTCGGTGATCGACATCCCGTTCTGCGTCGCCGGCGGCATCCGCACGCTGGAGACCGCGACGCGCGTGCTGTTCGCCGGCGCCGACAAAGTGTCGATCAACACGCCGGCGCTGGAGCGTCCGGAACTCATTGCCGAGATCGCCGAGGCCTACGGCCGCCAGTGCGTGGTGGTCGGCATCGATTCGATCCGCGAGCCCGATGGCGTCTGGCGCGTGCGCACGCACACCGGCGATCCCGGCCGCGCGCGTGCGCCCGGCCGCACCACGCTCGACTGGGTGCGCGAGGCACAGGAGCGCGGCGCGGGCGAGATCGTGCTGAACTGCATGGACAGCGACGGCGTGCGCCACGGTTACGACATCGTGCAGTTGCAGGCGGTGCGTGCGATCTGCGACGTGCCGCTGGTGGCGTCCGGTGGCGCGGGAACGGTCGACCACTTCATCGACGCCTTCCGCGATGCCGACGTCGATGCGGCACTGGCCGCCAGCGTGTTCCATTCCGGCGCCATTGCCATCCCAGACCTCAAGCGCGACCTGCGCGCCGCGGGCATCGAGGTGCGTCCATGACGGTGTCTGCCGCTGCAACATCATTCGCCATCGACACGCTCGCCTGGGACAAGCAGGACGGCCTGCTGCCCGCTGTCGTGCAGGACGCGGAGACGTACCGCGTGCTGATGCTCGGCTACATGAACCGCGAGGCGCTGGCGAAGACGCTGGAGACCGGGCAGGTCACGTTCTTCAGCCGCAGCAAGGGCCGGCTGTGGACCAAGGGCGAGCGCAGCGGCCACGTGCTGTCGCTGGTGGCGATCGAGACCGACTGCGACGCCGACACGCTGCTGGTGCAGGCGCGGCCGCAGGGTCCGACCTGCCATCTCGGGAGCACCAGCTGTTTCCCGAATGCGCCGGGCGACGTGCTCGGCGAACTCGATGCGCTGATCCGTCGCCGCGAGGCCGAGCGGCCCGCGGGCAGCTACACCACGAAGCTGTTCGAGAGCGGCGTGAAGCGCATCGCGCAGAAGGTCGGCGAGGAGGGCGTGGAAACCGCGCTCGGCGCGCTGGCCGACGACGACGACGGCTTCCTCGGCGAGGCCGGCGACCTGCTGTACCACCTGATCGTGCTGCTGCGCGCCCGCGGCTTTTCGCTGGAAGACGCCAAGCGCGTGCTGAAGCAACGTCGCGGCTGATCGCACGGTCCGGCCGATCACGACGCGCCGACGGGCGCCCTCAACGTCCCTTGCGGCGCGATTTGTAGACGTCCGGCCGCGGCCGCCGCCTCCGGTTCTCGCCGTCGTGCGGTGGACAGCGTGCGCAATGGCCACCGGCGCTTTCCAGCTGCATGCGACGTCGCTTGCGGTCCGTGCCGGCGTCGATGTCGAGCGCAGCGTGCGGCTGTGCGTTGGCGTCGGGATCGATGTCGTCCGTCATCAGCATGGCCCGGGATGCCGCGGTACTTTTCAAGCTGCCGTGATCGACGTCCGCACGCAGTCGCGGCCGTTGGCCTTCGCGGCGTAGAGTGCCTGGTCGGCGACCGACAGCGCGACGTCGGAATCGACCTCCATGCCTGCGTCCACGGTATGGACGCCGATGCTCGCCGACACCCGCAACTGGTGCTCGCCGCTGGGGCACGTGTCCTCGACCAGCCGCTTGCGCAGCGACTCGGCGACGGCGACCGCGCTGCCGAGATCGTGTCCCGGCAGCACCACCACGAACTCCTCGCCGCCGAAGCGCGCCAGCAGCGAGCCTTCCTGCGTGCGCAGCGCCTGGCCGATGCGCTGTGCGGCCCAGCGCAGGCAGTCGTCGCCGACGAGATGGCCGTAACGGTCGTTGATCGACTTGAAGTGGTCGAGGTCGATCATCAGCAGCGAGACGGGGCGCTCGTTCTCGCGGCCTTCCCGCAGGAGCGCCTCGAAGGTCTCGTGGAAGTGGGTGCGGTTGTAGAGTCCGGTCAGGCCGTCGCGGCGGCTGGAATCGCGCAGCCGGCGATGCGCGTCCTCCAACTGCATCAGCGTGCTGCGCACTTCCTGGGTGCGCTGCGCGACCTTGCGTTCCAGCCGCTGGTTGGCCTCGGCGGCGATCCGTTCGTTTTCGTTGCGCAAGGCGGCGTAGCGGTGGCTCAACGCGATCGAGAGCAGCAGCATCTCCATCGCCGAGCCGATCTGCACGCCGTACTCGGTCAGGATGTTCTTCGGCAGGATGCCGAACGCCAGCGCGGCGATCATCGCGGTGCCGGACAGGAACAGCGCCCACGCCAGCAGGAACAGCCGCGCCGGCATGTAGCCGCGACGCACGCCCACGATCGCCGCGGCGACCACCCAGAGCACGCCGATGATGACGATGCGCGTGGCCCACGGCGTCGCGATGCTGTACGGGATCCACAGCGACGCCAGTCCCAGCGCGAGGCACACCACGATGAAGCCGATGCTGACCTTGTTGCCGCGCGGGAAGCGCGTGGGCATTTCCAGGAAGGCGCGCGCGAACTGCTGCATGCCGATCATCGCCAGGCAGATCGACGCCGGTACCGCCACGTTCGCCAGCCACGGGTTCTTCGGCCAGAAGTATTCGAAGCTGTAGCCGTTGAGGGTGAACAGCACCAGCCCGAACGCGGTGATGTGGAACAGGTACCAGAAGTAGTTGCGGTCGCGCAGGGTGATCCACAGCACGAGGTTGTAGACGAACAGCGCGATCAGGATGCCGTAGTACAGGCCCATCACGAACTGGGCGTCGCGCGAGAGCGAGGTGAAGGCCTGCGGCGTGTACAGATCCAGCGGCACCTGCATCGAGCTTTCGCTCTGGGTGCGCACGAGCAGTTCGACCGGTTCGCCCTGCGGCAGGTCGATGCGGAAATTGGGATGGCGATAGGCGATGCTGCGCGAGTCGAACGGCAGGCGGTCGCCGCCGGCCTGGTGCACGATGCGACCGTCGGCGTAACGCACGTAGACGTCGATGCGGTCGAGCAGGGCGAAGCTCTGCACCAGCATCCAGTACGGCTGCGTCGCGTTCCGGTTGTCGATCGTGGCGTGGAACCAGAAGGCGCCGGGCTGGAAGCCGAAGGCGGTCTTGCCGGCGGGCACCGGCGCGAACTTGCCGCCGTCGCTGAGTCGCCAGGCGTCGTCGGCATCGTCGACCGCGCTGGCGTCGTGGTAGTAGCTCAGGTAAGGCGTGAGCGACAGCGCAGCGGTGTGGTCGCCGAGCACGGCCGTCGGGGGTGAGGTCTGCGCGGCGGCCCATGCCATCCCGGACAATGCCAGCAGGACCAGCGTCGCGACGATGCGGCGCCAGGCGCGTCGGAACGGCATTCGGCTCCCCCTCGGACGGATCAGGCGCGATCTTACTGCAAGGGGCCGCCGGCCGCCCGCGCGGGCGTGGGGCATAATCCTGTACCGACGCGGACAGGAATGAGGTGGCCATGCGTTCGATCCTCTGGTGGGCAGCGCTGGGATTCGCCTGTGCGGCCGCGATCCTGCCCGGGCGGGCGGACGCGAAGACGCTGTCGGGCGTCGTGTTCGACGACCGCAACGGCGATGGCCGCCGCCAGGCCGGCGAGCCCGGCGTTCCCGACGTGGCCCTGTCGGACGGTCGCACGCTGGTCGTCACCGACGCCGGCGGGCGCTACCGGATCGACGCCGCCCCGGGCAGCACGGTGTTCGCGATCAAACCCGCCGGCTGGCGTCTCCCGGGCGACGACCCCGCGCGTCCCGGCGCGTGGCGGCACGTGCCCGCGACCGTGCGCGTCGCGACGCGGTACGGTGGCATCGCAGCCGCGTCCTCGTCATCGACGTTCGACATCGGCCTGCGACGCGCACCGGCCGCCGCGGGACCGCTGTCGGTCCGGGTCTTCGCCGATCCGCAGCCGAAGTCGCGTGTGGACGTCGGCTATTACGGCCGCGACATCGTCGACAGCGTGCGCGCGGAGCCGGCCGCCGCGCCCGGCGCGGGCCTACCGCCGGCGCAACTCGGCGCGAGCCTCGGCGACATCGTCCAGGACGACCTGTCGCTGTATCCGGCGATGAATGCCGAAACTCGGCGCATCGGCGTGCCGTGGCTGCACGTGCCGGGCAACCACGACCTGGACTTCGACGTGGCCCGCGACGAGGACTCGCTGCTCGGCTTTCGCAACGTCTACGGCCCCGACACTTTCGCCTGGGAGGAGCCACAGGCGACGTTCGTCGGGCTGGACGACGTGATCTACCGCCCCGGGCGATCGCCGTCGTACATCGGCGGCTTCCGCGACGACCAGTTCGCGTTCCTCGAAGCCTACCTGCCGCGCGTGCCGAAGGACCGGCTGCTGGTGGTGATGATGCACATCCCGCTGTTCGAGACCGAGGGCAAGGACAGCTTCCGCGACGCCGATCGCGAGCGCCTGTTCGCGCTGCTGCAGGACTTCCCGCACGTGCTGGTGCTGAGCGGACACATGCACACGCAGCAGCACTGGCATCACGACGCGTCCACCGGCTGGCACGGTGCCGCGCCGCTGCACGAATACAACGTCGGCGCCGCCTGCGGCGCGTTCTGGAGCGGGGTGAAGGACGCCGCCGGGATTCCCGACACGACCATGGCCGACGGCACGCCCAACGGCTACGCCAGCCTCGTGATCGAGCCCGATGCGCGCTACGCGCTGCGCTGGCACGTCGCGCGCGCCGCCGGCGACCCGACGATGGCGCTGCATGCGCCGACGGTGCTGCGGCGCGGCGCCTACCCGGCCTGGGGCCTGTACGCGAACGTGTGGATGGCGCAGCGCGACGATCGCGTCGAGTTCCGCGTCGATGGCGGCGACTGGGCGCCGATGCGCCGCGTGGAGGCACCCGATCCCGACCTGCTCGCCGAGAACCGCCGCGACGACGAAGCGACCGCGCTGCGCGGCTACGATCGATCGCCCGAAGCGACGCCGTCGCCGCACCTGTGGCGCGGCGCTTTGCCGACCGACCTTGCCATCGGTACGCATCGGGTCGAGGTGCGCGCCTTCGATGCCTGGCGCGGCGAACTGCGCGCCGAGACCACCTATCGCCTGGAGGAGGCCGCGCCATGACCGTCGTGCCGGACGACCTGCCGGTGCTGCCGTTCGCGCACGCCGAGGCCTGGGAAGCCTGGCTGGAGGCCAACGCGACGGCCAAGGGTGCGTGGCTGAAGATCGCGAAGAAGGACAGCGGCATCGCCAGTGTCACCTACGCCGAAGCGCTGGACGTGGCGCTGTGCCACGGCTGGATCGATGGCCAGAAACGCGGCTTCGACGAAGCCTTTTTCCTGCAGCGTTTCACGCCGCGACGGCCGAAGGGCCTCTGGTCGAAGATCAACATCGGCCACGTCGAGCGCCTGACCGCCGTCGGTCGCATGCGAGCGGGCGGCCAGCGCGAGGTCGACGCGGCGAAGGCCGACGGTCGCTGGGACGCCGCCTACGACGGCAGCCGCAACATGACCGTGCCGCCTGAACTGGAGCAGGCGCTGTCGCTCGCGAAGCACCGCAAGGCCAGAGCGTTCTTCGAGACGCTCGATGCGGCGAATCGCTACGCCGTGTGCTGGCGCGTGCAGACCGCGAAGAAGCCGGAAACGAAGGCGAAGCGCGTGGAAGCGCTGGTGGCGATGCTCGCGCGGGGCGAGAAACTGCACTGACGCGCCGATCAGTCGATCGGCGTTCGCGGCATCAGCGCTTCTTGCGGTTGCGGGCCGCGGGCGGAACGACGGGCGCGCTTGCGGTCGCGTCGGCGTTCGTTGCGGCGCCCGCGTCAACGGGCTTCGCGGGCGGCGTCGGTGCGGCATAGGCGATCGCCGGGCCCGGCACCAGCTGTGCGCGCCACGCTGCGAGCGTCGGCACGATGGCTTTGCCGATCGCGATCTGCGGGCGCGAAGGCTTGAAGCCTTCCTCGCGCTCGCGTTCGGCGATCCGCTGCTTCGCTCGCTCGAAGGCGTCCGCGAAATCGGTGGTCGCGTTCAGGGCTTCCGCCAGGTAGGCACGGCCGAAATAGGTCGCATCCGAATCCGCGCCGCAGCCGAACGAAGGCCGGTTGCGATGCGCGGAGGTGATCACCAGCGCGTGATCGCCCTTGAGCAGCGGCACGAACCCGCCCGAATAGCAGGCCGAGATCACCAGCACGCGGTTGCGGATGCCTGCGTCGTCCAGCGCCTTGCGCAGCCAGGTCGGGTCGATGATGTCGATGTACTTCGGCGCCATCCGCAGCAGCAGCTGGTGCTGCGGGGTGCCGTGCATCGTCATGAACAACAGCAGGACGTCCTGGTCCGGGTCCATCGCCTTGCCCATCGCCGCCAGCGTGGCGCGCAGGTTGTCCGGCGTCGCCAGCGGATGCGGCAGCGCACCGAGGCTGTCGGCATGGTTGATCAGCGCGATCGTGCGGCCCTTCGCGCCGAAGCGCTCGTCCATCAGCCGTTCGAAGTACGCCGCTTCGTTCCGGAACACGTTCTCCTCACTGTCGCCGCCGAAGCCGATCGCGTACAGGTCGGGCTGCCCCGGCCGCTGCGGTTCCAGCGCCGCCAGCGCTGCGTCCAGCCGCTGCCGGTCGCGTTCGCGCAGGTCGGTGTCGGGCAGCCCGCGCGCCTGTGCGAAGCCGGCGAGACAGAACGAGAGCAGCAGGGCGGCGAGCGGGGCGAACGGCAGGGGACGCATGGCGGCGCTACGGGGCTTCGGGATCGATGGCGTCGAAACGCTCGACGCGGCGGTGGCCGTGGGTCGCCTCGTCGAGGCGGGGCGCGGGGTAGTCGTCGAGGCGATCGATCAGCACCGTGCGCATGCCGGCGTCGCGGGCGGCGTCGAGTTCCTCGACCACGTCGGAAAGGAACACGATCGTGTCCGGCGAGCGGCCCAGCCGCTGCGCGATGGTGCGGTAGCTGCCGGCCTCGCGCTTGTGCCCGACCTCGGTGTCGAACCAGGCGTCGAACAGCCCGGTGAGGTCGCCGGCGTCGCTGTGGCCGAAGAACAGCTTTTGCGCCGGCACCGAACCCGAGGAATACACCGCCAGCGGCAGGCCGGCCGCGTGCCACGCGCGCAGCTGCATGGCGGCGTCGGGGTAGATGTGCGCGGTGAAGTCGGCGCTGCGGTAGCCGTCCTGCCAGATTATGCCCTGCAGCGCCTTCAGCGCCGTGTGCTTGCGATCCTCGTCGATCATTCCCTGCAGGATCTCGACGATCACGCCGTCGTCGCAGACCGCGCCGTGTTCGGTCGCCACCGTGTCCAGCCAGCGACGCACCTCCGGTTCCTGCCCGCGCGCCCGCACGAACCCGGGCAGCGCCCGTCGCGCGTACGGGAACAGCACGTCCTTCACGAACGAGATGGAGGAGGTGGTGCCTTCGATGTCGGTGAGGATCAGCATGTCGAATGTCTGTGTGGCGGAGCGTCAGGGAACGTAGCGCACGAGGGTATGGTCTTCGCCGTCCAGGGCTTCGTCGATGATGGGGGCGATCTCGTTCCAGTCGCCGCCCGCAAGTCCTGCGCCGATCAGCGGATAGCCGATACGCTTGCCGCCGAATATGCGTTTCACCGATTGCATCGAGGTTCGGATGGCATCGTAATCCACCTTCTTCCCGGACCCGCGCCAGTCGTACTGGGTGTAGGCGTTCACCACGACGAGAGAATGATGCGGGCGTTCGATCTCCGCGAACGATATGGTTCCGAGCTTGCTGCGATCACCTTTCGATGTCGCGAGGTCTGCAGAATACGCTTCCGGGAAGCGCGTCTTGATCGTCTTGGCGATGCCGGCGCCCATCGTGCAGTGGCAATTGCAGCCATGCACGATCACGTCGAATGCACCCGCAACGGCGAGTTCGAGCAGGTCTCCGGCGATGATGCGCACGACAGTGCTTCCTTCCGGTTACGCCGCCCCGACCTCATACCGCGGAAACCGCTGCGCGATATCGGTACCGGTGAAGTGGCCGACCCAGCCGTCGGGCTGCTGGAAGAAGCGGATGGCGACGAAGCTCGGTTCCGGGCCCATGTCGAACCAGTGGGTGGTGCTGTCGGGCACGGAGATCAGGTCGCCGGCTTCGCACAGCACTTCGTAGACCTTGCCGTCGACGTGCAGGTCGAACAGGCCCGAGCCGGCGACGAAGAAGCGGACCTCGTCTTCCTTGTGGATGTGCTCGTCGAGGAACTTGGCGCGCATCGCCTCGCAGTTCGGGTTGTCCGGGGCGATGCTGACCACGTCGATGGTGATGAACTTGCGCTCGGCGCTGATCCGGTCGATGTCGGCGCGATAGGCGGCGATGATCGTCTCCGGCGCGTCGCCCGGAGCGATCGGCTGCGCGGCGTCCCAGCGCTCGAAATCGACGCCGATCATCGCCAGTTCGGCGGCGATGCCGGCGTGGTCGTGGATGACCGACAGCGGGGCGTCGGGGCGGTCGTCGGCGAAGAGGCGCAGGCGGCTCATGGGCGGTGTTCCGGGCAGGACGTGGGTCCGCCGATCATGGGGCAGGGGGGGAGGGGGTTCAATGCGCCGAGCGGAAATCGGTTTCCCGCGACGGGACGTGGCGGGACGGGATCACCCGCGCAGGCGGCGCATCTCCAGCTCGCAGCCGAGCATGAACTCGAAGGCGTCGAGGTGGCGGCGGGCCTCGGCGATGTCCTGGCCCCATGCGTACAGGCCGTGGCCGGCGATGAGGTAGCCCCAGGTGTCGGGCTCGGTGAGCACCTCGTCGACGCTGGCGATCAGCTCGTCCATGTCCTGCGAGTTCGGGACCACCGGCAGGTCGAAGGTCTTCTCGTGGGTGGTGTGGCCGCGCAGGGCCTTGAACAGTTCGTAGCCTGCGAGGCGCACGCGGCCTTCCGGCGCATACAGCAGGCCGGCGATGGTCTGGGTCGGCGAATGGGTGTGCAGGACGGCACCGACCTCCGGAAAGCGGCGGTAGAGGTGGGTGTGCAGGGCGGTTTCGGCGGACGGCCGGTGATGGGTGGCGACCGGGCGGTTGTCCATGTCGACGACCATGATGTCCGCTTCGGTCAGCCGGCCCTTGTCCTTGCCGGAGATGGTGATCGCGGCGCGGTCGGCGTCCATCCGGATCGAGAAATTGCCGGCGGTCGCGGGCGTCCAGCCCTTGGCGGCGAGTTCGCGGGTGTGCGAGACGATCTGGGCGGCGCAGCCGGCGTAGAGATTGTGGTCGAAGGCGGGGGCGTTCATGCCGCGCAGTGTAGCGGCTGGGGCATGTCGGGATCATGCACGCCGGTCGGACGCTCATTCCCGGCGGGCATGCGGCCGTTCAGTCGTCCGAGCGCTGCTGGCCGTAGCTGCGGAACTTCTCGAGCACCCGCGCCATTTCGTCGTCGGGCAGGTCGCGGGTGGGGCCGAGGCTGCGCGCCAGCAGGTACTGCCGTGCGAGGTTCTCGACTTCCTGCGCCAGCGCGTAGGCCTCGGCGAGCGTGGCGCCGCTGGCGACCTGGCCGTGGTTCGCCATCAGGCAGGCGCGATAGTCGCCGTCGAGCGCGTGCAGCACGTTGGCGGAGAGTTCCGGTGTACCGAAGGTGGCGTACTCGGCGCAGGGGATCCGCGCACCGCCGGCCACCGCGACCATGTAATGGAAGGCGGGAATGCCCAGCCCCAGACAGGCGAGCGCGGTGGCGTAGGTCGAGTGCACGTGCACGACCGCGTTCGTGCGCGGGAACGCCTGCAGGATGTCGCAGTGGAAACGCCACTCGCTGGACGGGATCAGCTGGCCCGGCGGGCAGCTGCCGTCGGCATCGAGATAGACGATGTCTTCCGGCTGCAGGCGGTCGTAGGCGCGGCCGGTGGGCGTGATCAGCAGGCCGTCGCCCCAGCGCAGGCTGGCGTTGCCGGATTTGCCGATCGACAAGCCGCTGGCGTTCATGTCGCAGCAGCGGTCGATCAGCGATTGCCTGGCGGCACGTTCGTGGTCCTGCATGCTGGGGTTCGCAACGGGAAACGGGCGAGCAGGATAGCCGGAGTGCATGGGCGCGGCGACTCGCGGAATGCGAACGATTCGCGTTGACTCACGTTTTTCATACGGCTGCTAGCATGCGGCCCTGTTCCAGGTCATGCGATCCGATTCACCTGAAGTCGCTCGGGATTGACCCAGCGCAAGGACGCGACCGCGATGGCCCGGTTACTTTTACTTCCATTCCCACAAGCCACGGTACCTGCCATGTCCCATGATGCTTCCCGTCGCCGTTTCCTGACCATCGCCGTCGTCGCCGCGGCCACCGCGCCGGTCGCGCTGCATTCGCTGAAGGCGGGTGCCGCCGCGCCGGCCGCCGCCGCGCTGCCGAAGCTCTCGCCTGCCGACGCGACCGCCAAGGCGCTGGGCTACGTCGAGAACGCCGCCCAGGCCAAGCACGCCGCGTTCAAGCCGGGCAGCAGCTGCGCCAACTGCAACTTCTACAAGGGCGCCGCCGGTTCCGCTTCGAAGGGCTGGTGCAGCGCCTACGCCAAGAAGCCCTGATCCACGCAGCGACATCGGCACCAACGAAAACGGCGCGGAACCCCGCGCCGTTTTCTATTGCCACCGAGCGAAGCCGGTCAGGCCTGCGGGCCTTCGTGGAACGGGGGCTCTGCCGGAATCGCCGGATCCTGCGCATGGGCATGGAGCAGGTGCTCGTTGCCGGGCGCGAGGTGGCTGCGGCCGCGCGCGTAGGCGAAGTAGACGATCAGGCCGAGGATCGCCCAGGCGCAGAAGAACTTGATCGTCGGGTTCCAGCCGAGGCTGAAGAACAGCAGCACGCAACCGGCCATCGCCAGCGGGCCGACGACCCAGACCATCGGGGTCTTGAACGGACGCGCGCGGTTCGGATCGGTCTTGCGCAGGATCATCACGCCGGCGGCGACCATGAAGAACGCGAACAGCGTGCCGGCGTTGGAGATGTCGGCCAGGATGTCGACCGGGAACAGCGCCGCGAAGAACGCGACGAACACGCCGGTGATCCAGGTGACCACGTGCGGGGTGTGGTACTTCGGGTGCACCTTGGCGAGGCCTTCGGGCAGCAGGCCGTCGCGCGACATGGTGAACAGGATGCGGGTCTGGCCGAACATCATCATCAGCACGACCGAGGGCAGCGCGAGGATCGCGGCGCCGGCGACGAAGTCGCCGACCTTGGGCCAGTTGATTTCGCGCAGCACGAATGCCAGCGGTTCCTTCGATTCGGACAGCGGACCGCCGGGCTGAGCGCCCATCGAACCGACCGCGGTGTAGGCCACCAGCAGATAGAAGATGGTGCAGATGCCCAGCGAGCCGATCAGGCCGATCGGGATGTTGCGGTTCGGGTTCTTGGTTTCTTCGGCGGCGGTCGAGACCGCATCGAAGCCGACGTAGGCGAAGAAGATCGATGCGGCGGCGCCCAGCACACCAACGCCCGACAGAGGCGTGCCCCAGCCGTTGGGCAGCATCGGTTCGAAGTTGGCGCCATTCACCGCCGGGAAGGCCAGTGCGACGAAGGCGGTCAGCGCGGCGATCTTGATCAGCACCAGCACCGCGGTGACCTTGGCCGACTTCGAGGTGCCTGCCACCAGCAGGACCGTCACCAGCAGCGAGAGCAGGAAGGCGATCAGGTTGAAGCCGCCCTTGTGCTCCACGCCGTCGACCATGTGGATCACGGCGCCGTCCTTCAGCTGTTCGACCCAGAACGGGCCGGCAGTGAGGACGTCGGGCAAAGTGAATCCGTGATGCGCCAGGAAGCCGTTCGCGTATCCCGACCACCCGACCGAGACCGCGCCGGCCGCGACCGCGTATTCGAGGATGAGCGCCCAGCCGACCATCCAGGCGACGACTTCGCCCAGCACCGCATAGGAGTAGGTGTAGGCCGAACCGGAGACCGGCACCATCGCCGCGATCTCCGAGTAGATCAGCGCGGTCAGCGCGCAGACCACGCCGGCGATCACGAACGAGTACATCATGCCCGGGCCGGCCTTGTTGGCCGCGACCGCGGTCAGCACGAAGATGCCGGTACCGATGACCGCGCCGATGCCCAGCATGGTCAGGTCGAAGGCGCCCAGCTGGCGGGTCAACGACCGCTTGGCGGCGGTCTCGAGAATCAGGTCGAGCGGTTTCGTGCGCTGAAACAGCATTGAGAACTCCCCGGGAAGGCTTGCGACGATCACCGGCGAACCGCCGGCGCAATGACCCGGCGACCATACCCGGCCGGCCCCCGGCGCACAAGCGCGGGCCGTGGCGGCAGTTCGGCCCGCGTCGGGCGATAATGCCGGCCCGCGATGATGCGATGCACCATGAACGATCCGAACGCGATGTCCGACCGTCTGCGACGCGACTTTGCGGCCTACGCCGCCCGCTGGCCCCGCGAGGCGGACGTCGTCGCCGACTTCACCGCACTGCTCGACGACCCCGGGGACCCGTTCGTCCGCGGCCGGCTCGCCGGCCACTTCACTGCGTCCGCCTGGCTGGTCGACTGCGTCGGTGCGCGTCTGCTGATGACCCATCACCGCAAGCTCGACCGCTGGCTGCAGCTTGGCGGTCATGCCGATGGCGATCGCGACCTGGCGGCGGTGGCGCTGAAGGAGGCGGAGGAGGAGTCGGGGCTGACCGATCTGGTGGTCGATCCGGACCTGTTCGACCTCGACCGGCACTGGATCCCCGAACGCGGCGACGTGCCCGGGCACTGGCACTACGACGCACGCTACGTCGTGCGGACGACCGGCAGCGAGGCGTTCGCGGTGAGCGACGAGTCGCATGCGCTGGCGTGGCGGCCGATCGCCGAACTGTTCGACATCCGCGGGGGAACCTGAGCGACCTGTGCGTGGTCCTTCTGCTGCGTGGTTCCGTGGAACGATCGGGGTAGACGATTCTCATGCGCTTTCGGGTCGCCACCGCGGGCGCCGTTCCGCGTCTGTCAGGGGAAATGGGTATGATCCGGAGGCGAAAACAGGCCGCACGCGAATCACGCTGCGCGGCCGATGCATGTGCCCGGTTCCACTCGCATGCGTCATGGTCGCCGGTCTTCGAAATCCTGCATCGAAAGCGGTCGAGGACGGGAGCCGTGCCGGTCCGGTCGCCGGAAGTTGATTCTGCAGAAACATACGGAGTGTGGAATGGAAGTTGTGAGGCGGCTCCTGAGCGAACTCGCCGGTCTGGACGTCAAGCTGGTCGTCGAAGACGGAAAATTGAACTGCTACGCGCCGAAGGGGGCCTTGACTCCCGAACTGGCCGACGCCATCGCGCGCTGCAAGCCCGAACTGTTGCGCGTCCTCGCGGAAGAGGCCGATGCGCAGAGCGCAGTGGGAGCGATCGCGGAATTCCCGCTGTCCGTCGGGGAGAGCACCCACTACCTCCTGCAGCAGCTCAATCCGCTGCGAAGCCATGCGGTGCCGATCTGCGTCGAGGTCCGCGCCGACATCGACCGCGACGTGCTCGCCGACGCCTGGGACCGCCTGCTGGACCGCCATCCGATCCTTATGGCGAGGATCGTGGAACGCGAAGGCGTTCCCGTGCATCGCATCGACCCGGCCTGCCGCGCGGTCCTGCGCGAGGAAGCGCTGCCGCTGGAACGCAGCGAGGACGTGGTCGCGCATTTCCAGGCGCGCGTGCTCGAACCCTTCGACCTGCAGGCCGGCCCGCTGTGCCGGATCACCCTGTTCACCTGGGGCGGCGGCCGCGTCGGCCTGTTCGTGCTGGTCCATCACATCGTATCGGACGGCTTTTCCAGCGGCGTGCTGCTGCGCGCGCTGTTCGATGCGTACCGCGATGCCGCGGCGGGGCATCCTGCCCCTGCGCCCGCCTCCGCGTGCGGCTACGAGGCGTTCGTCGAATGGGAGCGGGCGATGCTCGACTCCGCGGACGGCCGCAAGCACGCCGACTACTGGAAGGCGCAATTACAGGGCGATCTGTCCGGCTTCCGGCTGCTGCCCGATGCGCCGCGCCCGCTGCCGCCGGGATACGAACCGGAGATCGTGGTCGATACGCTGCCGGACGCGGTGGCGCGCCGGGTCCGCGAGTATTGCGCCGCGAAGTCGGTGTTGCCGTCGGCGTTCTTCCTCGCCGTGTTCCAGATGCTGCTGCACAAGTATTCCGGCCAGAAGGACATCGTCGCGGTGATGCCGGTCGTGGTCCGGCCGGAGGAGCGCTTCCGCGACGAGATCGGCTATTTCTTCAACATCGTGCCGCTGCGGGCGAACTTCGAACAGCCGCTGACCGCCGCCGAGTTGATGCAGCAGATGCAGGGCCGGATGATCGACGCGCTGTTCCACGGCGGTTATCCGTTCCCGCTGATGATGCACCGGCAGAAGGGCAGCGATGCGCAGGATTTCCGCATCTACTACGCCTACCAGGAGTTCGGCAACCTGTCCGATCCGTCCTTCGTGGCTCTGCGCCGGGAATTCGGCCTCGTCCCGTTCGAAGGCTTCCGGCAGAAGGCCGAGGGCGATTTCGACATCGCGTTCGAGGTGTTCCCGGAGGAAGGCAGCTTCCGCAT
>JBGAFR010000081.1:0-15916 GCA_044227145.1 Lysobacteraceae bacterium
GCGGGCGGGTGTCGACGGTCATCCGATCAGTCCGTCCACCGGCGAGGACGCCGAGGCGAAGCGCTTGCGCGGGATGCGGCCGGACAGGAAGGCGTGGCGGCCGGCCTCGATCGCCAGCCGCATCGCCAGCGCCATCCGCACCGGATCCTTCGCGCCCGCGATCGCGGTGTTCATCAGCACGCCGTCGCAGCCCAGCTCCATCGCGATCGCCGCGTCCGAGGCGGTGCCGACGCCGGCGTCGACGAGGATCGGCACCTTCGCGCTCTCGACGATCTCCAGCAGGTTCCAGCGGTTCTGGATGCCGAGGCCCGAGCCGATCGGTGCCGCCAGCGGCATCACCGCGCAGCAGCCGATCTCCTCCAGACGGCGGGCGAGGATCGGATCGTCGCTGGTGTAGACCATGACGTCGAAGCCATCGGCGACCAACTGCTCGGCGGCCTTCAGCGTCTGCACCACGTCGGGGAACAGCGTGCGTTGGTCGCCCAGCACTTCGAGTTTCACCAATTTGTGGCCGTCCAGCAGCTCGCGCGCGAGCCGGCAGGTGCGCACCGCGTCCTCGGCGGTGTAGCAGCCGGCGGTGTTGGGCAGGATGGTGTAGCGGTCCGGCGGCAGCACGTCGAGCAGGTTGGGCTCGCCGGGGTTCTGCCCGATGTTCGTGCGGCGGATGGCGACGGTGACGATCTCCGCGCCGGCGGCCTCGGTGGCGCGGCGGGTTTCGTCGAGGTCCTTGAACTTGCCGGTACCAGTGAGCAGGCGCGAGCGGTAGGTCTTGCCGGCGATGACGAGCGGGTCGTCGAAGTGGGGAAGCGCGGTCATCGCAGGATTATCGCCGATCGTCGTGTCGATGGGGCGGTGGGGTGACGCGGAAGTGCGGTGCTGCGCAGCGGGATGTGCGCCAAAGTGCATCGGCTGCGACTTCGGCGTGGGTGTCGCGGGCTTCCATGGCGATGGGCGACAGCTTCGGATCGCGCGGGTTGGGCGCCTGCCCGTGCGTTCGCGCCCGCAGCCGATGCCGACAGGGCATCGGTCTCAACTTCGGGGCGCATGACGCAGCCGTCCCTGGCGTGACGTGGTGTCCTTCGGATGGCCCGGGGCGCGCTCCTGGCGCGCCCGTTCGGCGCCTCTCGAGATGCCATTCAAGGCATCTCGAAGGCGACGCGCCTCACCCACCCCCCAACGCGTGGACGATCTCGACCACGTCGCCGTCGGCGAGGGCGTGTTCGGGGTGGCGGCCGCGGGGCACGATGTCGCCATTGACTTCGACCGCCACCCGGCGGCCGGCCAGGCCCTGGGCGGCGAGCAGGGCCGCCAGCGTGCAAGGGGCGGGAAGGCTCAGGGGGTCGCCATTGAGGCGGATGCGCAGGGCGGGGCTGTCCATGCCCGGATTGTCGCCCGATCCCCCCTGCCTGCCCAGCCGGGACAGGGACTTGTCACACTTGAGTCACACAGGCCTTCGTGAAACGATGCGGCCACCATCCGGCGGCGTATCCCCATGAATCGCCGGAGCCCTGCGAGTCCTTCATTTTTTCCATCAGTTCGGGAGTGGGATCCATGTCGTTCAACCGTCGGGCCGCGAGGCCCCTGCGCAACACCCTGTCCGTCGCGCTGCTCGCCGCGAGCGCCGCGCTGGCGCTGCCGGCCTCCGCCGCCGACCCGTACACCCAGACCGTGTTCTTCGGCGACAGCCTGACCGACAGCGGGTTCTTCCGTCCGCTGCTGCCGGCCAGCGTCCGCGCCGTCACCGGCCAGTTCACCACCAACCCGGGTTTCGTGTGGTCGCAGTACCTCGCCGACTACTACGGCACCTCGGCCGCGCCGAACGGCAACGGCCAGACCGGCACCAACTACGCCGCCGGCGGCGCCCGTGTCGGCGTGAATACGACCGGCGCGCTCGGCCCGATCCCGTCGCTGGCCACCCAGGTCAACAATTACCTCACCGCGAACGGCGGCCGCGCCGACAGCCGTGCGCTGTATTCCGTCTGGGGTGGCGCCAACGACCTGTTCGCCATCACCAGCGGCGGCGCGGATCCGGCCACCACGATCGGTGCCGCGGTGACCGCGCAGATCGGCATCGTCGGCACCCTGCAGAACGCCGGCGCCCGCTACATCCTCGTGCCGACCGTGCCCGACCTCGGCGTGACCCCGGCCTTCATCGCCCAGGGCGCCACCGCCCAGGCTTCCGGCACAGCGCTGACGCAGAGCTACAACACCGCGCTGTTCGGCGGCCTGGCCAGCAACGGCCTGCGCGTGATCCCGGTCGACACCTTCACTCTGATCCGCGAGATCACCGCGAACCCGTCGGCCTACGGCTTCACCAACATCACCGGCACCGCCTGCCAGCCGCAGATCACCGCCAACTCGCTGACCTGCAACCCGACCAGCCTGGTCTCGCCGGACGCGCCGAACACCTACCTGTTCGCCGACGGCGTGCATCCGACCAGCCGCGCGCACCAGATGCTGGCCGAGTACGCCGTCTCGCTGCTGGAGGCGCCGCGCCAGATCGCGATGCTGCCGCACTCCGAGGGCGTGATCGGTCGCGCCCGCGCCGAGCGCGTGGCCGGCCACCTCGCCGGCAAGCCCGAAGGCGACGGCATGCGCTGGTGGGCCAGCCTCAGCGGCGACTTCCAGCGTTACGACCAGGGCAAGCTGTACGACGGCGCCGGCCCGAGCGTCACCGGCGGCGTCGACTGGACCCGCGGCAACTTCGTCTACGGTGGCTTCGGCGGCGTCGGCCGCAATGCCTTCGACTTCGGCGGCCGCGGCGGCGACTTCGACCAGACCGACGCCAGCCTCGGCGGCTTCGCCGGCTGGTACGGCGACGGCTTCTGGGCGAACGGCCAGCTGAGCTACACCTGGACCTCCTACGACGTGAACCGCGAGGTCTGGATCGGCCCGTCCAAGCGTACCCACACCGGTTCGCCGGACGGCACCAACCTCACCGTCGGCCTGAGCGGCGGCTACGAGTTCAAGGGCGAGAAGCTCAGCCACGGCCCAGTGATCAGCCTCCTGTCGCAGAACATCGATGTCGACGGTTACGCCGAAAGCCATGCCGAGGAATCGACCTCGCTGGCCTATCCGGACCAGAGCTTCGATTCGCTGATCACCAGCATCGGCTGGCAGGCGAACTACCGCATCCACGACGACCTCGTGCCCTATGCCCGCCTCACCTGGGACAAGCAGCACAAGGACGCCCCGCGCGATGCGTTCGCCCGCTCGCAGACGATCGAAGGCAGCTTGCCGTACGCCGTCGCCGGCGTGCCGTTCGACGACAGCTACCTGACCCTGCAGTTCGGCGCCCGCACGCAGCTGTTCGGCTTCGACGCGAACCTCGGCGCCAGCGTGACCACCGAGCAGGGCATCGGCAACGACGCCAGCGTGTTCGCCACCGTCGGCAAGGCGTTCTGATCCACCGCGCCCCTCGGACGCGGCCGCCGGTTGCGGGTCGCGTCCGAGGCGCTACACTGGGAGCCCT
Organism: Lysobacteraceae bacterium; assembly: GCA_044227145.1. Lineage (GTDB taxonomy): Bacteria > Pseudomonadota > Gammaproteobacteria > Xanthomonadales > Xanthomonadaceae > Lysobacter_I. The sequence continues at coordinate 3,473 of JBGAFR010000081.1, forward strand.
CGCGGGTGTAGTTCAATGGTAGAACTGCAGCTTCCCAAGCTGCTAGCGTGGGTTCGATTCCCATCACCCGCTCCAATCCCGGACGGCGACCTCCACGGAGGTCGCCGTTTTCGTTGCCGGCCCCGCCGGTCCCGATGCGAGCTGTCATCATTCCGCGGCAGGCTGGCGTCGCCCGCCGCGCCGGAGCGCCCGCATGAAACTCGCCATCCTCTCCCGCAACAGCAAGTTGTATTCGACCCGGCGGCTGGTCGAGGCCGCGCGCGTGCGCGGGCACAGCGCGCGCGTGCTGGATCCGCTGCGCTGCTACATGCGGATCTCCACCGACGGCTTCGACATGCACTACAAGGGGCGGTCGATCTCGGGCTACGAGGCCGTGCTGCCGCGGATCGGCGCCTCGGTCACGCGCTACGGCTGCGCGGTGCTGCGCCAGTTCGAACTGATGGGCAGTGTCACCCCGAACGGCGCGGAGGCCATCGCCCGCGCCCGCGACAAGCTGCAGGCGCACCAGCGGCTCGCGGCCGAGGGCATCGGCATGCCGGTGACGGTGTTCGGCGACAACCCGGACGACACCGCCGACCTGCTGTCGATGCTCGGCGCGCCGCCGCACGTGATCAAGCTCAACGAGGGCACCCAGGGCGCGGGCGTGATCCTGACCGAGAAGCCGTCGGCGTCGCGCAGTGTGGTCGAGGCGTTGCGCGGGCTGTATGCCAACTTCCTGGTGCAGGAATTCATCGCCGAGGCCGAAGGCGCCGACCTGCGCTGCTTCGTGGTCGGCGACGAGGTGGTGGCGGCGATGCGCCGACAGGCGCCGCCGGGGGATTTCCGGTCGAACCTGCATCGCGGCGGCAGCGCCGAGGCGGTGGTGGCCGACGCCGACGAATGCGCGGTCGCGGTGCGCGCGGCGCGGGCGCTGGGGCTGGGCGTGGCCGGCGTGGATCTGATCCGGGCGCGTCGCGGACCGCTGGTCCTGGAGGTCAATGCCTCCCCGGGACTCGAGGGCATCGAAGGGGCGACTGGGGTCGATGTGGCCGGCAAGATCGTCGAATTGATAGAAAAAAGCATCCAAAGGAAGCCAAGATCGTCGAAAAGAAAATGACGCGACTGGCCTTTGCAAGACGCACTGTCATGGCTTTTTAACGACGCTTTAATCGATCCGGGCGTAGCGTGTCCGGGCCGATCCTTGTCATTCCCATCCTCGTCAGGGCGCAATGCGGGACCGGCCAATCGGGGTGACACCCATGCTTCGGCCCGGATGGCGCATGTCGTCCGGGCCGTTTTTTGGTCGCGTGCCCGGTCTCCGGCGCAGGCGACGAACGTCCTCACGTCGCCGCGGTGCGCCGGAAGGCGTGTGACAGAATGGCCGTCGCGCCGCGCCGGGCGCCCGCGGGGAACCGACCGCGGATCGTCCGGTCCGAGTGATGACCTCCGAGGACCCTCTCCCATGCGCATACTCGTGATCGAAGACAACCAGGACATCGCCGCCAACCTCGGCGACTACCTGGAGGACCGAGGCCATACCGTCGATTTCGCCGCGGACGGCATCACCGGGCTGCACCTGGCGGTGGTGCACGATTTCGATGCCATCGTGCTCGACCTGAACCTGCCGGGCATGGACGGTCTGGAGGTCTGCCGCAAGCTGCGCGGCGATGCCCGCAAGCAGACGCCGGTGCTGATGCTCACCGCCCGCGACAGCCTGGACAACAAGATCGCCGGCTTCGATTCGGGCGCCGACGACTACCTGATCAAGCCGTTCGCGCTGCAGGAGGTCGAGGTGCGGCTCAACGCGCTGGCCCGCCGCGGCAAGGGCGTGCAGAGCCGGGTGCTGGAAACGGGCGACCTGGAATACAACCTCGATACCCTCGAAGTGCGCCGCCAGGGCAAGCTGCTGCAGCTCAATCCGACCGCGCTGAAGATCCTGCAGGCGCTGATGGAGGCCTCGCCGGCCGTCGTCACCCGGCAGGAACTGGAAACCCGGGTCTGGGGCGAGGAGCTGCCGGATTCCGACAGCCTGCGCGTGCACATCCACGGCCTGCGCGCCATGGTCGACAAGCCGTTCGAGGTGCCGCTGATCCAGACCCGCCACGGTATCGGCTACCGCATCGCCGCGCCCGATGCCTCCAGCTGACGGCGCCCCTCGCAGGCGCCGGCGACCGGCCTACCGAAGGCGGCTGCGCAGCCGCATCGTGCTCTCGTTCCTGTTGCTGGGGTTCGGGTTGACGTCGTTGTTCGCATTTTCCGCGCTTTACATCCGAGGCAAACTCGAAAACCAATTGATCGAGAAGACGCTGGAGCGCGAAGTCGCCAGCCTCGCCAATCAGGTCGAGCGCGATCCGGATGCCCCCAAGTACTTCCTGATCTTCGATGCCCGCACATGGAGCGAGCGCAATGCGTTCAAGATCGATCCCGCCTATCGTGATCTGACGCCCGGCATTCATGATGTTCGCCAGCAAGACCAGGATGGCCTTTGGCACGATTACAAGGTTGCGGTGAAGCGTGGCGTCAGTCCCGATGGAACTGCGTTCACCAGCCTCGTTCGCTATGACATCACTGGTGCGACCGAAACCGCGAGGAAGCTGCAGCGTTCGATTTTCGCAGCGGTGATCGGATTCACGTTGTTCTCGCTCCTCGTCGGCTTCTGGGCTGCCTCTCGCGTGATGAGCCCCGTCACCGAACTCGCGCAGCGTCTGCGTCGTTCCGGCCGCAGTGCCGAACCAGAGGCGTTGGCCTCGCACTTCGCCGAGGACGAGGTCGGCGAGCTGGCGAAAGCGCTGGACGATTACGCAGAACGTCTGACGGAGGTCGTCCGCCGCGACCGCGAGTTCAACGCCGACGTCAGCCACGAACTGCGTACGCCGCTGGCGGTGATCCGCGGCGCCGCGGAGCTGATGCTGGCGCGGCCCGATCTCGACCAGAAGGCGCGCGCCCGGCTGCAGCGCATCCAGCGCGCCGAGCAGCAGTGCACCGACCTGATCGGCGCGCTGCTGCTGCTCTCGCGCAACGAGCGCGGCCATGGCGCCGCCGATGTCGGCCGCATCGCCGAACAGCTGCTCGATGCGCACCGCGGCCAGCTCGGCGGCAAGCCGCTGGAACTGCGCCTCGACGGCGCGCCGGGACAGCTCGTCGTCGATGCACCGGAAGCGGCGGTCACGGTGGCGCTGAGCAACCTCATCGGCAACGCCGTGAAGTACACGCAGCAGGGCGAGGTCGTGGTGCGCCTGGGCGAATCCGCGGTCGACGTCATCGACAGCGGTCCGGGCCTCAGCGCCGAGGACGCCGCGCGCCTGTTCGAGCGCGGCTATCGCGGCAGCCACGCCGAACACACCCAGGGCGGCGGCATCGGCCTGTCGATCGTGCGCCGCCTGTGCGCGCTCTACGGCTGGCGCGTGCGCGTGGTGCCGGGCGCGGAGAAAGGCGTCATCGCGACGCTGACGTTCGGCAACGGATGACGGCGACGTCCGTCGCACAGTCGGCAGCGCGATCGACCCATCCTGTGGGAGCGACGGAAGTCGCGACAGACGAAGCAACGCGCTTTCCGTGACCGTGCGCACTCCGGCGGTGCCGTTCGTCCACGATCTGTGCTCGCCGATGTCGATCAGTCGCGACTTCCGTCGCTCCCACAGTCAGGTGGCTTTTCCGTGTCTTTCGGCAGGCGCCGGGATTCAGTCCGCTTCAAAGCAAAGGCCGCGCATCTGCGCGGCCTGCTTGTTTCGATCGACCCGGACGCGGCAGCTCACACCCGCTCCAGCCACCCGCGCTTGTCAGGTGTCTTGCCGTTGAACAGCCCGAAGAACAATTCCTGCAGGCGCCGCGTCACCGGGCCGGGCTTGCCGGCGCCGACCTGGCGGCCGTCGACGGAGCGGATCGGGGTGATCTCGGCGGCGGTGCCGCACATGAACAGTTCGTCGCAGAGGTAGAGGTATTCGCGCGGCAGGTCGCGTTCGATCACCTCGATGCCGGCGTCGCGGGCGAGGGTGATGATCGTGTTGCGGGTGATGCCGTTGAGCAGCGCGGCGCTGACCGGCGTGGTGTGCAGCGCGCCGTCGAACACGAGGAACAGGTTCTCGCCGGCGCCTTCGCTGAGCAAACCGGTGGACGCCAGCGCGATGCCTTCGCCGAAGCCGAGTCGGCGCGCCTCGCGCGCGACCAGCTGGCCGGAGAGATAGTTGCCGCCGGCCTTGGCGCCGGCCGGGATGGTGTTCGGGGCGAAGCGCTGCCAGCTGGAGACGCAGGCGTCGATGCCTTCCTCCAGCACGGTCGCGCCGAGGTACTGGCCCATCTTCCAGGTCGCGACGGCGACGTCGATCGGCGTGTCCGCCGAGAGCCCGAAGCCGCCGAGGCCACGATACGCCACGGGACGCAGGTAGTCGGTGGTGTTGCCGTTGGCCTTGATCACGTCGCGGCAGGCGGCGTTGATCGCGTCCAGGTCGTACGGGATCGGCATCGCGTAGATCTTGGCCGAGGCGTACAGGCGGCGGTTGTGGTCGGTCAGGCGGAAGATGATCGGGCCATCCGGCGTGTCGTAGCAGCGGATACCCTCGAACACCGAGGACCCGTAATGCACCACGTGCGCCATCACGTGGGTGGTGGCCTCGGCCCAGCGCTTGATCGCGCCGTTGTGCCAGATCCACTCGGGGTACTGCTGCGCCATGGCCGTGTTCCGTTCGCGGGAGGATCGGGATTCTATCAGGGGGCTCGCCGGCGGAACGGAAACGGGGCCCGCAGGCCCCGCTCCGTGACGCATCCGCGAACGTGCCGGCTCAGCGGAAGGCCGCCACCGTCGCCGCGGTGTTGTTGAGCACGCGCTGGTTGTGGCTGACCGTGGTCGTGCCCATGGCCTGGCCACCGTAGGTCTTGGCCGGGTTCGACCAGTAGTTGATGCGCGGGCAGTTGTTGCTGCAGGCATAGGCCATGATCGTGCGCCACGCGCTGGTCGGCGACCGGTAGCCGTGGCCGTAGGCGTAGGGCGTGGTGGTCGGGTCGGTGGCGGGATCGTGGCGCGCCGACTGCAGGTGGCCGATTTCGTGGCCGAACGAGTAATAGCCCGTGGCGCAGCTCCAGTGCGCGGTGGCGAACGCGGTGCTGGCGGTCGAACCGATGCTGGAGGCCAGCCCGCACGACGAGCTGTTGTTGATCAGCAGCACGCCCACGTCCGCGGCGCTGCTGTTGCGGGTGGTGTGGATCGAATCCATGTAGCCGTCGCTGGTGCCGCGGAACCGCGACAGGTCGGTGCTGAAGCTGCCGGACTCGGTGTAGCTGACCGCCACGCGCGCCGCCAGCTGCATGGTGATGTTCACGCCGCTGTTGCTGTAGCCCTGGTTGGTCTCGGCCACTGCGAGATTGACCAGGCCGACGATGTCGCCGCTGGCGCTGGCCGCGGACGGGGTATAGGCCACGAGCACGCGGATGATGGCGTTGGCCTTCGCCGCCGACGGGGCGACCTCCTTTGCCTGCTTGCGCAGCAGCCGGCCGTTGAACAGCGACTGGCGGTAGATCTTCGCGTAGTCGGCGGCGGGATGGTCCGGCGGCATCCTCGCTTCGTCGATGCGGACCAGCGCATGGCCGCCGGAATGCAGCGGGCGCAGCGCGTACAGCTCGCCGTTCTTGCGGATGGTGCCGGTGAGCTTGTCGCCGTTGCGGACGATCATCACCGAGTTGTTCGGGTCGTCGGCGATCTCGCCGGTCTTGGCCAGGAAGCCGTCCAGCCCGGCGAAGCTGCGGCCCAGCGTGCCGTACCAGACCTCGGTGCCGTCTTCGTTGCGATAGCTGTAGCGCTGGTAGGCGACGCCGGCGTCGCCCAGCGACAGGGCGTCGCGCTTGGCTTCGATCAGCGAGGCATCGGCCTGGAGCAGTTGCACCGAGACGGTGGCGCGGTCGGCGACGATCGCGCGATAGCTCGGGTCGGCGACCAGGCCGGCCTGCAAGGCCTTGGACGACGAGAACAGCGACGGTGCGGCGGTCTGCGCGGCGAAGGCCGGCGTGGCGACGACGGCGAGCGCGGACAGCGCGATGGCGAGCGTGGAACGCTTCATGATGGACCTCTCCTTGGTATCGGTCCCGCGCACCGCGGCGTCCGGGCCGGGTGGCGATGTCGGGACCATGGGATGTTCGGGAAAGACCCGGACGCCCTGTCCCGGCATCCTGAGCACGTGGCGTCGTGGCATGCAAGCCGCACTGCGACATGCGCGGGCGTATGTCGCCAAAAGCGTCTCAGAACTTCGCCCGACCGGCCGATGGACGGCTCAGAACACGATCCACCAGCATTCGAGGTGGCGGCGCAGGCCGAACACGGTGCGCGACGGCGTGCTGCTGTTCTTCAGCGTCTGCTCCAGGCGCAATCCGACGGCAGGCGCGCGGCGGGGAGGTGTCGGCAGCAGGTCGTCGGCCCCGGTCGGGGGGGCGGCCGGCGGCGTCGCCGGAGTGACCGGCGCCGTCGATGGCGCCGGTGCGGTGTCGGTGCCGATGTCCGCTTCGGGGGCGCGTGGCGCCGCCCGCAGCACGACGATGTCGACCAGCGGCCGGTCGGCGATGCCCTGGAGCTGCTGCAGGATGCGGTCGCCGCTCTGCGCGTTCTGGCCGACCCAGTGGTAGACCGACGCCAGGCCGTTGACGTCGTGGGCGTCGATGGCGGCGGTGATCGCCGCGGTCAATGCCGGCAGCGTGCGCGCGCAACCGCTGCGGTAGGGGCCGGACCCGGCCGGCGCCGGCACGCCGCGCACCACGCGTGATATCGCGCCGAGGCTGTCGCAGGGGCGGTCGGTGTAGATGGTGCCGCCGGCAGGGGACTCGCAGCGGTTGAGTCGCGTTTCCTGCGCCTGCACCGGCGGCGTCGAGGCCGATGACAGCCCGCCGATGACGACGACGAGGGCGGCGGCGGAGGCGAGGCGGCGGACGAGTCGGCGGGCAAGGGCGATCACGCCCGGAGTGTGGCAGTCGGTCGGTGAACGGAATGCCGGGTGTGGGGCAGGCGCCGACCGGTCTGTCGGGCGGGCATCGCGACCGCGCTTGCGCATCCGCGACCCGGACGGGTTCAGTGGCCCGAGGACAGGGCGCCCAGCATCGCCAGACCGCCGAACAGCAGGAACCACAGCGCGAGCAGCACGAAGACCGACACCGCCGAGGCGATCGCCCAGAAGCGGGCCTTGTCCGCAGCGATCCGTGCGCCCGCGATATCGCCCGCGGCGCGCTTGCCGTCGACCTGCGAGGCGTAGACGATCGAGACGACGCCCAGCGGCAGGCAGCAGAACAACGTGGTCAGGATCGCCCAGACCATGTGGTTCGGGATGTATTCGCCGGTGGACTGGGGAGGCGGTACGGACATGGGAATTCCTGGGAAAACGGCGGGAGGGCGATCAGCCCGGCGCCAGCAGCGTGAACGGCCACCAGGGCAGGTTGCGGGCGATCCAGTAGGCCGGGAGCAGGATCATCCACAGTTTCGGCGTCATCACCACCGACATCAGCGGCTGCAGGGCGCGCGGACGCACGCCGCGGTCGTGGAGCAGCATCAGCGGCATCAGCGGCAGCACGACCATCGCCAGCGGATTCATCGAGAATGCGCGGGCGATGTCGCCGTGCACCAGCGCATGCAACGCGCGGGTCAGGCCGCAGCCGATGCACCAGTAGCCGGTCGTCTCGTGGAAGATGCACTTCGGGAAGAAGTTGCCGATCGCGTTCGGGTCGAAATGGCGCAGCAGCCAGACGCCGACGACGGCCGCGCATGCGACCGTCGCCAGCACCAGCTTGTCGGTGGACCGCAGCGCCAGCACGGCCGGCGTCAGCGGTTCTGCATCTGCTGGATCTGTTCGAGGTAGGCGGCGGTGCCGCCCATGGCGAACCAGGCGATGTTGAGCACCAGGCCGATGATGGCCAGCGCGGTGGCCACCCAGCACCACGTCTTGGCGCTGTCGGAGGCGCGCCGAGCGCCTTCCAGGTCGCCCTGGTTCAGCAGCGTGTTGACCTTGTTGGACTGGACGATGGCGACGATGCCCATCAGGCCCAGCGGGCAGCACAGACAGGTGGCGAGCACCGTCGCGATGATCGCCCAGGCCAGATGGTTGGGCACGCTGCCGGGCGCGGTGGCGGTATTCATGCGGAAACTCCTCGGGGGGTGGACGAGAACGGTCGCCCGTTTCCCCGGAGCGGCCGCGATGCGCATCTCCGCGCATTGTGCCGGTTCCGCCGCGCGCTGCAAACGCCCGGCGGCGGCGCGGCCGCGTCAGGCGGCGTCGCCGCGCAGCGCCCGTACCCGGGCTTCCAGCATCGCGGCGCCGGCCTCGCGCCCGTCCACGGGCTCGCCCGCGACCACGTCCACGTGCGCGCGGAAGCGCCGCGGCACGCGCATGCGCGCCAGGCGCCCGTCGCGCTTGCTCCACATGCTGGTCCACATGTTCTTCAGCGCCATCGGCACCACCGGCACCGGGCGGCGTTCCAGCACCTTCTCCAGCCCGGCCTTGAACGGCGCGATCTGCCCGTCGCGGGTCAGCGCGCCCTCGGGGAACAGGCCGACGAGCTGGCCGTCGGCCAGCGCCGCGTCGATCTCCTCGAAGGCGCGACGCATGATCTCCGGGTCCTCCTTCGCGCCGGCGATCGGGATCGCCTTGGCGGTGCGGAAGATCCAGCGCATCACCGGCACGTTGAAGATCTTGTAGTACATGACGAAGCGGATCGGCCGCGGGATGCTGGCCGACAGCACCAGCGCGTCCATGTAGGTGACGTGGTTGCAGACGATCAGCGCCGGGCCTTCGTCCGGCACGTGCCGTTCGATGCCGTGCAGCTTCAGCCGGTACAGCGTGCGCACCAGCACCCAGCTGAGGAAGCGCATGAAGAACTCGGGCACGATGGTGAAGATCCACAGCGCGATCAGCGTGTTGGCGATCGCCAGCGCCAGCAGGACCTGCGGGATGCTCAGCCCCGGCATCGGCAGCACCGTGCCGCCGATGGTCAGCGACTTCATCTGCAGGGCGACGCCTATGCCGGCGGCCAGCACGATGAAGATCGCGTTCTGGATGTTGACCCCGGCGATGACCCGCGACAGTTCGTTCTTCGGCGTACGGCTCTGGATCAGCGCGAACAGCGGCACCACGAACAGGCCGGTGAACAGGCCGACGCCGGTCAGGTCCAGCGCGATCCGCCAGCTGCCCGGCTGGCGCAGGAAGTCGAGCACGCCGAGGTCCGTCGCCGCCGAAACGCCGGTGCGGGCGAAGTACAGGTCGAACAGGAACGCGCTCATGCCGAACGCGCCCAGCGGCACCAGGCCGATCTCGACCACGCGGCCGGACAGGCGTTCGCACAGCATCGAACCGACGCCGGTGCCGATCGAGAACAGCGCCAGCGCGAAGATGTACAGCGACTGGTGCTCGCCGCCGCCCATGTGCAGCTCGGCATAGGCCGGCAGCTGCGAGGTCAGCACCGTGCCGACGAACCAGAACCACGACACGCCCAGCACCGAATTGCGCACCGCCAGCTGCCTGCGGGTGAGCGCGAGCATGCGCAGCGATTCGGGGATCGGGTTCCACTGGATCTTCAGGTCCGGCGCGCCGGCGTCGCAGGGCGGCACGGCGCGGCTGGCGAGGTAGGCGGCGAAGGCGATCGCCAGCACCGCGACGGCCGCGACCTGCGGGCCGTGCGCGCCGGCGAGCTGGAAGATCAGGCCGCCGACGATCATGCCGACCAGGATCGACAGCGACGTGCCCATCTCGACCAGGCCATTGCCGCCGGTGAGTTCCTCGGGCTTGAGCACCGAGGGCAGGATCGAATACTTCACCGGCCCGAACAGGGTGGAATGCACGCCGAGGAAGAACAGCGCGGCCAGCAGCAGCGGCAGGCTGTGCAGCAGGAAACCGACCGCCGCCACCGCCATCACCGCGATGCCCATGACCGTGGTGATGCGGATCAGCCGCGACTTCTCCAGCTTCTCGGCGATCTGCCCGGCGATGCCGGAGAACAGGAAGAACGGCAGGATGAACAGCGCCGGGGCGAGGTTCGCGTACAGCGTGCGCTCTTCGGTGCTGACGCCCATCCAGAACAGCAGGCCGATGATGCCCTGCCGGTAGACGTTGTCGAGGAACGCGCCCAGCGACTGCACCGAGAAGAACGGCAGGAAGCGGCGCTGCCGCAGCAGGTCGGTCTGATGGTGGGCCATGCGCGCTCCGCGTTGCCGGCCTCCGCCGGCGGGTCGGGGCGAGCCTAGCAGAGTTGCGTGGCCCGGTTCAGCGCGACATCGACGGCGACAGGGCGAGTCGCGTCTGCGTCGACGCGTCGGCCAGCGTGGCGAGCAACTGCGACAGCGCGCCGCCGCTGCGCTTCCACGACCAGAACAGCGGCGCCGGGAGCGAGGCCCGGCACCAGCGCCGGTCGTCGCGCTGCCGCGGCGGCAAGGCATCGACATGGCGCAGCCACAGCGCCAGCGCGCGTTCGCCCGGCGACGGCGGCAGCGGCCCGGTGGGGCAGAACGCCTGGAAGTCGACGAGGTAGATCCGCTCCGCCGTGCGCACCAGCGCCTCCGGCCAGCCGGTGCCATCAGGGGCGCGCGCCAGCAGCGCCTCGTGCGCACGCAGCGCCTGCCGCCGCGGGTCGAGCAGCGCGTGGGTTTCGATCGCGGGGTCGACCTCGGCGGCGGCCAGGAACGCGGCGCGCAGGCCGCCGTCGCGATCGTCGCAGGGGGCGTGGGTCGTCACCGATTTGCGCACCGGCAGCGACCGGCCCCGGCGCAGCATGCGGGGCGGCGCATCGGACAGCCGCTCCGCAGACGTCCCCGCGGGGGCGGTGCAGTCCGGCGGGAGGGCCAGGTCGTGCGCCGCGGCGCCGGCCTGCGCCCCGGGCAGGAAGACGTCGTCCGTCGCCGGTGCGTCGTCGTCGGCCGGCGGCGCATGCGGCAGCCCGTCGTAGTCCGATCGGCAGCGCGGATCGTCGATCACCGCCAGCACGTCCAGCCGGTGGCGGGGTGGCCGGCCGAGACCCGCGCGCTCCAGCGTCTCGGCGCGCAGCTCGGCGAACTCCGGCTCCGGCCACAGCAGGGCCGCGCCGGCGGACAGGATCGCCTCGGCGGTGGCGGCAGCGGTGTCCGGCACGCGATGGCTGCGCAGCGCGACCACGACGCAGATGCGCGGATCGGCCAGGCTCGCCCGCGGCGGCAGGGTGTCCAGCACTGCGCGGACCTCCGGTACCGGCGTGGCGTCCTGCGCGGCGGCTACCTCGTCGGCGGCGAAGCCGGCGTCGCGCAGCCAGCGCTGCACCGCCCGCAGCGTGCCCGGCGCATCGCACAGCAGGGCCATCCGCGGACGCCGCGCGGGATCGAGCGCCACGAAGGCGTCGTCGCGGGCACGCAGTTCCCGCAGGCCGGCATCCAGTTGTGCTCGATGGACGCGGCTGAGGCGGGGGCGCAGTCCCGTACGCGGGGGTGGGGACACGGGCAGCGGCGCGCAGGCGCCGTCGATCGGCACCAGCGTCGGCAGCTTGCACGCGCCGCGCCGGATCGCGCGTGCGGCATCGAAGCCGGTCAGCGGTTCAGGGCCGGCCTCGCCTGCGTGCGTGCACAGGTCCACACGCAGGCGCCCGGACGCCGCGGCACCGGCGCGACGCTCGGCGATCAGGGTCAGTGGCCCCGCGGGTACGAGGCCGGCGGTGGCGTTGATCACGCGCAGCGCCGGCGACGGCCCGGCGAAAGCGGTGTCCAGCCAGGCGGAGAACGCGGCGCGCCGACCCGGCGGCAGGAACAACCGGAGGTGGCGCTGCAGGCTGGCGGTGTCGCGGGTGGACAGTGCGCCGCGCACCCGCGCCGCGATGCCCGGCGTCGCCGCGATCACGGTCATCCGCCAACGTGCCGCGGAATCGCCATGTGCCTGCGCCCAGCGCCAGAGGATCAACGCCTGCAGCACCCAGCGCAGGCCGGTCCCGGGTGCGAGCCGCAGCGCGTGGTGGGCGCGATCCGGGATGCCGGGAAGCTCGCGGAGCGTCGGCGACCCGCAGGCGCGGCGATGCAGCGTGTCGGCATCATCGCTGCGGAGCGCCTCGTGTGCCAGCAGCAGGTGTACCAGCGCCTGTCGCTGCGCTGCGTTGAAGTTGTCGACGCGGGTCCGGCACACGCGCTCGGCGCACCACCAGCGCAGCAGTTCGGCGCCGACGGGCGACAGCCGCGGCAGCAGCGGCGTCGATGCGCGCCGGGTCGCGCGACCCGCGGCGGACGTGTCCAGTTCGGCCAGCAATCCGCGCGCCGCGTATTCCAGGGCGAGCGCCAGCGGTGGTGTTGCCACGGGAGACGCGGTCGTCGTCCCGGCGGTGGCAGACAGGGGAGACGTGTCGTCCAGCCGCCGGTGCCGCGACCGGTCGATCCGCATGCTCGACATCCCAAGCCCTCCCTGCCGTCGGTGGTGGCGCACGCTAACAAAAAGTTTGATAAGGTACAAATCACATCTTTCCAATGCCGGCGTGCACCGGCCCGACGTCAGG
>JBGAFR010000082.1:0-16033 GCA_044227145.1 Lysobacteraceae bacterium
TGGACCTGCACCAGCGCCTCGGTGGGTACGGGCTTCCGCTTCGTCTGCACGGCCAGCGGCCCGATCGCCGCCGGTTCCGACGCCTACTTCGGCCTGGCGCTGGCCGGTCGCGGTGTCCAGACGGTGACCGTGACCGCCAACGTGACCTCGGCCACGCCCGACCCGAACACGGCGAACAACACCGCCGTGCGCACGCTGATCGGTGCGGGCCTGCCGGACATCTGCCGTCACCGCTACTGCCGTCGCTGATCATGGCAGCGTGATCCTGGCGGAACCTCCGCCGTCCCACGACGGCGGCGACACCCAGAAGCGCGGCTCCGGCCGCGCTTCTTTTTTTGCGGGATCATCCTTCGCGGCAACGGCGGCCGCAGCGGCGAACCGGCGGTGGTCCCGCGACGACATGGCGCCATACGCCATCGCACGTCGTTCGTCATGACGCGCCGCGCAACGAACCGCTACGGCGCTGCGGGTATCATCGGCGCACCGCACCCGCAACGGACGCACGATGACCGTCGCCGCACGCTTCGAAATCGAATACCTGCAGTACCTCGGCCCCGACGGCGCGCTCGTCGCCGAGCCGCCCGCCCGCTTCGCCGATCCCGCCACGCTGCTGCCGTGGTTCAAGCAGATGCTGTTCGTGCGCACCTTCGACAGCAAGGCGATCGCCCTGCAGCGCACCGGCAAGCTCGGCACCTACGCAAGTTGCCTCGGCCACGAGGCCACCCACGTCGGCATCGGCGCGGCGATGAAGCGCGAGGACGTGTTCGCGCCCAGCTACCGCGAGTACGGTGCGCAGATCGTGCGCGGCGTGCGCCCGCGCGAGATCCTGCTGTACTGGGGCGGCGACGAGCGCGGCAACGACTTCGCCGAAGCGCCGAAGCACGACTACGCCTGGTGCGTGCCGATCTCGACCCAGTGCCTGCACGCCGCCGGCGCCGCGCTCGCGTTCAAGCTGCGCAAGGAACCGCGGGTCGGCGTCGCCGTCTGCGGCGACGGCGGCAGCTCCAAGACCGACACCTACGCCGCGATCAATTCCGCGGGCGCCTACGCCCTGCCGTTCGTCCAGTGCATCGTCAACAACGGCTGGGCGATCTCGGTCCCGCGCAAGGCCCAGACCGGCGCGCCGACGCTGGCGCAGAAGGGCCTCGCCGGGGGCCTGCACTGCCTGCAGGTGGACGGCAACGACCTGATCGCCGTGCTCGAAGGCATGCACCGCGCGCTCGATCGCGCGCGCAGCGGCGAAGGCGGCAGCGTGATCGAGTTCATGACCTACCGCCTGCACGACCACACCACCGCCGACGACGCCCGCCGCTATCGCGACGACGACGAAGTGAAGGCCGCGTGGACCCGCGAACCGATGGCCCGGCTGCGCACCTACCTCACCAGGGCCGGCCTCTGGGACGAGGCGCAGGAAGCGGCCTGGGCCGACGACTGCGGCAAGCGCGTCGACGCCGAGATCAACGCCTACCTGGAGACGCCGGTGCAGCCGGCGACCGCGATGTTCGATTACCTCTACGCCGAACTGCCGCAGGATTACGTCGCGCAACGGGATGAAGTGCTTGCCGCGGAGGGCCGCAAGCATGGCTGACGCCGCGCCCATCACCCCGACTCCCATCACATTGATCGAGGCGATCACCCAGGCGCTCGCGTACGAGATGCGCGTCGACGAGCGCGTGCTGGTGCTCGGCGAGGACGTCGGCGTCAACGGCGGCGTGTTCCGCGCGACCGCCGGCCTGCAGAAGATCTTCGGATCCGAGCGCGTGCTGGACACGCCGCTCGACGAAACCACCATCGCCGGCCTCACCGTCGGCCTCGCCGCGCAGGGCATGCGCCCGGTGGCGGAGGCGCAGTTCGACGGCTTCGTCTACCCGATGGTCGACCACATCGTCTGCCACGCCGCGCGCTTCCGCTATCGCACCCGCGGTCGCCTCACCTGCCCGATGGTGCTGCGCGTACCGTGGGGCGGCGGCATCCGCGCGCCGGAACACCACAGCGAGGCCAACGAGGCGATCTTCACCAACGTGCCCGGGCTGCGCGTGGTGATGCCGTCCTCGCCGCAGCGCGCCTACGGCCTGCTGCTGGCCGCGATCCGCGACCCGGATCCGGTCATCTACATGGAGCCCAAGCGCATCTACCGCCAGTACAAGGAGCTCGTGCCCGACGACGGCGAAGCGCTGCCGCTGGACGTGTGCTACGTGCTGCGCGACGGCAGCGACGTCACCCTCGTGACCTGGGGCGCGCAGGTGAAAGAATGCCTGGAAGCCGCCGACGCGCTCGCGAAGGACGGCATCAGCGCCGAAGTCATCGACGTCGCCACGCTGAAGCCGCTGGACTTCGCCACCATCGCCGAATCGGTGTGCAAGACCGGCCGCTGCGTGATCGTGCACGAGGCACCGAAGACCGCAGGCTTCGGCGCCGAGATCGCGGCCCGCCTCGCGCAGGAGTCGATGTACGACCTCGTCGCCCCGGTCGAACGCGTCACCGGCTACGACACGCACATCCCGCTGTTCCGCCTCGAAATGAAGTACCTGCCGAGCGTCGAGAAGATCGTCTCCGCGGCGAAACGGACGCTGGCGGCGAGCTGAGGTCGTGACGGCCTCCGCGATCAATTTCGCGCAGAAGCTGGGGCTCTTCGACGCGCCCTGGTCGCCGCGCGTGATCGCGGAGATGAACGACTATCAATTCAAGCTCGCCAAGCTGCGCGGGGAGTTCGTCTGGCATGCGCATGCGGACACCGACGAAACCTTCGTCGTGCTCGCCGGCACGCTGCGGATGCAGTTCCGCGACCGCGTCGAGACCGTTCGCGAGGGCGAAATGATCGTGGTGCCGCGCGGCGTCGAGCACTGTCCGCTCGCGGAGGAGGAATGCCACGTGCTGCTGATCGAACCGCGCGGCGTGGTCAACACCGGCGACGCCGGTGGTGCGCTCACCGCCCGGAACGATGTGTGGCTATGACGCTCGGACGCATCATCCGCGACTACCGCGCGCAGTACGCGAACCCGATCCGGTTCGCGGCAGGCGATGTCGTCTCACTTGGCGCACGCGACACCGAATGGCCCGCGTTCGTGTGGACGACCACCGCCGACGGCAATGCCGGCTGGGCGCCGGTCGACTGGCTGAAGCCACTCGGTGATGGTCGCGCCGAAGCGCTGCGCGATTACTCGGCGCAGGAACTGGACGTCGATGCGGGCGACGAGGTCGTGCTGCATCACGCGCTCGGCGGCTGGTGGTGGGCGGAACATGCCAACGGACGACAAGGCTGGCTGGCTGCCGCTGTGGTCGACCCGAAACCGCCGCGAGAAATGGAATAATCGGCATGCGCAAACTCATGGCGATGTGCGTCATTTTCCTATCGGTTACCTGGCCCTCGGCAGGGTCGGCGGTTACGCCAGGTCGTCCCGCGCAGTTCCCGGAACTCAAGGTCCGACCCGAAGGCGCTCCTAAAGGACTCGAATTCACGCTGTCTGCGACCGCAGCAAGCTCTGAGTCGCCTATCGTCGTATCGATCCCGGGACGAAAACTGAGGCATTCGGATCGCAAATTCCGTACATGGCTTCAACGATACTGGCTATCGCTCAATGTTCCCGAATACATGCAATTCAGCGATCGTTCTCTCGTATCTTGCATGTACAAGCGCCCGGGCGAATACGCTTTCTGCGACGAATACGAGTTCAATAACCCCGCCACGGGCGAACACGAATCGTTCTTTATCTATGTCGGCAATTGGCCATGATGACCAATTGCGATTCTTTCCGCTCCCGATGCGGCAATAGGCATTGCAAGCCGCTCTACGCACCAGGAAACAATCCATGAGCCAGACCAAGACCTTCCTCCTCCCCGACCTCGGCGAAGGCCTGCCGGACGCGACCATCGTCGAATGGTTCGTGAAGCCGGGCGACGTCATCAAGCTCGACGCGCCGCTGGTGTCGATGGAGACCGCGAAGGCGGTGGTCGAAGTGCCGTCGCCGGTGTCAGGCAAGGTGCTGAAACTGGCCGGCGACGCCGGCGACGTGATCGTCACCGGGCGCATGCTCGCAGAATTCGAGATCGATCCGTCGCTGCCGCAGCGCGCGGAAGGCCAGGACACCGGCCATCATCATGGCGGCGGCCACGACGCACCGGCGCCCGCTCCCGCCCCCAGCGTGCCGCCTGCCGCGACGAAGACCGAGACCGTGCGCGAAGACAGCGGCACCGTGGTCGGTGCGATGCAGACCTCCGACGCCGTTCACACCGAGGCCGCGGTCGCGGTCGGCGGCGTGAAGGCGATGCCGGCGGTGCGCGCGATGGCGCGCAAGCTCGGCGTCGACCTCGCCCGCGTGCGGCCCAGCGGCGCCGATGGCGTGGTGACGATGGACGACGTCAAGCGCGCGGCCGCCGATGGTTCCGCCAAGCCCGGCGCGCCCGCGTCGACGGTTCCACAGGCCGCGGTCGCGGCGGCCGCCGCACCTGTCCTTGCGGCGGCCACAGCCTCCCGAACCCAACTCTCCGCCAGCGGCAAGCCGATGCGCACGCAGCCGCCGTCGATCTCCGCCACCGGCCAGCCGGAACAGCTCAAGGGAGTACGTCGCAACATGGCGCGGGTGATGGCCGATGCGCACAGCAAGGTCGTGCCGACCACCCTCGCCGACGACGCCGACATCCAGGCGTGGGCGCCGGGCAATGACGTCACCGTGCGCCTGATCCGCGCGATCGTCGCCGCTGCGAAGGCCGTGCCTGCGCTCAATGCCTGGTTCGACGGCGACGCGCTCACCCGCACCCTGCATCCGCACGTCGACGTCGGCATCGCCGTCGACACCGACGACGGCCTGTTCGTGCCCGCGCTGCGCAACGCGCACCTGCTCGATGCGCACGGCGTGCGCGAGGGCGTCAATCGCCTGCGCACGCAGGTCGGGGACCGCAGCCTGCCCGCCAGCGAACTCACCGGCTACACGATCTCGCTGTCGAACTTCGGCATGTTCGCCGGCCGCTACGCCACGCCGGTGGTGGTGCCGCCCTGCGTCGCGATCGTCGCCGCCGGCCGCGCCCGCCACCAGATCACGCCGGTGATCGGCGGCTTCGAATCGCACAAGGTCATCCCGCTGTCGCTGACCTTCGACCACCGCGCCTGCACCGGCGGCGAGGCCGCGCGCTTCCTGCGCGCGATGCTGGACGATCTGGCGCTGGCGGGCTGACAGCGCCGTGTCGGCCGTCACGACAACCATCCTCGCCTTCGGCGCTTTCGGTGCCGTCTGCGGCATCGGCCTGATCAACGTCATGGCGCTGATCGCACGCGGCATGAAACACCCGTGCGACACCGTCGCATTCACGCGCGAAGGCGACGTGCGCGACCTCGTCGCGACTTGGGCACGGGCGCACGGCTTTCGTCTCGTGCGCACCGAAGGCACCACGCAGGTATACAAGCGCGGGCGCAACGTCCTCACCGCACCGGCGTTCGTCGAATATGGCGCCGTCGGCGAGCACCACACGCTGAAGGCCTACGTGCAGATCGACGGCCTGCTGGCGAAAGGCGACATCGCGCTGAGCGGCGGCGGCTTCCTCGTCCGGCTGCCGCGCTCGATGACGCGGGCAGACGTGAATCGTCTGCTGACGTCGCTGGAGCAGAAGCCGCTGCCGAAGTGAGAGATGCCGACGTGGGCGATCTGCCGGACGACATCGCGCGATTCGATCGCTTGTGGAATGGGAGCGAGCCAGGCTGGGTCGTGCAGGTCCATCACGACGATGCCGCCACGATCTGGGTCCCGATTCCCGCGACGGGCATCACGCCGTCTTTCTTCAAGGCCGTGCGTTCACTATTAAGTGAATTTTCGGCCATGTCGACATCCGAATTCCGCGCAAGATTGAACGTCGGCGGTGGTATAGAAACCGAAATTCTCGACGGCTTGGACGCGGAATACCTCTATCGAGAGGGTCTTGGCGCCGGCCTCGAACTCGAAAGGCGTGCTCGCCCCCATACGTTCTATCGCATCTTCAACGAACGCACGAATTACGTACTGCAAATAGAAGACGATGAACTGCATTGTCTTGTTGCAGAGGAAGCCATTCGCCGCGGGGTGCGGATACGCGAATCCACGACCTGATCGAACCAGACTACCCGAGAGTCCGCAGGGCGGACCTCGGCCCGCCATGACGGCATCGCGATCGCGTCTTGGGTGGAGCGAAACGGTTTCGATCAGTGTCATGTCTACCGAAACGTCGTGGTGGCGGGCCTGGCCCACCCTATGATCGCTTCACTCAATACCGCGGAATGGCGGCATCCACGTCCAGGCTCCACGCATCGATCCCGCCGACGACGTTGTAAACGTCGCTGAAGCCCTGCTGCGCGAAGTACATCGCCGCCTGCGCACTGCGGCCGCCGTGGTGGCAGAGGAAGGCGAGCGGAGTGTCCTTCGGCAGCGCGGCCAGGCGTTCGAGGCCGCCCTCTTCCAGCGACTCGAACGGCACCGACACCGCGGCGATGGCGCGTTCGGCCGGGGGACGCACGTCGACGAGGGTGACGGCGCCGTCGCGGGCGCGCGCATCGGCATCGACGACGGAAAGATTGCGGAAAGCCATGGCGATCTCGTTCCTGTGGGGGCATGGCATCATGCCGCGATGTCCGCACCTCCCGCCAGACCGCCCATCGCCCCGCATCGCGTACCGCGCCGGCCGTGGGCCTGGCTGTGGCTGCTGCTGGCGTCGCAGGCGGCGGTCGTCGCGCTGTGGTGGCGGCATGGATGGGCCGTCGGGTTGCCGGCGATGGTGCTGAGCCACGCGCCGTTCTGGTGGGGCACGCTGTGGCCGCGCTCGGCGATGTTCGGGCCTGTGCTGGACCGCCTGCCGACCGACGATCGCGTGGTCTGGCTCACCATCGACGACGGTCCGTCCGACGAGACATCCGCGATCCT
This sequence comes from Lysobacteraceae bacterium, assembly GCA_044227145.1. GTDB lineage: Bacteria > Pseudomonadota > Gammaproteobacteria > Xanthomonadales > Xanthomonadaceae > Lysobacter_I. The sequence goes on from JBGAFR010000082.1 coordinate 6,885, forward strand.
CGACCTGCTCGATACGCACGGCGCGAAGGCGACATTCTTCCTGGTCGGCGAGCGCGCGACGCGGCGTCCCGATCTGGTGCGCGAACTGCTGCGTCGCGGCCACGGCATCGGCAACCACAGCGCGACCCATCCGGCGAAATGGTTCTGGGCGCTGGGCCCGACGCGGATGCGGCGCGAGATCGCGGAGACGCAGCGCATCCTCGCGGAGATCACCGGCGAAGCGCCGCGCTGGTTCCGGTCCGTCGTCGGCATGACCAATCCGTTCGTGCATGCGCCACTGCGTACGCACGGGCTGGCGCGCGTGGCGTGGAGCGCGCGCGGGTTCGACGGCGTCGCCGGCGATCCGGCGCAGGTGGTCGCGCGGATCGAACGCGACCTGGCGCCGGGCGCGATCGTGCTGCTGCACGAATGCGCGGCGCATGGCGGCAACGTCGCGACGCTGCGCCTGATGCTGCAGCGGCTCGATTCGCTGGGCTATCGCGCGGTGTTGCCGGTGGCGGGCTGAGGCGTTCCGGAAAGCTCGGCTATGTTTCGTCGCGACTTCCGTCGCTCCCACAGGAAATACCTGCCGCGACTTCTCGCGATCATCGTGCGCCGCGCCATCCCGTGGGAGCGACGGAAGTCGCGACGGAACAACCGCGAAGTCATCCGCAGCCGACGAGGCTGCCCTTTTCAGCCGAAGGGTGCGCCGGGTCGCGGCTCACGCCGCTCCCGCAAAAGCAAGGCACTTCCGCGCGCGCTCAACGCCGCGCGACGATCAGCCAGTTGTTGAACGGCGTGCGGCCGTACAGCGGCGTGCAGTCGACGTGCAGGCCATGCGCCTCCAGCTCGGTGCGCAGGCCATCGAGCGTCGGGTAGTCCTGCGGCCGGGTAGGCATCCAGCCGATGCGGTGGGCGAGGCGATCGGCGATGCGCGTGGTGCGCGAGCGGCCGCCGGCGTCGGCCACCGGGCTGCGGATCACGAACACCGCCTCCGGCGTGAGCATCTCCGCGATGCCGGCGAGCAGCGTGCGCTGGGTGCCGGCGTCGAGATACTGCAGCACGTCGAGCAGGGCCACGCTGCCGCGGTGTTCGGGCAGGGTACGTGCGAGATCGACCACCTCGAACGTCGCGTCGGCAAGCGACGCGCGGTGCGCGGCGCGCGCGGCGCGGGCGATCTTCGCGGCGTCGGTGTCGACGCCGCGGTACGCCATCGCCTGGCCGTCGCCGCGTAGTGCGTGCGCGAGCAGGCCGAGCCCGCAGCCGAGATCGAGCAGCGGTGCGGTGCTGCCGCGCAGCGCGGCGAGCACGCCCGGATACAGCGGATCGCTGCGCAGCTTGCCCTGCACGTAGTAGTAGTCGTAGCGATTGCCGAGCGCGAAGTCGGGCAGGAAGGCCGCGGCGATGCGTTTCGCTTCGCCGGCCGCGAACGCGGGCGCGCTCACGGCGCCGGCGCGTCCGGCAGCAGGCGGCGAACGACCGGCAGCGCTTCGCGTGCCCACTCGGCATACAGCGCGGCGGACGGATGCAGGCCGTCATCGGCCAGCATCGAAGGCTCGTCGCCGCGCGCGCGGCTCACCGGCGCGATGTCGACGAAGGCCACGCCGCGCTCCGCGCAGATGCGCGCGGCCGTGGCGTTGTAGGCGTCGAGCTCGCGCGCGATCGCGACGCGGTCGCGGCCCGAGGACACGGCGAACGGGGTCACGCCCCAGTCGGGGATCGCGAGCACCATCACGCGGTCGGCGCGGCCGCCGGCGTAACCGATCGCGCGATCGAGCAGGGCCGCGAACGCGGGCGCGTAATCGGCGGCCGGTCGCCCGCGGTACTGGTCGTTGACGCCGATCAGCAGGCTCACCAGGTCCCAGTCGCGGCCCAGCGGCTCGACGGCGTCGAGCGCGGACGCGAGTTCGTCCGTCGTCCAGCCGGTGGTGGCGACGATGCGCGGCGTATCGACGGCACGGCCGTCCTCGCGCAGGCGCGCGGCGAGCTGCGCGGGCCAGCGTCCGTCGGCAGCCACGCCTTCGCCGATCGTGTAGCTGTCGCCGAGGGCGAGGTAGCGCAACGCCGGCGACGCGGCGCGACCGTCGTCGCTGATCGGGGCCGCAGCCGCCAGCACCGCGGCCAGCAACGCCGGCACCGCGACCACGGCTCAGGCCACCGCGGTGCGCGCGGCGCGGGCCTGTTCGGCGCGGCGCGACAGCACGCGGTCGATGCGCACGAACACCTCGCGCAGCGCGGGCGCTTCGGGCAGCAGGGTCACGCGGAAATGGTTGCGCTCGGGGACGTTGAAGCTGGAGCCAGGCACGATCAGCACGTCCTCGGTTTCCAGCATCTCCAGCGCGAAGGTGTGGTCGTCGAAGCCCTTCGCGGCATCGCCGACGATGGCCGGGAAGCCGTACAGCGCACCGGCAGGCGCGACCAGCGACAGATGCTCGCTGGCGTCGCAGCATTCGATCAGCGCGCGGCGGGTCTCATACAGGCGGCCGCCGGGCACGGTGAGCGCGCTGATGGTGTCGACGCCGTGCAGCGCGGCGTCGATCGCGAACTGCCCGGGCACGTTGGCGCACAGGCGCAGCGCACCGAGCAGGTCCATCGCGTGGTGGAATTCGCCGCTGCGCAGCGGATCGCCGCTGAGCACCGCCCAGCCCACGCGCCAGCCGCAGGCACGATGCACCTTCGACAGGCCGCCGAACGACAGGCAGGGATGGTCGCCGGCCAGCGGCGCCAGCGCCTGGAAGGTCGCGTCGTCGTACAGGATGTGGTCGTAGATCTCGTCGGCCATCAGCAGCAGGTCGTGCTTCTGGGCGATGGCGACGATGCGTTCGAGGATCTCGCGCGGATAGGTCGCGCCGGTCGGGTTGTTCGGGTTGATCAGCACGATCGCGCGGGTGCGCGAGGACACCAGCGATGCGATCTCGTCCGGGTCCGGCAGGAAGCCGTGGTCGGGACGACAGCGGTAGTACACCGGGCGGCCGTCGTTGAGGATGGTCGCCGCCGACCACAGCGGGTAGTCCGGCGACGGCAGCAGCACTTCGTCGCCCGGGTTGAGCAGCGCGCGCAGCGACAGGTCGATCAGCTCGCTCACGCCGTTACCGACGAACACGCGCTCGGGCGACGCGTTCGGCGTGCCGCGCTGGCGGTGGAAGGCGGCGATGGACTCGCGCGCGGCCGGCAGGCCCTGCTGGTGGGTGTAGGGGTCGGTCGCGGCGATGTGGTCGGCGATCGCGCGCTGCAGGTGCTCGGGGGCGCGGAAGCCGAACGCGCCCGGGTTGCCGATGTTGAGCTTGATCAGCTGACGGCCCTGGCCTTCCAGCTCGCGCGCGCGCCGGGCCAGTTCGCCGCGGATCTCGTAGCGGACTTCGGACAGGCGTTCGCGGGTCTTGAGACCGGGCTTGGGGCTTGGGGACGGCATCGGGGCGGGCACGGGAAAAAGTCGGGAAAGACTAGCGGAAATCGGCTTTCCCCGCCTGTCTCCGGCGGTGCGCCACGCCCGCCCTGATCCCCTCGGCCGCCCGGTGCGGCATAGAATCGCCCGATGCCTGTCTGCCCCTGCACCGCTTGAACCCCGCCCGCCCCGGCCCGGACGCCCTCGGCGCGATCGGCTGGCCCTTCGCCGGCACCGCCACGGACACGGTCGACGACCCGGCCTGGGCCGCGGTCCTCGCCGCCCACCCGCAGGCCCGCCCGGCCCGGGTGATCGAGCAGCACCGCACCGGCTACGTGGTGGCCGAAGGCCCCGGGCATGCGCTGGCGGTGGAATCGCCGCCGGAATGGGCCCGCCGCCGGTTCCCGCCGCAGGACCGCGCCGCGGTCGGCGACTGGGCGCTGGTCGAGGACACCAGTCCGAAGCCGCGGATCGTCGCCCTGCTGCCGCGACGCACGGCGATCAAGCGCGCCGCCGCCGGCGAGCACTACCACCAGCAGCTGATCGCCGCGAACATCGACACCGTGTTCGTGGTCTGCGGGCTGGACGCCGACTTCAACCCGCGCCGGATCGAGCGCTACCTGCTGCTGATCGGCGGTGGCGGTGCGTCCCCGGTGGTGGTGCTGACCAAGGCCGACCGCGACGGCAGCGACGCCGAAGCCGGCCTCGCCGCGCTGGCCGAACTCGCCGCGCAGGGCATCGCCGCGATCGCGGTCAACGCCAAGGACCGCGACAGCGTCGCCGCACTCGATCCGTGGCTGGGTCCGGGCCGCACCGCGGTGCTGGTGGGCTCGTCCGGCGCCGGCAAGTCGACGCTGACCAACACGTTGCTGGGCATCGAGAAGATGAAGACCGGCGAGGTCCGCGAGAGCGACGCCCGCGGACGCCCGGCATGCGCGAGCTGAAGCCGACCGGCGAGGAAACGCTGGCCGACGGCGGCTTCGCCGACATCGAGGCGCTGGCCGAGACCTGCAAGTTCCGCGACTGCCGCCATGCGAAGGAACCCGGCTGCGCGGTGCGCGCGGCGATCGAGGCCGGCACGCTGGACGCGGCCCGCTTCGCGAATTACCTGAAGTTGCGCGACGAGGTCGCCGGCGCGGCCGACCGCCTCGCCACGCGGCTCGCGCAGAAATCCGACGCGCGGGTGCAGGGCAAGGCGCTGCACAAGCGGCTGGACGAGAAATATGGCCGGCATTGATGCGCTTCCTGTAGGAGCGCCGGAAGGCGCGACGAATCGCGGCATGGCGTTCCGCAGGGCGTTTCACAGGCAGGTCGCGCCTTCCGGCGCTCCTACAGGAACATCGGCATGACCGAAGCGGACGCCATCGCCCATCACGTCGCGCTGGACGCGCGGCTGGTCGCGGCGGTGCGCGGCATCCGCCTGCTCGACACCGTGAGCTGGCCGGCCAGCGCGCAGGAGACCTTCCTCGCCGCGTGGAAGATCGGCCGCATCCATCTGCCGACGGTCGCCTATGCGAAGACCGATTTCACCGACGTGCGCACCGAGTTGGAGGCCGTCGCCAGGGCCGCGGACGTCGACCACCCGCTCGGCGCCTACCTGATCGCGAACGCCGAAAGCTGGCGGATCGCCACGCGGCTGCTCGATGCCGCCGGCACCTACCGCATGACCGCGTATTCGACGCGGCTCTATGGCCGGCCGGTGGAGATGCTGCCCGGCGATGGCCCGACCAACCTCGAAGCCGCACAGCATTTCATCGGCCTCGCCGACGACATGGACCAGGAGTTGCGCGACATCGAGCCGGAGTCCGTGATGTCGGCCGAGACCCTGCGCGACCTGCTGCAACCGGAGATCGATGCGTTCTTCGTCGACCACCGCATCCAGGTCGAACTCGATCCCGACCTGATCGCGAAGGCCGCCGCCAGCCCCACGCGCATCCGCATCCGCACCAACACCGGCTTCAGCGACTACGACCACCAGCAGTTGCTGGTCCACGAAGCGTTCGTGCACACGCTCACCGGCCTGAACGGCCGCGAGCAGCCGCAACTGCCGTCGCTGGCCCGCGGTGCGCCGCGCACCACCGCCACGCAGGAAGGACTGGCGACGTTCGCCGAACTGATCTCCGGCTCGATGGACATCGAGCGCATGAAGCGGATCAGCCTGCGCATCGTCGCGATCGACATGGCGATCAACGGCGCCGACTTCGTGCAGGTGTTCCGCTTCTTCCTCGACGCCGGGCAGACGCCGGAGGACAGCTTCGCCTCGACGCAGCGCGTGTTCCGCGGCGCACCGCTGGGAGGCGGCGCGGCGTTCACCAAGGACACCGTCTACCTGCACGGGCTGCTCAGCGTGCACACGTTCTTCCGCTGGTGCCTGCGCCACCGCAAGCTGTCGACCGCGCGACAGCTGTTCGCCGGCAAGCTGGCGCTGGAGGACGTGTTCGCGCTGCAGCCGATGTTCGATGCCGGCGTCGTCGCGCCGCCGCACTACGTGCCGCCGTGGATGAGTCGCGCGAACGGGCTCGCCGGCATGCTCGCGTTCTCGCTGTTCGCCAACAAGATCCGGCTGGACCGCGTCGACGCCGACGACCTCGTGCTGGGGCTCGGCGTGTGATGCGCACCGCATGCCGACACGGCGTCCTGCCGCGATGACCGCCACCGCATCGTCCTCCACGCCGCGCGCGGGCCGCCTCTACCTCTGGGTACTCGTCGCGATCGTGATCGGCGGCACCATCGGCCACGTCGCGCCGGCGACCGGCGTCGCGCTGAAACCGCTGGGCGACGGCTTCATCGCGCTGGTGAAGATGCTGATCGCGCCGATCATCTTCCTCACCGTCGTCGCCGGCATCGCCGGCGCGGCCGACGTGCGCGGCGTGGGCCGGGTCGGCGCGAAGGCGATCCTCTATTTCGAAGTGGTGTCGACGTTCGCGCTCGCCATCGGCCTACTGGTGGTGAACCTGTGGAAGCCTGGCGCCGGCTTCGACGTCGACCCGGCCACGCTCGACGCCGCGGCCGTCGCCGACTACGCGCAGAAGGCGCACGAGCAGACGACCGTCGGCTTCCTGCTGCACATCATCCCGAAGACCTTCGTCGACGCTTTCACCAGCGACGGCGATCTGCTGCAAGTGCTGCTGCTGGCCTGCCTGTTCGGCTTCGCGATGAACGCGCTGGGCGAACGTGCGCGACCGGTGCACGCATTGCTCGACGCGCTGTCGGAGACCTTCTTCCGGATCATGGCGCTGATCATGCGGCTGGCGCCGATCGGTGCCGGCGGCGCGATGGCGTTCACCATCGGCAAGTACGGCCTCGACAGCCTCGGCCCGCTGGCGAAGCTGATGCTCGGCTTCTACGCCACCTGCGCGCTGTTCGTGCGGCTGGTACTGGGCGCCATCGCGCGGCTGACCGGCTTCTCGATCCTGCGCTTCCTGCGCTACATCCGCGACGAACTTCTGCTGGTGCTGGGCACGTCGTCGTCGGAGTCGGCGCTTGTGCCGCTGATGCAGAAGCTGGAGCGCCTGGGCTGCCCGAAGTCCGTGGTCGGGCTGGTCGTGCCCGCGGGGTATTCGTTCAACCTCGACGGCACCAACATCTACCTGACGATGGCTGCGCTGTTCGTCGCGCAGGCGATGAACATCGACCTCACGCTCGGCCAGCAGCTCAGTCTGCTGCTGGTGGCGATGCTGACCTCCAAGGGCGCGTCGGGCGTCACCGGCGCCGGCTTCATTACCCTCGCCGCGACGCTGGCGGTGGTGCCATCGGTGCCGGTCGCGGGGCTGGCGCTGATCCTCGGCATCGACCGCTTCATGAGCGAGGCGCGTGCCATCACCAACCTCATCGGCAACGGCGTCGCCACGCTGGTCGTCTCGCGCTGGGAAGGCGGGCTCGATCTCGCACGGGTGCGCGCCGAACTGGCTGCGGGCCCGCCGCCCGCGGGCGCGCTGCCGGCCGCACCCGAACCGGCCTTCCATACGCCGGCGCAGCGTACGCTCGACGACGCCGATTGAGCCCATCCACTAGAATGAGCCCCCGGCCCCTGGATCCACCGCGATGTCCGACCACGACGCGTCCCAAGACCTGAAGCAGTCCGCCCTCGAGTACCACCGCCAGGATCCGCCGGGCAAGATCAAGGTCGCGCCGACCAAGCCGCTGGTGACGCAGCGCGACCTGTCGCTGGCCTACTCGCCCGGCGTGGCCTACGCCTGCGAGGCCATCGTCGCCGACCCCAACGCTGCCAGCGAAATGACCGCGCGCGGCAACCTCGTCGCGGTGATCACCAACGGCACCGCGGTGCTCGGCCTCGGCGACATCGGCCCGCTGGCCGGCAAGCCGGTGATGGAAGGCAAGGGCGTGCTGTTCCAGAAGTTCGCCGGCATCGACGTGTTCGACATCGAAGTGAACGAGCGCGATCCCGACAAGCTGGTCGACATCATCGCATCGCTGGAACCGACCTTCGGCGGCATCAACCTCGAGGACATCAAGGCGCCGGAGTGCTTCATCGTCGAGCGCAAGCTGCGCGAGCGGATGAACATCCCGGTCTTCCACGACGACCAGCACGGCACCGCGATCATCGTCGGCGCCGCCGTGCTCAACGCGCTGGAGATCGTCGGCAAGAAGATCGGCGAGGTGAAGCTCGCCACCTCCGGCGCCGGCGCCGCGGGCATCGCCTGCCTCGACATGCTGGTCGCGCTGGGCATGAAGCCGGAACACATCCTCGCGGTGGATCGCGACGGCGTGCTCTACACCGGCCGCCCGCACCTCGACCCCGACAAGGCGCGCTACGCCCGCGACACCGACAAGCGCACGCTGGCCGACATCGTCGCCGGCGCCGACATCTTCCTCGGCCTCTCCGCCGGCGGCATCCTCAAGGCCGAGATGGTCGCGACGATGGCCGAACGGCCGATCATCCTCGCGCTGGCCAATCCCAACCCCGAGATCCTGCCCGAAGACGCCAAGCGCGTGCGGCCGGACTGCATCATCGCCACCGGCCGCAGCGACTACCCGAACCAGGTCAACAACGCGCTGTGCTTCCCGTACATCTTCCGCGGCGCGCTGGACGTGGGCGCGACGGAGATCAACGAGGCGATGAAGCTCGCCTGCGTGCGCGCGATCGCGAAGCTGGCGCGGATGGAAGCCTCCGACCTCGGCAGCGCCTACGGCGGTGAAATACCCCGCTTCGGCCCCGAGTACATCATCCCGCGCCCGTTCGACCCACGCCTGCTCACCGTGCTGGCGCCGGCGGTGGCGAACGCCGCGATGGACTCCGGCATCGCGCAGCGGCCGATCGTCGACATGCCGGCGTACGAGGAAAAGCTGGCGCAGTTCATCTACCGCACCGGCCTGCTGATGAAGCCGGTGTACGACCGCGCCCGCCGCGATCCCAAGCGCGTGGTCTACGCCGAAGGCGAGGAAGAAACCGTGCTGCTCGCGGTGCAGACCGTGATCGACGAAGGCCTGGCGCGCCCGATCCTGATCGGTCGCCCGGACGTCATCGACGCGCGCATCCAGCGCCTCAGCCTGCGCATGCGCCCGGGCGTCGACTTCGACCTCACCAACATCCACGACGACCCGCGCTTCAACGACTACTGGCAGCAGTACCACGCGCTGACCGAACGTCGCGGCGTGACCCCGGCCGCGGCGAAGAACCTCATCCGTTCGCGCTCGACGCTGATCGCCGCACTGATGGTCGAGCGCGGCGAAGCCGACGCGATGATCTGCGGCCTGGTCGGACGCTTCCACAAGAAGCTCGGCTACCTGCGCAGCATCTTCGACTTCGACCGCGGCGTGACCG
>JBGAFR010000083.1:0-15435 GCA_044227145.1 Lysobacteraceae bacterium
ACGATCACCGTCGGTGCCGACTGGCTGCGTGACCGCGTGAGCAGCGACACGCCCTACGACGACAAGCGCCGCGCCGACCGCGCCGCGTTCGCGCAGTACCAGGGTCGGTTCGGCACGCAGGACGTGCAATTCGCGCTGCGCCACGACGACAACGACCAGTTCGGCGGCAAGACCACCGGCAACGCCGCGTGGGGCCTGGGTTTCGGCGACGGCTGGCGGGTGACCGCAGGCTACGGCACCGCGTTCAAGGCGCCGACCTTCAACGAGCTGTATTACCCGTACTTCGGCAATCCGGCGCTGCGCCCGGAATCCTCGCGCACCGCGGAAGCCGGACTCGCCTGGCGCGGCGAACGCATCGGCCTGCACCTGGACGCGTTCGAGACGCGGGTGAAGGACCTGATCGCCTACGACGCCTCGCTCGGCCTGCCGAACAACCTCGACGAGGCCCGCCTGCGCGGCGCCGAGTTGCGTGCCGACGCGACGCTGTGGGACTGGACGCTGGCCGGCAGCGCGAGCTGGCTGGACGCCGAGAATCATGCCGTCGGCCCGAACCGCGGCAACGACCTGCCGCGCCGCGCCCGCGAGACCGCGCGCCTCGACCTCGATCGCGCTTTCGGCGCCTTCCGGCTCGGCCTGACCGGCGTCGCCGAGGGCAAGCGCTGGGACGACGTCGCCAACACCCGTCGCCTCGGCGGCTTCGCCACGCTCGACCTGCGCGGCGAATACCGCATCGCCGACGCGTGGACGCTGCAGGCCGGCGTCGCCAACGTGTTCGATCGCCGCTACGAGACCGCGTCGTACTACAACCAGCCCGGCCGCACCTGGACGGTGGCGCTGCGGTTCGACCCGGCCCGCTGACGCTCGGCCTCCCTTCCGTCCGGCGCGCGGTTGCGCCGGACGGCGGCGGCGTGTTACCACATGCCGAGGGCGTCGCCTCGACGACGCCCGCCCGGTTTCCCGGATATCCCGCGCCCTCCCGACGTCGTCTCCTCCGCAGCACCCTTTCCGGCGCCACCCATGCCGTCCTCGTCCGAACAGCTCAGCCCCGGCCTTTTCGTGGTCAGGCCCGCGGCTGCCTCCGCGAAGGCAGCGACGAAGGCCGCGGCCGACGACGACCTGCAGTCGCGCCTGGGCGCCAGCGCCCGGGTCGAGGCGCTGTCCGGCCCGACGCCTGGCTGGCTGGTGAAGCTCAAGCGCGCGCCGAAGACCGCGCGCGCCGGCTGGAACAGCCTGCATCGCCTGCTCGGAGAAGGTTACGTGGTGCTGCCGGCGATCGTCGACGCCACCGGCCGCCCGCGGTATCCCACCGGTCTGCTCTCGCTGCGATTCGGCAACGATGCCAGTGAGGAAGCGCTGCACGAGATCGGCATCCACTATGGTCTGGAGCTGGTCGGCCGCACCAAGTTCACGCGGCAGCAGGCGCTCTTTCGCCCGGCAGGCGGCAGCGACGTGTTTCTGCCCGACGTGAGCGGCAAGGTCGAGCGCGACGACAAGATCGAGGCCGTCTGGTTCGACGCCGAAAGCGCGTTCACCCGGACGTGACCCCGCCTCCGGTCGGCCTTCCCCCGGCCTCCACCCACAGGACGTGAGGACCCCCGCATGCCCGCACCCCCGATCGCTCCCCCGAATGTGCCCACGGGCGCCCTCGCCGTCCCCGTCCCGGAAAAGCTGGGACTGCGCATGGCCGACGGCAGTTGGGTCGACCTGCAGCCGCTGCCGCTGAGCCTGGAGGCGGTCGCCGGCACCACCGTGGCCCGGCTCTCGGGCACGCCGGTCGCGGAGATGGCCACCGCCCGGGTGATGCGCGCCGCGCAGGCCTTCTTCGAACTGCCGAGCAAGGCGCCCGCGCCGGCGGCGGCGCCGATCGTGGCCTCGCGCTCGAAGGCGTCCACCCGCGCGCTGGGCAACGTGCTGGAGCGCAAGACGATCAGCGCGTACCTCGATGCCGAGACGCAGCTGATGCGCATCCTCTACAAGCAGATCGTGCTGCGCTTCAAGCCCGGCACGCCGCAGACGCTGCGCAACGCGATCATCCGCGACAGCGGCCTGCATCTCTTCGCGGAGAACCCGCTGGCGCCCGACCAGGTCACGCTCAGCGACGAAGCGAGACTGCATCCCGGCGAAGCGCTGGTGCGGCTCGCCGCACAGCTGGCGACGCTGGACGAAGTCGCGTTCGCGACGCCGGACTTCATTTCGCAGTACCGGCGCAGCCTGCCGGCCGCGACGGGCAATCCATCCACCAAGCAGTGGCACCTGCGCCTGATCGGCGCGAGCCAGGCGTGGAAGCTCGGCCGCGGCAAGCGCAGCGTGGTGGTCGCGGTGCTCGACGACGGCATCGACGTGGAACATCCCGAACTGCGCACGAACGTGTTGCGCCACCCCGATCCCGACGAACCGCGCGATCTCTGTGGCCGCGACTTCTATCTGCCCGACGACGACGCCGACCATTTCAACCCGCGGCCCAAGCGTTTCCGCGCGCCGTTCGAGGAAATGGCCGGCAACGACATCCATGGCACCTGCTGCGCGGGTGTGGCCGTGGGCCGCGGTCCGAAGGCCTACGGGATGGCGCCGAACTGCCGGCTGCTGCCGGTGAAGGTGTTCCATGCCGACGACCTCGCCAGCGACAGCCGCGTCGCCGACGCGATCCGCTATTCGGCGCAGTTCGCCGACGTGATCTCCTGCTCGTGGGGCGGCGCGAAGAGTCCGGACATCGAGTTCGCGCTGCGCGACGCGCGCGCGATCGGGCGCAAGGGCCGTGGATCGGTGGTGGTCTGCGCCTCCGGCAACGAGGAAAGCAAGCAGGTCAACTATCCCGCGTCCGACCCCAACGCGATGGCGATCGGCGCCTCCACGGACGGTGAAGAACTCGCCTGGTACTCCAACAGCGGGCCGCAGCTGTGCGTGGTCGCGCCGTCCAACGGCGGCGAACGCGGCATCTTCACCACCGACGTCTCCACCCAGGGCCGAGGCTTCAACACCGGCACCGTCGCCGCCGGCGGAACGGATGGCCTGTTCACCAACGACTTCGGCGGCACGTCGTCGGCGACGCCGCTGGTCGCCGGCCTGTGCGCGCTGATCCTCTCGCTCAAGCCGGACATGACCCCGGACGATGTCCGCGGCATCCTGATCGCGAGTGCGAAGAAGATCGGCCCGGCCTCGGCGTACAAGGCTAACGGGCATTCGAACAAGTTCGGTCATGGTCGGATCGACGCCGCGAAGGCGGTGGCATTGGCGAAGGCGTGGAAGAAGCCGGCGGCTTGAGGCGCATAACGCTCCGCAGGTGTCGGTAGAACGGCCTTCAGGCCACTGCGCTTCATTGCACGTCGAACAGCAGCGGCCTGAAGGCCGTTCTACCGGAGCATCGGAGCGATCAGGCCTCCGGAAACAGCGCCGCCTGCGGCGGCACCAGCGCCTCGCGATCGCTGAAATTGCCCAGCCCCACGCCGACCAGCCGGTACAGCGTGCGCGGCGGCAGCTCGACGCGTTCGCGCAGCGCCAGCGCGATTTCGGTGAAGCGCTCCAGCGAGTCCGGCGGCACGTCGGGCGTGTGGCTGCGGGTGAGGATGCGGAACTGCGCCGTCTTCAGCTTCAGTACCACCGTGCGCCCCACGCGCTCGGTCTTGCGCGACGCGGCCCAGGTCTTCTCGGCGAGCGTGCGGATCATCGGCGCGATCTCGTCCAGCGGCACGTCGCGGGCGAAGGTGTCCTCCGAGGAGATCGACTGCACCGGCTGGTCGGGTTCGACCGGACGTTCGTCGATGCCCTGCGCGCGCTCGTGCAGGCGCAGGCCGAAGCTGCCGAAGGCCTCGTGCAGCACCGCGAGGTCGATCGTGCGCAGGTCGCCGACGGTCTTCACGCCGAGGTCCTCCAGCCGGCGCTGCGCGACCTTGCCGACGCCGGGAATGCAGCCCACGGGCAGCGGCGTGAGGAAGTCGAAGACCTGGTGCGGGCGGATCACGAACAGCCCGTCCGGCTTCTTCCAGTCGGACGCGATCTTGGCGAGGAACTTGTTCGGCGCCACGCCGGCCGAGGCGGTCAGTTGCGTCTCCTCGCGGATCTGCGCGCGGATCGCCTGCGCGACCTCGGTCGCGGTCGCCAGGCCGCTGGTCGGCGCGGTGACGTCGAGATAGGCCTCGTCCAGCGACAGCGGCTCGATCAGGGCGGAGTGCCGCGCGAAGATCTCGCGCACCTGCCGCGACACGGCCTTGTAGCGTGGGAAATCCGGCGGCACGAACACCGCTTCCGGGCACAGGCGCTCGGCACGCACCGCCGGCATCGCCGAGCGCACGCCGAACGTGCGGGCCTCGTAGGATGCGGCGCAGACCACCGAGCGTTCGCCGCGCCAGGCGACCACCACCGGACGGCCACGCAATGCGGGATCGTCGCGTTGTTCCACCGACGCGTAGAACGCGTCCATGTCGATGTGGAGGATCTTGCGCATGGATCGACGGCGACGGGGGCGGAGCGTCGCCACCATACCCGATCCCGTCGCGCACCGAACGCGACCTTCGCGCAGTGCAGGCGATGCCGGCGTGGAGGCATGCGGGACAGGGCGCGGAACCGCAGGGCCGTTCGCCGGGAGGATCGACGTGCTGCTGCATTGCAATGCGACGACGGGCGCGGCGCACGCCGACGGCGTCCCGAGAGAACGTTTTTTCCCGGCCATTTTTCGGGAAAACGCGATTTCTTTTCGCAACATTAAGTCCTGCATTACCAAACCGTAATGATGCGCATCCCGCAGGGCACGGTCGCGGATTCCTGCACTCGCCTTCGTTCCCGACCTTTGGAAAGTCCACGAATCCTCCGAAGGTGAGAACAAATCGCAACGAAGCGTCGTCGCATGCCGGGCACCGGCATTGAGCGCACGCAGCGGCGTTGCTAGCTTCGATCCGCGCTCTCCCCACGGAACGGGAGACGCAGCGCGAAGCCTTCCTCGACGTCCACCCGCATCGCCACCGGCGAAGCGGGAACGGTCTCGATTGGCCCCGCGTCAGGCCCTGCATCGCTCGCGCCATCGCCCCCGCGACCGGCGCGCACCACCACCCCTCCCAAAGGACTCTGACCCGTGATGTTCCCGAGATCCCTCAAGATCGACACCCGGACGCTGTCGCGTTGCGCACTCGTCGCCGCCCTGTGTTCGTCGGCCTTCGCCGCCTCGGCCGCGCCGCCGCAACCGGAGCGGAACCCCTACGCGCCTGCCTACATGCACGGCTACCGCCACGGCGCGATCCCGACCCGCCAAGGCAAGATCGCGATCCAGCAGTGGGCGACCAAGTCCGGCTTCGCCAAGGCCACCTCGACCAACACGCTCTACTACCGCGGCGGTACCGGCGGCGTGGGCGTGCTCAGCGGCCAGTCCAAGGTCTACCTGATCTTCTACGGCAACCAGTGGGGCACCTCCACCACGGACGCCAACGGCTATCTCAACTTCAGCAACGACGCCGCCGGCGCGGGCCCCGCCGCGCAGAAGATGTTCAAGGGCATCGGCACCAACGGCGAACTGTGGTCCGCCGAACTGACCCAGTGGTGCGACGGCCCCGGCGTCGCCACCGGCGCCAGCAGTTGCCCGAGCAGCGGCAGCATCGCCCGCATCCCGTACCAGCAGAACGTGCTGGCCGGCGTGTGGTACGACAACGCGGCGGCCTCGCCCAGCGCCGCCACCGGCGACCAGCTCGCCGCGGAAGCGAACAAGGCCGCTGCGCACTTCGGCAACACCACCGCCGCGTCGAACCGCTACACCTACTACGTGATCCTGTCGCCGACCGGCACCAACCCGGACAACTACAAGAGCCCGACCCAGGGCTACTGCGCCTGGCACGACTACGTCGGCGATTCCTACTTCTCCACGCCGACCACCTACGGCCCGCTCGCCTTCAGCAACCAACCGTACAACATCGATGTCGGCTCGTCCTGCGGCGTGAACTTCGTCAATTCGGGTACCGCCGGCAAGCTCGACGGCTACACGATGACGCTGGGCCACGAGTGGCACGAAATGATGTCGGACCAGTTCCCGGCCGGCGGCTGGACCGCCAACAGCGGCTACGAGAACTCGGACGAATGCGCCTGGATCGCCGCGGGCAGCGCCGGCGGCGCCGCCAACGTCGCCTTCAGCACCGGCACCTTCACCCAGCAGGCCAGTTGGTCGAACGACACCAACAACTGCGCGATCTCGCACGCCATCGTCGGCGGCGGCACGGGCGGCAACACGGCCCCGGTCGCCAACTTCAGCGTGACCTCCAGCGGCCTCACCGCGAACTTCACCGACACGTCCACCGACGCCGAGAACAACATCAGCACGCACAGCTGGAACTTCGGCGACGGCGCGACCTCGACCACGACCAACCCGAGCCATACCTACGCGGCCGCGGGCACCTACACGGTCAGCGAGACGGTGACGGACAGCGGCGGCCTGAGCAGCGCGAAGTCCATGTCGGTGACGGTCGGCACCAGCAGCTGCGGCGGTCTCGTGCTGTGCAGCGGCGTCGCGGTCGCGCTGCCGTCGGTGGCGAAGAACAGCTGGTCGTCGACCTATACGATCACCGTTCCGGCCGGCAAGACCAGCGCGGTGTTCAACATCTCCGGCGGCACGGGCGACGCGGACCTGTACGTGCGGATCGGCAGCGCGCCGACCACCTCCTCGTACAACTGCCGTCCCTACCTCAGCGGCAACGCCGAGACCTGCACGTTCAATTCGCCGACGGCCGGCACCTACTACGTCCGCGTCCGTGCCTATGCGGCGTACTCGGGCGTCAGCCTGAAGGCGACGATCTCGCCGTAAGCGTCATGCCTCGCGGTGCCGGGGACGTTTCTCCCCGGGACGCCCCGGTACCGATGGACCCCGGCCTCGCGCCGGGGTCTTTTTTGTGCAGCGTGCGCGACGGCGCGAAGCCGCCGGCCCCACCATGATCGAACGATGTCGAATGGGGGCACACCCCCGTTGAAATCATTCCACCGTGACCGACTTCGCCAGGTTTCGCGGCTTGTCGACATCGGTACCGCGGGCCAACGCCGCGTGATAGGCGAGCAGTTGCACCGGGATCGCATGCACGATCGGCGACAGCGTGCCGACGTGGCGCGGCGTGCGGATGACGTGCACGCCCTCGGACTCGCTGAAGTGGCTGTCGGCATCGGTGAAGACGTACATCTCGCCGCCGCGGGCGCGCACTTCCTGGATGTTGGACTTCACCTTCTCCAGCAGGCTGTCGTTGGGCGCGATCACCACCACCGGCATGGCCGCGTCGACCAGCGCCAGCGGACCGTGCTTGAGTTCGCCGGCCGGATAGGCCTCGGCGTGGATGTAGGAGATTTCCTTGAGCTTCAACGCGCCTTCGAGCGCGATCGGATAGTGGATGCCGCGACCGAGGAACAGCGCATGCTGCTTCGGCGCGAATCGCTCCGACCACACCGCGACCTGCGGCTCCAGGTTCAGCGCGTGCTGCACGCTGCCGGGCAGGTGGCGCAGTGCCTCGATCAGTTCGGCTTCGGCGGCGTCGGTGAGCTTGCCGTGCAGCCGCGCGACCGTCGCCGACAGCGCGAACAGTGCGACCAGCTGGGTGGTGAAGGCCTTGGTCGAGGCGACGCCGATCTCGGCGCCGGCGCGGGTGTAGAACACGAGCTTGCTGGCGCGCGGGATCGCGCTTTCCGGCACGTTGCAGATCGACAGCGTGCGGTCGTGGCCCAGCGACTTGGCATACTTCAGCGCCTCCATCGTGTCGAGCGTCTCGCCCGACTGGGAAATGGTCACCACGAGCTGGCGCGGGTCGGCGACGACCTTGCGGTAGCGGTATTCGCTGGCGATCTCGACCGTGCACGGCAGGCCGGTCATCGCCTCGAACCAGTAGCGCGCGGTCAGGCCGGCGTAGTAGCTGGTGCCGCAGGCGAGGATCTGCAGGCCGGAGATGTCGCGCAGCAGCGCTTCCGCCTTCTCGCCGAACAGTTCCGGCACGAACGCGCCGCAGTCGACGATGGCCTCGATCGTGTCGGCGATCGCGCGCGGCTGCTCGTGGATCTCCTTCTGCATGAAGTGCCGGTACGGGCCCAGCTCCAGCGACGCCAGCGACACGTCGGAGACGTGGACGTCGCGGGCGACTTCGGCATCGTGCGCGTCGAACACGCGCACGCCGTCGCGACGGACCTCGGCGGTGTCGCCCTCTTCGAGGAAGATCACCCGGCGCGTCGCCTGGACGATGGCCGAGACGTCGGATGCGATGAAGTTCTCGCCTTCGCCCAGGCCGACCAGCAGCGGACAGCCCATCCGCGCACAGACCATGCGGTCCGGCTCCTTGCGGCTGATCACGGCCAGCGCATAGGCGCCTTCCAGCTCCTTGACCGCGCGCTGCAGCGCCGCCAGCAGGTCGTCGCCGCGCGTGAGGTAGTGGTGGATGAGGTGGGCGATGACCTCGGTGTCGGTCTGCGACTCGAAGGTGTAGCCCAATGCGCGCAGGCGTTCGCGCTGCGCCTCGTGGTTCTCGATGATGCCGTTGTGGACCAGCGCGACGCCGTGGCTGATGTGCGGGTGCGCATTGCCTTCGGTGACGCCGCCGTGGGTGGCCCAGCGGGTGTGGCCGATGCCGAGGTCGGCGCGGAAGGCTTCGGTCTCGGCGGCGTTCGCCATTTCCGCGACGCGGCCGGTGCGGCGGACGCGACGCACGTCGCGCGAAGCATCGGCGCCTTCGACGATCGCGATGCCGGCGGAGTCGTAGCCGCGATATTCCAGACGCTTGAGCCCCTCGACCAGCACCGGTACCACATCGCGATCCGCGATCGCGCCGACAATGCCACACATGGGTCTGCAGTCCTCTGAGAGTTGGACGGGGGTGGACGAGGCTCCGGGAGGCGCGCCGCGCACTGCCTCGGAGGCCGGCTAGTGTAACGACGAAACCCCGGACGAGCGTCCGCGCGGACACGTCCGGACAGCGGGCGGACAGCCCGGACGCTGCGAAAATACATTGAAAATCAATAACATGCGGTTGGCACGGCGTTTGCGTGGATCCAGGCGAATCCAAGCATTCCACTGCCATGACCATCCGCGACACCGCCGCCCAGGACACCGTCCTCGCCTCCTCTCCCCGCACCCGCCGCTGGCGCCTGCCCGTCGTCGTCGCGCTCGGCGTGGCGGTCACAGCGGCGGCGACCGTGTCGGCCTGGCGCGGCGGCAGCCGCTCGGTCGATGCCGCCCGGGTGCGCATCGCCGAGGTGCGCCGCGGCGACCTGGTTCGCGACCTCTCGGCGGAAGGCCGGGTGATCTCGGCGAACAGCCCCACGCTGTACGCGATCTCCGCCGGCACCGTGACCCTCAAGGTCGTCGCGGGCGATGCGGTGAAGAAGGACCAGGTCCTCGCCGAGATCGACAGCCCGGAGCTGCGCAGCCGGCTCGCGCAGGAGGAAGCGACCCTCGCCGGCCTCGAAGCCGAGACCTCGCGCGCGACGCTCGACGGTGCGCTCACCCGCGCCAACGCCCGCAAGCAGCTCGACCAGGCCTCGGTGGACCGCATCGCGGCGGCACGCGACCTGGAGCGCAACAAGCGCGCGTTCGACGGCGGCGCGGTCGCGCAGATCGACGTGGCCCGGGCCCAGGATGCGCTGAAGAAATCCGAACTCGCCCTCGCCGCCGCGCAGCAGGAGTTCTCGCTGCAGGGCCGCGGCGCGGACCTCGACAGCCGCAACAAGCGGCTGCAGGCCGATCGCCAGCGCGCCGTGGTCGACGAACTGCGCCGGCAGGTGGAAGCGCTGTCGCTGCGCGCACCGTTCGACGGCCAGGTCGGCCAGGTGCTGGTCGCGCAGCGCGCGAACGTCGCCGACAACGCGCCGGTGCTCAGCGTCGTCGACCTGTCGGTGTTCGAGGTCGAGATCAAGGTGCCCGAGAGCTTCGCCCGCGACCTCGGCATCGGCATCCCGGCGGAGATCTCGACCACGGGCGAGACCTACGCCGCGTCGATCTCCGCCGTCTCGCCCGAGGTGGTGAACGGCGAGGTCGCCGCCCGCCTGCGCTTCAAGGACCGGCAGCCGCCGGGCCTGCGCCAGAACCAGCGCCTCAGCGCGCGAATCGTGCTCGATACCCGCCGCGACGTGCTGATGGTCGAACGCGGCCCGTTCCTGGAGCAGGGCGGCGGCGCCGTCTACGTCATGGACGGCGACACCGCGGTGAAACGCCGCATCCGCACCGGCGTCAGCAGCCTCGCCGCCGTGGAAATCCTCGATGGCGCCAAGCAGGGAGACCGCATCGTGGTCTCCGGCGCCGACCGGTTCGGCGACGCCGAACGCATCCGCATCACCGGAGAATGATCATGTCCATGCCCCTCGACACCATGTCACTCGACAGCCTGCTCCACGGCACGGCCTCCCCCGACACCCTCGCCCCCTTCGTCACGCACTGGAACGCCGACGCGCTCGCCGCGGCGATCCCCCGCCGTCCGCCGCCGCTTCGCACCGTCGTGCTGGCGCCGTCCGCGAACGATGCGGTCCTGCACCGCCCGCGCCGCAGCGTCAGTTTCGCCCCGCCGCAGACGCTGCCGCCGCGCTTCCGCATCGGCTGATCGCGGCACCACCGCGTCGCTTCCCGCGCCCGTTCCTTCTCCCGGAGTTCCCCATGTTGCACATGCAAGGCGTCACCAAGGTCTACCACACCGAGCTGGTCGAAACCCACGCGCTGCGGTCGCTGGACCTGCACGTGAAGGAAGGCGAATTCGTCGCCGTCACCGGGCCGTCCGGTTCGGGCAAGACCACCTTCCTCAACATCGCGGGGCTGCTGGAAACCTTCACCGGCGGCGAGTTCGTGCTCGACGGGCAGAACGTCAAGGGCCTCTCCGACGACGCGCGCAGCAAGCTGCGCAACCAGAAGATCGGCTTCATCTTCCAGGGCTTCAACCTGATACCGGACCTCAACCTGTTCGACAACGTCGACGTGCCGCTGCGCTACCGCGGCATGTCCGCACAGGAGCGCAAGTCGCGGATCGAGGACGCGCTGGGCAAGGTGGGGCTGGGCTCGCGCATGAAGCACTTCCCGGCCGAACTCTCCGGCGGCCAGCAGCAGCGCGCGGCCATCGCGCGCGCCCTGGCGGGCAGCCCGCGCCTGCTGCTCGCGGACGAACCGACCGGCAACCTCGACTCGCAGATGGCGCGCGGCGTGATGGAGCTGCTGGAGGACATCAACGGCCGCGGCACCACCATCATCATGGTCACCCACGACCCGGAACTCGCCGCGCGCGCGCAGCGCAACGTGCACATCGTCGACGGCATGGCCACCGACCTGTCGGTGGAACCGAGCCTGGTCCGTGTCGCCCGGTCGGCCGAGGCCGGCGCACCGGCGTCGGCCTGAGGACATCGCCATGTTCGGTTACTACTTCAACCTCGCCCTGCGCAGCTTCAAGCGCAACAAGGCGCTGACGACGCTGATGGTGCTGGCCATCGCCATGGGCATCGGCGCGTGCATGACCACGCTGACCGTGTTCCACGTGCTCTCCGGCGACCCGCTCCCCGGCAAGAGCTCGACCCTGTTCTACGTGCAGCTCGATCCGGAAGGCAAGGCCGGCTATCGCCCCGGCGAGGAACCGTCCGACCAGGTGACCCGCTTCGATGCCGAAACCCTGCTGCGCGAGAAGCGCGGAGACCGACAGGCGATGATGACCGGCGGCGGCGTTTCCATCACGCCGCAGCAGTCCAGCCTCACGCCCTTCTTCTCCGATGCGCGCTACACCTCGGCGGACTTCTTCCCGATGTTCGAAGTGCCGTTCCTCTACGGCCACGGCTGGACCGCCAAGGACGACGACGCCCGCGCCCGCGTGGCGGTGATTTCCAGGGCGCTGAACGACAAGGTGTTCGGCGGAGGCGACAGCGTCGGCAAGCAGATCCGGCTGGACAAGACCGACTTCACCGTGGCCGGCGTGATCGACGAATGGCGGCCCACGCCGCGCTTCTACGACATGAACACCGACCGCTTCGGCACGCTGGAGGACGTGTTCCTGCCGTTCTCGGCCTCGCGCGACCTGGACATGGGCCGCAGCGGCAGCATGAACTGCTGGGGCGACACCGCCGCCGACGCCACCGACCTGAACGCACCGTGCGTGTGGATCCAGTACTGGGTGCAGCTCGACAGCGCGAAGAAGGCGGCGGAATACAAGGACTACCTGATCAACTATTCCAACCAGCAGCGCAGCGCGGGCCGTTTCGAACGCCCGGCGAACGTCCGCCTGCGCGACGTCATGGCGTGGCTGGACTACAACAAGGTGGTGCCGAACGACGTGGTCGTGCAGATGTGGCTGGGCTTCGGCTTCCTGCTGGTCTGCCTGGTCAACACCGTGGGACTGCTGCTCGCCAAGTTCCTCCGCCGCGGCGGCGAGATCGGCGTGCGTCGCGCGCTGGGCGCCTCGCGCAAGGCCATCTTCATGCAGTGCCTCGTGGAAGCGGGCACGGTCGGTCTCGCCGGCGGCATCCTCGGGCTGGGGCTCTCGCTGCTCGGCCTGTGGGCGGTGCGCCTGCAGCCGGCCAGCTACGCCAAGCTCGCCCACCTCGACATCGGCATGCTGCTGTCCACGTTCGTGCTCGCGATCGTCGCCAGCCTGCTCGCGGGATTGCTCCCCGCCTGGCGCGCGATGCAGATCACGCCCGCGATGCAGCTGAAATCGCAGTAACCCGGCGCGCCGCCCGTCCCCACTCCGTTCGTCCCGCGTCGCGGGACCAGGAAATCGCCATGGAATTCCGTCCCATCCTCTCCACCCTGATGCGCCACAAGACCGCGGCGGCCCTGATCGTGCTGGAGATCGCCATGACCTGCGCGATCATCTGCAACGCCCTGTTCATGATCGGCGACCGCATCCGGCAAGTCCGCGAAGTCAGCGGCATCGCCGAGAACGAACTGGTGCGCGTGCAGATCACCAGCATCGGGTCGAACGACAACGCCGCCGCGCTCACCCGCACCGACCTGGCTTCGCTGCGCGGCATTCCCGGCGTCAAGGCCGCCACCGTGACCAACCAGGTCCCGTTCGTGAACTCCTCGTGGAACAGCGGGGTCAGCCTCAAGCCGGACCAGGAACGGCCGACGCTGAACGCGACCAACTACATGGCCGAAGACCAGTTCGTCGACACGCTCGGGCTGCGACTGATCGCGGGCCGCAACTTCACGCCCGACGAGTATCTGGAATGGGATGCGGTGGAGAAGGCCGAAGGCCCGGTGCGCTACCCCGCCGTCATCATCACGCGCCGGATGGCGGAGAAACTCTTCCCGGACGAACCGGCGGAAAAGGCGCTCGGAAAAGCCATCTACGTGTGGGGCTCGGAGCCGACCCGGATCATCGGCGTGCTGGACCACCTCGTCCGTCCCAGCATGCAGGGCGGGCCCGATGCGCACGAGTACTCGATGGTGCTCCCGGTCCGCCCGCACTACGACGTGGGCGGCAACTATCTCCTGCGCACCGAGCCGGGTCGTCGCGACGAAGTGCTCAAGGCCGCGGTCGCCGCACTGCGTGCGAACGGCCCGAACCGCATCATCCTGGACGACAACACCAAGACGATGGAGGAGCTGCGCAGCGAGTTCTACCAGGCCGCACGCACGATGGCCTGGCTGCTCGCCGCCGTCTGCATCGGCCTGCTGTTCATCACCGCGCTGGGCATCGTCGGGCTCGCCAGCTTCTGGGTACAGCAACGCACCAAGCAGATCGGCGTGCGCCGGGCCCTGGGCGCGACCCGCGGGCAGATCCTCCGCTACTTCCAGACCGAGAACTTCCTGCTGGCGACGCTCGGCATCCTGCTCGGCATGCTCGGCGCCTACGGCCTGAACCAGTTGCTCATGGCGCATTACGAGCTGGAGCGGCTGCCCTGGAGCTATCTGCCGATCGGCGCGGTCGCGCTGTGGTTGCTCGGCCAGATCGCGGTGTTCGGTCCGGCGCGACGCGCGGCGGCGGTGCCGCCCGCGGTGGCGACGCGCAGCGTCTGACGCCCGCTTCCTGCGACCTGCTAGGCTTCGCGCATGCCCACCGTCCTCGTCATCGACGACAACCCCGCCGTCGCCACCGCGCTGGAAACGCTGTTCTCGCTGCACGAGATCGACACCCGCACGGCGGCGACGCCCGCCGCCGGGCTCGCCGCGCTAGACGAGGATCCCGTCGACCTCGTCGTGCAGGACATGAACTTCGAGGCCGACACCACGTCCGGCGCCGAGGGCGAAGCGCTGTTCCGCGAGATCCGGTCACGCCATCCCGACCTGCCGGTGATCCTGCTCACCGCATGGACGCACCTGGGATCGGCGGTGGATCTGGTCAAGGCCGGCGCCGCCGACTACCTCGCGAAACCGTGGGACGATCGCCGCCTGATCGCGACCGTCAACAACCTGCTGGAACTGTCGCAGACGCGGCAACAGCTCGCGCGGCGCGATGCCGGCGACCGGCGCCGGCGCGAGGCGCTGGCAGCGTTCGACCTGCGCGGCTTCGTGCATGCCGATCCGCTGACCGGTTCGGTGCTGCAACTGGCGGGTCAGATCGCACGCTCCGACCTGCCCGTGCTGATCACCGGCCCCAACGGCAGCGGCAAGGAGCGGCTCGCCGAGATCGTGCATGCGAACTCCGCGGTCCGCGACGGCCCGTTCGTCGCACTCAACTGCGGCGCGCTGCCGGCGGACCTGATCGAGGCCGAACTCTTCGGCGCCGAAGCCGGCGCCTACACCGGCGCGAATCGCGCCCGCGAAGGCAAGTTCGAAGCCGCCGACGGCGGCACCCTGTTCCTCGACGAGATCGGCACGCTGCCGCTCGCCGGCCAGGTGAAGTTGCTGCGGGTGCTCGAGACCGGCCGCTTCCAGCGCCTGGGCAGCAATCGCGAGCGCGAAGTGAAGGTGCGCGTGGTCAGCGCGACCAACGCCGACCTGCCGGCGTTGATCGCCGCGGGCCAGTTCCGCGAAGACCTCTTCTACCGGCTCAACGCGATCGAACTGCGGCTGCCGCCGCTGGCGCAGCGTCCAGACGACATCCTGCCGCTGGCGCGCTTCTTCCTGCCTTCCGGTCGCAGCCTCGACGCCGGCGCGGAACGCGCGCTGCTCGCACATCGCTGGCCCGGCAACGTGCGCGAGCTGCGCAACACCATCCAGCGTGCGGCGCTGCTCGCGCAGGGCGCCCGGGTCGGTGCCGCCGATCTCGGCCTGCCTGCCGCGCCCGCGGCGATCGCGGACGCCGCCGAACCCGATCGCGACACGATCGAAGCCGCGCTGGCGCGCGCCGGCGGCGTGCTCGCTCAGGCCGCGCAGGAGCTGGGCATGTCGCGACAGGCGCTGTACCGGCGCATCGAGCGCCTCGGCATCGTCCGCGACTGAACGCGTGCCCATGTCGCGTTTCCGCCGCTGGCCGCTGTCGATCCGGATCGGGGTTCCGGCCCTGCTCGGTGTCGTCTGCGCCGCCATCGCGACCACGCTGCTCTCGCGCTGGCTGGCGCCGTGGGCCGCGGCGACGCTGG
>JBGAFR010000084.1:0-15439 GCA_044227145.1 Lysobacteraceae bacterium
GCCGGTGCCGCGACCGGTCGATCCGCATGCTCGACATCCCAAGCCCTCCCTGCCGTCGGTGGTGGCGCACGCTAACAAAAAGTTTGATAAGGTACAAATCACATCTTTCCAATGCCGGCGTGCACCGGCCCGACGTCAGGTGATGAACAATGAACAGATCGCGTTCAGCGAAAGGCTGCGCGCTGCGTTGCAACGGGCGGGGCTCGGCGAGAGCCCTGTCGAACTGGTGCGTCTGCTCGCGCGCTTCGGCGGCGAGCCGGTGTCGCAGCAAGCCGTTTCCGGCTGGTTGAGGGGCCGCGCGATGCCAAGGCAGGCCAATCTCAGGGCGCTGGCGAAGATGCTGGCGGTGGAGCCGCAGCAGCTGCAGTACGGCGACGACGCCAAGCGTGGTCGCGAGGGACGGGGCGTGGGCGGCCTCGACCCGCGCGACCGGTTGGCCATCGAAGCCTATCTGCAATTGCCGCCGGCCCAGCGCCGGCTGCTGCGCCAGGTCATCGACGAATTCGTCCGTTCCGGCGGGGCCCGCAAGCCCTGAGCCGGGCGGGCCCGCCGTGTGCCCGGGCCCGGCCCGGGCGCAACGGGCGTTGCCGCGTCAACATATTGTGGATTTGATCGCCAAGCGCGTTTTTCACACCGGGCGCCGCGCCGGCCTAAGGTCGGCGGATGAAGACCGAACAAGACGCCTTCAGCGAACGGCTGCGCGCCGCCCTGCGCCAGGCCGGCATGAGCGAGAGCCCGGCCGAACTCGTGCGGCTGCTCGCCCGTTTCGGCGGCGAGCCCGTCTCCCAGCAGGCGATTTCCGGCTGGCTCAACGGCCGCGCCATGCCGCGGCAGGGCAACATGCGCGCGCTGGCCCGGATGCTGTCGATGGAACCGCAGCAGTTGCAGTTCGGTAACGACAAGCACGTTCGCGAGACCCGCGGCGAGTGGCGGATGAATCCGCACGACCAGCTCGCGATCGAGACCTTCCTCAAGCTGCCGGCCTCGCAACGCAAGCTCGTGCGCAGCCTGATCGACGAGTTGTCGAAGCAGCACGCGCCGGCGAAGGCGGCGAAGAAGCGCTGACAGGAGGGCGTCGTCATGCGATGGCGTGGTGTACCCCTCGAACGGGCAGAGGCCTGGAGTCAGGCATTCTCCGCGGGTGGCCATGGCATTCACGTATCCGGTGATTGCCCTGTCTGCGGTAGTCCCTCACTTCTGCGCTGGCATGATGGTCATCGCGGGCTGTGGGAATGGTGTGCGGCGTGCCGTTGTTATATGCATTCGACCGCGTTGCCGCCTTCCGGATGGTCGCCCGAGTGCGAGATCAGACCGCAAGGCGCAACCGCTGAACCCGAAGCCATCGAGCGGGCGCTCATCGTCGCCGGTTTCCTGTGTTCGACAAGCTGAGGCAAGGTCCTCAACCCCTTTCCCGCGCCACCGCTCGCCAGCCGATGTCGCTGCGGTGGAATTCGCCGTCCCAGCCGATCTTCGCCAGCGCGGTGTAGGCCTCGCGCTGGGCGTCGGCGACGGTGCCGCCGCGGGCGCACACGCAGAGCACGCGGCCCCCGGCGGTGACGACGCGGCCGGCGTCGTCCAGCGCGGTGCCGGCGTGGAAGACCTTGGCGTGCGCCGGCTGCGGCGCATCCAGACCGTGGATGACGTCGCCGGTATGCGGCGTCTCCGGGTAGGGCGACGCGGCCATCACCACGCCCAGCGACGGCTGCGGATTCCAGCGCGCCTCGACCTCGTGCAGGCGGCCGTCGATCGCGGCCTCGACGAGATCCAGCAGGTCGCTGTTGAGCCGCAGCATCACCGGCTGTGTTTCCGGGTCGCCGAAGCGCACGTTGAATTCGATCACCTTCGGTGCGCCGGTCGCGTCGACCATCAGCCCCGCGTAGAGGAAGCCGGTGAACGGCACGCCGTCGGCAGCCATGCCGCGCACGGTCGGTTCGACCACCTCGCGCATCACGCGCGCATGCACCGCGGGCGTGACCACCGGTGCGGGCGAGTACGCGCCCATCCCGCCGGTGTTGGGGCCGGTGTCGCCGTCGCCGACGCGCTTGTGGTCCTGCGACGTCGCCATCGGCAGCGCGGTCACGCCGTCGACCATCGAGATGAAACTCGCTTCCTCGCCATCGAGGAATTCCTCGATCACCACCCGCGCGCCCGCGGCGCCGAAGGCGTTGCCCGACAGCATGTCGCGCACCGCGTCTTCGGCCTCGGCCTGCGTCATCGCGACGATCACGCCCTTGCCCGCGGCCAGGCCGTCGGCCTTCACCACGATCGGCGCGCCTTTCTCGCGGATGTAGGCGAGCGCCGCATCGACGTCGGTGTGGACGGCGTAGTACGCGGTCGGGATGCCGTGACGCGCGAGGAAATCCTTCGCGAACGCCTTGCTGCCTTCCAACTGCGCGGCCGCGGCCGTGGGGCCGAAGATGCGCAGGCCTTCGGTACGGAAACGGTCGACCACGCCGGCCACCAGCGGTGCCTCGGGCCCGACGACGGTGGTCGTGACGCCCTCGGCGCGCACCAGCCCGACCAACCCGTCGATGTCCGTGGCCTTGATCGCGACGTTGCGGCACTTCGCCTCGGTCGCCGTGCCGGCATTGCCCGGCGCGACCAGGACTTCGTCCACCCGCGGCGACTGCGCGAGCTTCCAGGCGAGGGCGTGTTCACGGCCGCCGGAACCGATGACGAGGAGTTTCATGCGAGTTGTCTTTTCAGTGGAAGTAGATGGCGGCGGACAGAAGCGTACTGATGATTCCACCGATGAAACCGAGCCAGATTTTCAGGCGCTCGTTGCTTTCGGTGGTTTCCGACAGAAAGCCGCGCAGATTCGACTTGATGAGTTTTCGGTTGTTGGCCATTTCGCGCAGGTCGCTTTGGTAGCAAGCAAGAAGCTACATGGTCAGATTTCGAAAGTACGAAGCAGCAAATTGTCGAACGAGGGATCTTTGGCGGGTTTGCGCGTCAAAAGGCTAGGTCTGATAAAAACTATGCTTCCAAATCAATGGGTTGCGCGTGAATTTCTTCCAAGAAATGAGGTGCTGCTTGTTGTGGCGGATGAGGCCCCTGTCGAACACGTCTGGCGCGAAAGGGGGGCGGCAGGATGGAGCGCCTAGTAGTGCCTAGGGCATGATGCTTTTCAAAAAAGTCGCGAGTTGATCAAAGAAGCTGATGCCATATTGTTGATGTTGTCGATCAATCGTCCTGATCGCACCCGTCCCGCACCAGCACCCGCGGCGCGACGCGATAGTGCGTGCCGTCGAACGTCGTCGGGATGCTGCGCTTGACCTTGCGGCCCGCGCGTTCGCCGGCCACGTCGATGCTGAGCGCGTAGAAGCCGCGATCTGCCTTCGCGGGATCGACGCGCAGGGTGCAGTCGAGCGACACCGAGCGCGCGCGGCAGCCGCGGTCGCCGTCGGGGTCGCAGTCGCCGCTGTTGTCGAGGTGGGTCGCGAACGTCAGGCGTTCGACGAAGCGGTCGTCGTCGGCCTGGTACAGCGATACGCTTTCGGTCGTCCAGCCCATGTTGGTGAAGCCGCTGGACAGTGCGAACGCGGTGCGGCGGCTGCCGATCTCCACGAGTTTCACGTCGCCGGGCGAGCCCCAGCCGCCGCTCTGCACGCCGCGTTCGCGCGCGCCGATGCGCGCCTGCGTTTGCCCGCCGCGCGGGTCGAGCAACTGGAACAGGTCGACCTCGCCCGCCTGCGCGTGGCCGGCGTCCTCGAAACTGCCGCACACGGCGACGAGTCGCGGGCCATGCGTCGTCGCGCCCGAATCCGCGCACACGCTGCGCACCGACGGCGAGGATTCGTCGTTGGCGCGATGCGCGTCCCTCGCCCGCCATTCGCTTTTCAGCGACACCGCTTCGCCGGGATACACCGTGCGCAGCAGGCGCAGGACTTCGGCGTCGGTGACGATGCCCGGTGCCTGCGTGATCGCGGGACGCGGCGGCGGAGGCGGCACCGGCGTGGCGGCGAACGCAGCCGTGGTGCCGAGGGCGAGGAAGAGCGCGGCGCGTCGCTGCATGGGAATCTCCGGGGATCGTGGATCGGGCCGACTGCGGCCCGGCGTGGCTCAGTGCCTGAAATGCCGCACGCCGGTGAACACCATGGCGAGGCCGTGTTCGTCGGCGGCGTCGATCACTTCCTGGTCGCGCATCGAGCCGCCGGGCTGGATGACGGCAGCGATGCCGGCCTGCGCCGCGGCGTCGATGCCGTCGCGGAACGGGAAGAAGGCGTCGCTGGCCATCACCGAACCGGGCACGACGAGGCCGGCGTCGTCGGCCTTGATGCCGGCGATGCGCGCGGAGTACACGCGGCTCATCTGGCCGGCGCCGACGCCGATCGTGTGCAGGTCCTTCGCATAGACGATGGCGTTCGATTTCACGAACTTCGCCACGCGCCACGCGAACAGCAGGTCGGCGAGCTGCGCCTCGGTCGGCGCGCGCTTCGTCACCACCTTCAGCTCGTCCGCCGTCACTTCGCGGATGTCGGCGGTCTGCATCAGCAGGCCGGAACCGACGCGCTTGACGTCCATGTTGTTGCGGCCGTCGCCGTGCGGAATGCGCAGCACGCGGACGTTGGCCTTCTTCTTCGCGTACGCCAGCGCGTCGTCGGTGTAGTCGGGCGCGATCAGCACCTCGACGAACTGGCGGTCGAGGATGGTCTTCATCGTCGCGCCGTCGACCGGCACGTTGAAGGCGAGGATGCCGCCGAAGGCCGAGGTCGGGTCGGTGGCGTAGGCGCGTTCGTAGGCGTCGAGCGCGCTGGCCGAGACCGACACGCCGCACGGATTCGCGTGCTTCACGATGACGCAGGCCGGCGTCGTGGTGCCGAACTGGCGCACGCATTCCCAGGCGGCGTCGGCGTCGGCGAGGTTGTTGTAGCTCAGCTCCTTGCCCTGCAGCTGCGAGAACGTCGCCAGCGTGCCCGGCACCGGCCACAGGTCGCGGTAGAACGCGGCCTGCTGGTGCGGGTTCTCGCCGTAGCGCAGGTCTATCACCTTCACGAAGTTGCTGTTGTTCTGCGCCGGGAACAGCCTGCGTTCGCCGTCTTCGGCCAGCGACGAGAGGTGGTTGCTGATGCAGGCGTCGTAGAAGGCGACGTTGTTGAAGGCAGCCACCGCGAGATCGAAGCGGGTCTTGCCGGAGAGCGCGCCGTCGTTCGCGTCGAGTTCGGCGACGAGAGCGGGGTATTGCGAGGGATCGGTCGCGACCGCGACGCGGGCGAAGTTCTTGGCAGCGCTGCGCAGCATCGCGGGGCCGCCGATGTCGATGTTCTCGATCACGTCCTCGAAGCTGCTGTCCGGATTCGCCGACACCGCGGCGAACGGATACAGGTTCAGCACCAGCAGGTCGATCGCACCGATGCCGTGTTCAGCCATCACCGCGTCGTCGATGCCGGCGCGGCCGAGCAGGCCGCCGTGCACCAGCGGATGCAGCGTCTTCACCCGGCCGTCCATCATTTCGGGGAAGCCGGTGACGTCGCTGACATCGCGCACCGGCAGGCCCGCTTCGCGGATCGCCTTCGCGGTGCCGCCGGTGGAGATCAGTTCGACGCCACGGGCGGCGAGGGCGCGGGCGAGGTCGAGCAGGCCGGTCTTGTCGGACACGGACAGCAGCGCGCGGCGGATCGTCACCGGGGCGCCGGAAAGCGGGCTGGTCATGGGGTGGGGAACTGCGGCGGGAGGCCGCGATTATACCGGCACGCCCATCGGCACGCCGCCGAGGGCCGGCTCAGGCCAGGCCGTAATCCTTGAGTTTCTTGCGCAGCGTGCCGCGGTGAATCCCGAGCATCGCCGCGGCGCGACTTCGGCGAACAGCGGGATCTCGAGTTCGCGCAGCGCGACCTCGTACAGGTTCGAGGTCTCCGCGCCATCGAGGTCGCCGATGTAGCGGCGCACCGAATGCGCGACATGTTCGCGCAGCGGCACGCGCGGAGCGGAACGGGAGGCGGCGTCGTGGCGTTCGGCGTTCAAGAACGAGGTCCCCGCGGAGAGTGTATGCAGCGCGGCCCCGTCCCTGGCCGTCCCGGCCGGAATCGGCGGGGCGGAGAGTCTAGCGTGGTGGCCCGGGCGCTGCCATGGTGAATGCGGCCGATCGGGCGTTTTCATGCGGGGTTTCCCGATGAATGGCGCATCGCGAAGCAGCTGTCCGGCAATGGGAGCTTTTCTCGTTCGCGTCGCGCGCGGCGCATCTGTTGCGGGATCGCGCGTCGAACGCCGGGTGTTTCGCCTGTGCGTACGGCGCGTGTCTCTCGTCGACGTGCTTCAGCGGAACGTGAAGTCGTAGCCGACGATGTCGGACGCCGGTTCGAGGATGTCCATCGCCACGGCCGCGCTTTCGCCACCGGCGAGCAGCGGCTGGCTTGGCGCGCCGCCGAGGTATTCGCGTGCGTCGAAACTGCGTTCGCCCGCGGGGCGGCCGTTGCCGTCGGTCAGCGTGAGCCGCAGTCGCGGCCACGGCTGCGCCCAGTGCGCGTCGTTGCGGAACGTGGCGGTGACCCGCAGCACGCCGGGCAGCGACGGATGCTGGCGCACGTCGCGCTGCACCAGGGTGAACGCGCCCGGCTCGCGCCACGGCGGCAGTTCGCAGCGAAGCGCGCCACACACCGCCTCCAGCAGCGGGCGCCAGTGCGCATCGCCGGCGAGGCGCGCACGGTCGGCCAGCAGCAGCTGCAGCGCGAGCAGCACGCCGAGTGCGCCCACGGCGATCGGCAGCCAGCGCTCGCGCGGGACGGCCGCACGCGCCTGCCCGTGCGCGAAGCTGGGCATGCCGCGCGTGCGACGCGGCCGCGCGGGTTCGGGGACGCTCGCGACGACAGGCAGTGGTCCGGATGGCGTTGCGTCGTCGGCGCGGCCGTCGCCCGGGTCGATCACCGCGTCCGCCACTGCGGGCGCAGGCGCATCGGCGGGCGGTGCGGCCTCGTACGGCGCACGCAGCAGCGCGGCGACATCCAGCGGCTGCGCCTCGTCCTCGTCGACGGCCCCGGGATCGCGTCGCAGCATGCTGTCGCAGTGCGGGCAGCGCACGGGTGGCAGGTCCGTCACCGGATCGGTGGACACCAGCGCCTTGCAGTACGGGCAGTTGATGAACATCGGGCTATTGAAGCATGCGTCGCAGGGTCAGGCGTCGGCGCGACGGCGGCCGTCGATGCGGACCCAGTCGTCCTCGCGCGCCACGGTCAGCGCGTCGAACCACACGGTGTAGCGTTCCAGCAAGGCGTCCTGCTGGCCGTCGAGGATGCCGGAGAGCGTGATCCGGCCGCCGGGCGCGACCCGGGCGGCGAGGGTGTCGGCCAGCGTATCCAGCGCGGTGGCGAGGATGTTGGCGACGACGACCGGATAGGTCGCCGCCGGTTCGTCCTTCGGCAGGTGCACCGCCAGCCGGTCGCCGACGCCGTTACGTGCCGCGTTGTCGGCGGTGGCGAGGATGGCCTGCGGGTCGTTGTCGACGCCGACCGCCTGCGTCGCGCCCAACTTCAGCGCGGCCAGCGCCAGGATGCCGCTGCCGCAGCCGAAATCCAGCACCGTGCGGCCCTGCAGCGCGCCCTCGGCGGCCAGCGCGTCCAGCCAGCGCAGGCACAGGGCGGTGGTCGGGTGGGTGCCGGAGCCGAAGGCCAGCCCGGGATCGAGCCGGACCACCGCCGCATCCGGGGCGTCCGCGCCCTCGGGCAACTCGTGGTTCCAGGGGACGATCCAGGTCCGCGCGCCGAAGCGCAGCGGCACGTACTGGTCCATCCACGCCCGCTCCCAGTCCTGGTCCTCGACCTTGCGGAACGCGGCTCCGGCCCAGTCCAGCCCCGGGTCGAAGGCCTCCAGTGCAGCCAGCAGGATCAGCGGGTCGGTGTCGACCTCGAACAGCGCCGACAGCGCGACTTCGCCCCAGATCGGCATCTCGCCGACGCCCGGCTCGAGGATCGCGCGCTCGTTCGGGGTCTCGGCCTCGGCGTCGAGCAGGGTCACGGCCAGGGCGCCGACGTCCTCGAGCGCGTGCTCGTAGCGCGGCTGGTCCGCCTCGCGGCAGCGCAGGGTGAGTTCGAGATGGGGCATGGCTTTAGTTTGGAATTTTTTGCAGGAGCTTATCAACTAGGACTTCTACATCATGTGTCCAGCGTTCAACTGTCGCTCGCGACAGAGATTTCGCTCGATGTTGTCCTAGCCCGAATTGATAATTTCTGTCTGTTTGATGGACTATCAGATGTCTTCTTTCGAATAGATCCGAAATCTTTGAAACATCAGATGAGAAATCATCTGACCTCAATCCAATCTTCCTGATCCATCCGGATAGTTCATCAGAGTTATTAATATTCATGTAATTAACATAGCTGTCAATGCAAGCTCTAATAAAATTCTCGACGTTTTCTTCTTTATAGTTTTTTAGTCGACCAAGCCCAAATTTATCCGCTCTCTCTTGGCTTTCCATTCTCCTAAATCCAGGAAGTAGTATCTCATCAAGAATCTTTTCATCCACATGAGGCCAGCGCCACTTTAGCAAATTTCGGAAAAGTTCTTCTATTGAGGCGTGTAAAAATACAACTGCAGCACGAAGAATATCTGTCTTGTGCACAGATTTTCTCCCGCCGCCTCTACTTTGGTCGATGTTTTTATATACTTGAATGAAATTTCTAACGCGCCGGATATTATTATTGAATTCCTCAGTGGTATGATCTCGCATATGGACGCCATTTCCTTTGTAGAAATTCAATATGAATATCGATGCGCTTCGATCGGGGGTGTCTCGCAACTTGAACGAGATCTTGGGTCAGGATACCCCTAAAAAGCGCGATAGATGGCGCTTCAACCCAATGGGCGGTGATCATTGTGGTCTAGTGCTTAGTTTGGAGATTCCTGCAAGTGCTACGCTTGCCCCGCATCGCTCAGGTGGAGTTCTCCATGTCTAAGCTGTTGGGTATCGCGCTATTGGCTTTCGCGCTGTTCTGCGGCGTCCAGGCCACAGCCAGCCCGCGCGGCGCGGCCTTCGGCGAACGGCGCAGCGTCGATCGCGCCGCCGCTACGCCGGCACTGCTGGTCGGCCGGCTCGAACTGCAGTGGGGCGATGCCGATCCGGCGCCGAAGGCCGCCGGCGCCGCGCCGCAGTTCCGGGTGACGCTGGTGGACGACGCCGGCGTGCGCCGCGCACTGGACCCGGACCAGGCGCTGCGCGCCGCCGGCGACCTGCATGCCCTGTTCGGCAGGCGCGTCGCGGTGTCGATGGCGCCGGCCGTCGCCAAGCGCGGCGTGGCGGGTGCGGCGCAGGCCATCGACGCGGACGTCATCGACGCGATCGTGCCGGTGGGGGACCTCTCGCCGGTGAAGGCGGCAGAATTCCCGTCCAAGATCACCGGCACCACGGTGTGGGTCACGCTGATGTGCAAGTTCAGCGACATCGCCACTGAGCAGAAGACCCGCGCCTTCTTCCAGGGCCAGTACGGCACCGCGGTGGGCCAGCTCGGCAACTACTGGCAGGAAGTGTCGTACAACCAGATCAACCTCGCCGGCAGCGATGCCTACGGCTGGGCCACGCTGCCGCAGCCGCGCAGCTACTACGTCACCAAGGACGCCAACGGCAAGGACAAGGCCGATCTCGGCAAGCTGTTCACCGACTGCGTGGCCGCGCACGACCCCGACGTGAATTTCGCGGTGAACGGTGGCGTGCAAGGCGTCAACATGATGTTCAACGGCGACCTCGACGGCTACGCCTGGGGCGGCAGCCGCTGCGCGACGCTGGACGGCGTCAACAAATGCTGGAGCACCACCTGGAACCCGCCGTGGTCGTTCGGCAACCTCGCGCCGCTGTGCCATGAGATGGGCCACGGGTATGGCCTGCCGCACGCCAACAATTCCGACGGCGACAGCGATCCCTACGACGATCCGTGGGACGTGATGAGCGACGCCTGGAACAACGCCGTCTCCAACGCGACCTACGGCACGCTGCCGAAGCACATCAGCCAGTATTCGCGGAACCGGCTGGGCTGGGTCGCCGCCGCGCGCAAGCAGACGATCACCGCCGGCAGCGGCACGGTCTCGCTGGCGATGGACCGCGCCAGCCTCGCCGGGTCGTCCAGGGCGCAGATGCTGGTGCTGAACTATCCCGACCAGAACACTCGCTACTACGTCGTCGAGGTGCGCAAGCGCGGCGGCAACTACGAGAACAAGCTGGCCGGCGACGCGGTGATCGTCCACGCGGTGGACACCTCGCGCAAGGAGCCGGCCTGGAGCATGGACGCCGACACGCCGCCGGCGAACCGCGCCAACAACGAAGGCAGCATGTTCAAGGTCGGCGAGATGTGGACCTCACCGGATTTCGCCTTCCGCGTGACCGTGGACGCGGCCACTGCCGAGGGGTTCGTGGTGTCGGTGCGCCGGCCGCCGCGCAAGGTGCCGACGACCCAGGCGCCCGTCCCCGTGGACACTGGCGCCACGCCCGTGCGCCGCCCGCGCCTGCGCGACGCCGACGACCGGCGCTGAGCCCGGCGGCAACCGTTCCGGCGTCGTGTCGCGTCCGGGCGATCTGCCCTCCCGGGCGGCCGCCTGCTACATTGTCGTTCCTCCTCGACCGCGAGACCGCTGTCGTGCTGCTGATGATCGACAACTACGACAGCTTCACCTGGAACCTCGTCCAGTACTTCCAGTCGCTGGGCGCGGACGTGAAGGTGGTCCGCAACGACGAACTCACCGTCGACGAGATCGAGGCGCTGAATCCCGCGGGCATCGTCATCTCGCCCGGCCCCTGCACGCCGAACGAGGCGGGTGTGTCGGTGGACGTGATCCGCCGTCTCGGCGACCGCATCCCGATCCTCGGCGTCTGCCTCGGGCACCAGAGCATCGGCCAGGCCTACGGCGGCGACGTCGTCCGCGCCGGCCGGATCATGCACGGCAAGACCTCGCGCATCCGCCACGCCGGCAAGGGCGTGTTCGCCGGACTGCCCGACGGTTACGAGGCCACGCGCTACCACTCGCTGGTGGTCGATCGCGGCAACCTGCCCGAGGCGCTGGAAGTCACCGCCTGGACCGAGAACGACGACGGCAGCGTCGAGGAAATCATGGGCCTGCGCCATCGCGACCATCCGGTCGAAGGCGTGCAGTTCCATCCCGAGTCCATCCTCACCGAGCACGGCCACGCGCTGCTGAAGAACTTCCTCGATCGCGCGGCCTGAAGCCGTTTCCGCGAGGCGTCGGCCCCATCGTCCAAGCGAATCGTCATGTCCATCACCCCCCAGCACGCCCTGCAGCGGACCATCGAGCACCGCGAGATCTTCCACGACGAGATGGTCGATCTCATGCGCCAGATCATGCGCGGCGAAGTCTCGCCCGCGATGGTCTCGGCGATCCTCACCGGCCTGCGCGTGAAGAAGGAGACGGTGGGCGAGATCGCCGCCGCGGCATCGGTGCTGCGCGAATTCTCCAACCGCGTCGACGTGCGCGATCGCGACCGCCTGGTCGACATCGTCGGCACCGGCGGCGACGGCGCGCACACGTTCAACATCTCCACCGCCAGCATGTTCGTGGTCGCCGCCGCGGGCGCGAAGGTCGCCAAGCACGGCAACCGCAGCGTGTCGTCGAAGTCCGGCAGCGCCGACGTGCTCGAAGCGCTCGGCGCGAACATCGAACTGCAGCCGGCGCAGGTCGCGGCCTGCATCGAGACCACCGGCATCGGCTTCATGTTCGCGCCGGTGCACCACCCGGCGATGAAGGTCGTCGCGCCGGTGCGTCGCGAGATGGGCGTGCGCACGATCTTCAACATCCTCGGCCCGCTGACCAACCCCGCCGGCGCGCCCAACATCCTGATGGGCGTGTTCCATCCCGACCTCGTCGGCATCCAGGCGCGCGTGCTGCAGGAACTCGGCGCGAAGCGCGCGCTGGTGGTGTGGGGCCGCGACGGCATGGACGAACTGTCGCTGGGCGCGGCCACGCTGGTCGGCGAACTGCGCGACGGCGTCGTCCGCGAATACGAAGTGCATCCCGAGGACTACGGCATCGCGATGGCCGCCAGCCGAAACTTGCGCGTCGAGGACGCGACCGAGTCGAAGGCGATGCTGCTGGAGGCGCTGAACAACAAGCCGGGCCTGCCGCGCGACATCGTCTGCCTCAACGCCGGCGCCGCGCTGTTCGTGGCCGGCGTCGCCGACAGCATCGCGCACGGCATCGACGCCGCGCGTGCGGCCATTGCCAGCGGCGACGCCCGCGCCAAGCTCGAACACTTCGTCGCCACCACCCAGAAGCTGGCCGCGGCCTGAGTCCTCGCCATGTCGTCGACCCCGTTCGCGAACACACCAGAACCGCCGTACTACGCGGTGATGTTCACCTCGCTGCGCAACGGTGCCGACGCCGAAGGCTACGCCGAGGCGGCGGAGCGCATGCTCGAACTCGCCGCGCAGCAGCCGGGTTATCTCGGCGTGGAATCGGTGCGTGGCGCCGACGGCATCGGCATCACGATCAGCTATTGGCGCAGCGAGCACGACATCCTCGCCTGGAAGCACCAGGCCGAGCACGCGGCGACCCGCAACCGCGGCCGCAGCGACTGGTACACCCGCTACATCACGCGCGTCGCCAGGGTCGAACGCGCCTACGACTGGTTCGCGAAGACAACGCCATGAGCAACGACGCCACCGTCCCTCACACCGACACGCGACGCGCGGACATCCTGCAACGCATCCTCGACCGCAAGGCAGAGGAAGTCGCCGAGCGCAGCGCGCGCGTGCCGCTGGACGCGCTGCGCGCTCGCCTCGTCGATGCGCCGCCCGCGCGCGGGTTCGTGGCCGCGATCACCGCGAAACGTGACGCCGGCCTGCCCGCGGTCATCGCCGAGGTGAAGAAGGCCAGTCCGTCGAAGGGCGTGATCCGCGAGCACTTCGACCCGGCCGTGATCGCCGCCAGCTACGACGCCGGCGGTGCTGCCTGCCTGTCGGTGCTCACCGACATCGACTTCTTCCAGGGCGCGGACGCCTACCTGCAGCAGGCCCGCGCCGCCTGCGCGCTGCCGGTGCTGCGCAAGGATTTCACGATCGATCCGTACCAGATCGTCGAGGCGCGCGTGCTCGGCGCCGACTGCATCCTGCTGATCGTCTCCGCACTCGACGACGCGCAGCTGGATGCGCTGTATCGCGAAGCGGTGGGCGTCGGCCTCGACGTGCTGGTCGAAGTGCACGACGCCGACGAACTGCAGCGCGCGCTGCGCCTGCCCGCGATCGGCGGCCACCTGCCGTTGATCGGCGTCAACAACCGCAACCTGCGCACGTTCGAGGTGTCGCTGGCGACCACGCTGTCGCTGAAGCATGCCGTGCCCGCGGACCGCATCCTCGTCACCGAGAGCGGCATCGCCGCCCGTGCCGAGGTCGACTGGATGCTCGCCGCCGGCGTCGACACCTTCCTCGTCGGGGAGTCTTTCATGCGCGAGCCCGACCCCGGCGCGGCGCTGCAACGGTTGTTCTTCCCCGCATGACGACTTCGCCTTATCCCGCACCCGCGGCCGACGCGCCGCTGGTGGTTTTCGACTTCGACCACACGCTGTACGACGGCGATTCCGGCAGCCATCTGTTCAAATGGCTGATCGAGCGCGACTGGTGGCGCAAGGCGCTCGCGCTGCTGATCGCGCCGATCGCCGGGCCGATGGTCGCGTGGATGCCCACGCGTCGCCGCGGCATCTCCGCGTTCGTGTGGGTGGGGACGCTGGGCATGCGCACGCTCGCCGACTTCAATGCGGCGACCGACCGCTACGTCGCCACGCATACCGAGGCGATCCGCGCGCGGCTGTTGCCGATCGCGCTGGAAGTGCTGCGCCTGCACCGCGAGGCCGGCGACCAGGTGGTCGTCGCCACGGGCGCGCCGCCGGAACTGGCCCGCGCCATCCTCGCCTTCGTCGCGCACGAGGATTTGCCGGTCATCGGCACGATCGTCGGCCCGAAGTTCGGTGCGATCGGCGCGCTGCGCCACTGCCACTACCGCATGAAGATGACGATGCTGCGCGACGCCGGCTACACCGTGCCCGTCGCCGCCGCCTATTCCGACAGCAGCGCCGACCTGCCGCTGCTGCAGGCCGCGAAGCAACCCGTCGTCGTCAATCCCAAACCGCAGCGCGTCGCGATGTTCCGTCGCGTGCTGCCGCCCGGCACGCAGATCCTCAATTGGGGCTGCCCGGGGCGGGGTGGGGATGGGGTGTAGGCGAGCGTTCACGAGGGCAGGCGTGTCCGGCGATCGACATATGCCGGAAAGGCGGCGGCGGGTTCAGCCGTTTTCGATGCCTTGCCAGATGATCCACGCCCCGAGGAGCCACCAAAAAAAGCCGATGACCAGGCTGTAGACTTCGCGTGCAGCTGGGTGGTCGCGGAACGCGCGAGGCCCCAGCAAGGGGTGTTTCAGCCATGCCGGCCGTCGGACCGCGGCGTACATCACCACCGTGGTGTACGCCATGATGGCGAATCCCAAGATCACTTGCAGGGTAGGTGAAAGCCGCATGGAGGGTCATGCATTCCTGAACTGTTCGCCGCACACGATGCAGCGCTCCTGCTCGATCGCGCAGCTGTCGCAGAGCTTCCAGGCGTTGTTGCGGTAGTGGCGGTCGGATCCGTCGCTCTGTCCATTCCAGCGCTCGCCGCAATCGGGGCAAGTGCCGAAGGAGCGGACGAGAGGCTTGTTTCTGCAGGCCTCGGAACAATAGAGATCGCGATTCGGATGCGACATACGTTGTATTCGACGGGATCGAGCGAGGTATGTGGGCTGGCAGCGCGCACCTATCCGGGATGATCGTCGGCATCTTCCGTCATCGCCCAATCCTTCATGTCGGGAATGACGCGCGCGGCCACGAACAGGAAGACATCCTCGAATCTTGCGTCCACGATATCCCAGTCGCTGTTCCTGGATGTCGAGCTCGTGCTGAATGTCGGATGGAAGCAGACGACCTTTTCCGTGATGTTCCCGGACGATATCTCCAGTCCGGCAAAGTCGTCGCAGTCCTGACGTCTCGCAAAGACGAACACCTCGCCGCGGTGGATGTCTTCTCGCTTGAACGCCTCCGCCACGGATGCGAGTTCATTTGGCTCGCGAATGAAGTGCCATGGTGTGAACGTCTGCAAACCGCGGACGAGGAACCAGCGCAGGGCATTCGGCCACTTCGGGTTGATCTTCGAACGGTCCATGGTCTTGAAAGCATGATTGGCGTTGCGGTCGATCGTACCGGGTCGTCCGGATTCTATCGTTTGCGAGGACGATCCGAGACAGCTCCCTCACGGCCTGCGGAATGATGGGCATTCGGCTGACGTCGTGCGGCGCGCCTGCGACGGCGACCGCGCCGCGTTTGTTCATGCTGGTGGTCCGCAGGGGGTGGGCAGGGCCGCGATCAGGGGCGATAATGCGCGCCATGGACAGATAGCCCGTCGCGCCGTCGTGGCCCCGCCTCGAAGGGTGCGCCTCCCGCCACCGGAACCTTCGCATGGCCGAGACCATCCGCCACGAC
>JBGAFR010000085.1:0-14731 GCA_044227145.1 Lysobacteraceae bacterium
GTGTTCTGGATCTTCATGTCCGACATCTGGAGCCTGGAGCAGTCGAAGCGGCTGTTCCCGGTCATCGCGGTCGCCGGCACGCTGGGCGCGCTGGCCGGGCCGGCGCTGACCCGCTCGCTGGTCGACGTGATCGGCGTGGCGCCGCTGCTGGTGGTCTCGGCCGGCCTGCTGGGTGTCGCGACGGTCTGCGTGGTCCTGCTTGGCCGCTGGGCGCGCGTGCACGGCGCGCGCCGGCACGAAGCCGGCCACGAGGACGCGGTCGGCGGCGGCATGTGGGACGGGCTGAAGCAGATTTTCTCCGACCCCTTCATCCGCGGCATGGCCGTGCTGCTGCTGCTGGCCGACGGCATCGGCACGGTCAACTACGCGCTGATGATCGACTACTCCGGGGCGACCTTCGCCGACGCGGCGGCGCGCACGCGTTTCCATGCCGACGTGGACCTGGTCGCGAACCTGCTCACCGTGACCGTGCAGGTCGCCCTGACCCGCTGGCTGCTGCCGCGCAGCGGACCGGGAGCGGTGATCATGCTGTGGGCGCTGGTCAGCATCGCCGTGCTGCTCGTCGTGGTGTTCTCGGCGGACCCGCATGCGCCGCTGTTCACGCTGCCCTGGCTGCTGGGTCCGGTGGCGCCGACGGTGCTGGCGCTCATCGTCAGCCGCGGCCTGGCCTACGGCATGGCCGAGCCGGCCCGGCACAGCCTCTATACCCGCGTGCCGCGCAACGTGCGCTACAAGGGCCAGGATGCGGTCGACACCGCGGTCTGGCGTTTCGGCGACGTGGCGATCGCCACCGGCATGAACGGCCTGAAGTCGCTGGGCATGACCATCGGCGGCTTCGCCGGATTGAGCGCGCTGGCCGCGTTCGCCGCCGCCGGCATCGGCTGGCGGCTGTGGAAGCGGGTGGAGACGGTCGGAGCATCCCCCGCGGACGCCGCGGCGCATCGTTGAACCATTCAAGGAACCGAGGAAGCCATCATGCCGTTGCTCGCACACCTCCTGGTCGCAGTCGTCGCCCTGCTGCACGTCTATTTCCTCGTCCTGGAGATGTTCCTGTGGACGAAGCCGCTGGGGCTGAAGACCTTCCGCAACACGCCGGAGAAGGCCGAGACCACCCGCGTGCTGGCCGCCAACCAGGGCCTCTACAACGGTTTCCTTGCCGCTGGGCTGGGCTGGTCGGCCGCGACCGGTCGCCACGACGTCGTGCTGTTTTTCCTCGGCTGCGTGGTGGTCGCCGCGCTGTACGGCGCGTACAGCGTCAGCAGGCGCATCTTCTTCGTGCAGGGCGTGCCGGCGATCGCGGCGATCGCCGCGGTGATCGCGACGGTTTGAAGACAGCGGCAAGGGGCGTCGTTTCGTCCCTTGTTTCGCTCGCTGTCGCAAGCGAGTCACCTTTCTTTGCTTGTGCACTGCGCCGCTTGCGGCGCGAACGGCGAAGCCGGCCCGGAGGGCGAGCGCCGCAGGCGCGAGTCAAGAAAGAGTGACCCAAAGAAAGCATTTCCGGCCCATGCGCGCAGCGCATGGGCGCTCAGCCGCCCGCGCGCCAGTGGCGCGCAAGCGGGCGTCTTCGCCCCCGTCGGTCGCGCCCGACGCTGCGCGTCGGGTCCACGGGCTTCGTGGGGTTTTTCGACAGCACATCCCTGTGCTGGTCGAAAAACGCGCGGCCTCCTGCCGCGCGCCCTGCGGGCCTGATCCGCGAAGCCCGTCGCGACCAGCGGCCCCGGCAAGTCAAGATCAACACCGAGTTGCGGGGGAAGCGTGACGCTGCCAACGTGATGGTTTGCCTCAGCGCAGCAACGGCCACGCGAACAGCGCTGAGCCCACGGCGAACACGACGCTGAGCGCGTGTACCAGCGGGTGATTCACGCGCAGGAACACGGCCTGCTGGATCAGCCGGACGACCCAGAAGCCCGACATCCCGGCGAGCACCGCGCGCCCCAGCGGCGTGCCGCGCAGTTCGGCAGGAAACCATAGGCACAGCGCGGCGACGCCGAGGAACACCCAGATCAGCTGCACGTTGGCGATCTGCAGGATCGCGCGGTTCGCGAACGTGGTCTCGCGCAGCGTCGCCGGCCAGCGGAACAGGCGCCAGAACGCGACATGGAAGAGTGCCAGCGCCAGGCTGTGCACGGCGCAGAGCACGAGGACGGGATCGGCGGCCACGCGGGCGTCCGCGCTCAGCCGCGCGGCGGCTTCGGCGACAGCCACATCGCGATCGTCGCCCGGAACACCACGTCGCCGCCGGGGTCGGTGACGTCGATGACGACCGGCAATTCGTAGCCTTCCGTCGCCGCCACGACCGGGATCGACGGCGTCGCCACGCCGCGCATCGTGCCGACGGCCTTCTTGCGGTATTCGACGGTCATGCCTTTGGGAATCCAGCGCATGCCGTCGGGCAGGCTGGCCTCGGTCATCATCCCGCCGGCGAGTTCGGCGAGGTTGCACAGCGCGATCGCATGCACGGTGCCGAGGTGGTTGGTCACCGCGCGCCGGTGGCGCAGCGTCGCCTCGCAGCGGCCGGGTTCGAGGACGGTGATCCGCGGTCGGATGCTGGCGAAGTAGGGCGCCTTGAAGCAGATCGCGCGGGTGAACAACCAGCCGCCGGCGGGCCAGCGGCGCATGCGCTCGTAAAGGGCGAGGGTCTTGTTGGCCATGGCGTCGTCGGTGTCGGTGGAATGGTCAGGCGAGCAGGGCGAGCAGGCCGGCGACGCCCAGCCCGATCCAGCCGGGGTGGCGGCCGCGTGTGGCGATCAGCACCAGCGCGGAGCTGGCGAGCGCGGCGACGGCGCAGACGCGCACCGCGAAGCCGTCGACCGGTTGCCCCGGCGCGGCGGCGAGTCGCCACAGGATCGCCGCCAGCGCCCATCCGAACACGCTGGCGATGTGCCAGCTGGCCCAGAGGATGCGGACGTGGCGCCCGCGCAGCGGCGGGGCGGCGTCGGTGGGCAGGACGCCGGCTCGGCGCACGTGGCGGAAGATCATCGTCTCGCCGAGGATCGAATGCCCCACGCCCACGCAGGCGAGGACGATCGCGGCGGCCGACAACAGCGATGGGGACATGCGGGACTCCTGTGTCCGGGAAGTGTCCGGGCGAAGCACCGGGGAACGAAGGCCGGAAACGCGAACGGCGGGAAACCCCGCCGTTCGTGATCGCATGGTGCGCGTGTCGTGGCGCGTCCGTCAGGCGGCGGCGCGCTGCGTCTTGCCCTGCGGGCCGGTCTCGGCGGCGTAACCGGCCGAGCGCAGCTCCCACGGCTCGAAGTCGTCGACCATGATCGTGTCGAGCGTCATCTCGCGCAGTTCTTCCAGCTGCTTGCGCTCGTCGGCGGTGATCCAGCCCTCGCGCACGCCCTCGTCGAGCTGGGCGGTGAAGTCCAGCGCTTCGATGTCGCTGTTCTTCAGCGCCTTGAGGAACTTCCGCTCCACCGGCTCGGCCAGGATCATCTTCGGCAGGTAGCTGTTCACGCGGCCCGCCGGGTTGTTCGCGCGCGGTTCGAGGAACAGGTCCGCGGCGAGGCGGTCGCGCGCTTCGCACGGGGTCATCAGCAGGCTGGCGGCGCGGTGGCCCAGACGGTCGCTCGGCGCCTCTGCGCGGCGGCCCCACGGGAAGATCACCGCCCACAGCAGCCAGCCGATCGGACGGATCGGGAAGTTGCGCAGCGCGCCGGAGAGCGCGAGTTCGATCTTGTGGATCGCGTCGTGGAACGCCCAGGCCAGCAGCGGGTGGTCCGCGACCGGGCGGCCCTGGTCTTCGTAGCGCTTGAGCATCGCGCTGGCGATGTAGAGCTGGCTGAGCACGTCGCCGAGGCGACCGGACAGCGATTCCTTGAACTTCAGCTTGCCGCCGAGCAGCAGCATCGAGGTGTCGGCCATCACCGCCAGCGCCGC
Organism: Lysobacteraceae bacterium; assembly: GCA_044227145.1. Lineage (GTDB taxonomy): Bacteria > Pseudomonadota > Gammaproteobacteria > Xanthomonadales > Xanthomonadaceae > Lysobacter_I. The sequence continues at coordinate 3,886 of JBGAFR010000085.1, forward strand.
CGAGTAGCGGTTGAGCTTGCGATAGCAGCGGCGGGTGTACTCGCCGCCCGGCGCAGTGCCGATGCGGGTGCCGCTGAAACCGAACCACCAGGCGCGCACGGCGTTGGAGATGGCGTAGCTGATGTGGCCGAACAGCGCGCTGTCGAACTGGCTGACGCGCTCTTTCGGATTCTCAAGCTGCGCCGCTTTCATCTCCTTCATCACCCACGGATGGCAGAGGATCGCGCCCTGGCCGAAGATCATCAGGCTGCGGGTCATGATGTTGGCGCCTTCGACCGTGATCGCGATCGGCACCGACTGCCAGTTGCGGCCGGCGTAGTTGCGCGGGCCCAGGATGATGCCCTTGCCGCCGTGGATGTCCATCACGTCGCGGGCGACTTCACGGCCCATCTCGGTGCAGTGGTACTTGGCGATGGTGGAAGGCACCGCCGGATTCTCGCCGCGCGCGACCGCAGCGGCGGTGGCCTCGGACAGCGCGCTGCAGGCGTAGGCGCGGCCGCCGATGCGGGCCAGCGCTTCCTCCACGCCCTCGAAGCGGCCGACCGAGAGGCCGAACTGCTTGCGGATGCGGGCGTAGGCGCCAGTCACGACGGCGCCCATCTTGGTGCCACCGCTGGCGGTGGAGGGCAGGGTGATCGAACGGCCGATCGACAGGCACTCCATCAGCATGCGCCAGCCCTGGCCGGCGTAGTCCTCGCCGCCGATCAGCTGGCTCAGCGGCACGAACACGTCCTTGCCGCGGATCGGGCCGTTCTGGAACGGCGAGTTCAGCGGGAAGTGGCGGCGGCCGATCTCCAGCCCCGGCGTTTCGCGGGGGACCAGCGCCAGCGAGATGCCGATGTCGCGCTTGTCGCCGAGCAGGCCGTCGGGGTCGTACATGCGGAAGGCGACGCCGATGAGGGTCGCGACCGGCGCGAGGGTGATGTAGCGCTTGTTGAGGGTGAGGCGGATGCCCAGCACCTGCGCGCCGTTCCACTCGCCCTTGCAGACGATGCCGTAGTCGGGAATGGAGGTGGCGTCGGAACCGGCGAACGGGCCGGTCAGCGCGAAGCACGGGACCTCGCGGCCGTCGGCCAGGCGCGGCAGGTAGTGGCGCTTCTGCTCGTCGGTGCCGTAGTGCATCAGCAGTTCGGCCGGGCCCAGCGAGTTCGGCACGCCGACGGTGGAACTGACCACGCTCGACACCGCCGCCAGCTTCTGGATGACCTTGTGGTTCATCAGCGCCGAGAACCCGAGGCCGCCGTATTCCTTCGGGATGTTCAAGCCGAAGAACTTGTTCTGCTTGATGTAGTCCCACAGCTCCGGCGGCAGGTCGGCGCGGACGTGGGTGATGTCCCAGTCGTCGACGCGGCGGCACAGCTCCTCGCAGGGGCCATCGAGGAAGGCGCGCTCCTCGGCGGTCAGCTCCGGCTTGGGCAGCGACAGCAGCTTGTCCCAGTCGGGCTTGCCGGAGAACAGTTCGCCCTCGAAGCCGACCGTGCCGGACTCCAGCGCGGTGCGCTCGGTGTCGGACAGCGGCGGTAGCAGCTTGGTGTAGAACTTCAGCAGCGGCGCGGTGATCGCCGCCTTGCGCAGCGGCGCGATCAGCATCGGCACCGCGACCAGCGCGGCCAGGCCGGAGGCGATCAGCGTGGCGGTGTGATTCGCCCCGAGCAGCCAGCAGGCGACCAGCAGGGTGGCGGCGATCGCGGCCCAGATCGCCAGGCGCAGGCGATGGTAGGCGCAGAAGGCCGTGGCGAGGAGGAGGGCGAGGAACGGCAGGACGAGGCTCATGGGGAACTCCGGCGTGCGACGGCGCGGGGTGGTGTGGGAGTCGCGACGACAGGTCGCGGCCCGGATCGGAGGCGGACATCGTCGCGGCGGCGCCGGCGCTCCGTTTCCATACGCCGAAGTATGGACGTGCCGTTTCGCTGCTGTCAATGTGCCGCGAAACCCCGGAAATCCGGATTGCAATCGTAGTCACACGATACTTCTGCAGACGCTTCCGTATGGTTACACTGTCGCCATGAACGAACCTGCCCTCAAGACCGAACGCAGCGGCCGCCTGAGTGCCGAAGACTGGGCGCAGGCCGCCCTGGACCTGATCGCCGAGCAGGGCGTGGCCGCGGTGGCGGTCGAGCCGCTGGCCCGCCGCCTGGGCGTGACCAAGGGCAGCTTCTACTGGCATTTCCCGTCCCGCGACGCCCTGCTGTCGGCCGCGCTGGAGCGATGGGAGTCGGTCGAGCAGGAAACGGTGTTCGGCCAACTGGAAGCGGTGGGCGACCCCCGCCAGCGCCTGCGCGCGCTGTTCCAGCTGGTCGCGCACGAGGTCAAGCCGCACAAGATCTACAGCGAGTTGCTCAAGGCCTTCGACCATCCCGCGGTGGGGCCGGTGATCGGCCGCGTGTCGCAGCGCCGCCTCGACTACCTCGCCGCGTCCTTCCGTCAGGCGGGACTTCCGCGCGCCGACGCGCAGCACCGCGCGCGCCTGGCCTACGCGGCCTATGTCGGCTTCCTCCAGCTGAGCCTGCAACTGCATCCGCGGCTGGCCCACGACGAGTTCGAGGCCTACGTCGAGCACGTGATGGCCACGCTCATCCCGCCGGTCGTGCCCGTGCGCTGAGCGCGCAGCCCGCGGGTGCGGCCAGCCGCACGCATCTCCGTCTTTCTCCCGCCGAGTCCCCGCATGAATGCCCAAGCCAAGCCGACGCATCCGCCCACCCGCCTGGAGGCGTTGCGGAGCTGGGTCGACGACGTCGCCCGCCTGACCCGTCCCGACGCCGTGCACTGGTGCGACGGCAGCGATGCCGAGCACGCCGCGTTGGTCGCGAAGATGGAAGCCGACGGCACGCTCATCCGCCTGAACGAGACGACCAACCCGGCCAGCTGGCTGCACCGCTCGCATCCGGACGACGTCGCCCGCGTCGAGCACCTGACCTTCGTCTGCACCAGCGAGGCCGAGGACGCCGGCCCGAACAACCACTGGATGGCGCCGGCCGAGGCGCACGCGAAGATGGACGCGCTGTTCGACGGCTGCATGCGTGGCCGGACGATGTACGTGATCCCGTACTGCATGGGCCCGATCGATTCGCCGCTGTCGCGCTGCGGCGTGGAGATCACCGACTCGCCGTACGTGGTCGCGAACATGCGCATCATGACCCGCATGGGCGCGCCGGCGCTGGCGCGGATCGAGCGCGAAGGGACGTTCGTGAAGGGCCTGCACTCGATCGGCGAACTCGACCCGGACCGCCGCTTCATCATGCATTTCCCCGAGGAACTCGCGATCCAGTCCTACGGGTCCGGCTACGGCGGCAACGCGCTGCTCGGCAAGAAGTGCCACGCCCTGCGGATCGCCTCGCATCAGGCGCGAAGCGAAGGCTGGCTGGCCGAGCACATGCTGATCCTCGGCGTCGAGAACCCGCAGGGCGAGACGCACTACATCGCCGCGGCGTTCCCGTCGGCCTGCGGCAAGACCAACCTCGCCATGCTGATCCCGCCGGAAGGTTATCGCGAGTCGGGCTGGAAGATCTGGACCATCGGCGACGACATCTGCTGGATGCGTCCGGGCGCCGACGGCCGGCTGTACGCCATCAATCCGGAAGCCGGCTTCTTCGGCGTCGCGCCGGGCACGTCGAGCAAGTCCAACCCGAACGCGCTGGCCACGATCAGGAAGAACACCATCTTCACCAACGTCGGTCTGACCGCTGATGGCCAGCCGTGGTGGGAGGGCCTGGACGGCGGCGTGCCCGCCTTCGATTGGCGCGGTCGTGAATACGATTCCACAAGCGGCCCCGCCGCCCATCCGAATGCGCGCTTCACGGTCAGCGCGAAGCAGTGTCCCTCCTATTCGGCCCACGCCGAGGACGCGCAGGGCGTGCCGATCAGCGCGATCCTGTTCGGTGGCCGTCGCGCGTCGCTGGTGCCGCTGGTGTTCGAGGCCCGCGACTGGACGCACGGCGTGCTGGTCGGCGCCGCGATGGGCTCGGAGACCACCGCGGCGGCCGCCGGTGCGGTCGGCGTGATGCGCCGCGACCCGATGGCGATGAAGCCGTTCTGCGGCTACAACTTCGCGGACTACTTCGCGCACTGGCTGACCTTCGACCGTGACGACGCGAAGCTGCCGAAGGCCGCTCTTCCCAAGATTTTCCACGTCAACTGGTTCCGCAAGGGCGCCGACGGCAAGTTCCTCTGGCCGGGCTTCGGCGACAACCTGCGCGTGCTGGAGTGGATGCTGCGTCGCGCGGACGGCGATGTGGATGCGGTGGAGACGCCGATCGGCGCGCTGCCGAGGATCGAAGACATGAACCTCGATGGCGTGTCGTTGACCGACGAGGCCCGCGACGCATTGTTCGGCTTCGACCGCGACGGCTGGCGCGCCGAATTCGATGCCCTCGGCGCCTACCTCGACGAATACGGTCCGCGCATGCCGCCACGTTTGCGCGAGGAATGCGACAGGATCCGCGAGCGGCTGCGCAATGGTTGATGGCGTCGAGGGGCGGGCGCGATGACGGCGCACGGCCCCCTCTCCCGCACAGCAGTGGACATGGCGCTGCGGCATGCGCAGGCGCTTGCGCAGCAGGGCGATCTGCTCGGCGCGTACGACCGGGTGGCCGAGCTTCTGGCGCGTGCACCCGATGATGTGCCGGCGAGTCTCTTCGCGGCGTTCCTGGCGCTTCGCCTGGGGCGCTACCGGAAGGCGCGGGCCCTGGCGCTCGCGACCGCTGCGCAACCGGTCGGCGCCGGAGACGTGCTCGATGCCGCCAGGCTCCTGAAACACTTCGAAGCGCCCGAGGCGCTCGAACGCATGTTCGCCGCCTCCGATTGGCGGGCATTGCGCGCCCCGCAGGCGCTCGCCGAACTCGCCCAGATCCTCGGGTTTTCCGGTCTCTACGAGCAGGCGGGCGCATGCCTGGCGCAGACCCTCACGCTGGCGCCCGGTCATCCCGATGCGCTGTACCTGAAGGGCATGTTCGCCCTGTTCGCCGGAGAGGACGCGTCGGCCACCGCGGCCTTGAACGCCGCGCTGCAGACCGCGCCGCACATGGCCAACGTCCATCTGCTGCTGTCGATGCAGGACACGCCCGAAACCGCCGCGCGGCATATCGACCAGATGCTGCGGGTCGTCCACGTCGCCCGGCCGGATTCGCAGGCCCGGGCGATGTTCGAGTACGCACTGCACCAGAGCCATCATGCGCTGGGCGCGCACGACGAGGCGTGGGCCGCGCTCGAGCGCGGCCACGCCGTGATGCGTGCCGCCGCGCCCTACGATGCCACCGCGCAGCGCGCGCTGATCGAAGCGCTTAAGCGCCGACCGATCGCCGCTGCGCCGTCGGGCGCGGAGTTGCAGGGCGAGTCCGGGATGATCTTCATCGTCGGCATGTTCCGCAGCGGCACCTCACTGCTCGAGCGCATCCTGGCGGGACATCCGGATGTCGCGGACGGCGGCGAGACCTATCAACTGAGCGCCGCCCTGCGCGAGGCTGCGGACCGGGATTCCCCGGAGGTGATCGACACCGGGCTGCTTTCGGCGCTCTCGTCCGACCGGCTTGCGGGCGTCCGCGCCCGGATGCACGACTACGCGCGCTGGCGGGGCCGGGGGAAGCGCTGGCTCACGGAAAAACTGCCGCTGAATTTCCTCAACGTCGGCCTCATCGCCGACGCCATGCCGGACGCGAGGATCCTGCACATGCAACGCGATCCGATCGCGACGTGCTTCTCCAACCTGAGGACGTTGTTCCGGGCTGGCGCCCCGTTTGCCTGCGATCAACGGCGGATGGCGCACTTTTTCGGCCTGTACCGCGAGCTCATGGCCCACTGGCATACGGCCCTGCCGTCGCGCGTGCTCGACATCGCCTATGCCGACGTCGTCGAAGATCCCGAGCGCGAATCGCAGCGGGTCATGGCGCATTGCGGGCTGGACTACGTCCCGGGTGCGCTGGAGCGCGGCCAGCAGGGCGGCAATGTCGCCACCGCCAGCGTCGCCCACGTCCGCAAAGGTGTTCTCGGCGGTCGCAGCCAGGTATGGAAGCCCTATGAAAAGCACCTGCAGCCGTTGATCGAGGGCCTGCGCGGCTGCGGCGCGGTCCACTGAGTCGCCTGCCTTGATGATTGGCGTTCGGCCGGCCCGCCGGTACGGGTCGCGCAGGCCGCGGCAATCCAGGCATCCCCACAAAAGACTACGGCCCCTTGCGGGGCCGTAGGGTGACGCGAATGGGCTTCTGATCAGAAGCGCTGCTGGTACTTGACGTACCAGAAACGACCGATGTCGAAACCGCCGTAGTACGGGAAGTTGCTGTTCGGCGCCGTGTACATGATCGGGCCGAGGTGGTTGGTGATGTTGTTCGCACCGAGCGACGCCGTCGCATTCCACGGCAGCTTCGCGGAGAACTGCAGGTCGTGGAACGTGTTGGAACCGGTGCGGTTCTGCGCATCGGGGTTACCGTACGTGTCGATGTGCGTCGGGTCGCTGCACGGACGCGGCGCAGTCGCACAGGCTTCCTTCATGCCGGAGTAGTACCGGGCCATGTAGGCGATCGAGAAATCGCCCTTGGTCCAGTCGACGCCGAGGTTCGAACGCACGCGGAACAGGCCCGGCGTACCGACATAGCCCACCCACTTGGTGCCCGGGGCGTTGTCGGCCAGCTGGTCGTACTTGCTGGTGTACGAGGTCTGCCAGTCGACCGTGAACTTGCCGAGCGAGAACTCCGGCAGACGGTAGTGGACGCCGAGATCGTAACCTTCGGTCCGCAGGCCACCCGCATTGGTCAGGCCGTAGAACAGGTTCGTGATCGCGCCCGAGGCGTTGCGCACGATGCCAGCGCAGCGCGAGACGATGCCGTTGGCGTAGCAGTCATTGAGGATGTTGTCGACATCATCCGAGATGATGGTGTCGTCGATCTTGACGTCATACCAGTCCAGCGACAGATCCAGACCCTCGACCCACTTCGGGCTCCACACGACGCCGGCCGTCTTGGACTTCGCGGTTTCCGGGGACAGGTCCGGGTTCGAACCGCTCAGGAACTGGAAGTTGCTCTGGCAGGGATACACGGTGCAGGGCACGTTCGCCTGGCCCAGCTGCACGTAACCCACCGGCACCCCGGCGGCGTTACACGCGGCGTTGCCGTTCACCGAGCCCGAGGCACCGACGCCGCAGGGATCGGTGTAGTACTCGAACGAGCCGCCCACACCGCCGTACAGGTCGGCGATCGCCGGGGCGCGGAAGCCGTCGGCATAGGTGGCGCGGACCAGCAGGCCGTCCATCGGACGCCAGCGCATCTGGAACTTGTTGTTGGTCGTGTTGCCGAAGTTCGAGTAATCCGAATAGCGGCTCGCGACGTTGAAGGTCAGTTCCTTCGCACCCGGGAGGTCCGCCAGGACCGGGATCTCGAGTTCGACGTAGGCTTCGTCCAGCGAGTACGAACCCTGCGTCGTCGTCGCGGGCAGGCCGGTGCTCTGGCCCGACTGGTTCACGGCGTCCGGAACGAAACGGCCCTCTTCGCTGCGGTGTTCCAGACCGAAGGCGATGCCGAAGTCACCGGCCGGCATGGAGAACAGCGAGCCGGCGATGTTCGCGGTGTAGTCGATGGTCTTGGTGCTGCCGGCGTCGTGGTATTCGGGGAACAGGAACGCCTGGAGCGCGGCGTTGCCGAGCGAGCCCTCGCCCGCCTGGCCGTACGGCAGGAACGGGTTGAACGGGATGCACTCGCCGTTGCCGAAGTTGGTGCCGTACGGCGTCGGGCTGGCCGACGAACCGCACTCGACGCGACCGGTCGTGGTGTTCAGGTACGACGGGCCGAGCGCGGCCTGCAGGGCGGGCACGTAGGCGTCGCCACGGGCGTACTTGTTGTTGGTGTTCTCGTTCGACAGGAAGCCGACGTCCCACGTCCACAGGCGGTCGTTGAGGTTGAAGCTGCCCTCCAGGCCGAGGCTGACGCGAACGGTCTGCAGTTCGCTGCGCGTGCGGCGCGGCAGTTCCCAGAAGCGACGGAACCAGTACTGGTCGGCGCCCGGGGCCGGGTTGAAGTAGCTGTCGGCGGACAGCAGGCCGAAGCCGTAGTTGCCCGGATAGCCCGCGATCTGCTGCTGGGTGATGCGCTTGTTGTAGCCGATGTCCGTCACGAAGCGGATGTTCTGCGTGATGTCGTAAGAGGCGCTCAGGAACGTGGACTTGCGCTCCAGGCCGGTCTGGAGGTACATCACCTCGTTCGGGTTCGAGCGTTCGGCGAGCGTGATGCTGTGGTAGTTGTTCGGATCGCGCGGGTCGCTGCCACGATTCAGCGTGCACAGACCGGTGCCGCAGTTGCCGCCCAGCCAGACGCCGTTCTGGGAGATGAGGCTCCAGCCCGAGAACGGGAAGTTGCGGCCGGAGTTGCCGTAGCGGCTGAACTCGCGATCGCCGCCGAGCACCGGATCTTCCTTCGAATACTCGGCGCTGAAGGTCAGGCCGCCGCGATCCGAGTTGGCGCCCATGGTGAAGCTGTAATCCTGCTTGCTCTCGCCCTGGTCGTACGCGCCGAGGTAGACGTCGGCCTGGGCACCCTCGAAGTTCTTGCGGGTGATCACGTTGACCACGCCGGCGATGGCGTCGGAGCCGTAGATCGACGATGCGCCGTCCTTCAGCACGTCGATGCGCTCGATCGCGGACATCGGGATCTGGCCCAGATCCTGCAGGCCCGACGTGGACACGCCGAGACGCTTGCCGTTGAGGAGGATCAGGGTGCGGGTCGCGCCGAGGTTGCGCAGGTCGATGTAGTAACCGCCCACGTCTTCGCCGGAAGAGAGCGCGTCGGCGCGGCTGATCGCCGGGGAGCCCGCGGAGGTCAGGTTCTGCAGGATGTCGGCGACAGAGCTGAAGCCCTGCTTCTCGATCTGCTCGCGGCTGACGGTGATGATCGGCTGCTCGTTCTCGAGTTCGGCACGCGGGATGCGCGAACCGGTGACGACGACCGTGTCGAGCTGGCCGGCGTCCTTGTTCTCTTCCTGGGCGAAGGCGACGCCCGAGGCCGCGAGGGCGGTGGTGCTCACGAGCGCGAAGGAGATCGCGTCACGGAGCTTGTTGGTCTTCAAAGTCATCTCTCTCTCCAAGTGAGTCTTGGGGTTTCCCATGGGAACCTGTCCCGGGACGGCAATAGCGCCGCGAAGCCGGGTCAGGCCGGGGCCGATAGTAGCCCCACTCGGAGAAAAATTAAAGTGTCGTTAACAGGCCGGGCGAAGCGCCCGGTGAAGCCCCTTTCGGAGGGGATCAGAGGTCCTGTTCGTAGCGGACGTAGGGCACCGCGCCTTCGTCGTCGCTGCCGGTGGCGGGCGGGGCGAAGGGGTTCTTGCCGCGGGTGACCAGGTTGTCGGCGCCGACGGTGAGCTGGCCGCTCCAAGGCGTCCGCCAGCTCAGGCCGAGGCCCAGGCTGCCGAAGCGATCGCGGCCGGGGGTGTCGACCACTTCCCCGATGATGTTGACGCCGAAGGCGCCGAAGCCGCCGCCCAGGTTGAGCTGGCGGGAGGTCCAGCGGTCGCTGAAACCCGGGATCTCGGACGGGCTCTGCAGGCGGGCCTTGGCCACGGTCCCGGCGATCGAGACGTAGCCTTCGCGGGGCAGGGCCTTCTGGCTGAAGATGGTGATGTCGTTGAGGTCGACCCGGCCGTTGATGCCGTTCCCGGGGCTCATCCACGCCGGAACGGCGCCGCGGGTGCTGCCGGCGCTGACGCCGAGCTGGGTACCGCCACGCTGGAAGACCGCGGCGGCGCCGGTGCGGCGGGCCGCGGGCACCGAAGCGAGCACGCAGTTCGCGGCCAGGCTGCTCAGGGCACTGTTGAGGCCGGGCTTGTGGTCGCACAGCAGGCCGAGCGAATCGCCTTCGCTCAGGCCGAGGGTGGTGTCGAGATGGCGGACGCCGAAGCGGGCCAGCGAGCGGCTCTTGGCCACGTCGGTGGGTTCCAGGACCACGATGCCTTCGATTTCGCCGCTGGCCTTGTTCCAGATCGGCAGCTCGACGCGGTCGCCGGCGGGCCGCGACTGCGCATGCGCAGTCGTCGCCAGGGCGGCGGCGAGCAGCATCAGCAGGGGCAGGGCGCGGCGGTGCATGGTCTTGGTCGGACCGCCTTCGGGCGGTCGAGTTCCTGTCACGGGTCCATCGAAAGTCAGGCTAGCAGATTTATGGTTCTTTAACAATCGTGAACGCGGCCCGGAACTGTGACGGACCCGGCACGGCCGTCACTGCAGTCGCTCCGGGGCGGCCGAGGCCGCGGGCCGGGGGGCGAACAGACGATCGAGATCGTCGCCGGTGAAGCGATAGGTCTCGCCGCAGAACTCGCAGCGCACCTCGACCAGGCCGCCGTGGCCGGCCGCCGCCTCGCGGGACTCGGCTTCGCCCAGCGATTCGAGCATCGCCGACACCCGGTCCCGCGAGCAGGAGCAGGCGAACCGCAGCGGGCGTTCGCCCAGCGCCTGCACGCCTTCCTCGTGGAACAGCCGGTGCAGCAGCAGGTCGACCGGCGTGTCGAGCAGCTCCGCGATGCCGAGCGTGTCGAACAGGGCGCTGGCCCGCTCCCAGCCGTCCAGGTCGCCGGCGTCGCCGGGCAGCTTCTGCAGCATGAGCCCGGCGGCACGGGTGCCGTCCGCGGCCAGCAGCAGGCGGGTGGGGAGCTGCTCGGACCGGTCGAAATACGCCTCGAACGCCTGCGACAGGCGCGGTGCGTCCAGCCCGACCAGGCCCTGGTAGCGATGCGGCTCCTGGCCGCGGGCGCCGGGGTTCTCGACGGTGATCGCCAGCAGCGCGCCGTCGCCGAACGTGCCGAGGTCGGCCGAGAGGGCGGGGTCGTCGTCGGCGACGCCCTCGGCCAGCGTGGCGATGCCGCGCAGCGTGCCGGCGGC
>JBGAFR010000086.1:0-14807 GCA_044227145.1 Lysobacteraceae bacterium
AGGAACGCGAGCATGGTCAGCTTCACGCCGGCCTTCTCGTGTTCCTTGTTGAGCTGCACGCGCAGCGCTTCGAGGTCGGTGATGTCGGCCTCGTCGTGCTGGGTGACGTGCGGGATCATCGCCCAGTTGCGGGCGAGGTTCGCGCCGGAGAGCTTCTTGATGCGCGACAGGTCGCGGACCTCGATCTCGCCGAACTTCGCGAAGTCGACCTTCGGCCACGGCAGCAGTTGGAGGCCGCCGCCGGAGACGACGGTGGGACCGCCCGAGGACGCACCGCCCTGCATCGCCGCCTTCACGAACCCCTGCACGTCTTCCTTCGTGATCCGGCCGCCGCGGGCGGAGCCGGCGACGCGGGCCAGGTCGACGCCGAGCTCTCGGGCGAACAGGCGCACCGCGGGGCTGGCGTGCGGCACCTTGTCCGGCAACACGGCGTCGGCCTCGAAACGCACCGGCGGCAGGCCGGCGCCCATCGGTGCGGCGGCGGTCACCGCAGCAGGCGCAGGCGCGGGCGCCGGGGCCGACGGCGCGGGTGCGGGCGGTGCAGGCGCAGGCGGCAGCGGATCGGCGACCGGCTTCGGCACCGGCGGCGTTGCGGCAGCGGCTTCGCCGGCCTCGGCCGGCTCGATCATCGCCACCACGCTGCCTTCGGACACGCTGTCGCCGAGCTTCACCTTGAGTTCGCGCACGACACCGGCGAACGGCGCGGGCACTTCCATCGTCGCCTTGTCCGACTCCAGCGTCGCCAGGCCCTGGTCCTTCGCCACGGTGTCGCCGACGGCGACGAGGATCTCGATCACCGGGATGTCGGTGAAATCGCCGATGTCGGGGACGCGGGCTTCCTTCGATGCGGTCATGGCGTGGCCTTGTGCGAGGGTCTCGATGGCGCGGCGCGGATGCGAGCCGGCGGCGCCGCAGGAGGAGTGGACGACGGGCTATTGTGGACGCGGAGGCCGCGCACGCCAACCGCGGCGCGCGCCAGGTCGCGCGCGTATGCGGCGCAAACGTATTCAGCCGCGCGCGATGCGCCCGCGTATGGTGCGCATGCGGTGTGCGCGGCGGCTCAGACCGGTTCGACGAATCGGATGACGTAGAAGCCGGCGCCGGTCGGATCCTCGATCCGCGCGATGCGGCCGACCTGCGGTGCGTCGAAGGCCGGGAACACCAGCCGTCCACCCAGCGCCTGCGCCCGTTCCACGACGGCATCGACGTCCTCCACCTGCAGGTAGATCGCCCAGTGCGAGGGCATGTCGCCCCACTCCGGCGTCATCCGCAGCAGCCCGCCGAGCATGCCGTCGGCGTTGCCGAAGATGCGGTAGGTATCCGGCGGCGAAGCATGGTGCGCCTGCATTATCCAGCCGAGGACCGTGGTGTAGAACGCGTCCGCGCGGTCGAGGTCGCGGGTGGCCAGTTCCGCCCAGCACACGGCGTTGGACTCGCGGATCGCGCCCACGCCCGGATGCTGGCGCGGCTGGCCGACCATGAACATCGCGCCCTCCGGGTCGGCGCAGACCGCCATGCGCAGGTGCTGCATCACCTCGAACGGCGGCACGTGGACCCGGCCGCCGGCCGCGACGACGGCCTCCGCGGCCGCATCGGCGTCGTCGACCTGGAAGTACACGCCCCAGGACGACGGCATCCCCTGCGCCCGCTGCTCGGCCGTCAGCGGGTACACCGCCGCGGCCTCGCGCCCGTCGAGCCGGAAGATCGTGTAGGTGCCGCCGTCCGGCATCGCGCTGTGCACCGGCTCCCATCCGAACAGCCCGGCATAGAAGGTTTCGGCCGACGTCGGATCGGTCGTGCCCAGTTCGAACCAGTTCGGCGATCCCGCCGCATGCCGCACCGTCATCGCCCTGCTCCGCTGGAGGGTGGGCGGCAGCCTACGCCTCGGCGATGGCCGCGTCATGGCGCGCTGCGGCACGCGCGACGCCGGTCCCGCGAACGACGAAGCCCGGCGCGGGGCCGGGCTTCGGGGGGCGTGCGACGGGAAGCTCAGCGCTGGTCGCCGACGATGCGCAGACCGAACACCATCGAGGCGAACGCGATGTTCTGCGCGCTGCCGCTGACGTTGAGGCGGATCGTGGTGGGCTTCCTGAAGAACGCCTTCGCCTGGGCCTCGGTGAGGCCGTAGTTGTCGATCAGCGCCTGCTTCGAGATGAGCCCCGCCATGCAGACGGTGGAGTCGCGGGTGCGCTCGGCGAAGGTCTGGCCCGGATCCAGCGGCGTCACCAGGACCTCGCTGGAGCTCATCGAGGTGAGCAGCTGGCCGCCGAACGGCACGCCGGTGGTCGGATCGATCAGCGCCGGGTCGTCCAGCACCGGGTTCTCGACGGTCAGGGTCGGGTTGTAGCGCAGCCGGCCCAGCGTCGGGGTGGCGCCGGGATTGCTCCAGGTCACGTTGAGCAGCGGCGAGAACCAGTAGCACAGCAGCGAGTTGGTCGACTTCGCCGGCAGCGTGATGTGGGCGGAGTCCTCGTAGTTGAAGGCGGTGAGGGCCGGCGCCGGATTGAGCACGGTGCACAGTTCGTCCGGGTTGGACGGATCGGTCGGGCAGGTGTCGCTCAGGTTGATGAAGGCGCTGGCCAGGCCGAGGTAGACGACGGGGCGGCCGAACGAATCGACGTCGTACACGTCGTCGACGGTGGGGCCGGCGGCCTTGGCCACGCCGGCGTGCGCCGCGGCGACCTTCGCGGCCATCGCGCGGGCGCCGGGCTGCGGCTGGGCGCGACGGGCGGGAAGATCGGACGAAACGGCTTCGGCGATCTCGTGTCGCGACGGGGCCTTCTGCTGCGCGTGGACGGCGAGCGAGGCGAGGGCCACGGCGACGGCGAGACCGATCAGATGCTTGCGTTGCATGGAATGTGCTCCGGGTTGGGCCGGTACGGGGACGGTACCGGGCACAACGCGGCGCCCGGTGCGGAACGGACAGCCTGAGGCTGCCCGGGCTGCGTCGGGCCGCCACCCGCGCCGGCGGCGCGGGCAACGGCCGCGCGGATCAGTCGCCGACGATGCGCAGACCGAAGACCATCGAGGCGTCCGCCACGTAACGGACGCTGCCGGTGACGTTCATCTTCACAGTCATCGGATTGGCGAAGAAATCGTCGGCCTGCGCCGGGGTCAGGCCGTAGTTCTCGATCAGCGACTTGTGGCTGATCAGGCCGGCCATGCAGATGGTGGAATCGCGGGTACGCTCGGTCAGGGTCACGCCGGGCTCCAGCGCCTCCTGGAACAGCTCGCTGGACGTCATCGAGGTCTGCAACTGCCCACCGAACGGCACGCCGGTGGTCGGGTCGATCAGGCTGGGATCGGCCAGCACCGGGTTCTCGATGGTCAGGGTCGGCGAGTAGCGGAACTGGCCGATGACCCGGGATCCGGTCGGGTTGTTCCACGTGTAGGTCAGCAGCGGCGAGAACCAGTAGCACAGGATCGAGTTGCTGGCGTATTTCGGCAGCTTGATGCGCGCGGCGTCGTTGAAGGTGAAGCTGGTGGTGGCGCCGACGGCCGGATTCATCTCCTGGCAGTACTCGTCCGGCGTCGTCGGCTTGGGGCAGCCGGTCGTCACGTTGACGAAGGCGCTGGTCAGGCCGAGCCAGCGCACGTTGCGGCCGAAGGAGTCGACGTCGTAGACCTCGTCGGTGGTCACCGGGTACAGCGGCGGCGCCAGCTTCGCGGTGACGCCGGTGCGGGCGGCCGGGGCGATCCTGGCCTGCGCGATCTTGGCCTGTCCGGCCCGCTGGGCCAGCAGACGCTGCTGCGGGTAGTTCTGCAGGTCGGCGGCCACGCCGCGGGGGGCGTCGGCGCGCAGCGGCAGACGCGACTGGGCGGCATGGGCGGCCACGATGCAGGCGGCGGTCAGGCCGAGGGCAAGGGCGGTCTTCGACAACGGAAGCTTGCGGGACATCGCGGGGACTCCGGTGGTTGGGTGGCGGACAACCGGAGCATTACGCGGGACACGCCCGCGGGAGGACAGGACGCAATCAGGGGTGCTCCGCCTCGAGGTGCACCCGTTCCCGGTGCAGCAGGTACAGGCCGCTGGCGACGATGATCCCTGCCCCGACCCAGGTCACGCAGTCGGGCAACACATGCCACAGACCGAAATCCAGCAGCACGCCCCAGAGCAGCGCGGTGTACTCCAGCGGCGCGATCGACGAGGCCTCGCCATGGCGGAAGGCTTCGGTCACGAAGTACTGGCCGAGCGCGCCGGCCACGCCGACGCCGGCGATCAACCCGAGGTCCCCCGCCGCCACCGGCACCCAGCCGGGCGCGGCCAGCGCGCCGGCACCGAGGGCGATGCTGGTCAGCAGCCACACCACCATCGCCTGGCTGCTGTCGGTCCGCGCCAGCACGCGGACGGTGATCGCCGAGACCGCGTAACCCAGCGCCGACAGCAGCACCGCGACCCCGGCCAGGGTCAGCACGCCCTCGCCGGTCGGACGCAGCACGACCATCACGCCGAGGAAGCCGACCGCGATCGCCGCCCAGCGCCGCGGCCCGACGCGTTCGCCCAGCACCGGGACCGACAGCGCGGTGATCATCATCGGCGCCACGAAGAACAGCGTGTAGGCGGTGGACAGCGGCAGCGTGCGCAGCGCGTACACGAACGCGACCATCATCACCACGCCCAGCACGCCGCGCAGCAGGTGCAGCGGCCAGCGCACCCGCAGCAGCGGCCTCGGCCCGACCGTCGCCAGTGTCCACGCCAGCACGAACGGCAGCGAGGCCGCGCCCCGCAGCGAGGCGACCTGGAACGGCGGATAGCGCGCGGACAGCAGCTTGAGGCCGGCGTCCATCAGCGCGAAACAGGCGACGGCGACGAGCATGCGCAGGGCCGCGCCCCAGGGATGGCGAGTGGAGACGATCGAGGGTGGCATGCGCCCAGCATGCGGGTGGATGACGCACCGCACCAGCCCGGCATGCGCAACATCGTGTCGCGGCTGACCCGCCGGCGGTGGTTCCGGCGTTCTACACTCCGTCCTTCCACGTCCCGGAGTGTCCCGCCATGCCGTCGAACGCCGCGCGCGCGCTGTCGTTGTCCTGCCTGCTGACCTGCCTGCTCGTGCTGCCCGCCTGCAAGCGCGAAGCCCCGCCCGCAGAAGCGGCGCCGGCCACCCCGGCCCCGGACGCCAGCGCGACCCCGGCGCCTGCCGAGACGCCGCCGCCCGCCCCGGCGCCTGCCGCCGACTTCGATCCCGCCAGCGTCCCCGAGAGCACCGCGACCCTGCCGCCGTTCCCGTTCTTCGCCATTCCCGACGGCATGGAAAGCACCTACGACGAAAAGGACAAGCTGGTGAACTTCGACCGCCAGTTCTTCCTCGCCGGCGGCAAGGCCGTGCCGGTGGAGGGAAAGATCTTCCACGACCGCTTCAATCTCGCCGGCGGCAAGCGCACTTACACCGAGACCGAATTCCTGCGCAACTACGAAAACGCGGCGCTGGCCCTGGGCGCGAAGAAGATCAACGACACCCAGTACACCTACCCGGTGATGGACGCCGTTGGCGGCCGCGACGCGCTGGAGAAGGTCAACTATGCCGCGCCGCAGGTGCCGGACTACCACCACGACACCTACCTGCTGCGCCAGGGCGGCAAGGAATGGTGGATCGACGTCAGCACCGGCGTGTTCCCGGTCCACGGCTTCGTCGTGGTGCTGGAAAAGGAAGGCATGAAGCAGTCGCTGGGCTTCCTCGACGCCGCGGCGATGAAGCAGGCGATCGACAAGGACGGCCGGGTCGCCCTGCACATCAACTTCGACACCGACAAGGCCACCCTGCGCCCCGACGCGCAGCCGGTGATCGCCGAGATCGGCAAGCTGCTCGATGGCGACGCCGCGCTGAAGCTGTCGATCGAAGGCCACACCGACAATACCGGCACGCCGGCGCACAACCAGGAACTGTCCACCGCCCGCGCGCGCAGCGTGCTCGGCGCGCTGGTCGGCCTCGGCATCGACCCGGCGCGGCTGTCGTCCAAGGGCTTCGGCCAGGACAAGCCGGTCGCCGACAACGGCACCGAGGACGGGCGCGCCCAGAACCGGCGCGTGGAGCTGGTGAAGCAGTAGGGCGGGCCCTGGCCCGCCATCTCGGCGCATCGGATCGACTCGCATGATGATCGAAGCCGCTTCGATCATCGTGTTCCGACACGGAACGGTCGTATCGGCGGGCCAAGGCCCGCCCTGCATCGGCTAACCTATGATCTCCGCAAGAAGATCATCGCCATGCCCTCCTTCGACATCGTCTCGGAAGTCGACGTCCACGAGCTGACCAACGCCGTCGACCAGGCCAATCGCGAACTGGCCAATCGCTTCGACTTCAAGAACGTCGAGGCGAAGTTCGCGCTCGACGACAAGCTCATCACCCAGTCCGCGCCCAGCGAATTCCAGCTGCAGCAGATGACCGACATCCTGCGCGCCCGGCTGATCGCCCGTGGCATCGACGCCCGCTGCCTCGACTTCGGCGACATCGAGACCAACCTCGGCGGCGCGCGGCAGAAGATCACGGTCAAGCAGGGCATCGAACGCGACCTCGCCAAGAAGATCCAGACGACGATCAAGGATGCCAAGCTGAAGGTCGACTCGCAGATCAACGGCGACAAGCTGCGCGTCACCGGCAAGAAGCGCGACGACCTGCAGGCGGCGATGGCGCTGCTCCGCGGCCAGACCTTCGAACGGCCGCTGCAGTTCGACAACTTCCGGGATTGAGGCCGAAGTGGACCACGCGACGATCGACGAGGCCCCTGAACTCGCCGCCATCCGCCGCTGGCTGGAACGCGCAGTGATCGGGCTCAACCTCTGCCCGTTCGCCAAGGCGGTGTACGTCAAGCGGCAGGTGCGCTTCGCGCTCAGCGACGCGGAGTTGGAGGACGATCTGCTGGAGGAACTCGCCGAGGAGCTGCTGCGCCTGCGCGACACGCCCGCCGAGGAGATCGATACCACGCTGCTGGTGCACCCGCGGGTGCTGACCGACTTCGTCGAGTACAACGATTTCCTCGACCGCGTCGACGCGTTGATCGAAGCGCTGGACCTCGACGGCGTGCTGCAGGTCGCGAGCTTCCATCCACATTACCAGTTCGCCGACACCGACCGCGACGACCCGGGCAACGGCACCAACCGCGCACCCTACCCCACCCTGCACCTGATCCGCGAGGACAGTCTCGACCGCGCGGTCGCGGCGTACCCGGACCCGGACGCGATCGTGCGGCGCAATCTTGAGACGATGGAGAAGCTGGGGCTGGATGGGCTGCGCAGGCTGCTGGACGAGCGCTGAGGCCACCTCTGCTTCTACCCCTCTCCGGCCCTCCCCTTCGCCTGCGGCGAAAGGGAGGGAGCACATCCCCTCCCCTTGCGCATCGCGCAGGGGGAGGTCGGGAGGGGGTCACCCGAGCGATGGCCTCACCAGTGCATACGCCTCGCCCAGCGAGGCGACGATCCGATGCCCCAGCGCCCGCGTCGTTGCGTCGGGTTCGACGAGATCCGGCACCTGCACCGGCGTCATGCCTGCGGCGAGCGCCGCGCGCACGCCGAACGCCGAGTCCTCGAACACCACGCAGCGCAGCGGATCGACGCCCAGCGCGGTCGCGGCCTTGAGATAGCCTTCGGGCGCGGGCTTGGGTTCGATCACGTCGCTGCCGGTGACCACGATCTCGAAGAACCGCGCGATATTGCTGGTCTCGAGCTTGCGCAGCGCACGTTCGCGATGGGTGGAGGTGACCACCGCGCGCGGCACGCCGCGGACCTGCAGCTCGCCGAGCACCTCGAGCACGTGCGGCTGCAGCGGCATGCCGACTTCGATCCGCTGCCGGTAGCGCGCATAGCAACCCTCGCGCAGCGCACGGACCTGCGCTTCGGTCATCGTGCGAAGCATCAGCGGCACGTAGTCGCGGTCGTGCATGCCGATCATGCGGAACCACAGGTCGTCGTCGACGTCCAGCTCGAGCTCGCGCGCGGCCTCGCGCCAGCAGTCGATGATCGCCCGCTCGCTGTCGAGCATCAGGCCGTCCATGTCGAACAGCACGGCCTCGGGGACGAACGGGATTGGACTCATGCGGGCGCTCCGGCGAACAACCGATCGCGATCGGCATCGTCGAGCGGCCGCCACGCGCCCTCCGCAAGATCATCCAGCGCCAGACCACCGATCTGCGGCCGGTGCAGCGCGTCGACATGATTGCCAACGGCCGCGAACATCCGCCGCACCTGGTGGTAGCGGCCTTCGTGCAGCACGAGCCGCACGCGTCTTTCGTCGAGCACCGCCAGCTCCGCCGGCAGCAACGGTTTCGTCTCGGATTCCAGCATCAACGTGCCGCTTGCGAACACCGCGGCCTCGTCGCCGCGCAGCGGCTGCGCCAGTGTCGCTTCATAGACTTTCGGCAGCTCGACTTTCGGCGAGATGATCCGGTGCAGCAGCGCGCCGTCGTCGGTGAACAGCAGCAGGCCGCTGGTCTCGCGATCGAGGCGGCCCACCGTCGACAGCAGCGGATCGCGCACGCGGAACCGCGGCGGCAGCAGGTCGTAGACCAACCGCCCCTGGTCCTTGGTCGAACAGGTCACGCCGACCGGCTTGTGCAACATCAGCAGCAGGCCCGGCTCGGGATCCAGCGGCTCGCCGTCGATGCGCACGTCCTCGTGGCGCGCGTGCACGTCGAGCTCATCGTCGGCGTACAGCACGTCGCCGTTCGCATGGGTCACGCGGCCCTCGCGGAACAGCGCGGTGACCTGCTTGCGGCTGCCGTAGCCGAGATTGGCGATGCGGCGCAGGAGTTTCATCGGTTCGTTCTCGTCGTCTCGCCACTCATCGACAGGCTGTTCACCGCTTGGTCGCCGCGATCACCTTGAAGCCCTGCGCCTGCGCCACCGCACGCACCTCGGCGAAGCGCGCGTCGAGCACCGCCTCGTAGGGCAGGTGCCGGTTCGCGACCAGCCACAGCCGGCCACCGGGATTCAGCGCGTCCGCCGCCGCGGCGATGAAGGCACGGCCGATGTCCGGACGATCGGCGCGACCCTGCGCGTGGAACGGCGGGTTGCTGACGATGGCGTCGTAGCGGGTTTGCAGGCCCGCGGTGACGTCGTGCCAGTGGAAATCGAGCGGCACGCGCTCGCCGAACGGCGCGAGATTGCGGCGCGCCAGGTCGAGCGCACGCGCCTCGGCCTCGTACAGGTCCAGCGACGCGATGCCCGGACAGCTCTGCAGCAGCTCGACCGACAGATAGCCCCAACCGCAGCCGAGATCCGCGGCGCGACCGGCGAGCTCCGCCGGCAGGTGCGCGACGAGCAGTACCGACGCCGCATCGACGCGATCCCAGGCGAACACGCCCGGACGACTGACGAAACGGCCGTCGAGGATCGGGCGCGGCGCTTCCAGCGCAGCCCAGTCCTCGAGCAGCGCGGGATCGACCGCCCCCGGATCGATCCGCGTCCAGCCCACGCGGCAGTGGTGCTTGGACAGCGTGCCGGACAGACCGGCGAGTCGTTTCAGATCGCCCTCGACCGATTTCGCGCCCTCGTCGTTCGCCGCGCAGGCGACCACGGTGCCGCCCGGCGCGCAGGCACGCACCGCACGCGCGAGCGAGGCACGCGCCTCCTCGCGCTGGCGCGGCGGCAGCACGAGGACGAGCGGGAACGTGGCGGGGGCGACGGCCTCGGGATCGCGCACGTCGCGCCCGGCGCGCACGAGGGCGTCGGCCTCCGGCTTGAAGGTCTGTTCGCAGACCAGCCCGTCGCGCGCGACCCCGCGCAGCGGCCAGCCGTCGCGGGCGCGCAGGAACAGCGTGCCGCCGTCCGTCGGCCAGGCCAGCGCGCCGGTGGCGAAAGGCAGCATCAGGGTTTCGAGGGCGGGATCGCCGCGATCGGAGGACATGGCGGGCGTGGAAGGGCCGGGACGGACGGGCATTGTAGGCGGCGGTCGCGAGACTGGCGTGTGAGATTTCTCCCGTCGGCGCGAATCATGTGAGCATCCCAGCCATTCCACGCCGCCGTGATCGCCGCCGACCTCCCGATGGATTCGACCCGCACCCGCTTCGCCGCCCTGCTCGACACGCACCGCGGCATCGTGTTCAAGGTCGCGAACGCCTATTGCCGCCACCCGGACGATCGCCAGGACCTCGTGCAGGAGATCGCCGCCCAGCTGTGGCGGGCGTATCCCGGCTACGATCCGGCGCGATCGTTCACCACCTGGATGTACCGGATCGCGCTGAACGTGGCGATCTCGCACGTCCGCAGCGGCGCACGGCAGGCGCCGCTGGTGTCGATCGACGACCACGACGACCACCCGGCGCTCGCGGTGGAGGACGGCGACGACGGCGACGAGCGCGTCCGCGCCCTGTACGCGGTGATCGACCGCCAGCCGCCGCTCGACCGCGCCCTGCTCCTGCTGTGGCTGGACGAACGCAGCCAGCGCGAGATCGCCGACGTGCTCGGCCTCACCGAAAGCAACGTCTCGACCAAGCTCAACCGACTCAAGCAACGCATCCGCGAACAGCTCGCGGCTTCCGACATCCCCTGACCTCCCCCACGAGGCCCCGCACACATGGACACGACCATGGAACTCGACGAACTCAAGCAGACCTGGCAATTGTTGGACCGTCACCTCCATCAGCAGAACACCCTCCAGCTCGCGATCCTGCACGAGCAGAAGACCGGCCGCATCCGGTCCAGCCTGCGCCCGCTGTTCCGAGGCCAGGTGGCGCAGATCGCATTCGGCATCGTCATGCTGATCGCCGGCCTGTGGCTGTGGCGACACCTCGGCGATGTCACCGCCATCCTCGTCGCCGGCATCGTGGTGCAGGCCTATGGCATCGTCACGATCATCGCCGCCGGCGTCGTACTCGAAGGCATCGCCGGCATCGATCGCAGCCTGCCGGTGGTGGAGCTGCAGCAACGGCTTGCGAAGCTGCGCCGCGCCTACCTGATCGGCGGCATGGTAGTCGGACTGCCCTGGTGGGTACTGTGGATGGTGCCGCCGGTGATCCTGCTGTCGCTGCACGCGCACGAGACCGGCGCGTCGTTTCCGCCGGCGGCGTGGGCATGGTTCGCGAGCGGCGCGGTCGGCCTCGTCGCGACGCTCGGCTTCTTCCGCTGGCTGCGCCGGCCCGGCCGCGAAGCGCTCGCGAAGCGCCTCGACGATGCGGCCGCCGGCAGCAGCCTGCGCAAGGCGCAGGCTGAGCTGGACGAACTCGCACGTTACGCGGAGGAGTGAGGCCGGTCTCGACCGCCGCGACCGATCCCGTGGGAGCGACGGTTTTCAACAGACGGAGGCCGGTCAAGTCGCGACGAATGACGGAAAGACGATCCAAACCCTGTCGCGACTTCCGTCCCTCCCACGGGAAAGATCTGCTCTCCCGCGAAATTCGCTCAGCTCTCCAGCTCCCGCAACACCACCGACGGCGCCACGTCCAGCACGCGCCGCGTGGCGAACAGGCCGGCGACCAGCGCCGCGAGCAGGCCGAGGCCTGCACCGGTGGCGGCCATCGCCCAGTCGATCTTCCACGGCAGGTCGAACACGCGGGTGGCGACGACACCGGCCAGCACACTCGCGGCGATCGCGGCCACCGTGCCCGAGAGCAGGCCGATCGCCGCGAACTCGGAGGCCTGCGCGAGCCGCAACTGGCGACGGCTGCCGCCCAGTGCGCGCATCACGCCACCCTCGCGCAGGCGCTCGTCCTGGCTGGCGCTGACCGCCGCCAGCAGCACCAGCACGCCGGCCGCCAGCGAGAACCAGAACACGACCTGCACCACGGTCGCGACCTGGTCGCCGATGCTGCGGACCTGGGTGAGGATCGCGTCGACGTCGATCACGGTGAGGTTCGGGAAGCGCTCGACCAGCCCGGCGGTGAAGCCCTGCGCCGTCGGCGGCACCTTCACCGCGGTGATGTAGCTCGCGGCGTAGCCGTCGAGCGCGCCGGGCGAGGCGACGACGAAAAAGTTGGGGCGGAAACTTTCCCACTGCACCGTGCGCAGGCTGGTGATGGTGGCCTCGAAGCGCTGTCCGGCGACATCGAACGCGACCCGGTCGCCGACGTGCCAACCCAGCGATTCGGCGAAGCGCTGCTCCACCGACAGTTCCGGCTTCGCCAGCTTGCGCGCCGGCCACATCTTCCCTTCGACCACCGCGTTGTCGTCGCCCACGCCGTCGGCCATCGACAGGTTGAACTCGCGTTCGGCCAGCCGTTTCGCCTGGTCGCCGCGACCGGCGAAGTCGGCGCCGGTGACGGCGCGGCCGTTGTAGCCGACCAGCCGCGCCCGGATCATCGGGAACAGCGTCGGCGGCGCGACCCCTTGCCCGGCGATGTAGTCGCGTACCGCGGCCATCTGGTCGGGCTGGACGTTCACGATGAAACGGTTGGGCGCGTCCGCCGACAGCGACAGCCGCCAGCGGTCGAGCAGGTCGGTGCGCACGAAGGTCAGCAGCAGCAGCGCCATCAAGCCGAGGCCCAAGGCCGACACCTGCGCCACGCTGGTGCCGGCACGGCGGCTGACGTTCGCCAGGCCATAACGCAGGCTGCCGCGCAGGCGCGTGCGCAGCCGCCGCACCAGTGCGATCAGCGCGAACGCCACCGCAGCCAGCGCCGCGAGGGTGAGCGCGATGCCGGCGAGCATGGTCAGGCCCAACGTCGCCGAACCGGCCTGCCACCACAGCAGCGCGGCGAGCCCGGCGAAACCGGCCGCACCGACCGCCCAGGCGCTGGGCTCGGTGGCGTCCAGATCCCGGCGCAGCACGCGCAGCGCCGGCACCCGGCGCAGCGCCAGCACCGGCGGCGCACCGAAGGCCAGCAAGACGACGAGGCCCACCCCCAGTCCGCGCAGCGCGGGCCACACGCCTGCGGACGGGATCGACACCTTCAGCGCATCGGCCAGCCATGCACCCACCGCCCACTGCAGGACGAACGCGATGACGACGCCGACCGCACTCGCGATCACGCCGAGGATCGCCAGTTCGCCGATGTGGATCGCCACCAGCGTGCGCTGCTGCGCGCCGAGGCAGCGCATCACCGCGGCGCCGGAGAGATGCCGTTCGCTGTGCCGGCGCGCGGCCATCGCGACGGCCACCGCCGCCAGCACCACCGACACCAGCGCGGCGAGGCCGAGGAAGCGTCCGGCGCGGTCGAGCGCGGAACGGATCTCCGGCCGCGCATCGGCGATCGTCTCCAGCTTCTGCCCGCGTCCGAGCGCCGCGCGCGCGCCGCGCGTGAAGCGTTCGACCGCGGTCGCATCGCCGGCAACGACCAGCTTGTATTCGATGCGGCTGCCCGGCTGCACCAGCCCGGTGCCGGCGAGGTCGTCCATCGACGCGAAGACCTTGGGCGCGACATTGAAGTAATCGATGCCGCCGTCGGGTTCCTGCAGCACCAGCGCCGCGAGCCGGAACTCCGAGGTGCCGAGCGCGATCGTGTCGCCGAGTTTCGCGCCCAGCGCATCGGCACCGGCGCGACTCAGCCACAGCGCGCCCTTGGCCGGACCGTTCTCGACGACGTGTTCGCCGGTGCCGTCGACGATGCGGAAGCTGCCGCGCAGCGTGATCGCCGAGTTTCGCGCCGTCGACCGTTCTCGACGACGTGTTCGCCGGTGCCGTCGACGATGCGGAAGCTGCCGCGCAGCGGGAAGCCCGCGCCGAGCGCGCGCAGCTCGCCGAGCTTGAGTTTCGCGGTGTCGCCGCGGCCGAGCCGGATCATCGTCGGCAGTTCGGCGACCTCGGTGCGCTGGAGCCCGGGCGCCTGCGCCGCAGCCAGGATCGCGCCGCCGATCGGCGCATCGCCGCGCACCACCGCGTCGCCGCCGAGCAGGCGGTTGGCCTCGATCGCCAGTGCGCGCCCGGCGCGGTCGGTGACGAAGCCGACCGCGGTGACCGCGGTGACCGCCAGCACCAGCGCCGCGATCAGGATGCGGATGTCGCCGGCGGCGAGGTCGCGACGCAACTGGCGCCACGCGAGCGCCAGCGTCCTCATGCGCTCACCAGCCGGCCGCTGTCGAGCCGCAGCTGGCGATCGCACCGCTCGGCGAGTCGGGCGTCGTGGGTCACCAGCACCAGCGTCGTGCCGGCCTCGGCGTTCAATCCGAACAGCAGTTCGATGATCGCCTCGCCGGTGCGGGTGTCGAGATTACCCGTGGGTTCGTCCGCGAACAGCAGCGCCGGCCGGGTCACGAACGCCCGCGCCAGGGCGACGCGCTGCTGCTCACCGCCCGACAGCTGCCGCGGATAGTGACCGAGGCGTTCGCCCAGGCCGACGCGATCGAGGATGGCGCGTGCCGGCGTCTCCGGATCGGCATCGCCGCGCAGCTCCAGCGGCAGCATCACGTTCTCCAGTGCGGTGAGGGACGGCAGCAGCTGGAAACTCTGGAACACGAAACCGACCTTCTCCCCGCGCACCTTCGCGCGACCGTCCTCGTCCAGCGTCGACAGCGACGCGCCGTCGAGCAGCACCCGGCCGGCGGTCGGCACGTCGAGGCCCGCCATCAGCGCCAGCAGCGTGCTCTTGCCGGAGCCGGAAGCGCCGACCACTGCGATGCGCTCGCCCGCCGCGATCCGGAAGTCGATGCCGTCGAGGATGGTCAGCTCACTGCCCGGCAGCTTGACGCGCTTGCCGAGGCCTTCGACGGCGAGCGCGGGCGGGGCGGTTGGGGCGATGGCGGAGACGGTGGCTGCAGCCGCGGGGTCGGCCATGGTCGTGGACATGCGTGGGGGCGCCGTGGGGGGACGAACAGGGGTTATGGGGCGATACGGCCGGGATCGCAAGCCGGATGCGGCACGACCAATGGCAGGGTTGACCGGACGTGACCACCGGAACAGCCTGCGGCGACGGCCCCGGACATCTCGCGAACCGCATGCATC
>JBGAFR010000087.1:0-13744 GCA_044227145.1 Lysobacteraceae bacterium
TCGGACTTCGACGGCGTCGACGGCGCGCTGCCCGACGGCCTGAAGACCGTCGCCGACTACCCGAACCTGATCGCCGGCCTGCAGGCGCGCGGCTACCGCGACGCCGACCTGCGCAAACTGCTCGGCGGCAACCTGCTGCGGGTGTGGCGCGCGGTCGAAGCGGAAGCCGCGACCGAAGCCCGAGCGCACTGAATTCACCGAATCCATTTCTCCTTCCCTGACCGGCGCACGCGCCAAGGACCATCCATGACCGTCAACGACACTCTCGAACGCTTCTTCGGCAAACCCGTCGTCGAATTCCGCATGGGCGACACCGTTCCCGCCCGCGATGCCGTGCGCACCCATGTGTTCCGGCTGACCCAGGATTACGATTCGGCCGAAAGCCAGCGCGATCTGCTCGACGCCTTCTTCGCCCAGGTCGACATAACCGCGCTCGACGCGCTGATCATCGGCGCGTGGAGCGAGGCGCACGACGCATCGCCGCAGGGTTATCTTGATGGACTGATCGAACGCCGCGCCGAGTTGCCGGCGCTGCGCGCGCTGTTCGTCGGCGACATGACCTTCGAGGACTGCGAGATCTCGTGGATCATCCAGACCGGCTATAACCCGCTGCTCGCCGCGTTCCCGCAGTTGCGCACGCTGCGCATCCGCGGCAGTTCCGGCCTGACCCTCGCGCCGTTCGCGCACGAGGCGCTGGAGGAACTGGCGATCGAATGCGGCGGACTGCCGCGGGACATCGCCGATGCGATCGCCGGCTCCACGCTGCCCGCGCTGAAACGGCTGGAACTGTGGCTCGGCGACGACAACTACGGCTTCGAGGGCGACGCGGACACCTACGACCGGCTGCTCGACGGCATCGATGCCTCGCGGCTCGACTACCTCGGCCTGCGCGATGCGCAGATCAGCGATGCGCTGGCGCAGCATCTCGCGGGTCGCGCGTGGCTGGGCCGACTCGATACGCTGGACCTCTCGATGGGCACGATCGGCGACGTCGGCGCGCAGGCGCTGTGCGAGAGCCCGCACCTGGCCGGACTGAAGACGCTCGACCTCAGCCATCACTACATCGGCGCCGAATGGCAGGCGAAGCTGAAGGCGCTGCCTTGCCGCGTCGTGCTGGACGACCCGCAGGACGAGGACGACGGGGAGCGCTACGTCGCCGTCGCCGAGTGAAACCACACGACGCGCCGCTGGCGGTGTTCGGTGCCCCCGGACATCGCCGCATCGTCCGGCTGCAGCATGCGCTGCGCGACCGCGGCCTGCGCCGTGCAACGGTGATCGACTACGCCGAACGCCTGCGCGCACCGCAGCAGCCGCTCGTGTTGCCATCGGCCGACGACGGCACGCCGACTATGGTCAAGCTCGACGCCCCGGCCGCCAGCGCGGACCTGTACGCCGCGCTGGTGCGGCGCGGACATCGCCTGCTCGAACGCGACGGCGCGCCGCCAGCCGATGTCGACGGCCATGCGCTCGCGCATCGCGACCTGTGGTTCGCGGGCTTCGCCGACCTGCTGCGCACCCTCGCCCGCGAGGCGGACGCTGCCGCAGGCCGGGTGCGCTGGCTGAATCCGGTCGAGGACATCCTGCGCATGTGCGACAAGTGGGCGTGCCGCGAAGCGCTGATCGCGGCCGGCGTCGACGTGCCGCCGGCACTGGGGCATGTGGCCTCCCATGCACACCTGCATGAATTGCTCGATGCGCACGGTTGCGATCGCGTGTTCGTGAAGGCGCGCTACGGCTCTGCGGCGGCGGGCGTGGTCGCGTATCGCCGGCATCGCGACGGACGTGAACTCGCGTGGACCACGGCCGAGGTCGTGGACGACGGCGGGCGCACGCGACTGTTCAACCGGCTTTCGCCGCAGCGTTACACGGAGCGCGCACGCATTGCAGCGCTGATCGACGCGCTCGCCGCGCAGGACTGCTATGCGGAGGCATGGATTCCGAAGCCGCGCGCCGCAGGCTTTTCGGGCAGTTGCTACGACCTGCGCGTGATCGCCTTCGCCGGCGAACCGCGACAGCGGATGGCCCGCATCGCGGCCGCGCCGATGACCAACCTGCACCTGGGCAATCGCCGCGCCGATCCGCAGTCGCTGCTCGACGACGCGACGTGGACCCAGGTCGAAGACACCGTGCGCGGAGCGGCGCGCGCGTTCCCCGGCAGCACGATGATCGGCTTCGACGTGATCCCCGGGCGCGACCGCTGCGTCGTGCTCGAAGCCAACGCCTTCGGCGACGACGTGCAACACGCACGTTGCGACGGCGCGGAACCGGCCGACGACCAGGCCGATTGGGTGCTCGCCGGCCTCGCGCAGACGTCCGCACGCGAGGCACGCAGGCATGGCTGACGCACGCGCACCCGTGCTCGACATGCACGCGATCGTCGGCAGCCACGACGTGCTGTTCGTCGTGCTCGACACGCTGCGCTTCGACGTCGCGCAGACCTGTTTCAAGGCCGGTCGGCTGCCGACGCTGTCGCCGCACCTGCCGCCCGGCGGCTGGGAACGACGACACACGCCGGCCACGTTCACCTATGCCGCGCATCGCGCCTTCTTCGCCGGCTTCCTGCCCACGCCCGCACGGCCCGGGCCGCATCCGCGCCCGTTCGCGCTGGCGTTCGCCGGCAGCGAGACCATCGACGCGAACACCTGGGTCTTTCCCGACAGCGGCGACATCGTCGGCGGCTTCGCGGCGCTGGGCTACCACACGCTGTGCATCGGCGGGGTCGGCTTCTTCAACCCGGCGAATGCGCTGGGACGCGATCTGCCCGGGCTGTTCGCCGAAGCGCACTGGCGGCCGGAATTCGGCGTGACCGCGCTCGATTCCACCGAACGACAGGTGGCGTTCGCCTGCGAGCGCCTGGCCTCGGACGATCTCGGCGGGCGGCACTGCTTCACCTACCTCAACGCGTCGGCGCTGCACCAGCCCAACCGGCATTACCTGCCGGACGCCGTCGAGGACGATCCCGGGACGCAGGCCGCGGCGCTCGAATACGTCGATGCCGCGCTGGCGCCGCTGTTCGCGGCCGCCCGCCGGCGCGCGCCGACCTTCGTCATTGTCTGCTCCGACCACGGCACCGCCTACGGCGAGGACGGTTACCATGGCCATCGCCTCGCCCACGACGTGGTGCTGCACGTCCCGTACGCGCACTTCCTGCTGACCCCGTGAACGCCTCCCTCGCCCCGCCGTCGCTGGCCGCGCTGCTGCGCGCACCGCCCTACCAGGCCTACTCGTATTCCTACCCGCACAAGACCGCGTACCGCACGCTGCCGGCGCCGCGCGATCTGCGCGGGGTGTGGGCGGACGAGGCGCGCGATGCGCTGTTCCTTTACCTGCACATCCCGTTCTGTCCGTATCGCTGCGGCTTCTGCAACCTCTTCGCACTGGCGAAGCCGAGCGACGACACCATCGAACGCTATCTCGCCCAGCTCGACCTGCAGCTGGCGGTCACGACCGAAGCCCTCGATGGCCCGCGCTACGCGCGCTTCGCGCTCGGCGGCGGTACCCCGAGCCATCTGACGACGCCGCAGTTGGCACGCTTGTTCGCGTCGCTGCGCCGCCACGGCGTCGATCCGCGAACGCTGCCGTCGGGCATGGAGGTGTCGCCGGACACCGTCGACGCGGAGAAGATGGCGCTGTGCCGCGAAGCCGGCATCGACCGGATCAGCATGGGCATCCAGAGCTTCAGCGACGCCGAGGTCCGCGCGCTGGTCCGTCCGCAACAGCGCGACGAAGTCGAACGCGCGATCGCCGCGATCCGCGCGCAGCGCTTCCCGACGCTCAACCTCGACCTGATCTACGGCATCGCCGGGCAGAGCATCGACAGCTTCCTCGCGTCGATCGACAGCGCGCTCGCGTTCGCGCCGGAGGAGTTGTACCTGTATCCGCTGTACGTGCGTCCGCTCACCGGTCTCGGGCGGATCGATGCCGCCCGGGACGCCCCGGAAGCGCCGGACCATCGCCCGGCGCTCTACCGCGCCGGCCGCGATCGCCTGCTTGCCGCAGGCTACACGCAGGTGTCGATGCGCATGTTCCGCGCGCCGCACGCACCCGCCGACGACGCCGGCCCGGCCTATTGCTGTCAGGACGACGGCATGGTCGGGATCGGCTGCGGCGCGCGTTCCTACACGCAGTCGCTGCACTACGCCGACGAATACGGCGTCTCACGCCGCAGCGTCGCCGCGATCCTCGCCCGGCACCTGACCCTCGGCGCCGCCGATTTCGCGCAGGTACGCCACGGTTTCGCGCTCGACGGCGAGGAGCAGCGCAGGCGGTACGCGATCCAGTCGCTGCTGGTGCGGCCGGGACTGGATCTCGATGCCTGGCGCATGCGTTTCGGCAGCGAGGCCTTCGACGACCTGCCGCAACTCGCCGAACTGGAACCGATGGGATTGGCGCGGCGCGAGGGCCGCCTGCTCGCGGCGACCGATGAAGGCCTCGCCCGTGCGGACACGCTGGGACCGTGGCTGGCGTCGACGACGGTCCTCGCGCGCATGGCCGAGTACGCGCAGCGCTGACATGCGGACGCCGCCAGCCGCCTTCGCCGAACTCGAACGCGATGCCGCGATGCCCGCGCATCTGTCGCTGCTTTACCGCGGCCGCCTGAGCAGCTGCAACTACGACTGCGCCTACTGCCCGTTCGCCAAGACCCGCGACACCCGCGCGACGCTGCAGCGCGATGCCGCCGACCTGGCGCGTTTCGTCGACTGGGCGACGGCGTGGCGGCAGCCGCTGTCGATCCTGTTCACGCCGTGGGGCGAAGGGCTGGTACGAAAGCATTACCGCGAGGCGATGATCGCGCTGAGCCGGCTGCCGCACGTGCGGCGTGTCGCCATCCAGACCAACCTCTGCATCGGCCTGCGCTGGCTGGACCGCGTCGATCCGCGCGCGTTCGCGCTGTGGTGCACATGGCATCCCACACAGGTCTCGCTGGAGGCGTTCGTCGCGCGCTGCCGCGAACTGCACCGACGCGGGCTGCGTTTCAGCGTGGGCATGGTGGCGCTGCGCGACGCGTTCGACGACATCGACCGGCTGCGCGCCGCGTTGCCGGCGGACGTGCCGCTGTGGCTGAATGCCTTCGACGGCCGCGATGCCGGGTACTACGCGGCGGGCGATATCGCGCGTCTGCTGCGCGTCGATCCGCACTTCGGCTACAGCCTCGACCCGCCCCCGAGCCTCGGCTCGCCGTGCGCGACCGGCGAGCGGGTACTGTCGGTGGACGGCGACGGCGACGTGCGCCGCTGCCATTTCGTCGCCGAACCGCTGGGAAACCTGTACGACGGCAGCTTCGCCGGGCGGCTGGGCCCGCGCCCCTGCCCCAACCGGGCCTGCGACTGCTTCATCGGCTACGTCCACCGGCAGGACCTGCCGTTCGCGACCGACTATGCCGAGGGCCAGTTGGAGCGGGTGCCGGCAGCGGCCCAGCGCTGATTTTTCAGGCCCTGGAAACGCGAAACCCCGCCGAAGCGGGGTCTCGAAACGGATCGGGCGGGCCCGATCACTCCTTGGCGGCGGCCTTCTTCACCGCGGCCTTCTTCGCCGGCGCCTTGGCGGCGGGCTTGGCGGCGGTCTTCTTGGCGACCGGCGCGGCGGCGGTGCCGGCGGCCTTGGTCACGGCGTGAGAACGGGCGTTGCCGTAGCTGGAGTTGTAGCGCTTGCCCTTGGCGGTCTTGCGGTCGCCCTTGCCCATGTCGAAATCCTCGTCGATGACTGTCTTGAAGCGGTGTGAACGTGCTTGATGCGGATCCGCGGCGGTCCGCGGGCCGCGCATGCTACCACGGCGGGGCGGCAGGACGCCGGGGATCAGTCGCGAGCCAGTGCGTGGGTCAGGCGCAGGTTCACCACGTGCGCAAGTGCCAGCAGCAGGCCTCCCGTGGTCATGACCACGCTGTGCGCACCGCCGTGGATGTGGAAGCGCCCGAAAGCGCCCAGCCAGATGAGCGCCAAGCCCGGGATCAGGATTGCCCAGGCGTGGAAGGCGCGATGACGACGCCAGCCGAGGGTGAGCGTGGACACGCTGAGTGCCGTCGCGAAGACCACGAACGCCTGGTCGAAATCGATCCATCCACTCGCCTCCAGCCCGAAAGCCGGCATCAGGGCGAACAGCCAAGGCCACAGCGCGCAGTGGATCGCGCACAGGAATGACGCCGCGAAACCGATGCGGTCAGCCTTGTGTAGACGCATGACGAGAGGAGGCATGACTTCTGGGAGGGGGAGCGTTCAATTGAAACAATATAACATCTCAAATACGCCCCTCAAGTGTACTCATTCCATGCAGCGTTTCCCACATCCCGTCCGCACTCCGCTCTTCATCGCTCTGGCACTCGCCGTGCCGCTCCATGCGTTCGCCGCCGATGCCGACGGCACCGGGGACGGCAAGGATCCGCGCCACCAGCCCGCCAAGGACCTCGACACCGTCGTCGTCACCGCCAGCCCGCTCCGGCAGACCGCCGAAGAGCTGAGCCAGCCGACCGAAGTCCTGACCGGCGAAGCGCTGGACCGGGACAAGGCCGGGACCCTCGGCGACACCCTGAGCAAGCTGCCCGGCGTGCAGAGCTCGAATTTCGGCGCCGGCGTCGGCCGGCCGATCATCCGCGGCCTCGACGGCCCGCGCGTCGGCGTGCTGTCCGGCGGCCTAGCCAGCCAGGACGTGTCGACGATCAGCCAGGACCACGCCACCGCGGTCGAGCCCTTCCTCGCCGATCAGATCGAGGTGCTGAAAGGCCCCGCCACCCTGCTCTACGGCAGCGGCGCGATCGGCGGCGTGGTCAACGTGGTCGACGGCCGCATCGCCGAACATCCGCTGGACGAGACCGTGAGCGGTCGTGCGGAAGTTCGTTACGGCACGGTCGATCAGAGCCGGACCGCGATGGCCCGCGTCGACGCCTCCGGAGCGGACGGCATGCTCGTGCTGCACGCCGACGGCGTCTATCGCGAGGCGGACGACTACGACACGCCGAACGGGCGGCAGGACAACAGCTACGTGCACACGCGCACCGGTGCGCTCGGGGCGTCCCTGGTGGGACAGGACGGCTTCCTCGGCGTGTCAGCGTCGCGCTACCAGGACCGCTACGGCAATCCGGGCGAGCCTGGCGACGCCGCGCTCGGCGAACCCAGCGTCTACCTCGACATGCTGCAGACACGCGGCGAACTGAAGGCGGGCGTGAACATCCCGTTCTGGATCTTCCAGAGCATGCGCGGCAGCGTCGCCAAGACCAATTACGAACACACCGAGTACGAGGGCAGCGAGCCGGGCACGCACTTCGTCAACGACGCCACCGATGGCCGGATCGAATTGACGATGCAGCCCTTCGGCGCCTGGACCGGCGCGCTCGGCATGCAGTTCGGCGACCGCACCTTCGAGGCCGTGGGCGAAGAAGCGTTCGTGCCGCGCACCAACACCAAGTCGAGCGGCCTGTTCTGGATCGAGCACGGCGACTACGGTGTCTTCCAGTTCGACCTCGGCGCCCGCACCGATCACGTGCGGACCTCGCCGGACGGCGGCACGGTCCGCAATTTCTCGCCAAAGAGCTACTCGGCCGGCGCCGTCTGGAAATTCGCCGATGCCTGGCGCCTCAGCCTCAATCTCGATCGCGCCGAACGCGCCCCCGCCGAGGAGGAGCTATACGCGAACGGCCCGCACGCGGCCACCGCGTCGTTCGAGATCGGCGATCCGTTCATGCGCGAGGAGCGCGCCGACCAGGCGGAACTCGGCCTGCACCACCACGGCAAGCGGTTCGAGGCCAAGGCGGCGGTCTACCAGACCGACTTCAAGGGCTTCATCTACCTGGTCGACACCGGCACCACCACGCCGGACGCGGAAGCGCTGCCGATCCGCCAGTGGTCGCAGGCGGACGCCCGTTTCCGCGGGATCGAGGCGGAAGTCACCGCCCACCTGATCGACGACGAGCGCGGCCGGCTGGACCTGCGCGCCTTCGGCGACCGGGTCCGCGGCACGCTGGACAGCGGCGAGGACCTGCCGCGGGTGGCGCCGGGCCGGTTCGGACTCGGTCTGAGCTGGAACGCCGATGCCTGGCGCGCCAGCGTCGGCGCGACCCGGGTGATGCGCCAGAGCGACGTCGCCCCCGGCGAAACCGAAACGCCCGGCTACACCTTCGTCGACGCCCACTTCGCCTATCACTGGGACACGTCGAAGCTGGGCTGGGAAGTCTTCGCCGACGGCACCAATCTCACCGACCAGGTCGGCCGCGTGCACACCTCGTTCCTCAAGGACAACGTGGTGCTGCCGGGTCGCGGCGTGGCGGCCGGCGTGCGCGTCTTCTTCTGAGTTCGACCCGCGCGCGTCGCGTGCCTGGAGGACCTCTCCCCCTCGGGTATGCGGCGCGCGCGGCTTTTTCGTCGCGATGTGCGCTTCGAACATCGACGCCTTCCGGCGTCTGCGCCGCGCGATCCGGCGAGATCAGCGGGCAGGATCAGCGGGCGAGATCAGCCGGCGCCGGCGCAGCGTGCGCAGAGGCCGTGGACTTCCAGCGTCTGCGCCTGCGGCACGAAGCCGAGCGCTCGGGCCTTTTCGTCGAGCAGCGCGACGATGCGCTCGTCCTCCAACTCCACCGCGCTGTGGCAGCGGTCGCAGATGAGGAACGGCACCGAATGCTGCGCCGTACTCGGGTGGTGGCAGGCGACGAAGGCGTTGACCGATTCGAGCTTGTGGATGAAGCCGTTGGCGAGCAGAAAGTCCAGCGCACGGTAGACCGTCGGCGGTGCCGCGGAGCCGGCGCTGTCCTCGTCGTCCAGCTTGTCGGCGCGCATGCGGTCAAGCAGGTCGTAGGCCTTGATCGGCTTGCCCTGCTCGGCGATCAGGCCCAGCACCTTGGCGCGGATCGGCGTCAGCCGCAGGCCGCGCTCGCGGCA
The DNA here is from genome assembly GCA_044227145.1 of Lysobacteraceae bacterium. Classification (GTDB taxonomy): domain Bacteria; phylum Pseudomonadota; class Gammaproteobacteria; order Xanthomonadales; family Xanthomonadaceae; genus Lysobacter_I. The sequence goes on from JBGAFR010000087.1 coordinate 8,866, forward strand.
GGCACGCTCGACCGCGGCCACGAAGCCGGGGGCATCGTGGACGTGGTGATGCGGGTCGGTGCAGTGATCGTGCGCCATGGACCGATGATGGCGACGGACGGGGCCCGACTCAACCCTGCGACGCGTCGATCTTCGCCAGCGCGGCGTCGATGCGCGCCAGCGCCTCGGCCTGCCCCGCCAGGAACACCGTGTGCGAGATGTCCGGGCTGACCTGGGTGCCGGTGATCGCCACCCGCATCGGCTGCGCGACCTTGCCCATGCCGATGCCGAGTGCCTCGGCGGTAGCGTGCATCGCGACGCTCACGGCGTCGGCGCTCCAATCGGCGGCCGCGATCGCAGCCAGACGATCGCGCGCTTCGCGCAGCGGCGCGGCGGCCTCCGGTTTCAGGTGCCTGGCGACGGCGGCTTCGTCGTAGCTCGTCAGCGGCCCGAACCACACGGCGGCGCGCTCGGCCATGTCCTTCAACGTCTGCACGCGGTCGCGCAGCGCGATGACCAGATCCGCCGGCTTCGGGCCCTTCGCCAGATCGTAGCCCGCGCGCTCCAGATGGAAGACCAGATGCTTGCCAACGGCCTCGGGATCGTCGCTCTTGAGGTACTGCTGGTTGAGCCAGCCGAGCTTGGCCATGTCGAGGCGCGACGCCTTCGGGTTCACGTCCTTCAGCTCGAACAGCGCCACCATCTCGTCGCGGGTGAAGATCTCCTGGTCGCCATGCGACCAGCCCAGCCGCACCAGGTAATTCAGCAGCGCGTGCGGCAGGTAGCCGGCATCGCGATAGCCCATCACGTCGGCGGCGCCGGTGCGCTTGGACAGCTTCGCGCCTTCCTCGTCGAGGATCATCGGCAGGTGCGCGAAATTCGGCACGGTCGCGCCGAGCGCGCGGTAGATGTTGATCTGCCGCGGCGTGTTGTTGACGTGGTCGTCGCCGCGCACCACGTCGGTGATGCCCATGTCGATGTCGTCCACGACCACCGCGAAGTTGTAGGTCGCGTAGCCGTCGGAACGGAAGATCACCAGATCGTCGAGTTCGCTGTTGGCGATCTCGATGCGACCCTTGACCTTGTCGTCCCACGCCACGGTGCCGTCGAGCGGATTGCGGAAGCGGATCACGCGGTTCGGGTCGTCTCGGAAGCCAGCGTTCGCGTCGCGGTACGCGCCGTTGTAGCGCGGCTTGAGCTTCGCGGCCTCGGCGGCCTCGCGCATCGCTTGCAGTTCGTCCTTGGTCTCGTATGCGTAGTACGCGGTGCCGGCGGCGATCATCTGCTCGGCGACCTCGCGGTAGCGGTCGAGGCGATGGGTCTGGTAGATCGGGCCCTCGTCGTAGCCGAGGTCCAGCCAGTCCATCGCGTCGAGGATGGCGTCGATCGCGCCCTGCGTGCTGCGCTCGCGGTCGGTGTCCTCGATCCGCAGCACGAACTGCCCGCCGTCGTGGCGCGCGGCCAGCCAGCAGTACAGCGCGGTGCGGGCGCCGCCGATGTGCAGGTAGCCGGTGGGACTGGGGGCGAAACGGGTGCGGGTGGTCATGGCGACGGCATCGGGCGGCGTGAAGCCGGCCATTTTACCCGACCGTCGGCGTCGCCCGGCCCGCGGCACACCCGGGCGCCCTACAATCCGCGCCATGACGACCCTGTTCATCTCCGACCTCCACCTCGACCCCGAGCGCCCCGAGGTCACCCGCCTGTTCGGCGACTTCATCGACGGCGAGGCGCGCACGGCCGATGCGCTGTACATCCTCGGCGACCTGTTCGAGGCCTGGGTGGGCGACGACGACCCGTCCGAGACCGGCGCCTTCGTCGCCTCGAAACTGCGCGCGCTGGCGGACGCCGGCGTGCCGGTGGCGTTCCAGCACGGCAACCGCGATTTCCTGGTCGGCCGCGACTTCGCCCGTCGCGCCGGCGTGCGCCTGCTGCCCGAGCACGCGGTGATCATGCTCTCCGGCAAGCCCGCGCTGCTGATGCACGGCGACAGTCTGTGCACCGGCGATGCGGCCTACCAGGCGTTCCGCGCGCAGACCCGGGCGCCGGCGTGGCAGACGCAGTTCCTCGCCCAGCCGCTGGCCGCACGGCTCGCGTTCGCGGCGCAGGCGCGCGCGGCCAGCCAGCAGCGCCAGCAGGCGATGAAGACCGACGACCGCACGCAGTTCGAGACGATCACCGACGTCGCGCCCGACGCCGTGCACGAGACCCTCGCCCGCTACGGCGTGGACACGCTGATCCACGGCCATACCCATCGCCCGGCGATCCACACGCTCGACGTCGACGGCCGCGCCTGCCGGCGGATCGTGCTGGGCGACTGGTACACGCAGGGCTCGGTACTGCGGGTGGACGCCGACGGCACGACCGCGCTGTCCGCCTTGCCCCTCTGAGCATTCCTGCAGAGCAACCTTCAGGCCGCTGCCACGGTGTCGACGGAGCGATGGCCCGAAGGCCGCTCCATCCTGATCGGAAAGACCGGCGGCAGATCGGATGCCGCCGGTCTGTGCGCGAATGCGATCAGGCCGTCGGAGACGCCGCGGGCGTCGGCGGCGCGGTGCGATGCTTGCGGAGATACAGGAGGGTCATGACGCCACTGATCACGGAGCCGAGCAGATACGGAACGGCGATGAACAGACCGAGCACGAGGAACACGATCGTGAGCGTGTTCAGCACCAACAATACGTCCCGCTTGCGGCGTTCGAGCGACTTCATGGCGTTCTCCTGAGGGTTCGGTGTCCGGTGGATCAGTCGCAGTGCGTGCGGATGATCACGGGGCATTATGTGCATATCCGCGAAACACGCACCAGCGCCGTTGATCGGCCCGCAGCGACGATCCATGCGCGCCGGGGCCGCTGCCGCGGCGCCGCTGGATCATGCCATCTCCGCGACCGCGCTCTGGAGCGCCGCGAGTTCTGCCTCGCTGAAACCCGCCGCGCTGCGCGCATCGAGATTGAACGGGCCGTGGAGCACGCCGCGGCCGTATTCGACCAGCAGCCGGCGGAACAGGATCACCTCGAGGATGTCGGCGGTCGTGTGGTCGCCGAGCTGGCGCAGCTTCGCGATCATGCCGGGCGTGACATCCAGCCCGCGCGCTTCCAGCACCCGCGGCACCAGCGCCATGCGCTCCAGCCCGGAATGCGCGGTCTTCTCGGCCATTTCCCACAGGCCGTTGTGCGCGTCGAAATCGCCGTAGTCATGATCGAGCGCGCGCAGGCGTTCGCGCAGCATGACGAAATGCCGCGCCTCGTCGTGCGCGACCTGCGCCCAGTCGGCGTAGAAGGCGTGCGGCATGCCGCGGAAGCGGTAGACCGCATCCCAGGCCAAATCGATCGCGTTGAACTCGATGTGCGCGACCGAGTGGATGAACGCCGCGCGGCCTTCGTTGGTGCCGAACCCGCGGCGCGGCAGCTCGCGCGGATGCACGAGGCGCGGGCGCGCGGGACGACCGGGCATGCGGATGGGCTCGGGCGGCGGCGCGTCGTCGTCGACGGCGAGGTCGCCGCGGGCGAAGGCCTCGGCCGTGGACAGCGTCAGCGCGACCTTGTCTTCCGGCATTGCGGCGTGGAGGCAGGCATGGGCTGCGGCGAGCAGGTCCGTCATCCAGGATCAGCCTCCGTTCCAGACACACGCCCCCTTGCACTTGCAGGCTCCCCAGACATCGATCCGAGCAATTTGCGCGACTGAGCGGAAATCTCGATGCCCGACACAACCCCTCGCCGGTTTTCGCTACGCGCAAACCAAGCGCCTCCCACGTCCCTCACGAACCGCTCCGCATCATCGAGCGTGCGCTCGTACATGCTCCCCGTCCTGGCATTGAAACGAAGGTGATAGCGAGCATGCCGATGGGCTGCTTCATTGCTGGTCGGTCCATTGAGGTGCAGCGCCGGGTCGGCATCTTCAAGCATCCTCACGCCAAGATGGATGCGGAAGGAAACCGACGCATCGATGGGCGGACCGTAAGAACTGCCGTCACGTTGCAGATGGATGAAATGGGCGACGCCATGCTCGACGCGAACCCACAGCATCTTCTTGGCATGCACGAAGCCCGCCGGTCCCAGTCGCGTCGAAAGATCGCCGATGAACCGCGTGATTCCTTCAGTCGCAGGAGTCGATGCCATGCAGCGATCTTCCACCCCGGATTGTCTTCACGGACGGCAAAACGCGAGTCGCCTCAGCCCGCCACGCGCCGCTTCTTCTTGGCGTCGTCCGAGCGCAGTTGCTTCAGGCGTTCGAAGTAGCCGGGTTCGATGCCGGTGACGTATTCGCCGTTGAAGCACGAACTGTCGAACTTTCGGCCCGGGAACTTCGGGCCGGCGACGGCGGCTTCGAGGTCGGTGAGGTCCTGGTACACCAGCCAGTCGCAGCCGAGCAGTTCCTGGATCTGCTGCTCGGTGCGGTTGTGCGCGACCAGTTCGTCGGCCGACGGCATGTCGATGCCGTAGACGTTCGGGTAACGCACCGGCGGCGCGGCGGAGGCGAGATAGACCTGCTTCGCGCCGGCGTCGCGCGCCATCTGCACGATCTGCTGCGACGTGGTGCCGCGCACGATCGAGTCGTCGACCAGCAGCACCACCCGATTACGAAACTCCAGCGGGATCGGGTTGAGCTTGCGGCGCACGGATTTCGCGCGCTCCCCCTGCCCCGGCATGATGAAGGTGCGGCCGACGTAGCGGTTCTTGATGAAGCCCTCGCGGTACTTCACGCCCAGCACATTCGCGATCTCCAGCGCGGCGTCGCGCGAGGTATCGGGGATCGGGATGACGACGTCGATGCCGTGGTCGGGCCGCTCGCGCAGGATCTTCTCGCCGAGGGTCACGCCCATGCGCATCCGCGCCTTGTGCACGGAGATCTCGTCCATCATCGAGTCCGGGCGCGCGAAGTAGACGAACTCGAAGATGCACGG
>JBGAFR010000088.1:0-13661 GCA_044227145.1 Lysobacteraceae bacterium
TCCGGGCGGTCCGATCCGGCCCGCCCGGGCCGCCGGCCCCGTCGTCCGTTCCCGGGCGACGTCCACCCCGGCGCGCGGGGCGTCGCGATGACGCCGTTCCCCCCGGCCGATGCCGCACGGCGTCGTCGCATTCCCGTCGTTGCATCGCCATCTAGTCCATGGAGGAACTCATGCGCACAACGCAAACCCATCGCATCCCGTCCCGTCGCCGCGTCGCGAATCTCGCGCTCGTCGCCCTGTCCGTGCTCGCCGTCGGCGCGCCGGTCGCCGCCCGCGAGGTCCGCGGTCCGCAACTCGCGTTCGAGGACACCACGACGCCCGAAAGCATCCGCCTGCCGGTCGACAAGCGCGGCAACTGGATGCGTGAATACGTCCAGCTCCGCGTCGCCCAGCAGAACCTGCGTTTCGCCGACGAGCCGCTGACCGAAGACGAACTGCGGCAGATGTTCACGCCGAAGATCGTCGGCGGCAGCGTCGCCGGCGCCTCCGACAACCCGTTCCAGGTCGCGCTGCTGACCAAGAGCGTCGCCGACAACTTCCAGGCCCAGTTCTGCGGCGGCACGCTGGTCAAGGCCAACGTCATCGTCACCGCCGCGCACTGCAGCGACTTCGTCACCGCCGGCCAGGTGCAGGTGCTGACCGGCACCCGCAACCTCGACGGCACCGGCACCCGGCGCAACGTCACCAAGATCGCGATCCACCCGAGCTGGAATCCGAACACCTTCGACTACGACGTCGCGGTGTGGACGCTCTCGTCCTCGGCGACGGGCATCCCGCTGGCCTCGCTCACCACCGCGGATCCGGCCGTCGGCACCAGCCTGCTGGTCACCGGCTGGGGCTCGCTGACCGAAGGCGGCAGCTTCCCGGTCAATCTGCGCAAGGTGACCGTGCCGCTGGCCAACCGCACCAACTGCAACGACGCCAATTCGTACAACGGCCAGATCACCGCGCGCATGCTGTGCGCGGGTCTCGATGCGGGCGGCAAGGACAGCTGCCAGGGCGATTCGGGCGGTCCGCTGACCCGCAGCGGCAGCATTCTCACCGGCATCGTCAGCTGGGGCGACGGCTGTGCGCGTCCCAACAAGTTCGGGGTCTATACCCGGGTGTCGAACAGTTCGGTGCGCAATTTCATCGTGACCCAGGCCGGGCTCTGATCGCGGCCACGTGCGGCGCCACGGCGTCGCGCGAACGGACCCCCCCGCACGTCGGGGGGTCTTTTTTTATGCGTGCCGTCGACGGTCGCCGACGCCCTGGCGCGCGGACTCACGACGGGACGATCACCGCACGGTGCCGCCGGTTTCTGCGATGCTGGCTGTCCCCACGCCGCAGCGACCCCGATGCGCACGCTCTTCTTCGACCTCGACGGCACCCTGATCGACTCCGCCGTCGGCATCACCCGCTGCGTGGCGTATTCGCTGGAACGCATGGGCCACCCGGGCCTGCCGGACGATGCGCTGCGCGGCTGGATCGGCCCGGCGCTGCGGGTGAGCTACGGCAAGCTGTTCGACGCTCCGGCCGACATCGAGCGCGCGGTGGCGCTGTATCGCGAGCGTTACGACGTCGAGGGCTGGGCCGAGCACACGGTCTATGCCGGGATCGGCGAGGTCGTGGAAACGCTGCAAGCGGCCGGCTGCCGGCTGGCCGTGGTGACGGCCAAGAACGAACCGCATGCGCGACGGATCGTCGAGACGCTGCCGTTCGGCCATCGCTTCGACGACGTGATCGGCGCGACCCTCGATGGCCGGCTCAGCCACAAGCCGGAGCTGATCGCCGAAGCGCTGGTGCGGTTCGGCCTCGATGCCGATGACGCCCGCCGGTCGTGCACGATGATCGGCGACCGCGACCTGGACATCGCCGGTGCGGCGCATCATGGATTGCGCGGAGTCGGGGTGCTGTGGGGCTTCGGCGACGCGGCCGAGCTGCGCGGCGCCGGTGCGCATGCGCTCGCGGACACGCCTGCGGCGCTCGCGGCGCTGCTCCTCGACGCCGGATCGGGCGGCTGCGGACATCGCTAAGCGTGCATGCGGGCCGGCCGCGGAGCACAGGCCGGGAAAGGGGAGGCGGAGTGGCCGCTGGGAACGTATGCAGTCGCCGTGGACTCGGCCCTGCCGTGGGCGTCGTGGTAGGTTGGCGGATCGCCCGTCCCCCATCCCCGATCGATGAACGAACAGCGCCGCCGCACCAAGATCCTCGCCACCCTCGGCCCGGCCACCGACGCCCCCGGGGTGCTCGACGCGCTCCTGCGGGCCGGCGTGGACGTGGTCCGGCTGAACTTCTCGCACGGCGACCCGTCCGGCCAGCTTGCGCGCGCCGATGCCGTGCGTGCCGCCGCGACGCGCGTCGGCACCGAGGTCGGCATCCTCGTCGACCTGCCGGGCCCGAAGATCCGCATCGAGAAGTTCGCGAACGACAAGGTGAAGCTGCGCACCGGCGACACCTTCACGCTGATCGCCCGCGACGATGCGCCGTTGGGCGACGAGACCCAGGTCGGCGTGAGCTACCTCGGCCTGCCCGGCGATGTGGCCGCGGGCGATGTGCTGCTGCTGGACGACGGCGTGGTGCAGCTGCAGGTGACGGCAGTGGAGGGCGAGCGCATCGTCACCACCGTGCTCAACGACAGCGAGCTGTCCAACCGCAAGGGCCTGAACAAACTGGGCGGCGGACTGTCGCTGGGCGCGCTGACCGAGCGCGACCGCGAGCTGATCACCATCGCCGCGCAGCTGCGCGCCGACTTCATCGCCGTGAGCTTCTGCCGCAACGCCGAGGACATGCAGGAGGCGCGTCGCGTCGCCCGCGCCGCCGGCAGCGACGCCTGGCTGGTGTCGAAGATCGAGCGCGCCGAGGCGATCGAGAACCTGGTCGAGATCGTCGACGCCAGCGACGTGGTGATGGTCGCCCGCGGCGACCTCGGCGTGGAGATCGGCGACGCCGAGCTGCCGGGCCTGCAGAAGAAGATCATCCGCACCTCGCTGGAGCGCAACAAGGTGGTGATCACCGCGACGCAGATGCTGCAGTCGATGGTGAGCAGCCCGATCCCGACCCGCGCCGAAGTGCTGGACGTGGCCAACGCCGTCATCGACGGCACCGACGCGGTGATGCTGTCGCAGGAATCGGCCGCCGGCATGTACCCGGTGCGCGCGGTCGAGGCGATGGCGCGCATCTGCCTCGGTGCCGAGCGCCAGTTCGAGCACGACACCGACTTCGAGGACGCGCCGCGCAACCTCGAACGCGCCGACCAGGCGATCGCGATGGCGGCGATGTTCCTCACCGAGCACATCGGTGTGGGCGCGATCGTGGCGATGACCGAATCCGGCGGCACCGCGCGCTTCCTCTCGCGCTTCCGCGGCAAGGCGCCGATCTTCGCCTTCGCCCGCCTGCCTGCCGCGCGCCACCGCATGGCGCTGATGCGCGACGTGTTCCCGATGGACTACGACAGCCGCGGCGAGACCCCGCGCCAGGCCGCGCGCGGCAGCATCCGCAAGCTGGTCGAGGCCGGGCTGCTGGGCGCCGGCGACCGTGTGGTGTTCACCAGCGGCGAGCACATGGAAACCCACGGCGCCACCAATACCCTGCGCCTGCTGCGGGTGGGCGAGGACGGCAAGGCCGAAGGGCTGGGCGAGCTGTGATGCCGGCGCGAGCCTGATCCGGGCGGATCCCCGCGGCGCATGCGTGTCTTCGCCCTGTCCGATGTCCACGTCGACTACGACGAGAACGCCCGCTGGGTGTCGCAGCTGTCGTTGTCCGACTATCGCGACGACCTGCTGATCCTCGCCGGCGATCTCACCGATCGCCTGTCGCTGCTGGAGACCACGCTGCGCGCCTTCGCGTCGCGCTTCCGCCGGGTGCTGTTCGTGCCCGGCAACCATGAACTGTGGGTGGTGCGCGACGGCCGCGGCGGGGATTCCTTCGCCAAGTTCGCGACCGTGCGCGACCTCGCCGCGGAGTGCGGCGTGGAAATCGGCCCGCTGCGCGAGGGCGGGCTGGCGATCCGTCCGTTCCAGGGCTGGTACGACGGCTCCTTCGGCGCGCCGTCCGCGGCGCTGCGGACGATCTGGAGCGATTACCGTGCCTGCCGCTGGCCCGACGGCTTCGACGAGGCGCGCATCGCCGCGCATTTCGACGCCATGAACGAAGCCGACGAGGGCTTCGGCGCCGACGCCGAGGTGCGGATCTCCTGTTCGCATTTCCTGCCGCGCGCCGAGCTGCTTCCCGCCTTCGTCCCCGATTCGGTGCGGATGCTGCTGCCGGTGCTGGGCTCGTCGCGCATCGAGGCGCGGCTGCGGCGCTGGGGCGCGTCCCTGCACGTCTACGGCCACAGCCACCTCAACCGCGACGTGCGGCTGGACGGCGTGCGCTACGTCAACAACGCCTTCGGCTACCCCGGCGAAACCCGGATCTCGGCCCGCGCGCTGAAGTGCATCCGCGGCGACGCCGGATAAACTAGGCGCTTGCCCCGACGCACCGGGGCCGCACGCAGCAGGAGACCGCCAGATGATCGCTTTCGTTTTCCCCGGCCAGGGTTCGCAGAAGAAGGGCATGGGCCAGGGGCTGTTCGACGAGGTCGCCGACTACGCCGCCATCGAACCGGACGTCGACGCGCTGCTCGGCTACTCCATGCGGCAACTGTGCCTGGAAGACCCGGAAGACCGGCTCAAGGACACCCGTTACACCCAGCCCGCGTTGTACGTGGTCAACGCGCTGCACACCCGCAAGGCGCTGGACGACGGCGCGCGGCCGAAGTGGCTGGCGGGGCACAGCCTCGGCGAATACAACGCGCTGCTCGCCGCGGGCGTGTTCGATTTCCTGACCGGGTTGCGCCTGGTGCAGAAGCGCGGCGAACTGATGGCGCAGGCCCGCGGCGGCGGCATGGCCGCGGTGATCGGCCTCGGCGCCGACGCCATTGCCGGGACGCTGGCCGACAACGGCCTGGACGCGATCGACGTGGCGAACTTCAACTCGCCCTCGCAGACGGTGATCTCGGGCCCGGTCGACGACATCCAGCGCGCCGGCCCGCTGCTGCAGGCCGCCGGTGCGCGCATGTGCATGCCGTTGCCGGTCAGCGCCGCGTTCCATTCGCGCTACATGGCCGACGCCGCGCGCGAATTCGAGGCCTTCCTCGCGCCGATCCCCTTCGCCGCGCTGCGTACGCCGGTGGTCGCCAACGTCACCGCGCAGCCGTATCCCGCCGAGGGCGGGGACGCGGCCAAGGCGCTGCTGGTCGGCCAGATCACCGGCTCGGTGCGCTGGGTGGACAGCGTGCGCTTCCTGCTCGGGCAGGGCGTGGACCGGTTCGACGAAATGGGCCCCGGCAACGTACTGGGCCGTCTGGTCCAGCAGATCCGGGCCGCCTGAGCCGCGTCCGTCCGTCCCGGTGGGGCGGACCGATGGCGGAGAAGGGGGGCGGGTATACTTTCGGGTCTTCGCCGCCCCTCCAGGACCCCCAATGAGCATCGAACAGCTTGCCGATATCGCCCGCGCCATGGTCGCCCCGGGCAAGGGCATCATCGCCATCGACGAATCCACCAGCACCATCGCCAAGCGGTTCGCCGGCGTCGGCATCGAGAACACCGAAGAGCACCGCCGCGCCTACCGCGAGCTGCTGCTGACCGCGCCGAACCTGGGCCAGCACATCTCCGGCGCGATCCTGTTCGACGAGACCATCCGCCAGTCGACCAAGGCCGGCGTGCCGTTCACCAAGGTGATGATGGAGAACGGCATCATCCCGGGCATCAAGGTCGACAAGGGCACGCATCCGCTGGCCGGCTGCCCGGGCGAGCTGATCACCGAAGGCCTCGACGGCCTGCGCGATCGCCTCAAGGAATACGCCGCGCTCGGCGCGAAATTCGCCAAGTGGCGCGCGGTGATCACCATCGGCGAGGACATCCCGTCCGGCACCTGCATCGAAGCCAACGCCCACGCGCTCGCGCGCTATGCCGCGCTGTGCCAGGAACAGGGCATCGTGCCGATGGTCGAACCGGAAGTGCTGATGGACGGCGACCACGACATCGAGACCTGCTACGAGGTCACCGAGGTCACCCTGCGCACGCTGTTCGATGCGCTGTACCAGCAGAACGTCGACCTGCAGGGCACGATCCTCAAGGCGTCGATGGTCGTCTCGGGCAAGGACTGCGAAGAGCAGGCCTCGGTCGACGAAGTCGCCGAGTACACCCTGATGTGCCTGCGTTCGACCGTGCCGGCGATCCTGCCGGGCATCGTGTTCCTGTCCGGCGGTCAGAGCGACGAGGACGCGACCGCACACCTCAACGCCATGAACCAGTTGGGCCCGAACCCGTGGCCGCTGTCGTTCTCCTACGGTCGCGCGATGCAGTCGGCCGCGCTGAAGCTGTGGTCGCAGGATCTCGCCGGCAACTTCGCCAAGGCGCAGGAAACGGTGTTCGCCCGCGCCCGCGAGAACGGCCTCGCTGCGCTGGGCCAGTGGGGCGGCTGATTCCGCCCCCGCGCTGCAACGCGAACGCTTCACGAACGCCGGCCTCGTGCCGGCGTTCGTCGTTCCGGCAAGGGGAACGATGCGTTGCTTCGGCACGGCGGCATAGGCCGAAGGTCATGGGTCGAGCGGCGACATCGCAATTTTTGCCGTGAAAACCCGGTGTAAATGCGTCTCCGTGCGAGTTGCACGGCGTTCGCAGCCGACGGGAACGCCGCCGGCAGCCGCTACAATCCGGGCATCGTTTCGACGGACTGCCCGATGCTCCCCCGCCTGCCCATGGACGCGGCGCCCCGGTGCGCCCCGCGTCGTCTTTTCCGCCCTCTCTTTCGCGCCACTGCCTCTCTCGTACTGGTCGTGTCGCTCTCCGCCTGCGGAGGCGACAAGGAGGACGAGAAGGCGGCCGGCGGCGGCGATCGTCCGATCCCGGTCACCACGCAGGTGCTGCAGCCGGAATCCTTCGCCGAACGCACGTCCGCGGTGGGCACGGTGAAAGCGCGGGAATCGGTCACGCTCACCGCCAAGGTCAGCGAACTGGTCGACGCGGTGCATTTCGAGAGCGGCCAGGAGGTGCGCGCCGGCGCGCCGCTGGTCACGCTGTCCGACCGCCAGCAGCGCGCGGCCCTCGCCGAAGCGCAGGCGTCCGCCGACGAAGCCGAGCGCCTGTATCGCCGCCAGAGCGAGCTGGCCGAGCAGCAGCTTATCGCCCGTGCGCAGTTCGACAACCAGCGTGCGGCGCGCGATGCCGCCAACGCGCGCGTCGCGCAGATCCGCGCGCAGCTCGCCGACCGCGTGATCCGCGCGCCGTTCGCCGGCACGCTCGGCATCCGCCAGGTCAGCCCCGGCGCACTGATCGCGCCCGGTACGGTGGTCGCCACGCTCGACGATGTTTCGCGCGTCTTCGTCGACTTCCCGCTGCCGGAGGGACAACTGTCGACGGTCGCCGCAGGTCGCGCCATCACCGGACGTGCCGAAGCCTGGCCGGGCCGCACCTTCACCGGCAACGTCGCCACCGTCGATGCGCGCATCGAACCGGCGACGCGTTCGGTGCTGGTGCGCGCCGACCTGCCCAATCCCGATCGCCTGCTCCGCCCCGGCATGCTGCTGGAGGTCGAGCTTCCCGGCGCGTCGCGCGAGGCGCTGCGCGTACCGGAGATCGCGGTGGTGCAGGTCGGTCGCGACAGCTTCCTCTATCGCGCGAAGGACGACGGCAGCGTCGAACAGGTCGGCGTGACCCTCGGCGCCCGTGCCGACGGCAAGGTCGAGATCGTGTCCGGCGTGCGCGCCGGCGACCGCGTGGTGGTCGAAGGCACCGGCAAGCTGCGGCCCGGTGCGAAGATCGTCGATGCGAAGGCGCCGGCCCCCGCGACGGACGCCGCTGCATCCGCGCCCGCTGCCGCGAAGGGCTGACCGGTGCGCCTGTCCGACATTTCCATCCAGCGGCCGGTCTTCGCGACCGTGATGAGCCTGCTGCTGATCGTGCTGGGGCTGATGTCCTACAGCCGGCTCACCCTGCGCGAACTGCCGGCGATCGATCCGCCGGTGGTCTCGGTCGACGTGAGCTACACCGGCGCCTCCGCCAGCGTGGTCGAGACCCGCATCACCCAGGTGCTGGAAGACGCGCTGTCCGGCATCGAGGGCATCGAGAGCCTGCAGTCGCGCAGCGTCAACGGCCGCTCGACGGTGACCATCGAATTCACGCTCAAGCGCGACATCGAGGCCGCGGCGAACGACGTGCGCGACGCGATCAGCCGCGTCGCCGACCGTCTGCCCGAGGAAGCCGACGCGCCGCAGGTGCAGAAGGCCGACAGCGACTCGGACGTGATCCTGTGGCTGAACATGAGTTCGACCACGATGGACACGCTGCAGCTGAGCGACTACGCCGATCGCTACGTGGTCGATCGCCTGTCCTCGCTCGACGGCGTGTCGCAGGTGCGCGTCGGCGGCCAGCAGCGCTACGCGATGCGGATCTGGCTGGATCGCGACGCGCTGGCGGCGCGCGACCTCACCGCCGGCGATGTCGAGAACGCGCTGCGCGCCGAGAACGTGGAGCTGCCGGCCGGCCGCATCGAATCCGACGCCCGCGACTTCACCCTGCGCGTCGAACGCAGCTATCGCACGCCGGCCGACTTCGCGCGGATCCCGCTGGGCAAGGGCACCGATGGCTACGTCGTGCGGCTCGGCGACGTGGCGAAGGTCGAGCTCGCCTCCACCGAACGCCGCGCCTACTACCGCAGCAACGGCGAACCCAACATCGGCCTGGGCATCATCAAGACCTCGACCGCGAACAGCCTCGACGTGGCCCGCGCCGCGCGCGCCGAGGCCGAGCGCATCCAGCAGAGCCTGCCCAAGGGCACCCGCATCTTCGTCGCCTACGACACCACGGTCTTCATCGAGGCCGCGGTCGAACGCGTGTGGCACACGCTGTTTGAGGCGATCGCACTGGTGCTGCTGGTGATCTGGCTGTTCCTCGGCAGCGCGCGCGCCGCGCTGATCCCGGCGGTGACGGTGCCGGTGTGCCTGGTCGCCGCGTTCATCGCGCTGTACGCCTTCGATTTCTCGATCAATCTGCTGACCCTGCTCGCGCTGGTGCTGTGCATCGGCCTGGTGGTGGACGACGCCATCGTGGTGCTCGAGAACATCCAGCGCCGCGCGGATCTCGGCGAACCGGCGCTGGTCGCGGCCAAGCGCGGCACCGCGCAGGTCGCGTTCGCGGTGATCTCGACCACCGCGGTGCTGGTCGCGGTGTTCCTGCCGATCGGTTTCCTCGAAGGCAACACCGGCCGCCTGTTCCGTGAATTGTCGGTGGCGCTGGCCGCGGCGGTGGCGATCTCCGCACTGGTCGCGCTCACGCTCACGCCGATGATGTCGTCGAAGCTGGTGAAGCCGCACGCCGCCGATCGCCCCAACCGGTTCCACGCCTTCATCGCGCGCCAGCTCGATCGCACCGCGCGCGGCTATCGTCGGCTGCTCGATCGCAATCTCGATCGCACCTGGCTGTTCGGCGCGCTGATGCTGGCCGCGCTCGGCGGCGCCGCGCTGCTGTTCCGGGTGGTGCCCGGCGAACTGGCGCCGCCGGAGGACCGCGGCGTGTTCTTCGCCAGCGTCGTCGGGCCCGAGGGCGCGGGCTACGACTACACCGTCGGCCAGGTGCAGCAGGTGGAGAAGCTGCTGCTGCGCGACACCGGCGCGGGCAAGCCGATGCAGCGCGTGAACACGCGCGTGCCGGGCACGTTCGGCAGCAGCGAGGAAATGCACACCGGCCAGGCGATCGTGTTCCTGCAGGACTGGGACAAGCGCACGATCACCACCGACGAGGTGGTGTCGAAGGTGCGCAAGGAGCTCGGCGCGCTGCCCGGCGTGCGCGTGAATCCGCAGTTGCGCACCGGCCTCACCCGCGGCGGCGGCCAGCCGTTCCAACTGGTGCTCGGCGGGCCGGACTACGCCGAGCTCGCGCAGTGGCGCGATCGCGTGCTGGCGCGCCTGGAGCAGAACCCGAACTTCTTCTCCGCCGATTCCGACTACAAGGAAACCAGGCCGCAGATGCGGGTGGAGATCGATCGCGTGCGCGCCGCCGACCTCGGCGTGTCGGTGAACGAGATCGGCCGCACGCTCGAAACGATGATGGGCAGCCGCAAGGTCACCACCTTCGTCGACAACGGCGAGGAATACGACGTGGTGCTGCAGGCGGGCCGCGCCGCGCGCGCGACCCCGGCGGACCTCGCCGCGATCCAGGTGCGCGGCCGCGATGGTGCGCTGATCCCGCTGTCGAACCTGGTGAAGATCGGCGAACTCGCCGAGGCCGGCAGCCTCAATCGTTTCAACCGGCTGCGCGCGATCACCATTTCCGCCGGCCTCGCGCCGGGCTACCGGATGGGCGACGCGATCACCTGGGTCGAGCAGGTGGTGAAGGAGGAACTGCCGCCGACCGCGCAGATCGACTGGAAGGGCGAGTCGCGCGAATTCCGCAAGGCCGGCGGCGCGGTGCTGATCACCTTCGCGATGGCGCTGCTGGTGGTGTACCTGGTGCTGGCCGCGCAGTTCGAGAGTTTCCTGCACCCGCTGGTGATCATGCTGACGGTGCCGCTGGGCGTGGCCGGTGCGCTGCTGGGGCTGTGGATCGGCGGCAGCACGCTCAATCTCTTCAGCCAGATCGGCATCGTGATGCTGGTCGGCCTCGCCGCGAAGAACGGCATCCTGATCGTCGAGTTCGCCAACCAGCTGCGCGACGAGGGACGCGATATCCGCGAGGCCATCCTCGAATCCTGCGCGGTGCGCCTGCGTCCGATCCTGATGACGTCGGTGGCGACGATCATGGGCGCGATCCCGCTGGTCGTCGCCGGCGGCCCCGGCTCGGCCAGCCGCTCGACCATCGGCATCGTGGTGATCGCCGGCGTCGCGTTCTCGACGCTGCTGTCGCTGTTCGTGGTGCCCGCGTTCTACCGCGTGATCGCGCCGTACACGCGCTCGCCGGAAGCGCTCAAGCGCAAGCTGGAGGCGCTGGAGGAACAGACGCCGCCGGTGAGCGGGCATTGAGCGACGCGGCCTGATCTCGGCGGGCGCCGGTCGCGATTCTGGCCCCCCTCCCGACCTCCCCCTGCGCTTCGCGCGAGGGGAGGACCACGCCGCCCGCGCAAGGATGGGGAGAGCGCTGCCTGTAGCAAGGAGAGGAGAGCGCTTCTCGCGGAAGAGGGGAACGTCGTCTCGTGCGCAGTGAAAGGGAAAGCCGCTCTTCCGAACACCGCCGGCGAGTCGCATGTCCTTCTGGAAGCCCGCCGCGATACTCCCTCCCTTTCGCGCAGCGAAGGGGAGGGCCGGGGAGGGGTTCGAAGATTGCTCGCTGCGATCACGCGTCGAACGCCGCTTCGTTCAGCCCACCAACCCCTGTCGATACCGTTCCGCCATCGCCGCGTCGAACGCGCACAGGATCACATGCATTTCCGCCGGCGCATGCGCGCGCAGCGTGCGCAGGGCCACGTCGGCGGCAAGATCCGGCGGATAGCCGAACACGCCGCAGCTGATCGCCGGGAACGCGATCGAGCGCACGTCGTGTTCGAGCGCCAGGCGCAGGCCCTCGCGATGGCATGACGCCAGCAGCTCCGGCTCGCCCTCGCGGCCGCCAGCCCACACCGGACCGACGGTGTGGACGATCCAGCGCGCCGGCAGGCGGAAGCCGGGCGTGATCCGCGCCTCGCCCGTGGGACAGCGCACGAACGGCCGCACCATCGGGATCGCCTTGCAGGCCGCCGACAGTTCCGGGCCCGCCGCACGATGGATCGCGCCGTCGACCCCGCCGCCGCCGGCCAGCGCCTGGTTCGCGGCATTGACGATGGCGTCGACCGCCAGCGCGGTGATGTCGCCCTGCAGGACTTCGATCGGCACGGGTGGCTCGGGCACTGCCCGGATGCGGGCGACGCGGTATCCTGCACCGGGATCGTCACCTCGGGGAAGTCGGGATGAACACACCGCAGCAGGTGCCGCAGGCCGTCCTCGACGCCTTGCAGCGCGGCGACACCATCGGCGCGATCAAGCGCCTGCGCGAAGCCAGCGGCGGCGATCTCAAGAGCGCGCTGGCGCTGGTGCAGAGGATCGCCGCGCAGGCGCAGACGCAGACGCAGACCGGCGAAGCCGCCGCCCGGCAACTGGCGAAGCATGCGCACGAGCCGCAATCGATGCGCGAATCGCACCAGCGGACGCAAGAGGTGATGCACGGCAAGCGCACGCCAACGGTCATGCCCGGCGATGGCGGCAATCGCGGGATGGTCTGGCTGCTGCTGGGCATCGTCGCGGCAGCGGCCTGGTTCTTCTTCCTCCGTTGATGTCCCGGGGCGTTGGGCCATGACCATGCCGCCCCTGCCGCAGGACGTGATCGACGCGATCGCGAGCGGCAACCGGATCGAGGCGATCAAGCGCCTGCGCGAGGCCGCGCAGATCGACCTGAAGACTGCGCACGATGCGGTGGAGGCCTGGGCCGACGGCCGGCCGTTGCCGCCGCTCCCGGACATGCCGGCACCGCCGACGGCGCTGCCGCGGGCCGCGGCTTCGGTGCTGCCCGAGGACGTGCGGGATGCGCTGGCCTCGGGGAACAAGATCGAGGCGATCAAGCGCCTGCGCGAAGCCGCCGGCCTCGGCCTGAAGGAAGCGAAGGATCTGGTGGAGGCGCACGAGGCCGGTGTCCCGGTCCCGATGCAGACGGTGTCGACACCCACGGCCGCGCCGATGCCGACCGTCGTTTCCGGTCGCAGCGGCGTCGGGGTCGGGCCGATCCTCGCGCTGCTCGTCGCGGCCGCGCTGGCGGCCTGGTGGTGGTTCGGCCGCTGAGCCGCGGCGCGTAGAATGCGGGGATGCCATCGGTCCCGCCGTCCTCGTTCCCGCCCCCCGCCGCGCCCGGCGGCGAAGCGCGTCGCCGCCGCGACGCCGAACTCCGTCTGTACGGCCTGAACGCGGTGCGCGCCGTGTTCGCGCGCCGGCCGCAGGCCCTCCGCAAGCTCTATCTCGCCGAAGCGACCATCCCGAAGCTGCAGCCGCTGCTGAAATGGTGCGTCGCGCACCGCGTCGGCTACCGCGTGGTGGCGCCGGAGGAACTGCAGAAGCTCGCCGCCAGCGCGCACCACGAAGGCGTGGTCGCCGAGGTGCTGCGCGAGGAACCGACGCCGCTGTCGACGTGGCTGCGCGACCTGCCGCCCGGCCCGTGCTGCGCGCTGTGGCTGGACGGCGTGGGCAACCCGCACAACCTCGGCGCGATCCTGCGCTCGGCCGCGCATTTCGGCATCGCCGCGGTGCTGCTGCCGAAGCATTCGACGCTGGCGCTGTCCGGCGCTGCCGCGCGCGTGGCCGAAGGTGGTGCCGAAGCGGTGCCGTTCGTGCGCCTGGGCCGCGAGGACAACGCGATCGCGCAGCTGCACGGGGCCGGGTTCGGCCTCGCCGCGACCGTCGTTCGCGGCGGCGGCGACCTGTTCGCCGCGACGCTGCCCGAGCGGCTGGTCTACGTGCTCGGTGCCGAAGGCGAGGGCATGGACGCCGATCTCGCGAAGGCCTGCGACCAGCGTCTGTCGATCCCCGGCAGCGGCGCGGTCGAGAGCCTCAACGTGGCGGCGGCGACGGCGGTGCTGCTGGCGGCGTGGGCGCGGCGTCGCTGACCGCAGCGGCGTCGGCGGCCGGGCGATGCAGGCCCGACAGGAACCCCGCGATGTCCGCGTCGACGACGACGTAGGCA
>JBGAFR010000089.1:0-13561 GCA_044227145.1 Lysobacteraceae bacterium
GCGCCCAGGCCGCAATCGCCGCCCAGCTCGCCGCCGCCGGCTGGTTGCCCGGTCGGGACGGCCGCTACATCGGCAGTCAGGGCCGCGAACTCGGCCGCGACGGCCGGGTCTGCGTGGACGTCGATGCCGACGGCGAGGTCTGGATCGGCGGCGCCACACAACCGATCCTCCGCGGCACCGTCCGCTGGTGACCGACGACGACGAGGACAGGACGCGATGACCATCTACGCCCTGCAATACGAACTGCGCCCGGCGCCGCACAGCGAGGACTTCGCGACGGTGGGCGGCGCGATCGTGAACTCGCTGGTGCGGGCGGCGTCGCCCGAAGCCGCGCACGCCGCGGCGATGGCCTACTTTCGCGACGAAGCCTGGGAACTGGTCGCCATCGAACACCCGCCGAGCCCGGTGACACGGGCCCAGTGCGAGGACGACGCCGCGTTCCTCGACGCCTGGGACGAGGCCGAGGCGCAGGGCGAATGCCATCTCTTCCATCTCTGGCCGCCCGGGACGGGCGACGACGCGCTGCACTGAGCCTTGCCAGCGGAGATCGCGCGGCCGCACCGGGCGAAGATCGCGCTGGTAAGCTGCCCGCCCCCATTCGCTCCCCCACGTCCATGACCGCACGCCGCTATGTCCAGGTCGATGTCTTCGCCGACCGCCCCGGCGCCGGCAACCCGCTCGCCGTCGTCCTAGACGCCGACGGGCTGACCGACGACCAGATGCAGGCCATCGCCAGGTGGACGCGGCTGCCGGAGACGACCTTCGTCTTCCCGGCCACCGACGCCGACACCAGTTACCGCATCCGCATGTTCAGCCCGCGCCGGGAAGTGCCGTTCGCCGGGCATCCCAGCGTCGGCACCGCGCACGCCGTGCTCGAAGCCGGCGTCGCGACGCCCAGGGACGGCCTGCTGGTGCAGCACGGCATCGCCGGCAAGCTGCCGCTGCGCGTGAGCGGCGACGGCCCCGCGCGCACGATCGCGGTGCGCACGCCGCGCGCGAGCGTGCGCGAGATCGCGAACGCAGGCGACCCCCGTCTGCGGGACGCGCTGCAAGACCTGCCGCTCGGCGCGCTGCCGCCGGCGTTGATGGACGGCGGCCGCCGCTGGTGGCTGGCCGAGGTCGCCGACGAAGCCACGCTGCGCGCGGCCACGCCGCCGTGGCCGGCGATCGCGGCCCTCGCCGAATCGACGGACAGCATGGGCCTGTGCGTGTTCGCCCGCAGCGCCGATCCGGTCTACTACCTCGCGGTCCGCGCCTGGGTCGGTGCGCCCGCGCAGTTCGAGGACGCCGCTTCCGGCGCCGCCAACGCCACCCTCGCCGCCTGGCTGGCCTCGCAGGACGCCCTGCCCGGCGACGGCGGCTTCTATCGCATCAGCCAGGGCCGCGAAGTCGGCCATGACGCGATCATCGAACTTACGGTCGACGATGCAGGGGACGTGTGGTCGGGCGGGCGGGTGTGTTCGGTGATGCGCGGGGAACTGGACTGGCGTTGAGCGCCCCGATGTCCCTCGGCGCCCGGGATGGGCATCATGTGCTGCAGCTCGATGCCCTGCCCCCGGTCCCCGAATGGTGCCGACGGATGCGTCCGCACCGTGCCGCCCGACGGAAATCCACCGCCACCACCGATGTCGATCGTCCCTTCGACGCCTGCGGAGCACCGCCCATGACACCGAGAGCCCTTGCCCTGGTCGGCCTGCTGATCTCTCTGCCTGTCGGCAGCGCGCTGGCGCAGGTCGCGTGCCCGTCCGGCACCCATTACTTCGGCGGCAGCATCGCGCCGGATGTCAGCCAGTGCGTGCCGATCCTCGTCGACGATGCGCCGCCGCGGAAGACCGTCACCGAAGCCCGGATGGAAGCCCTCGACGCCATGGACGATGCGAGCAGCGCCTGGGGCCAGGTCGCGCTGACGATGGCGAACGACGTGCAGAAGAAGCGCCAGCTCATGGCGGGCAAGTGGGAGGTCTACCAGGACCAGGAGCGAGCGGGTCCGGGAGAGTTCTGTGCCGCGCTGTTCCTCAACCCCGACGGCCTCCTCCGGCTGTCCGGGCCCGGCGGCGGCTACGAGGGCGCGATGCTGACCTTCTGGGGACGCGACATTCCCCGTCCCGAGGCGGCCAGGACGGTCCGCGTGAAGCTCGCGCAATCCGACGACACCGGCACCCCGCAGACCGTCACCGCGTTCAACTACACGCAGCCCGGCGAGCACGGCTGGGGCGCGATCGCGATCGCGGTGCCGTCGGCGGATGCGCTGCTCGCGAACATGATCGACGACCTCGGATTCGCCATCACGATCGGCGACAGGCAGGTCATCGCGATCCGGTGGTCGAACGGACTGTCGACGCGCGACCGGCTGAAGACCTGCCTCCAGCGTCGGGGCAAGTGATCCCGGCGTCCGCTTCGACTGCCGCGAGATGACGCCGACGCGCCGGCGGTCGCGTCAGCCGAAGTGTCCCAGTGGCGCCCCCGCCAGCAGGTGCAGGTGGATCTGGAACACCGTCTGCCCGCCGTGGGCGTTGCAGTTCATCACGATGCGATAGCCGTCCTCGGCGAAGCCCGACTGCTTCGCGTAGTTCGCGGCGGCGATGGCGAGGCGGCCGACGATCTCGGCCTGGTCCGGGCGCACGTCGTTGAGCGTGGGGATCGTCTCCTTCGGCACGAACAGCACGTGGACCGGCGCCTGCGGCGCGATGTCGCGGAAGGCGATGACGTGGTCGTCCTCGAACACGATGGTCGCCGGGATCTCGCGGCGGATGATCTTGTGGAAGATGGTGTCGGACATGACGGGCTCCTGTGCGATCCCCGGATTGTATGCCCGACCCGGCGCGCAGGTCAGCGCAATCGGCCACGTGGCACCGGCTTGGGCGCAGACCGCGCCGCCGTCGTGATCCTCCCTGCCCGCGGAATCCGCTGACTCCCGTGACCGTCGCTGCGGCAGCGATTCCGCGCCACGCCGACGCCACCCGCGGTCTCCATCCGCATTCCCCCAGGACAGGAACATGAAACGACAACACTTGCTCGCTTCGCTCGGCCTGCTGGCGCTCGCCGCGCAGGCCCATGCCGCTCCACGCCCCATCGACAGCCCGCCCGCGGCCGGGCAATTCGTCCCGTTCGAGGTCATCGTCAAGTTCAAGCCCGGCGTCCGTGCGGGCGCGGCGAAGGCGTCGATCCTCGACGCGACGCTGGAAGAACGGCCCGGCGGTTTCAGCGTGGCGAAACTCATCGTGCCCACGCCCAAGCGCTACACTGCGGCCGACGTCCAGCAGGACACCCTCGCGCTGCTGGAACGCATGCTCCAACGCGACGACGTCGAGGACGCCCAGCTCAACTACGTCTTCGAACTGGCGCTGACCCCGAGCGACCCGCTCTATCCGCTGCAGTGGCAGTACCCGAACATCAACCTGCCCTCGGCCTGGAACCTGACGACCGGCAACGGCCTGGCGCCGATCGCGATCCTCGACACCGGCCGCACCCTGCATCCCGACCTGATCGGCCGCTGGTCGTCGCTGGAGTACAACGCGTCGTCGCCGGGCTCCAGCGCGATCGACGTCGGCAACTGGCACCACGCCACGCACGTCGCGGGCATCGCCGGCGCCGCGCTGAACAACGGCATCGGCGGCACCGGCGTGTGCCCGGGCTGCAGCCTGCTCAACGTGAAGATCACCTATTCCAACGGCAGCATCGATTCGGCCGCGATCATCAACGGCCTCAACTGGGCCACCGACCACGGCGCCCGCGTCGTCAACATGAGCTTCGAGAGCGCCGTCGCCTGCAGCGCGTCCTCGCAGTCGGTGATGCGCACCGCGATCACCCGTGCGATCAACAACGGCGTCGCGGTCTTCGCGGCGGCCGGCAACCATGCGGTGAACGTGGCCAACGTCAGCCCGGCGTCCTGCCCGGGCGTCATCTCGGTCGCGGCCAGCGACCGCAACAGCCAACTGGCGGCCTACAGCAGCCGCGGCACCGGCGTGGGCATCACCGCACCGGGCGGCGGCGGGACCTTCAACTCGGGCTCCGACAGCGGCTACGGCGACGGCTACAACTGCCCGGCCGACCCCAACAGCTACTTCAATCCGTACACGGTCGGTGCGTTCTCGACCTGGACCACCTCGCCCGCCGGCGGCAGCGCGCACTGCTACCGCTACCTCTCCGGCACCTCGATGGCCACGCCGCACGCGGCCGGCGTCGCCGGGCTGATGCTCTCGCGCAAGCCTGCGCTGCGCCCGGACCAGATCGCCAGCATGCTGCGCTCCACCGCCACCGCGATGCCCGCCTGCGGCAGCGACTGCGGCCCCGGCCTGCTGAACGCCTACGCCGCCGTGAACCTGGTCTCGACCACGACCACGGGCCCGTGCAGCCTCAACCGGAGCGCCTGCTCGCTGCGGGCGCTGGCGCAGTACCGCAGCAGCAACGGCTCGCTGGTCGAATCCGTGTTCGCCTACGGCTACCTGTGGCAGTTCGACGCCGCGGGCAACCAGATCGGTCCGACCCGGCGCCTGGAAGGCATCGACCGCTACGCCAACGGCCCCTGCGCGTACGCGACCGCGTCGAAGTACTGCCTGATCGACTCGGCGACGACGCTGGACTACCCGGGCTTCGGCTATCTGGAATCGGTGACCGCCTACGGCCGCTACTGGAACTTCGACGCCAACGGCAACGGACTTGCCGGCAACGGCGCGCTGCTGTCGAGCGTGGCGCGCTACGCCAGCGGCCCCTGCGCGTACGCGGCTTCGTCGACCACCTGCATCTTCGATACCCGCAACATGATCGACGCGCCCGAGTGGGGCGGCCTGTTCGAATCGATCACTGCCTACGGCCGTTACTGGATCTTCGACGGCGCCGGCACGATGATCGAGACGCAGCCGCTGCTCAATGTCCCGCGCTACGCCAGCGGCCCCTGCGCCTACCGCCCCGCGGGCACCACCTGCACGTTCGACGCGCGCGACCTGCAGCACGTGCCGGGCGCCGGCATGCGCGAAACGGTGGTCGCCTACGGCCGCTACTTCGAGTGGGACGCGAACGGCCTGCCCACGGCGAACAACAACAAGCTGCTCACGACCATCCCGCGGATGCTCTGACGCCGCGCACCGCACGCGACGCCCGGGTGCGATGCGCCCGGGCGTCGTCGCGGCTGGGGCCGGACCGCCGGGATGGCGGGTCTCGGCCTCAGCTCCGCTTTTCCCTGCGAGTCATGGGGCTCCGCTCACCTCCTGCGCCGATGAAGGCGGCCGGCGGCGTCGTCGCAGCCACTCGACCAAGCGTCGGAATGCCGAATGGCGCTGCTGCATGGGCCCGCCCTACGCACCGGTCATCCTCTACCGTTCGCACGATATCAGCGCCGGGCGTCGATCCACGCGTCGATGTGCTTCTCCAGCGTCTCCAGCGGCACCGAGCCGGTTTCCAGCACGGCGTCGTTGTAATCGCGCAGGTCGAACTTCGGCCCCAGCTCGCGCGCGGCCTTCGCCCGCAGCTCGGAAATCTTCAGCTGGCCGATCTTGTACGCCAGCGCCTGGCCCGGCGTGCCGATGTAGCGATCGATCTCGTTGACGATGTCCTGGTCGGTCTTCGGGCTGTTGTCCTTGAAGTACGCGATCGCCTGTTCGCGGGTCCAGCCCTTGGCGTGCATGCCGGTGTCCACCACCAGCCGCACCGCGCGCCACATTTCGTAGGCCAGCTGGCCCATGCGGTCGTAGGGATCCTGGTACAGGCCCATCTCGTGATGGCCCGGCACGGCTTCGTGCAGGGTCAGCGGGATCATCTCCCAGGTCGGCCGCGTCTCCGGCTTGTAGAGATTGACGTAGTAGAACCCGGCGCGGCTGCCGTCGCTGGCGCCCTGCTGGTAGTACGCCGTGGTGGTATCCGGCGCGATGTTGTCCGGGATCGGGCGCACGCCGTAGGGCTGACGCGGGATCGTGCGGAACACCTTCACCAGTTCCGGATCGATGCGCTTGGCGGTGGCGCGGTAACGCTCCAGCAGCGCCTCGGGCGTCTTCTCGAAGAACCGCGGATCGGTGCGCAGGAAAGTGAAGAAATCGACCATCGAGCCCTGGAACCCGACCTCGGCCTTGATCTTCTCCATCTCGCCGCGGATGCGCGCCACTTCCTTCAGGCCGATGGCGTGGATCTGGTCGGCGGTGAGATTCGTCGTCGTGTAGTAGCCGGCGAGGAAGTCGTAGTAGGCCTTGCCGTCCGGCAGCGAGGTGGCGGCGATGCTGGCGCGGGTCTTCGGCAGATAGTCCTTCTCGAAGAACGTCTGGAACCGGCGATACGCCGGCACGATGCGCTCGGCGATGGCCTTGCGGGCCTCGCCGCGCAGGGCGGCCTGCTCGTCGGCGGGGATCGATGCCGGCATGGTCTCGAACGGCCGGTAGAACGGACTCTTCGCCGGATCGTCAACGATCTGCGCCGCGATCTGCCCCGGCACGCGCTGCATCAGCACCCGCGGCGGCATGTTGCGCGCCTTGATGCCTTCGCGCATCAGCGCGACGGTCTGGTCGATGACGGTCGGCAGCGCCTGCATCCGCGCCAGCCAGTCGCGGTAGGCCTTCGCGTCGCCGAAGGACAGCCCCAGCCCAGCTGCTCGGCGTACAGGCCCCAGCCCTCGCCGTAGGCCACGAAGTAGGCGGTGCGGCGGAACATCGGCGCGTCCGGCAATTCCAGCGCCCGGGCGAACTGGAAGTGATGGCCCGGCACGGCTTCGTGCAGGGTCAGCGGGATCATCTCCCAGGTCGGCCGCGTCTCCGGCTTGTAGAGATTGACGTAGTAGAACCCGGCGCGGCTGCCGTCGCTGGCGCCCTGCTGGTAGTACGCCGTGGTGGTGTCCGGTGCGATGTTGTCCGGGATCGGGCGCACGCCGTAGGGCTGGCGCGGGATCGTGCGGAAGACTTTCACCAGTTCCGGGTCGATGCGCTTGGCGGTGGCGCGGTAGCGCTCCAGCAGCGCCTCTGGGGTCTTCTCGAAGAACCGCGGATCGGTGCGCAGAAAAGTGAAGAAATCGGCCATCGAGCCCTGGAACCCGACCTCGGCCTTGATCTTCTCCATCTCGCCGCGGATGCGCGCCACTTCCTTCAGGCCGATCGCGTGGATCTGGTCGGCGGTGAGATTCGTCGTCGTGTAATAGCCGGCGAGGAAGTCGTAGTAGGCCTTGCCGTCGGGCAGCGAGGTCGCGGCGATGCTCGAGCGGGTCTTCGGCAGGTAGTCCTTGTCGAAGAACGCCTGGAACCGGCGATACGCCGGCACGATGCGCTCGGCGATGGCCTTGCGGGCCTCGGCGCGCAGGGCGGCCTGCTCGTCGGCGGGGATCGACGCCGGCATGGCCTGGAACGGCCGGTAGAACGGACTCTTCGCCGGATCGTCGACGATCTGCGCCGCGATCTGCCCGGGCACGCGCAGCATCAGCACCCGCGGCGGCATGTTGCGCGCCTTGATGCCTTCGCGCATCAGCGCGACGGTCTGGTCGATGACGGTCGGCAGCGCCTGCATCCGCGCCAGCCAGTCGCGGTAGGCCTTCGCGTCGCCGAAGGACAGCCCCTCGATGATGCCGTCGGCGGTCTGCACGCCGCCCTGGTGGGACACCGGCTGCAGGTACTCGCGGAACGTCTGCCGGGCGACGGACTGCTCCAGCTGCCAGCGGTAGGTGTCGTAGTTGAGCTGGTCCGCGGGCGAGAGCGACGCGCGGTCGAAGGTCAGCAGGGTCTTCAGCGCCTCGCGATCGGCGGCCTGGCGCGCCTCGATGGCCGGCAGGCTCAGGTCGGTCCAGCGGTCGTTGAAGCGCAGGTCGCCCTCGAACGATGCCGATTCCGGGCTTTCGCGCAGGCCGCGCTCCCACTCGGCAGCGAAAAAGGCGTTCAGGCGGGCGCCGGCGTCGGACGCCGGCGTGGCGGCGGAGGCGAGGCCGGCCAGCAGCGAGGCGGCGACCAGCACCAGGGCCGCACAGGCGGCCCGGCGACGGGAAGGACGGGACATGGACGACTCCGGCACGGGAATCGCCCGAGTCTAGCGCTCCGGTGCGCCCGACCGGATGGGACGGAAGTCAGGCCGCGCGGTCGGCGTCGGTGGTGAAGCTGGAGCCACAGCCGCATTCCCCGGCCACGTTGGGGTTGTGGAACACGAACTGCTCGTTCAGGCCATGCTTCAGGAAGTCGATCTCGGTGCCGTCGAGCAGCGGCAGGCTGTCGGCGTCGACGAAGATCCGCACCCCGTCCTGTTCGCTGACGGCGTCGCCGTCGCGGCGGTCCCGGGCCAGGTCGACCACGTAGCCCCAGCCGGAGCAGCCGGTGCGCTTCACGCCGAAGCGGAGGCCGAGCGCGGCGGGGTCGGCGGCGAGGTAGCCGCGGATGCGGTCGAGGGCAGCGGGAGCGAGGGAGATGGCCATGGCGGGGATTGTAGCGTCAGTTAAACTTGGCGACTTCTCTCAGATCGGCGCCGCGGCGCAGGAATTCAAGGCATGGCTTTCAGTGGAGTCGAAGCGACGAGCATCCGGGACGCGCTGGCCGGGACCCCCGGCATCGGCAGCACGGTCACGGTCCGCGGCTGGGTACGGACCCGGCGCGACTCCACCGCCCTGAGCTTCGTCCAGGTCAGCGACGGCTCCTGCTTCGCGCCGATCCAGGTCGTGGCCACCGACGCCCTGCCGAATTTCGAGACCGAGGTGAAGCGCCTGTCCGCCGGCTGCGCCGTGGTCGCCACCGGCACGCTGGTGGCCTCGCAGGGCAAGGGCCAGAGCTTCGAGATCCAGGCCAGCGCAATCGAGGTGATCGGCTGGGTCGAGGACCCGATGACCTATCCGATCCAGCCCAGGCCGCACTCGCTGGAGTTCCTGCGCGAAGTCGCCCACCTGCGCCCGCGCACCAACCTGTTCGGCGCGGTCACCCGCATCCGCCATTGCCTGGCCCAGGCCATCCACCGGTTCTTCCACGAGGAAGGCTTCTACTGGGTCAACACCCCGATCATCTCGACCTCCGACGCCGAGGGCGCCGGGCAGATGTTCCGCATCTCCACGCTGGACATGCTGAACCTGCCGCGCACCGACGACGGCAAGATCGACTTCAGCAAGGACTTCTTCGGCAAGGAGGCGTTCCTGACCGTCTCCGGCCAGCTGAACGTCGAGGGCTACTGCCTCGCGCTGAGCAAGGTCTACACCTTCGGCCCGACGTTCCGCGCCGAGAACAGCCACACCACCCGCCACCTCGCCGAGTTCTGGATGATCGAGCCGGAGATCGCCTTCGCCGACCTCGACGACGACGCCACGCTGGCCGAGCAGTTCCTGAAGTACCTGTTCCGCGCGGTGCTGACCGAGCGTGCCGACGACATGGCGTTCATCGCCGAACGCGTGCAGAAGGACGCCGTGACCCGGCTGGAGACCTTCGTGAACGCGCCGTTCGAGCGCATCGACTACACCGAGGCGGTGAAGCTGCTGCAGGCCAGCAAGCAGAAGTTCGAGTTCCCGGTGGAATGGGGCCTGGATTTGCAGACCGAGCACGAGCGCTGGCTGACCGAGAGCCACGTCGGCCGCCCGGTCGTGGTGATGAACTATCCCGAGCACATCAAGGCGTTCTACATGCGCCTGAACGACGACGGCAAGACCGTCGCTGCGATGGACGTGCTGGCGCCGGGCATCGGCGAGATCATCGGCGGCTCGCAGCGCGAGGAACGCCTCGACGTGCTCGACGCGCGCATCCGCCAGTTCGGCCTCGACCCCGCGCACTACGGCTGGTATCGCGACTTCCGCCGCTACGGCACCGTGCCGCACGCCGGCTTCGGCCTCGGCTTCGAGCGCCTGGTCGTGTACGTCTGCGGCCTGGCCAACATCCGCGACGCCATCCCGTTCCCGCGCGCGCCGGGCTCGGCCGAGTTCTGATCAGCGCGCGTCGATGACGTCCTTCGAAGACCAGATCGAGACCGACGGCGACTGCGTCGTCCTGTACCGCCCCGCAGGCCCGCGCGAACTGGCGCTGGTGGAGGCGAGCGGCTTCCGCCGCTGGCCGCCTCGCCTGATCGAACAGCCGATCTTCTATCCGGTCACCAACGAACGCTATGCACGCGAAATCGCCGTCCGCTGGAACATCCAGGACAGCGGCGTCGGCTACGTGACCCGCTTCCGCGTGCCGAAGGCCTTCATGGACCGCTATACCGTGCAGAAGGTCGGCGGCGCACACCACACCGAATGGTGGGTGCCCGCCGAAGAACTCGATGCCCTCAACGACGCGATCGTCGGCACGATCGAGGTCGTCGGCACCTATCGCCGCGATCCCGACGCGCCCCCCGATGCCGGAGACGCCACCGCATGATCCTGTTCCTCGCCCTCCTCTTCGTCGCGATCGCCATCGCCGGCTTCTGCGCGCTGCTGATCTTCTGGCCGCTGACGTTGGTGCACCTGCGCGACCGCCATCCGAAGCTGCACGCCAGCCTCGGCGAAGCCGCGTTCGTCAACCCGGCGGCGCTGTGGTGGGTGCTGTGCGGCGGCTACCGCGTCGCCGGCGACCGCAATCTCGACGGCCTGGCGACCCCCACCCGGGTGTCGCTCTACACCATCCTGCTCGGCCTGGCGGCCGCCGGGCTGCTCTGGCTGTGGTCGGAGGCATCTCCGTGAACGGCGCCGACGCGCGCAGCCCGATCGTCGCCACCGAATGGTGGCTGGCCAGCCTCGGGCGCACGCTGGTGTGGGCGCGTCTGCGCGTGCGCGAGGCCGGTACCGCCGAGGTCTTCGACAGCGACGGCAACACGCTCGCGTACGACAGCGAAGACAGCGCGCGCGCGGCGCTGATGGACGCGGAGTTCGTGTCGCTGGACGGCCTCGACGAGGACGACGCGCTGGAACGTGGCTTCTCGCTGTCGGAAGTCTCGCCGCCGAGTGCGGACGACGACGGCGCCCTGCGCGAGCGCATGGTGACCCGGCTGGGCGGACGCGCCTGAGCACGGCACACGGATGTACCTCCCCCGCGCCTTCGCCGAAACCGACCTCGCCGCGCTGGACGCGCTGATCGACGCCGATCCGTTCGTCACCCTGGTCAGCATCGACGGCGACGCGCCCTTCGCCAGCCATCTGCCGGTGCTGTACCGCCGCGACGGCGACCACGTGCTGATCGAAGGGCACTGGGCGCGACCCAACCCGCAGGTCGGCCACGCCGGGCGGATGCTGATGATCGTGCACGGACCGCATGCCTACGTGTCGCCGAGCGTTTATCCGGACAAGGACGCCGCGGCGCGGGTGCCGACCTGGAACTACGCGGTCGCGCACCTGCACGGCACGCCCGACGTGTTCGACGACACCGATTCGCTCGGTGACCTCGTCGACCGGCTCAGCCGGCGTTTCGAGACCGATGTCGGCCGCGGCTGGCGCTTCGACATGGCCCGCGACGACCACCGAGGCCAGCTGCGCGGCATCGCCGGCTTCCGCTTCGTGCCGACGCGCATCGACCTGAAGTTCAAGCTGAGCCAGAACCACCCGCCCGAGAATCGCCACGCCGTGGCCGAGGACCTCGCCGCACGCGCGGACGCGGACGCGCGGGCCGTCGCGGCGCTGATGCGCGCCCGCGATCCGTCGGACCCCGCGCGCGAGCCGTGAGCGCGCCGGACAGGCTAGAGTAGCCCTCCCGAGACGAGCCGCCCCGCCCCCCATGACCGTTTCCTCCGTGCCGGCCGACGGCCTCCCGCAGCCGCGCCTGTCGCCACCGCCGCTGGTGATCCCGGATGGCACGCTGGAACTGCTCAAGTGGGTCGCGCTGGTGCTGATGACGGTCGACCACGTCAACAAGTACCTGCTCGA
The DNA here is from genome assembly GCA_044227145.1 of Lysobacteraceae bacterium. Lineage (GTDB taxonomy): Bacteria > Pseudomonadota > Gammaproteobacteria > Xanthomonadales > Xanthomonadaceae > Lysobacter_I. The sequence continues at coordinate 11,765 of JBGAFR010000089.1, forward strand.
TGCCGGCCAGCCGTGGATGTTCGACCTCGGCCGCCTGGTGATGCCGATCTTCACCGCGGTACTGGCCTACAACCTCGCCCGCCCGCAGGCACGCGAACGCGGCCTGTACCGGCGCACGCTCGGCCGCCTGCTGTATTTCGGCACGATCACCACACCGATCTTCCTCGCGATCGGCGCGACCTACCGCGACACCCTGTGGCCGTTGAACATCCTGTTTCTGCTGGCGTCGATCGTCGGCTGCATCTGGCTGATCGAGATCGGCGGCGTCCGCGGCTGGGCCGGCGCGGCGATCGTGTTCCTGGTCGGTGGCATGGCAGCCGAGTATTTCTGGCCCGGCGCGCTGTTCGGCATCGCGGTGTGGTTCTACGCACGGCGCCCTTCGTGGACGGCCGCGGTGTTCGCCCTGCTCGGTTGCGGCGGACTCTACTTCGTCAACGGCGTCTGGTGGTCGCTGGCGGCGCTGCCGGTGCTGCTGCTGATGCCGCGGGTCCGTCTGCGTTTGCCGCGCCTGCGGCTGGCGTTCTACATCTACTATCCGCTGCACCTCGCAGTGATCTGGCTCGTCCAGCGCGCGATCGCGCACTGGTGACCCCGACGCCCGCGCAAGCCGCATCTCACCTGGAGGACATGGCATGGATCTCGACCTCACCGGCAGGCACGCCCTCGTCTGTGGCGCGTCCGAAGGCATCGGCCGGGCGACGGCACAGGAACTGGCGCTGCTCGGCGCCGACGTCACCGTGCTCTCGCGGCGCGAGGACGCGCTGCGGGCGGTGGTCGACGCGTTGCCGCGCACCGGCGACCAGCGGCACGGCCTGCTGGCGGCCGACCTCGCCGACACCGACGGCCTGCGCGCCGCGGTCGCGGCCCGCGTCGCCGAACGCCCGGTCCACGTGCTCGTGAACAACACCGCCGGCCCCGCAGGCGGGCCGGTGCATGCCGCGGACGAGGCCGCCTTCCTCGACACCTTCCGCCGCCACCTGCTGGCGAACCAGGCCCTGGTGCAGGCGACGCTGCCGGGCATGCGCGCCGCGGGCTGGGGCCGCATCGTCAACGTGATCTCGACCTCGGTGTACGAGCCGATTCCGAACCTCGGCGTCTCCAATACCATCCGCGGCGCAGTGGCCTCGTGGGCCAAGACCCTGTCGCGCGAAGTCGCCGGCGACGGCATCACGGTCAACAACGTCCTGCCGGGCTATACCGAAACCGGGCGGCTGACGCAGATCCTTGCCGATCGCGCCCGCGCCGGCGGCCAGACTGAGGACGCCGTCGCCGCAGCCATGCGCGCCAGCGTGCCCGCCGGGCGTTTCGCACGACCCGCGGAGGTCGCCGCGGCCATCGCCTTCCTGTGCGCGCCGGCCGCGGGCTACGTCAACGGGATCAGCCTCGCGGTGGACGGCGGACGCCTGCAGTCGATCTGAGTCGCGATGAACCGCCGCGATGGCCGGCCGCGATGGCTGCGGCGTCAACGCATGCGCGCTATGCTCGTCGAACACCATCACGAGCAGCCCCGATGTCGTACGAAGAACGTCGCCGCTCGCCCCGCCAGGACTACGACTGCCTGGTGCTGATCGCACGCGAGGCCGATGGCTTCGTCGGCCACATCGACAACGTGTCCGCGAACGGGTGCCGGGTGACCCGCCCGCACGACTGGTCGCTGCCCGTCGCCACCGATGTCCGGCTCTACCTGATGATCGACGAGCGCCACGTGTTCAGCGCCGAGGCCCGCGTCGTGTGGGCGGACGACCGGCACGTCGGTTTCGAATACCTCGAAGCGCAGCCGCTGCCGGGCTGAACCGC
>JBGAFR010000003.1:0-125443 GCA_044227145.1 Lysobacteraceae bacterium
GGCGAGTTCGGACGGCGCGCGCAGGCCCAGACGCTCGAAATCGGATGCGGTGGCGGGGCCGACGTTCGGGATGTCGGTGAAGCGGAGGGCGTCGTGGGCGCAGCGGGCCTTGGACATGGGGTTGGGTAGGCGAGAGGGACGTATCGTGCAAACGAAAAGGCCGGCATCCGCGGGCGGATCCGGCCTTTCGTCGATGCCGCCGCGGAAACCCGGGGCGAAGAACGCTGCGGCGATCAGGCCGTGGCGGCGTCCTTGAGCTTCTTCATCGGACGGACCTTGACCTTCACGGTGGCCGGCTTGGCGGCGAAGGTGGTCTCCTGGCCGGTGAAGGGGTTGATGCCCTTGCGCTTCGGCTTGGCCGCGACGCTCACGGCGGTGATCTTCAGCACGCCCGGCAGCACGAACTGGCCGGCGCCCTTCTTGCCGATCGAGGCGTGGATGGCGGCCTCGAGCGAAGCCATGACGGCACGGACGTCCTTCGCGGCGACTTCGGTCGCTCCGGCGATGTGGGCGACCAGCGCGGACTTGCTCATCACGTCCTTGATCGGCTTGGGAGCGGCCGGCTTGGCCGGCGCTTTCTTGGCGGCGACTTTCTTCTTGGTTGCCATGAGAATTCGTTTTCCTCGTCGGATGGTTGATCTGTATTCGGGCCGGTGGACCGGCATGCGCACTGTAGGCCAAGCCTTCGCCGTCGCCAAGCCCTTTTTGGCTTTTTTATGCTGTTTTCAGGGGTGTTTCGCGGGGAAGCCCCGGTTTTCTCTGGCGGAGCGGTGATTTCCCGGGTCGGATCGCCGTGCTTCCCCTGCAGAACGCGTTCCTGCGCACGCAGCGGACAGTCTCCGGGGGCTCACTGACCGTTCTCCAGCGCCTGTACGGCCGCCCCCACGATCAGCGGGTCGGCGTGGCGCGCGACCCGCCTGTCCTTGCCCGGGTAGGGCAAGCCACTGAGGAAGTGGCGCATGCAGTCCAGGCGCGCACGTTTCTTGTCGTCGGACTTGATCACCACCCACGGCGCGTCGGCGGTATCGGTGTGGAAGAACATCGCGGTCTTGGCGTCGGTGTACTCCGGCCACTTGTCCAGGGACTGCAGGTCGATCGGTGAGAGTTTCCAATGCTTCAGCGGATCGTTGCGTCTCGACTTGAACCGGCGCAACTGCTCTTCCCGGCTGACCGAAAACCAGAACTTGTAGAGGCGGATGCCGCTGCGCACCAGCATCCGCTCGAATTCCGGCGCCTCACGCAGGAATTCCAGGTATTCCGCGGGCGAGCAGAAGCCCATCACCCGTTCGACACCGGCGCGGTTGTACCAGCTGCGATCGAAGAACACGAGCTCGCCGACGGTCGGCAGGTGCTCGATGTAGCGCTGGAAATACCACTGCCCGCGCTCCTGGTCGTTGGGTTTCTCCAGCGCGACGACACGCGCCCCGCGCGGGTTGAGGTGTTCGGTGAAGCGCTTGATGGTGCCGCCCTTGCCGGCGGCGTCGCGGCCTTCGAACAGGATTACGATGCGCTGGCCGGTCTCCTTCACCCAGCTCTGCACCTTGAGCAGTTCGATCTGCAGCTTCTTCTTCTCCGCCTCGTAGTCGCGGCGGCGCATACGGGTTCGGTAGGGATAATCGGCCGGCAGTGGCGCGCTGGTGCTGTCCTCGTCGGTCAGCGGCACGGCGTCCATGCGCAGGGCGGATTCCGGCGACAGGCCCGGTTCCAGCGACGGCGAGACCGGTGACGGCGGCGCCAGGGACACGGCCGCAATCGCGAGATCCGGTGCCTCCGCCAGCGACGGCGGTGGTTGGGTGCCGTTGCCGGTGCCTGCGGCTGGGGATACGGCGTTGCGGCGTCCGCGTGCTGCGGTGATGGGCGGTGCGGCGGGGCGCTTGCGCGTGCGCGAGGGGGGCATGGGGCTCTCCGGGCTGTCGGTGGAACGATCGCGCACGGCATGCGCCGCGGCAACCACCCCATCGTCTGCCCGCCCCGGGCGGAGCGCTTGCGCGCGGTCAAGTTTCGTCGCCGTTTTTTGTCCCCGAGGCGCGCTGCCGCCGCTCAGGCGGCTTCGTACGCGCCGTAGCCGCGCAGGCGGCGATAGCGGCGGTCCAGCAACTCCTCGACCGGCACTGCCTCGAGCGCATCCAGTTCGTTCACCAGCACCGCCTTGAGGCGGCGGGCCATCTGCACCGGATTGCGATGCGCGCCGCCGGTCGGTTCGCGCACGATCTTGTCGATCAGGCCCAGTTCCTTGAGCCGCGGCGCGGTGATCGCCATCGCTTCGGCCGCGTCCTGCTTCTTGTCGGCGGTCTTCCACAGGATCGAGGCGCAGCCTTCGGGCGAGATCACCGAGTAGGTGCTGTACTGCAGCATCAGCGTGCGATCGCCGACGCCGATCGCCAGTGCGCCGCCGGAACCGCCTTCGCCGATCACGGTGCAGACGATCGGCACCTTCAGTTCGGCCATTTCCATCAGGTTGCGCGCGATCGCCTCGGACTGGCCACGCTCCTCGGCGTCGATGCCGGGCCAGGCGCCGGCGGTGTCGATGAAGGTCAGCACCGGCAGGCGGAAGCGTTCGGCCATCTTCATCAGGCGCAGCGCCTTGCGGTAGCCCTCGGGGCGCGGCATGCCGAAGTTGCGGCGGACCTTGGCCTTGGTGTCGCGGCCCTTCTCGTGGCCGATGACCATCAGGCTGCGGCCGTCGATGCGGGCCAGGCCGCCGACGATGGCGCAGTCGTTGGCGAAGGCGCGGTCGCCGGCGAGTTCCTGGAACTGGTCGCAGATCACGCGCAGGTAGTCGAGCGTGTACGGCCGCGCCGGGTGACGGGCCAGCTGCGAGACCTGCCAGGCGCTGAGGTCGCGGAAGATCTGGGCGGTGCGCAGGCGCAGCTTGTCCTCGAGCGCGCGCACCTCGGCATCGATGTTCACCGAATGGCCGGCGCTGGCCTGGCGCAACTCGCGGATGCGGGTTTCCAGGTCGGCGATCGGCTGTTCGAAATCGAGGTAGTTGGGATTCATGCGGGAAAGGTCCATGGCCCGGAAGTCGGCCAGTCTAGCCGAGGAACCCGCAAAACCGCCGTACCGGACGGTATGCGCCGCTCCCTGCCTACTGCGCCCACGGCTTGCCCAGCGCGACCTTGACCGTGCGCACGCCGGGCAGGGCGCGCAGCGCGCCGGGCAGGTCGGCCTCGACGCGGATCGACTGGCCGCCGTTGAGATCTAGGGTGCCGGCGGCACCCTGCGGCAGCAGCAGGTCGAAGCGCAGCGGCGTGCGTCCGGGGCGATGCCGGGCCAGCAGGTCCTCGACCGAACGCATCAGGCCGGGGGTTCGCAGGTCCAGTCGCAGCGACAGCCGCTGCGCGTGCTGGGCGCAGATCGCGTGGTAGTCCCAGCAGCGGCGGGCGCGCAGCGAGAAGCCGCCGCTGAATTCGTCCTCGCGCAGGCCGCCCTCGACGACGAGGATGCGGTCGCGGGTGAGCATCGCCTGGTATTCGAAGAAGGCTTCGGCGAAGAAGGCGCATTCCAGCCGGCCGCGCCCGTCCTCGATCTGCACGAACGCCTGCGAATCGCCGCGCTTGCGCATCGTCGTCACCTGGCCGGCGACGATCACCGTGGTTTCCGCGCGCCAGCTGCGGCCGCCGCCATCCTCGCCGCCGCCGCGCCCGCGCGAGGACTGCGCGGCCTCGTACAGCGCATCGAGGCGGCCGAGGTCGGTGCCGACCAGCGCCGTCAGCTCGTCGCGATACGGATCCAGCGGATGGCCGCTGAGGTAGTGGCCCAGCGTCTCGCGCTCGCCCTGCAGCTTCTGCGACAGCGCCCAGTCGGCGCAGGTCGGCAGGTCGATCGCGATGTCCGGCGCGCCGGCGGCGTTGCCGAACATGTCGACCATGCCGGCGTCGCGGTTCTTCGCGATCTGGTCGGTGGCCTTGAGCACTTCCGGCAACTGCAGCATCAGCGAGGCGCGATTGAGCGCCAGCCCGTCGAGCGCACCGGCGTTGATCAGCGCCTCGAGGGTGCGCCGGTTGAGCTTGGTCGAATCCACGCGCTTGCAGAAGTCGAGCAGGTCGGCGTACGGACCATTGGCGCGGCGCTCGTCGGCGATCGATTCGCAGGCACCGCGGCCGACGCCCTTCACCGCGCCCAGGCCGTAGCGGATGGTGCGCTCGTCGGTGGCCTCGAACATGTACGCCGACGCATTGACGTCCGGCGGCAGCACGTCGAGCCCGATCGCCCGGGCCTCGTCGAGGAAGCCGACGACCTTGTCGGTGTTGTCCATGTCCGACGACATCACCGCGGCCATGAACTCGGACGGGTAGTGCACCTTCAGCCATGCGGTCTGGTAGGCGACCAGCGCGTAGGCCGCGGAGTGCGACTTGTTGAAGCCGTACTCCGCGAACTTCTCCATCAGGTCGAAGATCGGCGTCGCCACCTTCGCCTCGATGCCGCGTTCGGCGCAGCCGGCCTCGAACTTGGCGCGCTCCTTCGCCATCTCCTCGGGCTTCTTCTTGCCCATCGCGCGGCGCAGCAGGTCGGCGCCGCCCAGCGAATAGCCGGCCAGGACCTGGGCGATCTGCATCACCTGTTCCTGGTACACGATCACGCCGTAGGTCGGCTTCAGCACCGGCTCCAGCGCCGGGTGCGGATACGTCACCTCGGTGCGGCCGTGCTTGCGATCGACCCATTCGCGATCCATCCCCGAGCCCAGCGGGCCGGGGCGGAACAGCGCGGCGAGCGCGATGATGTCTTCGAACGTGTCCGGCTGCGCACGCTTGAGCAGCTCGCGCATGCCGCGGGATTCGAACTGGAACACCGCGACCGTGTCGCCGCGCGCGAACAGCTGGTAGCTCGGCTTGTCGTCCAGCGGCAGCGCGCCGATGTCCAGCGGCGCCTCGCCGGCGCGTTCCCGTCGCGCGTTGATCGCCTTCACCGCCCAGTCGATGATCGTCAGCGTGCGCAGGCCGAGGAAGTCGAACTTCACCAGGCCCACCGCTTCGACGTCGTCCTTGTCGAACTGGGTGACCGGATTGCGACCGTGACCGGTACCGTCGTGTTCGGCGAACAGCGGGCAGAACTCGGCGAGCGGTTGCGGCGCGATTACCACGCCGCCGGCGTGCTTGCCGGCGTTGCGGGTGAGGTCTTCCAACTCCAGCGCGAGGTCGATCAGGTCGCGGACGTCGTCCTCGCTGTTGTAGCGCTCGATGATCTCGCCGATGGCGCGGTCCGGGTCCTTCTGCGCGCGGGGGCTGCGGCCGAGCACGTCCTCCAGCGACAGCGGGTCCGCCGGCTGCAGCGGGATGAGCTTGGAGATGCCGTCGACGAAGCCGTACGGCAGGCCCAGCACGCGGCCGACGTCGCGGACCACGGCCTTCGCCGTCATCGTGCCGTAGGTGATGATCTGCGACACGCGGTCGCGGCCGTACTTGCGCGCGACGTAGTCGATCACCTCGTCGCGACGGTCCATGCAGAAGTCGATGTCGAAGTCGGGCATCGACACGCGTTCGGGATTGAGGAAGCGCTCGAACAGCAGGTCGTAGGGCAGCGGATCGAGATCGGTGATGCCCAGCGCCCACGCCACCAGCGAGCCTGCGCCGGAGCCGCGGCCCGGGCCGACCGGGATGCCGTTCTGCTTGCCCCAGTTGATGAAGTCCGCAACGATCAGGAAGTAGCCGGGAAAGCCCATCTTCACGATCACGTCCAGCTCGATGTCGAGTCGCGCTTCGTAACTCGCGCGGTCGTGCCCCGGCGCCAGCGGATATTTCTCCAGCCGCGCCTTCAGGCCGTCGTGGGCTTCGCGGCGGATCCAACTGTCGAGCGTGTGGTCGTCCGGCACCGGGAACGCCGGTAGGTAGTAGGTGCCGAGCGAGAGTTCGAGATTGCAGCGCGTCGCCAGGTCGACCGCGTTGTCGAGCGCGTCGGGCGCGTCAGCGGCGAACAGCGCCGCCATCTCCTCGTTCGATTTCAGGTACTGCTGCGCGGTGTACTCGCGCGGCCGCTTGGGGTCGTCCAGCACGCGGCCGGTGGCGATGCACACCCGCGCCTCGTGCGCCTCGAAGCCGTCGGCGTCGAGGAAGCGCACGTCGTTGCTGGCGACCACGGGAATGCCGCGTTCGCCGGCGGTGTGCAGCGCGAAGGCGTTGAACGCGGCCTCACCGTCGAAACCGCAGCGGGTGAGTTCCAGGTGGAAGCGGTCGTCGAAATGGCGCTGCCAGTCGTGCAGCCACTGCGAGGCGAGATCGTGGCGATTGCCGGCGGCCAGCAGCCCGGCCTGGCTGTGGCGGCCGGCGAGCGCGAACAGACCTTCGTTGGCCTCGGCCAGCCACTGCGGGCGCACCACCACGCCGTCGTGGCGGTGGCCCTCCATCCACGCGCGACTCAGCAGCCGCGACAGCGCGAGGTAGCCCGAGCGATCGCGGCAGAGCAGGGTGAGCTTCCACGGCGCCTCGTCGCCCTCGGCGACCTGGATGTCGGCGCCGGCGATCGGCTTGATGCCGGCGCCTTCGGCCGCCTTCCAGAACTTCACCAGCGCGAACAGGTTGTTGCGGTCGGTCATCGCCACCGCCGGCTGGCCCTGCGCGGCGCAACGGGCGACGAGTTCCGGGATGCGGATCGTCGAATCGGCCAGCGAGTACTCGCTGTGCAGGTGGAGATGGACGAAGCGGGAGGACATCGGCGGGCCGGCGGGCGCAGACCGGCAGGGTAGGGCGCGGGGCGGGTGGGGACAAGGCTTGACGCCCGGGAAATTGCGGCCCGCGCGACGCGGCGCTGGACGATCGCGAGGCCCTGGGCCTGCCGCGCGAACCGCGGCATCCGCTGCACCTGACTATCGGCAACCGCAAGCGCGACTCGGGATGAAGCCGGCGGAGCGGTGCGTGGCCGCCCCGCCGGAGCCGGGGGATCAGAGGATCACCGGCCCGCCGTTGCACTTGAACGTCCGCGAGCGCGTGGCCGTGCCCGAGGCGTTGGTCACGGTGACCGTGACGGTGATGTAACTGCCGATGCTGCAGTAGCCGTAGAAATCGCTGTGGCCGGTGTCGTTGAGGACGGTGCCGGTGCCGGACCACGCGACGGTGGCGGCGCTGTCCGAGGTGTAGTCGATGAAGCAGTAGAAGCGGCCACCGCCGTTGTCGAGGGGGCAGGCGAAGGTGGTGATGGTCGGGACGGCGGCGCGGGCGGTCGCCGGGGCCAGCAGCCCGGTGGCGAGGCCGGTGGCGAGCAGCGCGGACAGGCCGGCAGTGCGAAGCGGATGCAGGGCGTTCGTGGGCAGGACTTTCATTGGCATGTTCTCCTCCTGAGGGTTCCGTTGCGATGGAGCCGTGGCGGCCGCGCCGCCAACGGCGGCGGGCCGGTCGCGTTCCCGCGACCCGGCGAGCATGGCCGGGGACGGTCTCGGGGGATGTGACCGGGGTCGCGTCGCCGACCACCGGCGGGGCGCTCAGCCGCCGATCCGGGCCAGCGCGTCCCGCACCGGCGCATAGCTGCGCCGATGCGCCGGACAGGGGCCGTGCGTCGCGAGCGCGGCCAGGTGCGCGGGGCTCGGATAGCCCTTGTGGCGATCGAAGCCGTATTGCGGCCACTGCAGGTGCAGCTCGCGCATGCGCGCGTCGCGGGCGACCTTCGCCAGGATCGACGCCGCCATGATCGCCGGCTCCAGCGCGTCGCCGCCCACCAGCGCCTCGCCCGCGCAGGGGAGGTCCTTCGGCAGGCGGTTGCCGTCGATCCGCGCCAGGTCGGCGGCCGGCGCCAGCGCGCGCAGGGCGCGGGACATGCCGGTCAGGGTCGCCTGCAGGATGTTCAACCGGTCGATCTCGTCGCATTCGACGAACTCGATCCGCCAGGCCAGCGCGCGTTCGCGGATCAGCGGGAACAGCGCCTCGCGTGCGGCTTCGGACAACTGCTTGGAGTCGTTCAAGCCGTCGATCGGGCGCTCGGGATCGAGGATCACCGCCGCCACCGCCACCGGGCCCGCCAGCGGGCCGCGACCGGCCTCGTCGACGCCGGCGATGCGCAACGGCCGGGTACGGGCGATCGCGGCCAGCGAGTCCTCGAACAGCGCGCCCAGGCCGTCCGTGGCGACGCGGCGCCGGCTCATGGCGCGATGGCGACCGGGCCGGCGACCAGCTCGGCCACCGCGTCCGCGGCACGCGCCGACGCATCGCGGCGCAGCGTCTCGTGCAGTTCGACGAAGCGCGGCAGCACGACCTCGACCGCCTGCGGCTGGCCCAGCCAGCGCAGGCAGGCGGCGGCCAGCTTCTCGGGCACGCAGTCGTCCTGCAGCAGTTCTGGGACCAGCGGCGCGTCGGCCAGCACGTTCGGCAGGCTCACGTAGCGGGTCTTCAGCAGGCCGAGTTTGGTCACGATGCGGTAGGTGGTCGGCGAGATGCGATGGCCGACCACCATCGGCCGCTTGCACAGCATCGCTTCGAGCGCGGCGGTGCCGGAGGCCAGCAGCACGAGGTCCGACGCGATCATCGCGCGCTGGGCGTCGCCGTGGAGCACCCGCACTCGCGCCGCGACGCCCGGCTTCGTCGCCAGCAGCGTGCGGATCGCGTGTTCGCAGGCCTCGTTCGCGGCCGGCAGCGCGATCCGCAGCGCCGGCACGCGCTGGGCGACGAGTTCGGCCGCGTCGAGGAACACCGGCAGCATCCGCGCGATCTCGCCCAGCCGGCTGCCCGGCAACAAGGCGAGCACCGGCGATGTCGCATCCAGGCCCAGTACGGCGCGCGCGGCGGCGCGATCCGGATGCAGCGGGATCGCGTCGGCCAGCGGATGGCCGACGAAGCGCGCGTCGACCGCATGCTTCGCGTAGATCGGCGGCTCCATCGGGAACAGGCAGAGCACGCGGTCGGCGCTGCGGCCGATCTTCTCGGCGCGGCCCTCGCGCCAGGCCCAGACCGACGGGCTGACGTAGTGCACGGTGCGGATGCCGCGAACCTTGAGCCACTTCTCGACGCCGAGGTTGAAGTCCGGGGCGTCGATGCCGACGAACACGTCGGGTTTCCACGCCAGCAGGCGGCGGCGCAGGCCCGAGCGCAGGCGCAGCAGCCGCGGCAGGTGCGCCAGCACCTCGGCCAGGCCCATCACCGCCAGCGCCTGGCTGTCGTGCCAGGCGTCGAACCCGGCCGCGCGCATCGCCGGCCCGCCGATCCCGGCGAACTCGACCTGCGGGAAGCGGGCCCTCAGCTCGGCGATCAGCCCGGCGCCTAGCTGGTCGCCGGAGGCCTCGCCTGCGACCAGCGCGATGCGGAGCGGGCGCGCGGCGGCGGTCATGCCGGCCTCACGGCTTGCGCCCGTAGCGGGCGATGTACTGCTGCGCCAGCATGTCGCAAGGCGTCTGGGCCAGGCGTCGCATCCCGGGATCGAAAATCGGGTCGTTCGCCTCCGAGCGACAGCGCTGGATCGCTTCCAGCGCCTTCGCTTCCTCGGGATCGAGCCGTGGCCAGATCAGCTGCGCGACGGTGAGCGCGATGGCGACGGCGAGCGAGCCGGCGATGCCGATCTTCTTCGGCAGGCTCCACGGTTTCATGGCGGCGCCGGCGGCGCAGCGCGCGCAGACGTCGCTGCCGTCGGCGCGCGTCGCGCCGCAGGTCGGGCAAGGGGCGGTCATCGGGCGTGTCTTCCCTTGCGGAGCGCCATCGGCGGTCGGCTCATCGCAGCAGCGGACGTTCGCCGCGTTCGATGAAGTCGAGGAAGGCGCGCACGTCGTCGCTGTCCGCGGCGATCGCCGCCAGCTGCCGTTTCGCATCCTCCAGCGGGGCGCCGGAGACGTACAGCGCGCGGTAGGCGCGCTTGATCGCCGCCACCCGCGCCGCGTCGAAGCCGCGGCGCTTGAGGCCTTCGCCGTTGATCCCGCGCGGCCGGCCGTAGTCCTCCTGCGCCACCATCAGGAACGGCGGCACGTCGCCGTTGACCAGCGCGCCCATGCCGATGAAGGCGTGGGCGCCGATCCGGCAGAACTGGTGGACGCCGGCGAACCCGCTGAGGATGACCTGGTTGCCGACCTCGACGTGGCCGGCGAGGGTCGCGTTGTTCGAGAACACGCAGTCGTCGCCGACCTGGCAGTCGTGGGCGACGTGCGTGTAGGCGAGGAACCAGTTGCGGTGGCCAATGCGGGTACTCCCGCCGCCGCCGCCGGTGCCGCGGTGGATGGTGACAAACTCGCGCACGACGTTGCCGTCGCCAATCACCAGTTCGGTGCGTTCGCCGGCGTACTTCTTGTCCTGCGGATCCCCGCCGATCGCGGCGTGGCCGTGGAAGCGGTTGTCGCGGCCGATGCGGGTCGGTCCGGCGATGCTGCAATGCGGGCCGACGTGGGTGCCGTCGCCGATCTCGACGTCGCGCCCGATCGACGCGAACGGCGCCACGACGACGCCGTCGCCGAGCTTCGCGGACGGGTCGACGTGCGCCAGCGGGCTGATCGTGGCTGCGCTCATCCCGGCGGCCTCAGTCCCGCGCTTCCGCGCAGAGGATGTCGGCGCAGGCGGCTTCCTCGCCGTCGACGCGGGCGACGCCGGTATACAGCGCCATGTTGCGGATCCGGCGCTTGAGCGTGACGTCGAGGTCGAGCCGGTCGCCCGGCACGATCATGCGGCTGAAGCGCGCGTTGTCGATCTTCACCAGGTAGAACAGCTTGTCGTCGACCGCGGCGCCGGCCTGCTGCTGGGTCAGCTGGTAGAGCACGCCGCCGGCCTGCGCCAGGGCCTCCACCACCAGCACGCCCGGCATCACCGGCCGGCTCGGGAAATGGCCCTGGAAGAACGGCTCGTTGATCGTGAGGTTCTTGAACGCGAGGATCCGCGAGCCCGGCTCGAACTCGACCACGCGGTCGATCAGCAGGAACGGATAGCGATGCGGCAGCAGCGCCCGGATCTCGTTCGCGCCCAGGGGCAGCACGGGCTTGGCGGTGGTGTCGGTCGAGGTCATCGTGGGTCCTGATTGCGCCCGCCGACCTGTCTGGCCAGGGCGTCGAGCTGTTTGAAACGGGCGGCGCTCCGGCGCCAGCTGCGGTTGTCCATCAGCGGCGTCCCGGAAGAATACTCGCCGGGCTCGCGGAGGCTGCTGGTGACCAGGCTCATCGCGGTGATCACCACGCGGTCGCAGACCTCCAGGTGGCCGAGGACGCCGGCGCCACCGCCGATCAGGCAATAGCGGCCTATCGTGGCGCTGCCGGCCACCGCGGAACAGCCGGCCATCGCCGAATGCGCGCCGATGCGGACGTTGTGGCCGATCTGGATCTGGTTGTCGAGGCGAACGTCCTCTTCCAGCACGGTGTCGTCCAGCGCGCCGCGATCGATCGTGGTGTTGGCGCCGATCTCGCAATCGTCGCCGACCACCACGCCGCCGAGCTGCGGCACTTTCAGCCAGCGGCCGTGTTCCATCGCCAGGCCGAAGCCGTCGGCGCCGAGCACCGCGCCGGGATGGATCAGGACGCGCCGGCCCAGGCGCACGCGGCGCACGAGGGTGACGCGGGCGACGAGTTCGCAGCCTTCGCCGACGACGCAGTCCTCGCCGATCACGCAGCCGGGGCCGAGTATGGCGCCCGCCTCCACGCGCGTGCGCGGGCCGACGCTGACGAACGGACCGACGCAGGCCTCGGGCGAGACGATCGCGGTCGGGTCGATGGCCGCGGACGGGTGGATGCCCGGCGTCGCGGCCGGGCGGTGGTCGAACAGCGCCGCGATCTTCGCGAAGGCGGCGTACGGGTCCTTCGCCACCAGTGCGGTGCCGGCGTAGTCCGCGGCGTCTTCCTCGCGCATCACCACGGCGCCCGCGCCGCTGGCGGCGAGCTGGTTGCGGTAGCGCGGGTTGGCGAGGAACGCCAGCTGCGACCCGCCGGCCCGGGCGAGGGTGGCGACGCCGTCGATGCCACGCGTCGCCTCGCCCCGCACCGTCAGCGCGAAGCGTTCGGCCAGCGTCTCGACGGTGAAGGAGCCTGGATCGGGCACGGTGGACCTCGGTGGGACTGGAACCGGGATTATAGGTGCCCGGCGACGGGCTTCGGGGGCATTCGCAGACGCCTTCGCCGGTGGCTTCGCGGTCGCCCCGGGATTTGGCGCCCCCGAAACGACGAGGCCCCGGCCGGGGGCCGGGGCCTCGCGTCCGCGCGGGGCGGTGCGATCAGAACGCGCCGCCGAAGGTGAACTGCAGCCGCTCCAGTTCGTCGTCCGGCTGGTTGCGGAACGGGAACGCGTAGCTGATCGAGATCGGGCCCACCGGGGCGCGCCACAGCAGCGCCACGCCCGCCGAGGCGCGCAGCTCCGAGGTGTTGTAGCTGTGCACGTCCTTGAACACGTTGCCCACGTCGACGAACGCGGAGACACGCGCCGACGGCGTGTCCAGCAAGGTCGGGAAGAACATTTCCAGCGAGCCGACCGTCTTCAGCGAGCCACCGATCGGCTGGCGCAGGGTGCTGTACGCCGCGAAATCCACCGGGCCGAGGGTGTTGTCGCGGTAGCCGCGCACCGAACGCACGCCGCCGGCGTAGAAGTTCTCGAAGAACGGCAGGCCCGTGCCGACCAGCGCGCGCTCGAACGTGCTGCCCGGGGCGCAGTCCGCGTCGCTGTAGGTCGCCTTCGGGATCGGCGGCTGCTGGCCCTGCAGCGTACAGGTGATCCGGATCGTGTCCTTGCCGTAGCTGTCGCCGTAGCCGAGCTGGAAACGGGTGTTCAGCACCAGCGCGCGGTTGAGCGGCCAGTACTTGGAGAACTCGTAGTTGAGCTTGTAGTACTCGGCGGTCGAACCCGGCAGGGTGATTTCGGCCGACGCGCGCTGGTAGGTGCCGTAGCTGGGCGCGTAGAAGTCGTTGCGGGTGTCGCGGGCCCAGCCCAGCTCCGTGCGCCACGAGTGGAACGTGCTCTTGCCGAACGCGTCGATGTAGTCGACCACCGATTGCGGCGACGAGCCGGGGTAGGCGAGGATCTGGTTGCGGTCGATGCCGAACACCACCGAGATGCTGTCGTTCTCGGTCAGCGGGACGCCGAACACGACCTGGCCGGCGGCGCTCGTCGACGAGTACTGCGCGGTGTTGAAGTCGGAGTTGTCGAACTCGCGCCACCACAGGTTGTAGCCGAGCGACACGCCTTCGTCGGTGAAATACGGATTCAGGAACGAGAACGAATAGCGCTGCAGGTAGGCGTTGCGCTGGATCTCGGTGCTGATCTGGTTGCCGGTGCCGAGGAAGTTGTTCTGCGACAGCTGCAGCGTGGTGGTCAGGCCCGACAGCTGCGAATAGCCGAAGCCGAAGGTGAAGCTACCCGAGGTGGTCTCCTTGACGTTGAAGACCACGTCGACCTGGTCGTTGCTGCCGGGCACCGGCACGGTCTGGGCCTCGACCGAGCCGCTCTCGAAGAAGCCCAGGCGCTGCAGGCGCACCTTCGAGCGGTCGATCGCCGCCTGCGAATACCAGGAGCCCTCGAACTGGCGCATCTCGCGGCGCAGCACCTCGTCGGTGGTGCGGGTGTTGCCCTTGAAGCGGATCTGGCGGACGGTCACGCGCGGGCCGGGCACCACCTGCAGGTTGATGCCGACGGTGCGCTTCTCGCGGTCGATGGTCGGGATCGGATTGACCGAGGCGAACGCGTAGCCGATGTTGCCCAGCGTGTTTGTGATCGCGTCGGAGGTCAGTTCCAGCAGCGCGCGCGAGAAGGTCTGGCCCTTGCGGATGAACACGTAGCGCTGGATCTGCTCCTGCGACAGCACGGTGTCGCCGGTGACCTGCACGTCGTCGACGGTGTACTGCTCGCCCTCGGTCATGCTGGCGGTGACGAACATGTCGCGCTTGTCGGGGCTGATCGCGACCTGGGTGTTGTCGACGCTGAAGTCGACATAGCCGCGGTCGAGGTAGTACTCGTTGAGCTTCTCGAGGTCGCCGCTGAGCTTCTCGCGCGAATACTGGTCGTCGCGGCGGTACCAGCTCAGCCAGTTGCTTTCGTTGGATTCCCAGCTCTCGCGAAGCGTTTCCTCGTCGAACTTCTCGTTGCCGATGAGGTTGATGTGGCGGATCTTCGCCGCCTTGCCCTCGTTGACGTTGATGGTCACGTCGACGCGGTTGCGGTCGAGGCGGGTGATCGTCGGATTGATCTGGACGTTGTACTTGCCGCGGTTGTTGTAGGCGCGGTTGAGTTCGAGGGTGACGCGGTCCAGCGCGAGGCGGTCGTAGGTTTCGCCTTCGGCGATGCCGATCTCCTTGAGGTTCGACATCAGGTCTTCGGTCTTGATGTCCTTGTTGCCGGAGATCTTGAGGGTGTTGATCGCCGGGCGCTCGGTCACCGAGATCACCAGGATGTTGCCTTCGCGGTCGAAGCGGATGTCCTCGAAGAACCCGGTCTTGTACAGCGCGCGCATCGCCTCGCCGATGCGGGTCGAGTCGACCGTGTCGCCGCGCTCGATCGGCAGGTAGGTGAAGACCGTGCCCGCGCCGATGCGCTGCAGGCCGTCGACGCGGATGTCGGAAACAGTGAAGGCGGAAGCGGAGGCCGGGGACGCGCTTTGCGCCTGGGTCGGCGCGGCGTGGAGCGAAGCCAGGCTCGTGGCGAGGGCGAGTGCGAGCAGGCGGCGATGGGGCGTGCGCGTCATCAGGACATCCGGTAGAGGTGCGGTGGTGCGGAAGTGGAGCGAAGGCGGAGCGGGTGCGGCGGGCGGCCGGGAACGTCAGCGGGACGGCCCGGCACCGGCAGGCGGCGGGCGACGTACCGGGTTGGCGGGTGTCATCGGATCAGCCCCTGCAAGTCATTGAAGAACGCCAGGCCCATGAGCCCCAGCAGCAGGGCGAGCCCGACATATTGCCCGGCGGCCATCGCACGGTCGCTTAACGGTCGGCCCTTGACCAACTCGATAAGGTAATACAGCAGGTGCCCGCCATCCAAGACCGGGACCGGGAGCAGGTTGAGCACGCCGAGGCTCAGGCTCAGCAGCGCGAGCAGGCTGATGTACCAGGCCAGGCCGTTCTTGGCGTAGGCATTGGCCGCCCGGGCGATGCCGATCGGGCCGGAGACCGTGTCCTTCACCGCCAGGCGGCCGTCGAAGGCGCGCTGGAACATGCCGCCCAGCTCGCCGAGCTGGTACCAGGTCTCGCGGAAGGCCGCCGGCACTGCGTCCAGCGGCCCGTAGCGCAGCAAGGCGTCCTTCGGGGCCTTGGCGACGTCCTTGGGAGCGCCGATGCCGAGCAGCCAGGCCTGGCCACCTCCGGCCTCCTTCGGCCGGGCGCCGAGGCGGGGGACGAGGGTGGCGGTCTGCCGGGCGCCGTCGCGTTCGAACTCGACCGGCCCGCCGCCCGCCTCGCCCAGCCGGGCCACCAGCGGCGGCAGTTCGTCCCAGTAGGTCAGCGGGGTGCCGCCCACGGCGAGGATCCGGTCGCCCGGCCGCAGCACGCCGTCGGCGGCGGAGCCCGGCGATACCGTTTCGACCAGTGGGACCTGCAACTGGTGGCGGGGCACGATCCCGAGGTGCTCGATCGCGCTGCCGAGGTCGTTGCCGGCCGGCAGCCGGGAGAAGTCCAGGGAACGCCGTGTCTCGAGGCCGCCCGCGGTGCGGATCTCCACCGGCACCCGGCCACGGTCGATCGCCGAGGTGAGCAGGGCCATACTCGCTTCGGTCCAGGTCGGGGTCGCGCGGTCGCCGACCGACAGCAGGGTGTCGCCCCGGTGCAGGCCGGCGGCCGCGGCGATGCCCCGGGCCTCGCCGACCACTGGCGCGTAGTCCGGACGGCCGATGACGAACATCAGCCACAGCAGCGCCACGCAGAGGACGAGGTTGGCGAACGGGCCGGCGAAGCTGATCAGCATGCGCTGGCCGACCGGTTTGTGGTCGTGCGACTGGGCACGCTCCTCCTCGGACACCTCGGTCTTGCGGTCGACGAGGTCGTGCTCGCCGAGCATGCGCACGTAGCCGCCCAGTGGCAGCATGGCGATGGCCCATTCGGTGCCATGTCGGTCCTTGCGCATCCACAGCGGCCGACCGAAGCCGACCGAGAAGCGCAGCACCTTCACCCCGCACCAGCGCGCGGCAAGGTAGTGGCCGAGTTCGTGGAAGGTGACCAGCACGCCGAGCGCGACGATCAGCCACCAGGCGGATTTCAGGCCTTCGGCGATCATCATGCGCGGACCTCGCGGGCGGCCGTGCCGTGTGCGGCCGCCATGTCCGCGATCGCCGCGCGGGTCGAGGCGCGCGCGGCGGCGTCGGCGGCGATCAGGGCGTCGAGCGATCCGGCAGCGGCGTTCGGCATGCGTTGCAGGGCGTCTTCGACCAGGTCGGGGATAGACAGGAAACCGATTTCGCCCTGAAGAAAGGCTGAAACCGCCTCCTCGTTCGCGGCGTTGAGCGTGGCCGGCGCGGCCCCGCCCGCGGCCAGCGCGGCATAGGCCAGGCGCAGGCAGGGGAAGGCGTCCGTGTCGGGTGCTTCGAAGTCGAGCCGGCCCTGCGCCAGCAGGTCCAGCGATTCGACGCCGGAGGCGATCCGCTCCGGCCAGGCGAAACCCACCGCCAGCGCGGTACGCATGTCCGGCAGGCCCAGCTGGGCGAGCGTGGAACCGTCGATGAACTCGACCAGCGAGTGGACCAGACTCTGCGGGTGAACCAGCACGCCGATCCGATCGCCCGGCAGGCCGAACAGGTGGTGGGCCTCGATGACTTCGAGCCCCTTGTTCATCAACGTCGCCGAATCGACGGAGATCTTCGGGCCCATCGACCATTTCGGGTGGGCCACCGCTTGCGCCGGGGTCACGCCGGCCAGTTCGGCGCGGCTGCGCCCGCGGAACGGCCCGCCTGAGGCCGTCAGCCGGATCCGGGCGAGGCCGGCATGGGCTTCGGCGTTCGGCAGGCACTGGAAGATCGCGTTGTGCTCGCTGTCGATCGGGACGATGCTCGCGCCGTGTTCGCGGACGGTGGTCATCAGCAGCTCGCCGGCCAGCACCAGCGATTCCTTGTTCGCCAGCAGCAGGCGCTTGCCGGCGCGGGCGGCGGCCAGGGTCGAGGAGAGCCCGGCGGCGCCGACGATCGCGGCGACCACGGTGTCGCTGCCGGCGTCGGCGGCGAGGGCGTCGATCGCCTCGGCACCTGCGTGCGCCTCGGTGGCGAGGCCGGCATCGCGCAGGCCGTCGCGCAGGGCCGGGTAGGCGGTCGGATCGGCCACCGCGGCGTGCGCGGGGCGGTGCCGGCGGCAGAGTTCGACCAGCGCGGTGGCATTCCCGCCGGCGACCAGCGCCTCGGCGCGCAGGCGCTCCGGATGGCGGGCGATCACGTCCAGCGCGGACGTGCCGATCGAGCCGGTGGCGCCGAAGACCGCGACCCGCCTCACGGGCGTCTCCCCGAGGATCGGCTGGGAGGGCTGGCGGGCTGGACGAGGCACATGGGGCGGATGGACCGGGGCGCGGGCGGCGAAGTTCAGAAGCCGAACAGCAGCTTGCCGAGCGCGAACACCGGCAGCGCCGCGAGCTGGCTGTCGATGCGGTCGAGCACGCCGCCGTGGCCGGGGATGAGGTTGCTCGAATCCTTGGCGCCGACGTGGCGCTTGAGCAGGCTCTCGAACAGGTCGCCGACCACCGAGAACAGGATGGTCCACAGCGCGACGATGGCGACGTAGGGCAGCTGGCCGAGGGTGGCCCCGGCGAAGGGCGCGGCGGCGAGCGCCAGCGCCATGCCCGCGGCGAGGCCGCCGAACAGCCCCTCGATGGTCTTGTTCGGGCTGATCCGCGGGGCCAGCTTGTTGCGGCCGAACGCGCGCCCGGCGAAGTAGGCACCGGTGTCGGCCGCCCAGACGATCGCGAGCGCCAGCAGCAGCCAGCGATGGCCGCCTGGGATGCCAGTCTTCACCGGTTCTGCGCCGAGCTGGCCGGCATGGATCAGCACCAGCGCGCACCAGGCGGGGATGACGCTGAGGGTGGCCGCGGCCAGCTTGAACACCCGGGCATGGGTGTCGTGGTCGGAGGCGAATTCGTAGCGGCGCAGCCACAGGATGGACAGCAGCCACCAGATCACGCCCAGCAGCACCGCGATCTTGAACAGCACGAGCGAGGCGCCGCCGTTGGAGCGCGAGGCCCAGACCAGCGCGACCATCACCAGCAGGTTGACCACCAGCAGCACGCCGCGGGCGATCGGATCCTCGATGTCGGTGAGCCGCAGCCACTCCCACAGGCCGATCAGGAAGGCGGCGGCGCTGACCGCGGCCATCCACGGGGTGGGCAGCAGCAGCACGGCGGCGATCGCCAGCGGGGCCATGACCAGAGCGGCCAGCAAACGCGTCCGGGTCATGCGTCGGTCCTGTCGAGGGTGGGAAGGGGCGGCGGGGCCGCGCCGGCGGGCACGACCTGGGCGCTGGTCAGGCCGAACCGGCGTTCGCGACCGGCGAAATCCGCCAGCGCGCGTTCCAGCGTGGGTTCGTCGAGGTCGGGCCAGAGCAGGTCGGTGAACCACAGCTCGGTGTAGGCCAGCTGCCAGAGCAGGAAATTGCTGATCCGGTGGTCGCCACCGGTGCGAATGAACAGGTCCGGCGGCGGCAGGTCGGCCAGCGCCATGTGTCGGCCGATCGCGGCTTCGTCGATGTCGGCCGGAGACAGCCGGCCGGCAGCGACGTCCTCGGCCACGGCGCGCGCGGCGCGGGCGATGTCCTGGCGGCCGCCGTAGCTGGCGGCGATGGTCAGGTGCAGGGCATCGTTGCCGGCGGTGCGGGTCTCGGCCTCGGCCATCCGCGCCAGGATGTCCGCGGGGAAGCGCTCGCGTTCGCCGATGAAGCGCAGGCGCACGCCGCGGCGGTGCAGTTCGTCGACCTCACGTTCCAGCGCATTGAGGAACAGCTTCATCAGCGCGCCGACCTCGTCCTCGGGCCGGCCCCAGTTCTCGCTGGAGAAGGCGAACAGGGTCAGCGCCGAGATCCCGCGGCGCAGGCACCAGTCGATGCAGAGATTCACCGCGCGGGCGCCGGCGCGATGGCCCAGCGCGCGCGGACGGTGGCGGCGTTCGGCCCAGCGGCCGTTGCCGTCCATGATCACGGCGAGATGGCGCGGGATTCCGGGCTGCGGCGGCGCAGGCATGCCGGTGCGGCCTCAGACGGCCATCAGTTCCTGCTCTTTGGCCTTGGCCACCTCGTCGACGTCCTTGATCGCCTTGTCGGTGAGCTTCTGGATCTCTTCCTCGGCGCGACGCTCCTCGTCCTCGGTGATCTTCTTGTCCTTCAGCAGTTCCTTGACGTGCTGGTTGGCGTCGCGGCGGACGTTGCGGATCGCGACCTTGGCGTCCTCGCCTTCGCCGTGCACGACCTTGGCCAGCTCGCGGCGGCGCTCTTCGGTCAGCGGCGGCAGGTTGATGCGGATGACGGTGCCGGCGGTGTTCGGGGTGAGGCCGAGGTCGGAGGCGTAGATCGCCTTCTCGATCGGCGCCACCATGGTCTTTTCCCACGGCGTGATGGTCAGCGAGCGGGCATCGACCACGGCGATCGCAGCGACCTGCGACAGCGGCATGTCCGAGCCGTAGTAGTTGATCTTGAGGTGGTCCACCAGCGAGGCGGAGGCGCGGCCGGTGCGCAGCTTGGTCAGGTTGTGGCGCAGGGATTCCACGCATTTCGCCATGCGGGTCTGTGCGTCTTTCTTGATGTCGTTGAGCATGCCGGTTCCTGTATCGGTCTGGAGGCGGCCGTGCGCGGGTGCGTGCGCGGCCGGAGCGCCATGACCGGCGATTATACGACGCCGCCCCGGCCCCGGCCCGTCCCCGCGGCCGCCCGGGTCAGTCCGCCGCGACGTGGCCGTGCGGCGCCCGGTCGTGGCGATCGTGGCCGCAGCCGGCGCCATGCTCGATCTGCAGCGTCGCGTGGTTGATCCCGAAGCGCTCGTCCAGCGCGCGGTGCAGTGCGTCGAGAAAGCCGTCGTGGTCCTCGTCGTCCGGGCGGACCAGGTGCGCGGTCATCGCGATCTCGCCCGCGCCCAGCGACCAGATGTGCAGGTGGTGGACCGCCTGCACGCCCGGCCGCGCAGCGAGGAAGGCTTCCACTTCGGCCTGATCCAGCCCGCGCGGCACGGCGTCCATCGCCGCGTCGAAGGCGTCGCGCAGCAGCCGGAACGAGCCGGCCGCCACGACCACCGCGACCAGCGCCGCGGTCGCCGGGTCCAGCCAGCGCCAGCCCAGCCACTGCATGCCCGCGCCGGCCAGCACGGCCGCCAGCGACACCGCGGCGTCGGCCATCAGGTGCAGGAAGGCGCCGCGGCGGTTGAGGTCGTGGCCGTGGTCGTGCCCGCCATGGACGAACCAGGCCGCACCGAGGTTCACCGCGATGCCGATCGCCGCCACCACCATCACCGGCACCGCCGGGATCTCCGGGGGCGCGGCGAAGCGGCGCAGCGCCTCCCAGCCCAGCGCACCGCTGAACCCGACCAGCAGCAGCGCGTTGCCCAGTGGCGAGAGCAGGGTGGCGCGTCGCCAGCCGTAGGTGTGGCGTCCGGTGGGCGGTCGCCGGGCCATCACCGCCGCGCCCCACGCCAGCGCCAGGCCGAGCACGTCGCCGAAATTGTGGACGGCATCGGACAGCAGCGCCAGCGAATCGGTGGCGAAGCCGTAGCCGGCCTCCAGCGCCGTGTAGGCGAGGTTGATCAGGGTCGCGATCGCGAAGGCGCGCGTACCGCTGGCGAGGGCGTGCGCATGGCCGTGGTCGTGCGCATGATCGTGCAGATGATCGGGGCCGTGCGCGTGGTCGTGGTCGTGCGAAGTCATGGCGAAATCCTGTCACGGGCGTGGCGCCGGACACTATTGCAGGCGTTCCCTCGGCGAACGGCCCTGAAGGCCCGCCCGCGCGTCGTTCCGACGAAGAGGCCGCGCCGACGTGCGTTCCGGACCTGAGAACCGGAGGACGGAGCGCTCAGCGCACCCCGTGCATCATCCGCTTCAGGATCGGCGAGGCGATGAAGGCCACCACTGCGCACCCGATGCCCATCCACATCAGCAGCCAGAACAGGTGCGCGTACTTGGCGCCGGCCTCGGCCATGTTGACGGCCTCGCCTTCGGGGATTTCCAGCGCGGCGAGCTTGCCGAGCAGGGCGGCCAGCGTCTCGGAGAACGCGGTGGCGAGGAACCAGGTGCCCATCATCATGCTGACCACGCGCGGCACCGACAGCTGCGTCACCGCCGACAACCCGACCGGCTGCAGGCACATCTCGCCGACTTCCAGGATCAGGTAGGCCAGCACCAGCCACCAGACGCTGGCCATCTGGCCGGTTGCGCCGGCCTGCTGCGCCGCGAGCGCCAGCGGGATGAAGCTCAGGCCGCCGAACAGCAGCCCGTAGGCGGACTTGGTCGGCTTCGACGGATCGAGTCCGCGCTTGTCCAGCCACGTCCAGACGACCGAGAACAGCGGCGCCAGCAGCACGATGAACAGCGCGCCGAGGTAGGTCAGCGAGCCGGCGGTCTGCGGCAGCACCAGCGCGTCGCGCAGCAGGAACACCAGCATCAGCAGCATCGACACGCCGAACAGCCACTTCGGCGCCTGCGAACGCGCATCGCGGTCGGACAGCGATGCCGACGCCACGAACGCCAGCGGCGCCAGCAGCAGCGAGACGATCGACCACGGCGCGCTGCCGGCGAAGGTGGCGAGGTCGCTGCCGAAGCTGCCGCTCCAGTCGAGCGTCGGCGTGGGCTGCACCATCGACGGCACGATGTCCTTGGTCAGCATGCGTTCGGTGAAGGTCACCCACGAGCCGTAGGTCTGCTCGTACAGGGTGTAGAAGACCAGCGCGGCGAAGATCAGCGCCATGGTCACGCCCATGCGCTGCGCCTCGACGCGCGAACACTGGCGGGTGACGAAGCCGACGTACCAGAACCCGACCAGCAGGAACACGACCGACATCAGGATCAGCGCCAGGGTCGACTCCTCGACGAAGAACGCCAGCACGCCGACATTTGCCGACAGCCAGATCGTGCCGAGGCCGAGCAGCGCGAAGACCGCCATCGACGGCGCGTAGGACAGCACCGGCTTCGGTGCGGCGTCGTCGCGGCGCGAGGAGTGCCACATCGACCAGACGATGCCGGCCAGCGCCATCACCACGATGCCGAACGTCCAGCGCACCAGGTCCGGGCCGAGCTTGATCACGGTGACCGCCTGCATCAGCCAGGCCACCGCGAACACCGCCGCGAGCGCGACCGCGTAGATGCCGAACTCGCGACCCTTCGCCAGCGGTGCCGGCGGCTCGCCGATGCCGCGCAGGTACTTGCGGCCCCACAGGAACTGGATCAGGCCGAGCACCATGCCGATGCCGGCGGCGCCGAAGCCGTAGGTCCAGCCGAAGGTCTGGCCGAGGTAGCCGCAGACGATCGACGCGAACAGCGCGCCGAGGTTGATGCCGGCGACGAACAGCGAGAAGCCGGAGTCGCGGCGCGGGTCGTCGTCGCGATACAGCCGGCCGACGATCGTCGACACGTTGGGCTTGAGGAAGCCCACGCCCATGATGATCAGCGCCAGCGACAGGTACATCGCGCGCAGCGCGCCCTCGTCGCGGACGACCTGGCCGTTCACCGTGGTCGCCGCGGCGCCCTCGATGCTCATGCCGGCATGGCCCAGCACCAGCAGCAGGCCGCCGAAGATCACCGCCTTGCGCATGCCCAGGAAACGGTCGGCGAGCATGCCGCCGAACACCGGCACGCAGTACACCAGTCCGCCGTACGCACCGAGCAGGTCGAGGCCGGACTTGTCGCCGAACTTGTGGTGCTGCAGCAGGAACAGCAGTAGCAGCGCCTTCATGCCGTAGAACGAGAACCGCTCCCACATCTCGGTGAAGAAGCAGACGTAGACGCCCTTGGGATGCCCGAACAACTCGTCGGAGGGCGGCGCGGCGGTGGCGACTGCGGTGGACGACAAGGCGGACTCCGGGGCGTGCGGGCGACGGGGGAGTATAGCCCCGGGTCCCCGGCCCTCCGGCCGGGCGTTCTGCAGGATTCCGTGCCGCCGGAGGCCGGCCGTGCCTTTCGGGCTATGCCCGCCGGCGTCGTCGGGCCTACCATCGAACGTTTCCCGACTACAGGACGCCCCGATGTCCCCGACCCGCCTTTCCCTGTGCCTGGCGCTGGCGCTGCTGCCCGTCGCCGCCCATGCCGCGGATGCGCCGCATGGCCTGCAGCCGCGCGAACTCGCCACGCTCGACCGTTACTCGTCGCCGGCGCTGTCGCCGGACGGTCGCCTGCTGGTGTTCGCCAAGCGCACGGTCGATTTCGACGCCAACAAGGGCAGCAGCGGGCTGTGGATCGAGAATCTCGTCGCGCGCGACGCGGCGCCGCCAGTGCGGCTGACGCCCGAGGGCTGGAACGTGAACTCGCCGGCGTTTTCCTCCGACGGCAAGACGGTCTACTTCCTCAGCGCCAAGTCCGGCAGCCAGCAGCTGTACGCGATCCCGGCCGGCGGCGGCACCCCGAAGCAACTGACCGACCTGCCGGTGGACGTCGGCGTCTACAAGTTCTCGCCCGACGGCGCGCAGGTCGCGCTGGGCGTGGAAACCTATCCGGACTGCGCCTCCGACCTCGACTGCACCAAGCAGAAGACGGACGCGGCCGGCAAGCGCAAGACCACCGGCGTGGTGTTCGACCGCATGTTCATCCGCCACTGGGACGCGTGGAACGAGGGCAAGCTCAATCGCATCTTCGTCGCGAAGCCGGGCGACGCCGCCATCAAGACCGCCACGCTGGTCGGCGCCGACGTGATCGGCGACGTGCCGTCGAAGCCGTTCGGCGGCGACGACGAATTCACCTGGTCGCCCGACGGCAAGTCGCTGGTACTGTCCGCGCGCAAGGCCGATCGCACCGAGCCGTGGAGCACCAACTTCGACCTCTATCTCGTCTCCGCCGACGGCAAGGGCACGGCGCGCAATCTCACCGAAGCGAACAAGGCCTGGGATACCGGCCCGGTGTTCTCCGCCGACGGCAAGACCCTGTACTACCGGGCGATGGCGCGTCCCGGTTTCGAGGCGGACCGCTTCGCGCTGACCGCGATGGACCTCGCCACCGGCAAGACCCGCGAGATCGCGTCGAAGTGGGACGCCTCCGCGGACGGCATCACCCTCTCGTCCGACGGCAAGTCGATCTACACGACGGCACAGGAACTCGGTCGCCATCCGCTGTTCTCGGTGTCGCTGCAGAACGGCGAAGTCACTTCGATCTGGAAGGACGGTACGGTGTCGTCGTTCGTGCTGGCGGGCGACACGCTCGCGATCGCCGCGAATTCGCTGAAGACCGGCGATGCGATCAGCGTCACCAGCGCCGACGGCCGCCGCAAGCCGCGTGCGATCACGCCGACCGCCAGCGAGATGCTGCCGGCGGTGCGCTTCGGCGACTACGAGCAGTTCGCCTTCCCGGGCTGGAACGACGAAACCGTGTACGGCTACGTGGTCAAGCCGTGGAACTACGAGGCCCGCAAACAGTACCCGGTGGCGTTCCTGATCCACGGCGGCCCGCAGGGCAGCTTCGGCGACGGCTGGAGCTACCGCTGGAACCCGCAGACCTACGCGGGCCAGGGCTACGCGGTGGTGATGATCGATTTCCACGGCTCGACCGGCTACGGCCAGAAGTTCACCGATGCGATCAGCCAGCACTGGGGCGACCGCCCGCTGGAAGACCTGCAGAAGGGCTGGGCCGCGGCGCTGAAGAAGTACCCGTTCCTCGACGGCGACCGCGCCTGCGCGCTCGGTGCCAGCTACGGCGGCTTCATGGTCAACTGGATCGCCGGCAACTGGAACACTCCCTGGAAATGCCTGGTCAGTCACGACGGCGTGTTCGACCAGCGCATGATGGGCTACGCCACCGAGGAACTGTGGTTCACCGAATGGGAACAGGGCGGCACCCCGTACGACGTTCCGCGGAACTACGAGCAGTTCAACCCGGTCGACCATGTATCGAAGTGGAAGGTGCCGATGCTGGTCATCCATAGCCAGCAGGACTTTCGCATCCCGGTGGAGCAGGGCATCGGCGTGTTCACCGCGCTGCAGCGCCAGGGCATCGAGTCGAAGTTCCTGTATTTCCCCGACGAGAACCACTGGGTGCTGAAGCCGCAGAACAGCGTGCAGTGGCACGAGACGGTCAATGGCTGGCTGAAGCAGCACATCGGCAACTGAGTCCGTTTCCGTCCCGGACGCACGAAGCCCCGGCACTCGCCGGGGCTTCGCCGTTTCAGGTTTCAGATGGCGCGATTACTCGGACGGCCGTCGGTATGCCGAACGCCGCACCATCCATTCCGAGAGCAGCAGCGCGCCGAACGCCAGCGCGAGCGACACCGCGGCGAGGCGCAGCATGCCGCCGCCGCCGTCGGGGCGTTCGATCAGCGTGTACATGGCCAGTGCGATCGTCCGCGTCTCGCCGGGGATGTTGGAGACGAAGGTGATGGTGGCGCCGAACTCGCCCAGAGCTTTCGCGAACGCCAGCGCCATGCCGGCGGCGATGCCGGGCAGGCTCAGCGGCAGGGTCACGTGCCAGAACGCCGCCCACGGCCGCGCACCGAGGCCGGCAGCGGCCTCGTGCACCTCGTGCGGGATGGCGTCTATCGACAGCCGGATCGCGCGCACGAACAGCGGGAACGCCATCACCGCGGCGGCGACGACCGCGCCGGTCCAGCGGAAGGCGAAGGTGACGCCGAACCATGCGTCGAGCCAGCGTCCGATCGCGCCGTGGCGCCCGAGCAGCACCAGCAGCGCATAGCCTGTCAGCACGGGCGGCATCAGCAGCGGCAGGTGGATCAGTGCATCGAACAGCGCCTTGCCGCGGAAGCGCTTGCGCGCCAGCACGTGCGCGACGAGGAGCGCGAACGGCAGCGATACCGCGACCGCCAGCGCCGCCACGCGCAGGCTGAGCAGGATCGCCGAGGTTTCCTCTGGCGCGAACACGTCAAGGCGCGGTGAAGCCGGCGCGCGCGAACGTGGCTTGCGCCTCGCGCCCGCGCAGGTACGAGAGGAAGCCCGCGCTGCGGCGCGCGTCGGCGGTGCGCACGCGCGCGGCCGGGTACACGATGCGCGGATGCGTGCGTGCGGGGAAGGTCGCGACCACGCGCACCCGCGGCTCGGTGGCCGCGTCGGTGGCATAGACGATGCCCAGCGGCGTTTCGCCGCGGGCCACGAACGCCAGCGCACCGCGCACGTTGTCGCTCTCGGCGAGATGTGCGGACACCGTCGTCCACAGGCCGAGTGCGGTGAGTGCCGCACGTCCGTAGCGACCTGCGGGAACCGTGCTCGTTTCCGCCATCGCGAGACGGTCGTCGCCGAGCGCGCCCGCCAATCCCGGTTGCGTGAGCGCGACCGTGCGCGGGCCGCCGTCCGCGGGTGCGACCAGCACCAGCCGGTTGCCGACGAGATCGAAGCGCGTCGCGGGATCGATCGCACCCTGCGTCTGCAGCGTGTCCATCCACTGCTCGTCGGCTGAGACGAAGACGTCCGCCGGCGCGTCCTGCGCGATCTGCTTCGCCAGCGCCGAACTGCCGGCGTAGCTGATCTTCACCGCCTGCCCGCTGCGGCGCGTCCACGCCGCGGCG
Organism: Lysobacteraceae bacterium; assembly: GCA_044227145.1. Lineage (GTDB taxonomy): Bacteria > Pseudomonadota > Gammaproteobacteria > Xanthomonadales > Xanthomonadaceae > Lysobacter_I. The sequence goes on from JBGAFR010000003.1 coordinate 26,459, forward strand.
ACGTCGTCCAGGCTGCCCTGCAGGCTGGCAGCCGCGAAGACCAGGATCGGTTCCGGCGTGTGCTTCGCCGTCGCCGCCGCGACGGTCGACGCGCTGCACAGCGCCGCGCCGAGCAGCACGAACGAACACAGCAGGTTGGCGATCGGGCGTTGCATGCGGATCGATGGCGAGGCGGGCGTTCCAGCCTACACCACGACCGCCCGCGGCTCAGCAGCAGCGAGAGGTCCCGCGCGCGTAGCGCGCCTGCAGCCGGTCCGCGAAGAACGCCTCGCGCGTCATCGGCGCACGTTCCGGGTGTCGGCGCCGCATGTGCGCGAGGTAGAGGTCGTAATCGGGCACGCCGACGATCAGCCGGCCGGTCTGCGCCAGCCAGCGCCACAGGCCGCGCAGGTGCTCAGCGAACGGCGTCGAGCGCGACATACGAGGTCTCCTGCGCGGTCGGCTGCGCCTGCCGGCGGGCGGCGAGCGCGGCGCGCAGGCCGAGCACCGCCATCAGCGTCACCACGCTCATGAACAACACGCACAGGCCGGCATCGAGCTGGTTGTTGAACACGATCCGCTGCATGTCCTGCATCGACTTCGCAGGCGCGACCAGCTCGCCGGCGGCGAGCGCGTCGCCGTACTTGCGGGCGTTGGCGAGGAAGCCGATCTTCGGGTCGTCATGGAAGAGCTTCTGCCAGCCCGCGGTCATGGTGCAGACCAGCAGCCATGTGGTCGGCAGCAGCGCGACCCAGAGGTAGCGTTCGCGCTTCATCTTCACCAGCGCCACGCACACGAAGATCATCGCCATGCCGGCGAGCATCTGGTTGGCGATGCCGAACAGCGGCCACAGCGTGTTGATGCCGCCCAGCGGGTCGATCACGCCCTGGTACAGGAACCAGCCCCAGCCGGCGACCGCCAGCGCGGTGCAGACCAGGTTCGCGGTCCAGCTCTCGGTGCGGCGGAACGGCGGGTAGGCCACGCCGATGACTTCCTGGATCATGAAGCGCGCGACGCGGGTGCCGGCGTCGATCGTGGTCAGGATGAACAGTGCTTCGAACAGGATGGCGTAGTGGTACCAGAACGCCAGCATCCCGTCGCCGCCGAACAGCCCGTGCAGGATCTGCGCCATGCCGACGGCCAGCGTCGGCGCGCCGCCGGCGCGCGAGAGCACGGTGGTCTCGCCGATCTCGCGCGCGGTGGCGGTCAGCATGTCCGGCGTGATCGTGAAGCCCCAGCCGGAGATCGCCTGCGCCGCGGATTCGGGCGTAGTGCCGATCAGCGCCGCCGGCGCGTTCAGCGCGAAATACAGGCCCGGGTCGAGCACGCAGGCGGCGATCAGCGCCATCACCGCGACGAACGCCTCCATCAGCATGCCGCCGTAGCCGATCAGGCGTGCGTCGCCCTCGTTCTCGAGCATCTTCGGCGTGGTGCCGCTGCTGATCAGTGCATGGAAGCCGGAGATCGCACCGCAGGCGATCGTGATGAACAGGAACGGGAAGAGCTTGCCCGCGAACACCGGCCCGGTGCCGTCGGCGAAACGGGTGATGGCCGGCATGCGCAGGTCGGGCAGGGCGACGCAGATCGCCACCGCCAGCAGCACCACGGTGCCGATCTTGAGGAACGTGCTGAGGTAGTCGCGCGGCGCCAGCAGCAGCCACACCGGCAGCACCGCGGCGACGAAGCCGTAGCCGATCAGCATCCACGCCAGCGCCTTGCCGTCGAAGGTGAAGCGCGCGGCCCAGTCCGGCGACGCGGCGACGTGGCCGCCCGCCCAGATCGACAGCAGCAGCAGCGCGAGGCCGACCAGCGACACCTCGAGGATGCGCCCCGGACGCAGCCAGCGCAGCCATGCGCCCATCAGCAGCGCGATGGGGATGGTCGCGGCCACCGTGAACGTGCCCCAGGGGCTGATCGCCAGCGCCTTCACCACCACCAGCGCCAGCACTGCCAGCAGGATCACCATGATCGCGAGGATGCCGACCATCGACACCAGCCCGGCGGCGTGGCCGAGCTCGCTGCGAATCATGTCGCCCAGCGAGCGGCCGTCGCGGCGCACCGACAGGAACAGCACCAGGAAGTCCTGCACCGCGCCGGCCAGCACCACGCCGAACAGGATCCACAGCATCCCCGGCAGGTAGCCCATCTGCGCCGCCAGCACCGGCCCCACCAGCGGACCCGCGCCGGCGATCGCCGCGAAATGGTGGCCGAAGAGCACGCGCCTGTCGGTCGGCACGTAGTCGAGGCTGTCGTTGCGCCGCCACGCCGGCGTGGCCCGGGTCGGGTCCAGCCGCAAGGCGTGGTCGGCGATGTACTTCGAGTAGAAGCGGTAGCCGATCGCGAAGATCGACAGCGATGCCGCGAGGATCCAGAACGCGCTGATCGTCTCGCCGCGCGACAGCGCGACCGTGCCCAGCGCGAATGCGCCGAACACCGATACCGCGCCCCAGCCCACCATCTTCATCGCCGTCATCGTTGCGTCCCCGCTCACGTCGCATGTCCGGTCGCCGCGACCGTGCGCGCAGGGTGTCGCCGAACAGTGCTGCGGTCAATGCGCGGTGCGGCAAGGCGCGGGACGGATGCGGGATCGATCGGCCTTTCAGGGAAGGGCCCGGGTGCCGATGTGCGGCAGCCCGGGTCCTGAAGCGTCCCGGTCAGCGGGGTCCCATGATCAGGAAACGGTTGGGGTCCAGCATCACGCCATCGTAGAGGAACCGCAGCTGCATCGGATAGGCAGACACCGGGCCACTGCCATAATCGATGGCGACCTTGAAGCCCACGGCGCTGATGGGACATGCGCCGGCCGCCACCACATCGGGGCGATTCTGCAGCTGGAGGAGATGGAACACCGGAGGGACGGTCACCCAGTTGTTCACGGCCGCCACGATAGACAGCTTCCTCAGGTCGAAGTCGCCGCCCTGCGTGACTGGATTCGAACAGGCCCAGCCCTGGGCTTCGACGCGATAGCCGGTGAAGGGTGCGCAGGCGGCGCGTCCCTGGGGGCATTTGTCGACGAAGGTGTCGACCACGCCGCGTGCGGGTGCTGCCGGGTCCCATGCGAACGCGGGGGCGCTCGCCAGCAGTGAGGTTGCCAACAGCAGTGCGAAAGTCTTTTTCATGTGGATCTCCTCGTGGTGGTTTGGATGGCACCGCCATCGGCCGGGTCACGAGGAGCGTCCCCAAACTCCGGGACAGCGGGAATTATCCCTTCGTCGAATGTACTGCGTGTACGGCATCGTCTACGTATCCGCCTATAGCCACTTCACCTTCTTGAGGTAGCGGTACAGCACGATGCACACGACGGCGACCACGAGGATCATCACCGCGTAGCCGTGGCGGGTGTGGAGCTCGGGCATGAACTCGAAGTTCATGCCGTACCAACTGGCGAGCAGCGTGGGCACGGCAAGCAGGCCGGCCCAGCCGGCGAGTTTCTTGACGACCTCGCCCTGGTGGATGGCCACCATCGACAGGTTCACGCTCATTGCCGCGCTGAGCATCTCGCGTTGGGTGTCGATGACGTCGTTGACGCGGACGACGTGGTCGAGCACGTCGCGGAAATAGAGCTTGGCCTCCTCCGTCACCTGGGTCATCTGGGTGCGGGTGAGCTGGGCGAGGATGTCCTGCAGCGGCGTCACCGCCAGTCGGAGCTGGGTGAGTTCCTTCTTCAGTTCGTAGAGCTTGACGATGGTGTCCTTGCGCCAGGTCTCGGCGAAGATCTCGTGCTCCAGCGCGTTCAGTTCGTCGCGGAAGTCGTTGACGATGGGCTGGTAGTTGTCGACGATGAAATCCAGCACTCCGTACAGCGCGAACGCCGGGCCCTGCGCCAGCAGTTCGGGTTCGCGTTCGAAGCGGTCGCGCACCTGCCGGTACGACAGCGAGGCGCCGTGGCGCACGGTGACCAGGAACCGCGGACCGATGAAGATGTGGGTTTCGCCGAAGCGCACGTGGCCGTCGATCAGCTGCGCGGTATGCACGGCGAGGAACAGCGACTTGCCGTAGGCCTCGATCTTCGGGCGCTGGTGGGCGTGGTGCGCGTCCTCGATCGCCAGGTCGTGCAGGCCGAATTCCTCCTGCAGTTTGTCGAGCAGCGCCTCTTCAGGTTCGTACAGGCCGACCCAGATGAAGCTGCCGTCGTCGACCGCGAGGATGTCGCTGATCTCGTCAAGGCCGATGTCCGTCCGACCGCCGTCGCGGTACACCGCGCAGTTGACGACGCAGGCAGGCAGCGAAGGCGCGGGCGGAACGGGCACGGAGGACGGGGTCTGCATGCGCGGCATCGTGCCGCGATCGGCCGGTGGCGGCAACCCGTCGCCGGCAGCGCGTGGTCGGTCAGGGCGGCGTTGCGGCGCGGCGAGCGCTGGTCAGCAGGGCGAGATGCAGGGGCAGCAGCAGCGCGATCCAGTGCGCGTTCGCCTGCGGGACCAGCGACAGCCAGTACACGAACAGTGCGGCGACGGCGGCGGCCGCCTGCACCCACAGGATGGCGCGGAACACGGTGCCCGGCGTGCGACCGCGCAGACCACGCCAGGCACCCGGCAGCAGCAGCCATGCGGTCGGCGGCAGCAGCAGCAGGTTGCGGTTGGCCCAGGCGAAGCGGTGTTCGGTGCCCAGCCACAGGAATAGCATCGTCGCGCCGAGCACTCCGGCGATCAGCCAGAACGGCCCGGCGACGGCCATCGCGGTCCGCGGCCGGCGCGCGCGCAGCAGCAGCCACGCGATCGCGATGCCGATGCCGGCCAGCAGCCAGGGCCACAGCGGGGACGCCTGTTCGCGCGGCTCCGGGGCGACGCGGTGCGGCGCGACCTGCTCTTCGGCCGCGACCAGTGGCCGGCCGTCGGGCAGCCGCGCCTCACGCAGGCCCTCGGCCAGGCGCATCGGCACGTAGGCCTCTTCCCAGCGCGACATCGGCGTGTCGGCGGCGGGGCCGAGCCCGACATCGAAGCCCCAGCGCATCCACCAGGCCGGCCGCGCCAGCCGCACCGCCTCGCTGCGGTAGGTGTTGCCCCGCGAGCGCGCGGACAGCTGCGTGCGCAACGCGCCGCCGAGCGCGCGGTCGACCGCGTCGCGCACGCGCGTGGCGCAGTTGTCGGTGAAATAGTCGTAGCGGTAGCGCGCGTTCTGCGGCAACGCGTTCTCGGCCAGCGCGCGCGCCATGCCGTCGGCCTGCGCGGGCGTGAGGTCCAGCCACTGGATGTTCACGCCGCGCCCGGTCTGCAGGTAGTAGCCCAGGTCCTCGCGCCACGGCAGTTCGGCCAGCCGGTAGACCATGTCGCCGCGCACGAAGCGGCCGACGAAGTCCGGCTCGCCCGGGTCGAAGATGCCGAAGTTGTACGAGACCGGCTCTGCGCCCGGGTACGCGACCACGATCGCGTTGTGGCCGAAGCGCTCGAAGAAGATCTCGCCCGGCAGCATCGTCGCCACGCCGATGCGCGGCGCGGCCGGGCCGGGGCCCGGTGGAACGGGTTCGGCGGCCTGCACTGCGCCGAAGCACAGCAGGGCGAACACGACCGCGAGCAGCGCGGCCGCGGCCCGGCGCACGTGCTTACGCGGCATGCACGCTCACGTGCAGGGTGTGCAGGCGACGCGCGTCGGCGCGTGCGACCCGGAAGCCGAAGCGGTCCAGCGTCAGCTCCTCGCCGGCTTCGGGCAGGTGGCCGATCGCCGCCGTGATCAGGCCGCCGATGGTGTCGTACTCGTCGTCGGCGAACCCGGCGCCGAAGCGCGCGTTGAAATCGGCGATCGGGGTCAGCGCGTCGACCAGGTACTGGCCGTCGGCCTGCGCCGCGATCAGCGCGTCCGGATCCTCGGCGTCGTCGTGCTCGTCGTCGATCTCGCCGACGATCTGCTCCAGCACGTCCTCGATCGTCACCAGTCCGGCGACGCCGCCGTACTCGTCGATCACGATCGCCATGTGGTTGCGCGACTGGCGGAACTCGCGCAGCAGGATGTCCAGGCGCTTGCTTTCCGGGACCAGCACCGCCGGGCGCAGCAATTCGCGCACCGTGCCCGGGCCGTCGTCGGCGACCACGCCGCGCAGCAGGTCCTTGGCCAGCAGGATGCCCAGGATCTCGTCCTTGTCCTCGCCGTGCACCGGGAAGCGCGAATGGCCGGACTCGACGACCTGCTTCATCAGCGGCACGAACTTGCCGTCGACCGGCAGCGCGACCATCTGCGCGCGCGGGATCATGATGTCGCCGACGGTGAGGTCGGAGATGGCCACGGCGCCTTCCATGATCCGCAGCGTGTCGGCGTCGATCACGCCGTCGGCCTGCACGTCGCGCAACAGCTCGACCAGATCGTCCTGATTGTCGGGCTCGCCGGAGATCGCGGCGGTCAGGCGGGAGAACCAGGAGCGCCGCTTCTCGGGGGCCTTCTCCTGCGGTTTCGCGGCGCCATCCGGCGCGCGGGTACTGTCGTCCTCGGACATCGTCGTCTTGGGGGCGGCCGTGGAGGCCGGGCGGGGCAGTGTAGCGCGTCCCGCACCGGTCCGGCGCCCGGCGGAGTCAGTCGCGGACCCGGTAGGGGTCGTCGATGCCGAGCGCGGCGAGGATCTCGCGCTCCAGCCGCTCCATGCACTCGGCTTCGCGCTCGTCCTGGTGATCCATGCCCAGCAGGTGCAGCACGCCGTGGACGGTGAGGTGGGCGTAGTGGTGCAGCGCCGGCTTGGCCTGCTCCGCCGCCTCGCGCGCCACCACCGGCGCGCACAGCACGATGTCGCCCATCAGCGGCAGGGTCACGCCCTTGGGCAACTTCACGCCTTCGGGCAGTTCGCCCGGGAAGCTGAGCACGTTGGTGGCGTAGTCCCTGCCGCGGTAGTGGCGGTTCAGCGAACGGCCCTCGTCCTCCCCGACGATGCGGATCGCGATGTCGGCCTCGCGGATGCGGCCTGCCGCCGCGGCTGCGACCCAGCGCCGGAAACTCGTTGCGGCAGGCACGCAGGCCCGCGCGGTGGCGTAGCCGACGGCGACGTCGAGGTGGATCGGACCGCGGGTCATGCGTTTTCGCCTGCGCCGCGTGACGCCTGCGCCGCCTGCGCGTCGTACGCCCGCACGATCTTCGCCACCAGAGGGTGGCGCACGACGTCGCGGGCCTCGAAGAAGGTGAAGCTCACGCCGTCGACATCGCGCAGCACCTCGATGGCGTCGCGCAGGCCGGATTTCACGCTCTTGGGCAGGTCGATCTGGCTGATGTCGCCGGTGACCACGGCGGTGCTGCCGAAGCCCAGGCGGGTGAGGAACATCTTCATCTGCTCGACGGTGGTGTTCTGCGCCTCGTCGAGGATCACGAACGCGTCGTTGAGCGTCCGGCCGCGCATGTAGGCCAGCGGCGCGATCTCGATGACGTTCTTCTCCAGCAGCCGCGCCACCTTTTCCACGCCCAGCATTTCGTACAGCGCGTCGTAGAGCGGGCGCAGGTAGGGATCGACCTTCTGCGAGAGGTCGCCGGGCAGGAAGCCCAGCTTCTCGCCGGCTTCGACCGCCGGGCGCACCAGGATGATGCGCTGGATGCGGGACGTATTCAGCGCTTCCACTGCCATCGCGACCGCGAGGAAGGTCTTGCCGGTGCCGGCCGGGCCGACGCCGAAGTTGATGTCGTGGGTGGCGATCGCGTGCAGGTATTTCTGCTGGTTCGCGCCGCGGCCGCGCACGGTGCCGCGCTTGACCTTGACCGCGACGTCCTGCGGCACGTGGCCGGTGATGGCGCTGCCGGCATCGTCCGCGGCCTCGTCGCCGCCGAGGCGCAGGTGGATGGCCGGGGCGTCGAACACCACGTCGGCGGCCTCCTCGTACAGCGCGCGCAGCAGCTTTTCGACGCCGGCCACGCTGGCCTCGTCGTCGCCGCTGACGCGGAAGAGATTGCCGCGGCTGGCGATTTCGACGCCGCGCCGCAGTTCGATCTGGCGCAGGTGGGCGTCGAAGGGGCCGGCGAGGTTGGCGAGGCGTTCGGGGTCTGCCGGGTCGAGCGCGAAATCGCGGCTGTGCTTGCGGAGCGCTTGGGTTTGCATAGGCCGCGCAGGGTAGCGCGGGGCGGGGGCCAGCGCCATGCGCGGTCGCCGTCCGTCGGCCGGAGGTCGACATTAATTAACTGGACAATTAATTTAACGCGCATGTCTGCCGTGACGCCCCCGCCCAAGCCCCCGACCCGCCGTCCCCGGCGGCGGGCCCCCGGCCGCCCCGCCGGGGACGGCGCGGACCTGCGCGGCCGGCTGCTCGACGCTGCGGTCGCGGGGTTCGCCCGTCGTGGCATCGCCGGCAGCACGCTGCGGGACATCGCGGGCGATGCCGGCACCACGCCGGCGCTGGTGCATTACTACTTCGGAAACCGCGACGCGCTGCTGGAGGCGGTGATCGAGGAGCGCCTGATGCCGGTGATGCAGGCGCTGCGTGCGCCGTTGCTCGCGGCCGGCGGCGACCTGCGTGCGCTGGTCCGCGGCTTCGTCCGCGGGGTCCTCGACATCGCCATGGTCCATCCGTGGCTGCCCCAGCTGTGGGTGCGGGAGGTGCTGCACGAAGGCGGCGGCCTGCGCGGGCTCATGTTCGATCGCATCGGCCCGCTGCTGCCGCGGATGCTCGCCACGCGCTTCGCGCAGGCGCAGGCGGACGGGCAGCTGAACCCGCGGCTCGATCCACGCCTGCTGGTGCCGTCGCTGGTCGGCCAGACGATGTTCCTCGCCGCCAGCGCGCCGATCTGGCGCGGCGTCTTCGATGCCGACGACATCGACGCCGACGCGCTGTGCGCGCACGTCCTCGCCCTGCTCGAATCCGGTCTGGAGCTGTCCGAATGAACGTCCATCCCCCTCGCCGCGCCTTCCTCATCGCCGGCGCGCTGCTGCTCGTCGTGACGCTCGGCGGTTGCCGCGACGCGACGGACCAGGTGCTCGGCACCCTGGAATACGACCGCATCACGCTGCCGGCGCCGGCCGCCGAGCGCATCGCCTCGATCGCAGTGCACGAGGGCGACCGGGTGAAGGCCGGTGCCGAAGTGATGACCCTGGAGACCGCGCGCACCGCCGCGCAGACCGACGCCGCGCGCGCCCAGGCCCAGCAGCAGCGCGATGCGCTGGCGGAACTGGAAGCCGGCACGCGCAGCGAGCAGCTCGCGCAGGCGCGTGCGCAGCTCGCGGGCTTGCAGGCGCAGGCCCGCGATGCGCAGGCCTACCTCGCGCGCGTGGCGCCGCTCGGGCAACGGCAACTGGTGGCGAAGGCCGACGTCGATCGCGCCCGCGCCGCCGCGCAGAGCGCCGACGCCCAGGTCCGCGCCGCGCAGGCGCAGCTGTCCGAACTCGAGCACGGCGCGCGCCGCGAGCGCATCGCCCAGGCGCAGGCCGCCGCCCGCGCCGCCGAGGCGCAGGTCGCGGCGCAGGCGGTCACGCTCGACAAGCTGCGGATCGTCGCGCCGCGCGACGCCCGCATCGACAGCCTGCCGTACAAGCTTGGCGACCAGGCGCCGATCGGTTCGCCGCTGGCGATGCTGCTGGTCGGCGATGCGCCGTATGCCCGCGTCTACGTGCCCGAGCCGATGCGTGCGTCGGTGAAGGTCGGCGATGCCGCGACCGTGCGCGTCGACGGCGTCGCGACACCGCTCACCGGCCATGTGCGTGCGATCCGCAGCGATCCGGCGTTCACGCCGTACTACGCGCTGCAGGGCGAGGACGCGGCGCGGCTCAGCTATCTCGCCGAGATCGCGCTCGACGGCGCCGCCGACCTGCCCGCCGGCCTGCCGGTGCAGGCGACGTTCGAGGGAGCGTCGAAATGACCGTCGCCCCCGGCCCCGCCGACGGTGCCGTGCGCGGCGGCGTGCGTGCGCTGCTGCGCATGGAAGCGGCCCTGCTGTTCGCGCTGGCGCTGTGGGCCTATGGCCGATGGGGCATGGGCTGGGGCACGTTCGCGCTCTGCTTCCTGCTGCCCGATCTCGCGTTCCTCGGCTATCTCGCCGGGCCGCGCATCGGCGCGCTGGCGTACAACGCGACACATGCGCTGCTCGGGCCACTGGCATTGCTCGCGTTCGGTGTCGCGAACGGCGAACGCGCGGCGCTGGCGGCAGGTCTGATCTGGATCGCGCACATCGGCTTCGATCGCATGCTCGGCTACGGCCTGAAATACGCGGCCGGGTTCCGCACGACGCACCTCGGCCGCATCGGTCGCGATCGCCATGCTGCGGAGGCGGTCGCATGAATGCCGGTGTCGTGGAGCGCGCGCGCGAGGACGACCTCGCCATCCGGGCCACCGGCCTGAGCAAGCGCTTCGGCGCCCTGCTCGCCGTCGACGGCGTCGACCTGCGCGTGCCGCGGGCGCACGTCTACGGCTTCCTCGGGCCGAACGGTTCCGGCAAGTCGACGACCATCCGCATGCTCTGCGGCCTGCTCACGCCGACTGCGGGCGACATCGAGGTGCTGGGCCTGCGCATCCCCGAGCAGGCCGAGGCGCTGCGCCGCCGCATCGGCTACATGACCCAGAAATTCTCGCTGTACGAGGACCTGTCGGTACGCGAGAACCTGGAATTCCTCGCCGATGTGCAGGGCGTGGCGCGGGCGCAGCGGCGCACGCGCGTCGATGAACTGATCGGGACCTACGACTTCGCCGACCGGCAGAAGCAGCTCGCCGGCACGCTCAGCGGCGGCCAGAAGCAGCGCCTCGCGCTCGCCGGCGCGACCGTGCATCGCCCGGAGCTGCTGTTCCTCGACGAGCCGACCAGCGCGGTCGATCCGGAATCGCGCCGCGATTTCTGGGAAAAGCTCTTCGACCTCGCCGATGCGGGCACGACCATCCTCGTGTCCACGCACTACATGGACGAGGCCGAGCGCTGCCATCGCATCGCCATCCTCGACGTCGGCCGGCTCGTCGCCGACGGCACCCCGGCGGCGCTCACCCGGGCGCTGGCCGGCCGCACGTTCGGCGTGCGCACCACCCAGACGCGGCGCGCACAGGCTGCGCTGCATGGGGCGCCGGGCGTGCTCAGCGTCGCCCAGATCGGCGCGATGCTGCGGGTGCTGGGGTCGGCGGGGCTCGATGCCGCCGCGGTCGCCGGTCGCCTGCGCGACGCCGGCCTCGATGCCGAAGTCGAGGCGATCGAACCGAACCTCGAAGACGTGTTCGTCTCGGCCACGCAGCGGCGCGACCGCGCGGAGGCCGCATGAATCTCGGGCACATCGTCGCGGTGGTGCTGAAGGAGATCCGCCAGATGCGGCGCGACCGCATGACCCTGGCGATGATGATCGGCATTCCCACGCTGCAGCTGGTGCTGTTCGGGTTCGCGATCAACCTCGACGTGCGCAACCTGCCGGCGGCGGTGGCGGACATGGCGGGCACCGCGGGCTCGCGTGCGCTGGTGCAGGATCTCTACGCCGCCGGCGTGGTGCGCCGCGCCGCGGAGGCGCGGACGCCGCAGGAGATCCGGGCGCTGCTCGACCGCGGGGACATCAAGATCGGCGTAGTGGTGCCGCCGGATTTCGAACGCCGCCGCCTCGACGGCCGCGACGCGGTGCAGGTGATCGTCGACGGCAGCGATCTGACCGTGCAGTCCGCGGCGCGCCAGCTCACGTCGCTGCCGCTGGACGGACGCGCGGCGTCGTCCGCGTCGCCCATCGTCATGCTGCCGCTCTACAACCCCGAGCGCCGGTCCGCGGTGAACGTGGTGCCCGGGCTGATCGGCGTGATCCTGACCATGACGATGGTGATGTTCACGGCGATGGCGATCGTCCGCGAGCGCGAGCGCGGCAACCTCGAACTGTTGATCACCACGCCGGTGTCCAGCGCCGAGTTGATGATCGGCAAGGTGCTGCCCTACGTCGCGGTGGGCCTGATCCAGACCACCGTCGTCCTGCTGCTGGGCATCGGCGTGTTCGCGGTGCCGGTGCGCGGGCATCTGGTCGACGTCTACGGCGCGGCGATGCTGCTGATCGTCGCCAACCTCGCGCTGGGCCTGCTGGTGTCGACGAAGGCGAAGACCCAGTTCCAGGCGATGCAGATGGCGTTCTTCCTGTTCCTGCCGTCGATCCTGCTGTCGGGCTTCATGTTCCCGTTCGACGGCATGCCGCGGGCGGCGCAGTGGATCGCCGAGGTGCTGCCGCTGACCCACTTCGTCCGCCTGATCCGCGGGGTGATGCTGCGCGGGGCGTCGCTGGCGTCGCTGTGGCCGGACGTGCTGGCGCTGGTCGCGTTTTCCATCGTCGCGATGACGATGACGATCGCGCGGTTCCGGAAGCGGCTCGACTGAAAGGTGTCTCCGTCGCCGCGGCGGCGGGTCGAGACCCGCCCTACAGCGAGGCGAGGAAGTCGTGGATGGCGGGCCCGAAGCGGGCGATGTCCACGAGGAAGGCATCGTGGCCCTGCGGCGAGGGCAGGGCGAGGCATTGCGCGTCGGCGCCGCCGGCGAGCAGGCCGTCGGCGATCTCCTGCTGCTGCTGGATCGGGAACAGGATGTCGGTGTGCACGCCGATGGCGAGCGCGCGATCCACGCGCAGCTTCGACAGGCCCTGGGTGCAGGTGCCGTGGCAGGACTCGCCGAGGTCGAACCAGTCCATCGAACGGCTGAGGTAGAGGTAGCAGTTCGGGTCGAAGCGCCGGATGAACCGTCTCGCGTGGCCTTCGAGGTAGCTTTCGACCTCGAATTCGAGGCCGAACGGATCGTCGTCGCGGCGTTCCGAATCCAGACGCACGCGGCCGAAGCGGCCGTCCCATTCCAGCGCGGAGCGATAGGTGATCACGCCGAGCTTGCGCGCCATGCGCATGCCGGATTCCGGATAGGCGGCCTCGGTGTAGTCGCCTTCGTTCCACAGCGGATCGAGCCGGATCGCCTCGCGCTGCAGTGAGCGGATCGCGATCGAGAACGGCAGCGCGCGTGCGGCGCCGGAGATATTGACGTGGGCGTGGGCGATGCCTGGGTGCCGCTGCAGCAGCGCCAGCGCGAGCATGCCGCCCATCGAATTGCCGATCACGCAGGCCAGGCGTGCGATGCCGAGGCCGTGGACCACGTGGGCGGCGGCATCGGCGCCGTCCTCGACCGAGAGTTCGGGGAACGACAGCTTGTACGGCGCGCCGGTGGCGGGATCGAGCGACGCCGGCCCGGTCGAGCCCTTGCAACTGCCCAGCGAATTGACGCAGACCACGAACCAGCGGTCGGTGTCGATCGGCTTGCCTGGGCCGAGCATCGCTTCCCACCAGCCGGGTTCCGGATTGTCGTCATGGCGCGCGGCGTGCGCGTCGGGCGACAGGCCGGTGAGGATCAGGATGGCATTGTCGGCCGCCGGCGAAAGTCGCCCCCAGGTTTCGTAGGCCATGCGCGCGCCATGCAGCGCACCGCCGCGTTTCATCGCGAACGGCGAAGGCAGGTCGAGGAAGCGGGTGCCCGCGGGTATGAATTCGGTCATCCGTGGTTTCCGGAAACGGTACGGCGCCGGGCAGCTTACGCGATGGGCGTTGATTTTTCTGGCGCCGCCCGCGGGACGCTCAGTCGCTTGTGGCCCGGTCCGACTCGTTTTCGAGCACCAGCGTCGCCCGGATCGGACGATGATCCGAGCCGATGTCCGGCCCGCGCATGCAGTCGAGGCGACGCCAGCCGCGGCCGGCGAGGACATGATCGATCGGAATGCCGAAGTATCCGGATGGCCATGTCGGGGCCAACCCGCACGCACGGCGCAGCCCCGGGGCGATCTTCGACAACGCCGTCGACCACGGCGTGGCGTTGAGGTCGCCGGCGATGATGGTTGGCTGCGTGCCCGCCGTGTCGGCAAGCGTACGCAGCAACTGGTCGCGCGCCGCCTGCCAGTGCGGACCCAGCGGCGGCATCGGATGCACGGCGACGACGCGCACCGGGCCGCGCGCGGTATCGAGCGTCGCGGTGAGCGAGGGAATGCCGTCGGGGCTGTCGCGGCTTGCGCTGTCCGACAGCGGATGGCGCGACAGCAGGCCGATGCCGAACGGCGAGTCAGACGGGGCGAAGTCGCGGTACGGATAGACATCGGCGAGCGCGTCCTGCAGGCGATCCGCGTAGTCCGGCGTCAGTTCGACCAGCACGACGACATCCGCCGGCTGCGCGCGCAGCCAGGTCGCGAGCGGCGCGGGATCGGGATTGCCGGCACGCACGTTGGCGCTGGCGATCGTGAGCGTGGGCGCTGCGGCGGGGTTCGGCGCGGACGGCAGTGGCGCGCTCGCCGACCACAGCGGCAGCAGCGCCAGCGGCAGCGCGAGCAGCCAGCGTCGATCGCGCCCGCTGAGCAGCGCGACGGCGACCAGCCACAGCGCGGCATGGACCGGTTGCCAGTGCACGACCAGATCCAGCGCCCAGCCGAACGTGCCGGTGGAGGCCGGCAGCGCCCGCATCAGCCACGGCAGCAGCAGTGCGACAAGCACCGCGCCGGCGAACAGGCGCAACGGCAACGGCTGTTTGCGCGGGAGGGCGGCTGCGCGCGTCACGCCCGGATCAGTGCGCGCGCGACGCCGGACGTTGCGGCAGGCGCCACACCAGCAGCGTGATCGCGGCGACGAGCACCGCCGTGGCGGCGTAGCGGTCGAGCGCGAGTCCGCCGTGGTCCAGCGGCTTGTCGAGGAAGTCGCCGACCACCGCGCCCAGGGGGCGTGTCAGCACGAACGCGGCCCAGAACAGCGCCGTGCGCGAGAGCCGCGTGAACTTGGCGGCGAGCGCGATCAGCACGATCGCGCCGCCGAAGATCGTCGCGCTGCCGAGGTAGCCGAGACCGGCGTCGTCCGCGGTCCAGTCGCCGAGCGCGGTGCCCAGCGTCTGCGAGAACATGATCGTCAGCCAGTAGAAGAACTCGGACTTCGGGCTGGCGACGCTGGCGATGTCCAGCGAACCGAGCGACCGATGCCAGACGATGAACGACACCGCGAGCGCGCCCGCCAGCAGCGCCGAACCGCCGGCGTAGCCGATGCCCAGCGAGCGGTCGGCGTAGTCGGCGAGGGTGGTGCCGACGGTGGTCGAGGCGATGATCGTCGCCCAGTACAACCACGGCCGGAAGCGGTCGGTGCGGATCTGTGCGGCCACCGCGACCACGAACAGCGCGAAGAAGATCGCGGTGCCGACGAGGTAGCCGAGGTCCATCGACATCGATACCGCATCGCCGCCGGTTTCGCCCAGCGTGGTCGCGAGGATCTTGATGATCCAGAAACCCAGGGTGACCTCGGGGACCTTGGCGATGGCGTCGCGGGCAGTGGGCGTCGAGATCATCGCGGGCTCCGGAGGCAGGAGGCTAGGGCCGGGTCAGTCGCCGCCAAGGGTGAGGGCGATCGGCCCCTTGGCCGGCAGCGCGGTGCGCACAGGTTTCGATTCGATGTCGCCGGGCTGGCGCATCGGCGTGCCGCTCTCGGAAATGCGCGCGACCACTTCGACGTCGTGCAGGGACGAGAGTTTCGCGGTCGGCATCGGGCCGTCGGCATCGTCGAGCACGACCTTCAGCGGCAACTCCGACACGGTGTGCTTCTCGACCGCGATCGGCATCGGCGGGCCGTCGGGCTGGCGCGCGATCACGAACACGGTGGCGTCGCCGCGCAGGCGCACGCGCGCGGCGAACGCGGGATCGAGCGCGACGGTCACGGTCAGCGCGTTCGCGCCCGGTTCGGCAGGTTTCGGCGCGGGCAGCGGCGGCAGGCCGGCGTCCCTGCGCGCGGCGTCGACTTCGCCGCGCAGGGTCGCGCCCTCGTCCGGGCCGAGCGCGGCCAGCAGCGGTTCCCACGCCTGCGCGGCCTCGGCGGCCTTGCCCTGCTGGCGCAAGGCGATGCCGAGGTAGAAACGGGCGCGCTGATGGTCGGGCGCCCGTTTCAGCGCGCGCTGCAGGTAGTCGACCGCGCGCGCATCGAAACGGTGCTGCGCATCGGCCTGCGCGCGCGCCTCGGCGGCGGCGGCGAGGTAGTCGGGCTCGTCCGGCGCACGCCGGAGCACTTCGTCCCAGGTGTCGCGGGCTTCCGTGTGCCGGCCCGCGCGCGCGTACGCGCCGGCGAGCATCACCCAGCCTTCCTGGTCGGGGAAGCGGTCGCGATTGGCTTCGAGCTGCGCGATGGCCTGATCGAGCGAGGTCGGGCGTTCGATCATCGCCGTGTCCAGCGCGATGGGCGTGCCGACCAGCCGGTAGAGCCCGCCGGCGAGCACCGTGAACGCGGCGATCAGCACCAGCGCTGAACCGCGACGTGCGCGCCACAGCGGATGCAGCACGGTGCCGAACGCGCCGAGCGCGAGCAGGGCGGCGAGCAGGGCGAACACTGCGGCGGATGCGGAAGCGGACATCACCACTCCTGGGTGTCGTCGTCGGCGACGGGAGGCGTGGCCGCACGGTCGCGACGCAGCAAGCGCCGGATCACCACGCCACCGACGAGCACGAACAGCAGCGGCCCGAACCACAGCAGCCAGGTCGTCGGGCTCACCCGCGGCCGGTACAGCACGAACTCGCCGTAGCGCGCGACCAGGAAGTCGCGGATCTGCTGGTCGCTGCGGCCTTCGCGCATGAGGTCGAGCACCTCGTGGCGCAGGTCGACCGCGATCTGCGCGTTGGAATCGGCCAGCGACTGGTTCTGGCACATCACGCAGCGCAGTTCGGCGACGAGGTCGTGGAAACGCGTCGCCTCGGCGGTGTCGCGGAACTGCAGCGGCGTGGCATCGACCTTCTTCTGCGCGAATGCGCCGCCGGCCAGCGCCAGCAGCAGGGCGCAGAGCAGGACGCGGAAGGTTGCAGGGCTCACTTCCGCTGCTCCGCGGCGGCCAACGCCGGCAGCAGTTCGTTCTGCACGATGTCGTCGCTGAGCGGACCGACGTGCTTCCAGCGCACGATGCCGTCGGCGTCGACGAGGAAGGTCTCGGGCGCACCGTAGACGCCGAAGTCGATCGCGGTGCGCCCGACCTCGTCGGCCAGCACCACCCAGTACGGGTTGTTGAACTGCTCCAGCCACGCCAGCGCGTCGGCCGGCTCGTCCTTCCAGTTGTAGCCGATCACGCGCACCCGCTTGGTCTCGGCGAAGCGGGTGATCACCGGGTGCTCGACCCGGCATTCCACGCACCAGCTGCCCCAGACGTTGAGCACGTAGGGCTGTCCGCGCAGGTCCCGGCCGGTGACGACGCGGGTCGGCTCGTGCAGCACCGGCAGCGCGAAGTCGGGCGCGGGCTTGCCGATCAGCGCCGACGGCAGCGCCTCGCGGTCGGGATCGCGGCTCAGCCACACGCCCGCGGCGAGCAGCGCGGCGACGAGCAGGAAAGCGAGGAAGGGAAGCCAGCGTTTCATTCGGGACATTTCCATCAAGGCGGCGCCATCAAGCCGTGGCCGCCGCGGCATCGCGTTTGCGAAAGCGCCGGTCCGCCGCGGTCACGAACCCGCCCAGCGCCATCAGCACCGCGCCGATCCAGATCCAGCGCACGAACGGCTTCACGTGCACGCGCACCGCCCATGCGCCGCCGCCGAGCGGCTCGCCGAGGGCGACGAACAGGTCGCGGGTCACGCCGGGCAGGATCGCCGCCTCGGTCATCACCTGGCCGCCGAGGTACTGGCGCTTCTCCGGATGCATGACCGTCACCGGCCGGTCATCGCGCAGCACCTGCACGGTGCCGATGCTGGCGCGGTAGTTCGGGCCCTGCGCGTCGCGCACGCCGTCGAAGCGGAACGCGTCGCGGCCGATCTCCAGCGTCTGGCCGGGATGCAGCGCTACCTCGCGCTGCTGCGCCTGCGCCTCGACCAGCAGCGCGCCGACCAGGAACACGGCGACGCCGGTGTGGGCGAGGGTCATGCCGAGCATTTCCGGCGTGAACCGACCGTTGGAACGGCGCAAGCGCTGCCAGACGAAGCGCGCGGTGCCGAATGCGATCCAGACCGCGCCGGCGACGCCCGCGGCGGTCTTCAGCGGCCCCTGCGGCGCCTGGAAATAGGCCACGGCACCGGCGACCAGCGCCAGCGCCAGCCATGGCAGCAGCAGCTTCAGCGGCCGCGAGACCTGGTCGCGCTGCCAGTGGATCAGCGGCCCCAGCGGCAGCAGCGCCACCACCGGGGTCATCAGCACGATGAACAGCAGCGCGAAGTACGGCGGGCCGACCGAGAGCTTGTGCTCGCTGCCGATCGCGTCCAGCAGCAGCGGGAACAGCGTGCCGAGGAACACCATCGCCGACGCCGCGGTCAGCAGCAGGTTGTTGATCAGCAGCAGCGCCTCGCGCGACGTGCCGGTGAAGGGCTGGCCGGCGTCGGTCTGCGGCGCGCGCAGGGCGTACAGCAGCAGCGAGCCGCCGACCACGCAGCCGAGGAACACGAGGATGAACACGCCGCGCCCCGGGTCGGCCGCGAACGCGTGCACGCTGGTCAGCACGCCGGAGCGCACGAGGAAGGTGCCGAGCAGGGACAGCGAGAACGCCGCGATCGCCAGCAGCAGGGTCCAGCTGCGGAAGCTGCCGCGCTTCTCGGTTGTCGCCTGCGAGTGCAGCAGCGCGGCGCCGGCCAGCCACGGCATGAAGCTGGCGTTCTCGACCGGGTCCCAGAACCACCAGCCGCCCCAGCCCAACTCGTAATACGCCCACCAGCTGCCCAGCGCGATGCCGAGAGTGAGGAAACCCCAGGCGACGTTGGTCCACGGGCGCGTCCAGCGCAGCCAGTCGCGGACCATCTCCGGCGAGGAAGCGTTGCGGTCGAGCATCGCCGCGATCGCGAACGCGAACGGCACCGCGAAGCCGACATAGCCCATGTAGAGCATCGGCGGATGGAAGATCAGCCCCGGGTCCTGCAGCAGCGGGTTGAGGTCGCGGCCTTCTTCGGCCGCCGGCAGCAGCCGCGCGAACGGGTTGCTGGTGAACAGCAGGAAGGCGAGGAACCCGGTGGCGACCGCGCCCATCGTGCCCAGCACGCGGGCCACCACCGGCGCCGGCAGGCCGCGCGAGAACAGCGCCACCGCGCCCGTCCACACCGCCAGGATCAGCGCCCACAGCAACAGCGACCCCTCGTGCGCGCCCCAGACCGCCGAGAAGCGGTACAGCATCGGCAGCAGCGAGTTGGAGTTCTCGGCGACGTAGCGCACCGAGAAATCCTGGACGACGAAGGCGTGGGTCAGGATCGCGAACGCCAGCGCCACCAGCGCCAGCTGCACGAAGGCCGCGGGACGCGCCACCGCCATCCACGGCGCGAGGCCGCGCTGCGCGCCCAGCAGCGGCAGTGCCGCCTGCAGGGCGGCGACCAGCATGGCGAGGACAAGGGCGATCTGGCCCAGCTCGGGAAGCAGGTGCATGCGGGCTCAGCGCTGGGGCGACGGCATGTCGGCCGGCGGGGTGTCGGTGGACGGTGCGTCGGCGCGCACGTTGTGCTTCTGGTGCGCCAGGCCCATCTTGTCGGCGACTTCCTTGGGCACGTAGGTCTCGTCGTGCTTGGCCAGCACCTGCTCGGCCACGAACACCTGCCCGCGCATGCGGCCGGTCGCGACCACCGCCTGCTTCTCGCGGAAGAGGTCGGGCAGGATGCCGGTGTAGACCACCGGAAGTTCGGCGTCGCCGTCGGTGACGCGGAAATGCGCTTCCATCGAGCCCTGCGCGCGCTGGAACGAGTTCGCGGACACCATGCCGCCCAGCCGGAACACCGCGTCGCCCGCGACGACCTTGGCGCCGGCGTCGCCGTGCAGCACCTCGCTCGGCGTGTAGAGATAGGCCACGTTGCGCTTGAGCGCCAGCGTGACCAGCGACACCGCGGCGCCCGCGGCCACCAGCAGCGCCAGCACCAGCCACAGCCGCCGTTTGCGGGAGGGGTTCATCGTTGCAGCTCCGTGGGAAGGGGGGCGTTGCGCGCGGTGTCGCGACGGGCGCGCAGGCGCACGCGGCGCAGCGTGCGGCGGATGCGCGCGAGCGGAGCGATCAGGTCCCAGAGCAGGACCACCGCGAAGAGCGCATAGGCGGCGGCGACGTAGCCGGCGTAGCTCATGGCGTCGGCTCCTGCACCGCGGCGCGTTCGCGCACCCAGTCCTTGCCGGCCTCGCGGTCGAGGTTGTCGGCGCGGGCGCGCAGCAGCAGCGAACCGATGAACCACAGTTTGGTGCCGATCAGCATGGCGATGAGCGGCGGGAACATGCTCGGGTCCATGCTCGACTGGCCGAACATGCGGATGGTCTGGCCCTGGTGCAGCGAGTTCCACCAGACCACCGAGTAGCGAATCACCGGCAGAAGGGCGACGCCGACGATCGCCAGCAGGCCCGCCGCGCGGGCGGCGTTGCGGCGGTCGTCGATGGCCTGGTACAGGCCGATGACGCCCAGGTACAGGAACAGCAGGATCAGCTCGGTGGTCAGGCGCGGGTCCCACTCCCACCACGTGCCCCACATCGGCTTGCCCCAGATGGAACCGGTGGCGAGGGTGATCACGGTGAACGCCGCGCCGATCGGCGCGCAGGCCATCGCCAGGATCTCGCAGAGCTTGATCCGCCAGACCAGGGCGATCGCGGCGTAGACCGCCATCAGCGCGAAGATGAACATGCTCATCCACGCCGATGGCACGTGGATGTAGAGGATCCGGAAACTGTCGCCCTGCTGGTAGTCCGACGGCACGAAGAACCACCCGCCGACGCCCGGCAGCGCCGCCAGCAGGTTCAGCGCCCAGGCCACGCCGATCGCCATGACCAGCGCACCGGCGCCGAAGCTCCACGGCGCCCAGCGCGCGGCGAAGCGATCGAAGGTGGGCGGCGAGCCGAGTTGGTGGAACCAGCGGACGAGTGGGTTCATGCCGGGGGATGCTTGCAGTGGGCGGACGATGGCACCGGAAGGTTAGGGGAAACTGAAGAGGCGGGCCGGGGCGCATTGTCCGGTCCGGCGCGGTCCGCAGTCGTTGACCTGGCGCAAGCGCGGACGATCCGGACGCGCTCAGCTCGTCGAGATCCTGATCGCGGCCGCCGCGGTCAGCGGCGCGGCGATCAGCGCCACCGTCAGCCCCGCGCCGAGCAGCAGCAGCGCGCCGACGGGATCCAGCCCCTGCGCGCTGGCCGCCACGCTGCCGGCGCCGAACACCAGCACCGGCACGTACAGCGGCAGGGCGAGCAGGCCGACAAGGATACCGGACCGGCGCATGCCGACGGTGAGTGCGGCGATCACGGCGCCGATCAGGCTCAGCAGCGGCGTGCCCAGCGCCAGTCCCGCCAGCAGCACCGGCAACTGCGCGTGCGGCAGGTGCAGCAGCTCGGCCAGGAACGGGGTCGCCAGCAGCAGCGGCAGCGAGGTCGTCGCCCAGTGGATGCCGGTCCGTACTGCCACCAGCCAGGCCAGCGGCACCGGCGCCAGCATCCACTGTTCGAGCGAGCCGTCCTCGGCGTCGCCGCGGAACAGCGTGTCCAGCGCCAGCAGGCCGGCGAGCAGCGCCGCCACCCACAGCACGCCGGCGGCCACGCGGGCCTGCAGCTCGGGTTCGTTGCCCAGCGCCAGCGCGAACAGCACCACCACGATGAGTGCGAACAGCGCCGGCTGGAAGGCGTCGCCCCGGCGCCGCCAGAGCAGGCGCAGGTCGCGGACCAGCAGCGCGCGCGCCGCGCCGGGCATGGACGGCGGATGGCCGTCGATGGCCATGCGGACGGGGCGGGTCGTGTCGGTCATGCGGCCCGCCCCAGCACCAGTTCGCGGGTGCGCACCGGCGGTGCGGCGTAGGCGCCGTGGGTGGTGACCAGCGCCGCGCCGCCTTCGCGCAGGTGCGCCTGCACCATCCGGTTCACCAGCTCGATGCCGTCGAGGTCGAGGTTGGCGTAGGGCTCGTCCAGCAGCCATACCGGCGCCGGCGACAGCCACATCCGCGCCAGCGACAGCCGCTTCTTCTGGCCGGCGGAGAGCTGCCGGGCCAGCGCGTCCTGGTAGCCGTCGAGGCCGACGATGCGCATCGCCGAGTCAGGCGTCTGGCTGCCGCGACGGCCGTGCAGGCCGCAGAGGAAATCGAGGTTCTCGAGCGCACCGAGGTCGGCCTTCAGCGCCGGCAGATGGCCGAGATAGGCGAGGGCGCGGGTGCGCTCCGGCGTGTCGGTGGCGTGGCCGTCGATCTCGATCGACCCCGCGTCCGGCCGCAGCAGGCCGGCCAGCACCCGCAGCAGCGTGGTCTTGCCGGCCCCGTTGTCGCCGCGGATCAGCAGGGCTTCGCCGGCGTCCACCGACAGGTCCACCGGCCCGAAGACGGGCAGGTCGTTGCGCGAGAAGCGGAGCGCGCGGGCGGCGAGCAGTGGCGGAGGGTTGTGGGAGGCGTCGGTCATCGCGGTCGGGCTGGCCGGAAGCGGCCATGCCCGCCCGGGTCCGCGATTCTACGGGCTGGCCGCCGCGATTGCCGCGTCGGTTGACGGCGACGGGTCGATCCAGTCGATCGACGCATGCGTCGGCGTGTCGGCCGGCCGGACGCCCGCGATCCGCAGTCGCACCGACTGGCCCCGCGCCCAGAGCAGGGCGCCGGACTGGCCGAATTGGCGGGTCAGGCGGTCGAAGGCGGAGGTGTCCGGATCCAGCACCAGCCATCCGTACAGCTTCCAGGTGCGGTTGCCCGACATCGCGCAGGCCGGCCGATGCCGCAGGCCGAGCCCGTCGAGCGTGCGCTGCAGCGCGCGATCGGCGTCCGGGACCGGCGCATGCCCGTTCGCGTTTGCCCAGCCGGGCTTCGCGGCCGACAGCAGGCCGAAGCGCCGGGCGTCCGGGAAGGCGTCCTCGAGGTCCGGGGCGGGCGCACCGACGCGCAGGGCACGCCACTGCCCGTCCAGCTCCCAACGGTAGTCGGCGTGGAGCAGGCGGTCGGGCAGGAGGGCAGTGCAGGCGGGGGCGGGAGACGGGGACAATTCGATTCACCGGGGCGATCGACGGGCGCGGCATGGTAGGGCGCGTCCATTCGAGCCCCGGCTCGGTTTCGCGTCGATGCCGAGGGTGCCGTTCAGGCCCCTGAGCGACCGTTCAGTCTCGCAGCCAGTCGAGATCCGGGTGCCCGGCGAACGTCGGCGGCGACCGGGCATCGACCCGCATCCGCACCGGGCCGTCCGTTCGCCAGAACAGCGTGGCGAGCTGGCCGTAACGGCGCGAGAGGGCGTCGAAGGCGGCCACCGGCATGTCGATGACCAGCCAGCTCGGTTCGCGCCAGGCGCGGTTGGTCGCGGACGAGAACGCCGGGCGGAAGATGCAGCCGCTGTCGAGCAGGTCGGCCTGCAGCCGTTCGTCCTCGGCGCGGTTCTCGGCATCGGGTCGCGCGACGGAATGCGGGTTCCATGCCGACAGCAGGCCGGCGGTGCGCGCCGCCGGGTAGCGTGCCCGCACCGCGGGCGCGGGGGCGCCGATGCGCAGGTCGAGCCAGTCGCCATCGCGTTCCCAGCGGTATTCGGCGGCGAGGTAGGCGTGGACGAGATCGGCGATCCGGCCTTCGCCGGCGGATACGGGGGACACTTGCATGCTGCAAGGTGTAACCCGGGGGCGCCTGCCCGTAAACTCTGGCGCCCATCGGCGGGAAGTGCTATGGCGCGCGGCGCCGATGCTTCCCGCGCACGCTTCCGGACTCGAACATGCCCCGCTCGAACATGCCCCGCACCGCGCCGCCCCAGACCAAGCTGCCCCGTGTGGGCACCACCATCTTCACCGTGATGTCGCAGCTCGCCGTCGAACACGGTGCGATCAACCTGGGCCAGGGCTTCCCGGATTTCCCGGTGCCGTCGCGGCTGGTCGACGAACTCGACAAGGCGATGCGCGCCGGCCACAACCAGTATTCGATGATGACCGGCATCCCCGCGCTGCGCCGCGCGATCGCCGACAAGACCGCGCGCGTCTACGGCGTGCGTCCCGACGAAAACAGCGAGATCACCGTCACCAGTGGCGCGACCGAGGCGATCTTCAACGCCATCCACGCCGTGGTCCGCGCTGGCGAGGAAGTCATCGTGCTCGACCCCTGCTACGACTGCTACGAGCCGGCGATCGACCTCGCCGGCGCGCGCGCCGTGCACATCCCGCTGGACCCGCAGACCTTCGCGCCCGACTGGGAGCGCGTGCGCGCGGCGATCACGCCGAAGACGCGCATGCTGATGATCAACAGTCCGCACAACCCGTCCGGCGCGATGCTGGGCGAGGCCGACATGCGCGCGGTCGCCGACCTGCTGCGCGACACCGGCATCTGGCTGCTGTCGGACGAGGTCTACGAGCACATCGTGTTCGACGGCGCGCGCCACGAATCCGCGCTGCGCTACCCGGAGCTGCGCGAACGCGCGTTCGTCATCTCCAGCTTCGGCAAGACCTACCACTGCACCGGCTGGAAGGTCGGCTACTGCATCGCGCCGCCGGCGCTGAGCGCCGAGTTCCGCAAGGTGCACCAGTACAACGTGTTCTGCACCTTCCACCCGGCGCAGCACGCGTTCGCGGCGATGATCGACGCCGAGCCCGAGCACTACGAGCAGTTGGGCGCGTTCTACCAGGCCAAGCGCGACCGCTTCCGCGACCAGTTGCTGGGCACCAAGCTCAAGCCGCTGCCGGTGCCGGGCGGCTATTTCCAGCTGGTCGACTACTCGGCGGTGAGCGACCTCGACGATCTCGACTTCTGCCGCTGGCTGACGATCGAGAAGGGCGTCACCGCGATCCCGCTGTCGCCGTTCTACGAGACGGCGCCGGCCGGCCAGCGCCTGACGCGGCTGTGTTTCGCGAAGAACGAAGCGACGCTGGACGCCGCGATCGAACGCCTCGGGAGGCTCTGACATGGACGATCTGCGCATCACCCTCGTGCAGGGAGACACCCGCTGGCACGATCCCGATGGCAATCGTGACCACTACGGCGAGTTGATCGCCGGCCTGCGCGGGCAGACCGATCTCGTGCTGCTGCCGGAAACCTTCACCAGCGGTTTCTCCAACGACGCCATCGAACGGGCGGAAACCATGGGCGGGCCCACGGTCGCGTGGATGCGCGCGCGCGCCGCCGCGCTCGACGCCGCCGTCTGCGGCAGCGTGCAGCTGCGCGAAGGCGATGCTGCCGGCGGTTCGAAGGTCTTCAACAGGCTGCTGTTCGCGACGCCAGACGGCGCGCTGCAGACCTACGACAAGCGCCATCTGTTCCGCTACGCCAACGAGCACAAGCGCTACGCCGCCGGCCGCGACCGGCTGACGGTGGAATGGAAGGGCTGGCGGATCTGCCCGCAGGTCTGCTATGACCTGCGTTTCCCGGTGTTCTCGCGCAATCGTTACGACGTCGAGCGTCCGGGCGCGCTCGACTACGACCTGCTGCTGTACGTCGCCAACTGGCCGTCGGCACGCGCGTATCCGTGGAAGACGCTGCTGCGCGCCCGCGCCATCGAGAACCTCTGCTACGTCGCCGGCCTCAACCGCGTCGGTACCGACGGCAACGGCCTGCACTACAGCGGCGACAGCGCGGTGATCGACTTCCTCGGCCACCCGGTCAGCGAATGCGGCGAGGACGTGGTGGTCGCGACGACGACCCTGCAGGCGAAGGAACTCGCCGCGCATCGCGAGCGCTTCCCCGCGATGCTGGACGGAGATCGGTTCGAGCTGCGCTGAGGCGTTGCGGTCGTGCGGCGCGCCGTCGTGCGCACCACCGGCGCCACTCGATCCTGCAGAGCGCCGCAAAGCGTGCGACGAGCAGCGCGATCAAGGGCGGGAACCAGCCGGACAGGATCTGCACGGCGATCGTGTTGTTGTCGTAGCGGTTTTCGGGGAAGTGTTCGCCTTGCGCACGCGCCGCGGCGATGCCGACCGGGTTGTAGACCTCGCTGGTCATCACGACCGACAGTGCCCATGCCGCAGCGATCGCCAACAGCGCGCGAAGCAGGGCATGGCGTGGCCGTCCGAGCCACCACGACCCGAGCGCGATCAGGATCGGCAGCCTCGTCGTCAGCAGCGAGACGAGCGCGAAGCGCGCTTCCGGCGTCACGGGCGGACCACGGCCGGGCGATGCCCCGACGCGCATTGCGCGCTTGCGCCTTCGGCGCCCGACCACGCCGGTGCCGGCTCGAAGCGCAGCGTGCGATAGCTCCACAGCGCGACCTCGTCGCCGCGCACGCGCCAGGCATGCGGCTGGCGCCCGCCATCGAACTCGAAGGCGTAGCGCTGGCGCAGCGAGGCCATCAGCGACAGTGTTGCGTGGCAGGCCGGCGCATCGCCCATGAGCTGCGTTTCCATCAGCGCCGCGCGCACGCCTTCACCGCAGCCGACCACCGCCCACAGCGACAGGCTCGCCACCAGCGTCCAGCGCAGCGGTCGCGGCAGCCGTGCCCGCATCGGCTGCGAGGCCGCCCACAACGCCCCCGTCAGCATCGCGCCGCTGCCGTAGACCATCAGCGCGAACAGCGGTGCGCAGGAGGCGAGGTCGATCGCGATGTAGGCGCCCATCGGCGGAAAGACGGCGTGGACGAATGCCATCAGCCCGACGACCGGGATCAGCTGGAACGACAGCGCCGCATGCGTCGTGCCGAGCGCGAACAGCAGCGACAGCGCGCGACGCAGGCGCGACGGCAGGCGTGCTGCCAACGCCGGCAACGCGAGGCTCACGCGATGTCCCGCCGGCCGAAGTAGACGCGTTCTGCCGCCCAGCGCATCGGCGCGGCGCCGAGCATCAGGTCGAACGGCCAGTCCATCTGCAAGTGGTCGAACGCCCAGCGCAGCGCGCGTTTCACCCGGTAGCGCGGCGCGGCGCGCTCGGCCACGCCTTCGGGCGCGGGGCCGCCCTCGCGCAGGTGGCGCGCGATCGCCTCGCCGGTGGTCCAGCCATGCTGCCAGGCCGAGTGGATGCCGCCGGCGGTGACCGGTGAGACGATCCCGGCCGCATCGCCGGTGAGGATGACGCCCGGCATCGACATCGCCGACACCGGCCCGCCGCAGGGAATCAGGCCGGCGCGGATCGCGTCCGCGGGCAGGTCGTCGGGAATGCCCAGCGCGGCACCGACCCGTGCGCGCAGCGTGTCGATGTCCGGGGTGCCGGTGCGCGAGGCGCGATGCCGGAACGCCAGGCCGAGCTGCACGCCGGTCGGGTTCTGAGCCGCCCAGCCGATGTAGCCGGGCGCCAGCGTGCGGCTGACGTAGCAGTGCAAGGCGTCGGGCTCCGCGAGCGTGAGGCCGGCGAATTCGTATTCGATGCCGTAGAGAAAGTCGCGCACGCCGCCGAGGCCGAAGCGCTGCGCGACCCGCGATTTCGCGCCATCGGCGCCGACGATCCAGCGCGCATGGCCGACGCCGGGCACGTGCCAGCGGCCACGGCCCGGGTCGGTCGCGGCCGAGGCGTGGACGAACGACTGCGACAGGCGCACGTCCACGCCCTGCACGCGCAGTTCGTCGACCAGCCAGCGCATCAGGTTCGGCGTGTCGGTGGTGAGGAAGTAGTAGTCCGGCACCTGCAACGCGACGTTGCGCAGGTTCGGCGCATACAGGCGCACCCGGTCGATGCGTTGCATCAGGCCGGCGGGCGCCCGATTGAGCCAGGTGCGCTCCGCCGCTTCCTTCACGATGATGCCGGTGGTGTGGAGCTTCAGGCCGGGGTCGCGCTTGCGCTCGAGCACGCACACGCGTAGCCCGTACTGCGCGGCCGCGAGCGCGCATGCGGCGCCGGCGAAACTCGCGCCGACGACGACCAGGTCGACATCGCGTTCGGGGGTGGCGGCCATGCGGGCTCCTGCGGCGGGGGACGGCGGCAGTCTCGACGGCCCCCGCGGGTGCCGTGTGGCGCTTGCGTGAAGTCGTGCTTCACACAGCCGTCGCGCGAAAGGCCGGGTGACACGCCGCTGACATGCAGCGCTGCTGCAATCACGGGCCGTTCCGTGGACAGGGTGTCCCATGCGCATGCCGTTCGAATCGCTTCTTTCGTCGCTGGTCGCGGCGGTCCTCGTCATCGCCGCCGCGCCGCAGGCCTCGGCCGCGACGTCGCGCCCCACGTGGGTCGTCTCCGAGATCCGCGCCTGGAACCATCCCTACGCGGCCACCGCCGCCGGCGAGCTGGACACCAAGCTCGCGAAGATGGCGCTGGATCCCTACACGTTCTATCGCGGCACGGCGCACCTGTTCCAGCGCGACATGGCGACGTGGCCGGCCTCGGCCTACGCGACGGCGCAGACCGGGCAGACCTGGATCGGCGGCGACGCGCACCTCGGCAATTTCGACGCCGCCCGCGACAGCAGCGGCACCGCGGTGTTCCGCGTCTCCGACTTCGACGAAGGCTATCTCGGCCAGTACACGTGGGACCTGCGCCGGCTCGCAACCAGCCTCGTGCTGGCGGGCCGCGCGAATGGCGTCGCCGACGCCGGCATCCGCACCGCGATCGCCTCGCTGGTCGGTGCGTACGCAGACAAGATGAACGATTTCAAGGGCAGCAGCGCCGAGGCTTCCTTCCGGCTGACGAAAAGCACCACCACCGGCGTGGTCGACGACCTGATCGCCGCCGCCGACGCCAGGACGCGCGCGTCGCTGCTGTCGAAGTACACGCAGCTCGCCGGTGGCGTGCGCACGTTCCAGACCACCGCCGACCTCGTCGCCGTCCCCGCGGCCACGCGCAGCGCCCTCGTCGGTGCGATGACGGGTTACGTGAATTCGATCGCCTCGTCCAAGCGCTACGCGGCCGGCTTCTACACGGTGAAGGACGTGCGCCAGAAACTGGGTTCGGGCGTGGGCAGCCTCGGTCGGCTGCGGTACTACGTGCTGGTCGAAGGCGCGTCGACGTCGACCGCGGACGACGTGATCCTGGAATTCAAGCAGGAAGCCGCCAGCGCCGTGGCGCAGACCGTGCCCGGTCAGCTGCCGGCGTCCGCATACGGTTCGCACGAAGGCCAGCGCGTCGCGCGCACGGCCAAGGCGCAGGTGGCGAACGCCGACGTGCTGATCGGCTGGACCACCGTCGCCGGGCTGCCGTATTGGGTGCACGAGAAATCGCCGTATCAGCAGGATGTCGACGCGGCCGCGTTCGACAGTGCCGGCAAGCTCGATACCGCGGCGACGTATTTCGGCCAGGCGCTGGCGTCGGCGCATGCGCTCGCCGACCAGGACTACGACGCTGCAGTCGTCCCGTACAGCATCGACAAGCAGGTCAGCGACGCGATCACCAGCAAGAGCGGCCTGAAGACGGAGATCGCGGACTTCGCCTTCGCCTATGCCGACCAGGTGGCGCTGGACTGGGCCGCGTTCGTCGACGCCTACGACAGCGGGGTGCCACTGTATTGATCCGGCGCGGTCGCAGCTAGAATGCGGCGCGTCGCGACGGCCGGGGGGCCGGGCGACCGTCCAGACCCCTCAGGAGTCCCGCACCATGACCGCATCCTTCCGCCTCCCGGCTTCGCTCGCCCTCGTCCTGGCGGCGACCGTCCCCTTCGCGACCGTCGCCACCACCGCCGGTTACCGCCCGGTCACGCCGCGCGGCGAGGCCGCCTACGCACTGGTGCTGCGCTGGGCCGGCCACGTGCGGAAGACCTACGGCACGCCGCCGCAGCGCTGGGCCGCGTCGATGCGGACCACCTTCGCCCGGGCCTCGCTGGAGGCGATGCAGGCCGCGGCGAAGGCGGAGACGTTCGACGCGGCGATGGCGACGCTGTCCGGCATCGCGCGCGTGCCCGCGGCAAGCGCCGCGAGATCCGCGCCGACGATGGTGTCGGCGAAGGGCATGCCCGCGAAGGCCGACGTGGCCGTGGTGCGCAACCTGCTATACACCATGATCACGCCCTGCCGCATCCTCGATACTCGCAACATCGCCCGGCCCCTGGCCGCCGGCGAAGTCCGCGCCTTCGGCTTCACCAACAACTTCGCCGCCAGCCAGGGTGCTTCCTACTGCAACATCCCGGCCGGGACTTCGGCGCTGACCCTCAACATCACCGTGGTCGATCCCGGCATCGCGGGATACCTCACGGTCTATCCCAACGACGGCCTTGCACGCCCACTGGCGTCCAGCCTGAACTACAAGGCCGGCGACATCATCGGCAACGAGATCATCGCGCGGCAGATGGTCGACGACGTCGCGCCCTACACCACGCCATCGTTCCGCGTCTATTCCTACGCCGCGGCCCACATCGTCATCGACGTCTCCGGCTATTTCACGCCGCCGTCGGCCGAGCCGCTCCAGTGCGTGGAAGCGAACAGCGCGCAGGTGGCCATCGCCCCGAACACCACGGTGCGCGCCATCGCGCCGGCCTGTCCGGCGGGCTACACCGGCACCGGTGGCGGTTGCGTCTCCAGTTCATATCCCTCGATCAACGGCTTGTACTTCTCGAATTTCGGTCCGACCGCGGACAGTGCCTATGTGTGCGACGGCAACAACGCCGGCACTTCGACGGTGACGTTCATCGCGCGCGGCACCTGCTGCCGCGTGCCGGGGGTCTGATCATGCTTGTCCGGAAACAAGTGGGCGCGCGCCCGTCGCCGCGCGTGATCGGCGCCGGTGCCGTCATCGTGCTGGCGTCGGCCGCGGCCTTCGCCGGCTATCGCAGCCATGCGACGACGACGCGGGCGATGGCCGCTGCGCCCACGTCGCCGATCGTGGACGGTGCCGCCGCGCACGCCCGCGACATGCAGCGCGCACGGCGGGCCATGGCGGAAATGGTGCTCGATCGCTGGGCGCCGGAAGCCTCGCGTCGCCACGCGACGCCGCAGGGTGACTGGAAACGCTCCATGCGCGCCAGCGTCGACCGGCTGGCGATGCCGCAGATGCAGGCGGCACTGGCGGCCGATCGCCTGGACACGATGCTGGCGATCGTGGACGGGCCGGTGGTTGACGGGCTGGCGGTCGATCGCGCCGCGGCTGCCGGTGATGCGCGCGCCAAGGCCACGGTGCCGGGCAAGGCGCTGGCGGCACTGGGTGCCTACAACGCATTGGCACCATGCCGTCTGGTGGATACCCGCAATGTCGGTACGCGCATCGCGGCGCGCGGTGTGCTCGTCATCAAGGTGAGTGGCAGCGACATGTCGGCACAGGGCGGTGCCGCGACCGACTGCGGCGTGCCGGCGAATGCCGGTGGTGTGGTGGTCAACATCACCGTGGTGTCGCCCGACATCGCCGGCTATCTCACCGCGTACCCCTATGCCACCTATCCCCCGCTGGCGTCCAGTCTGAATTACGTCGCCGGCGCCATCGCGAGCAACGAGGTGATCGTGCCCCGCGCCCTCGGGCAGGTGGCCGACATCTCGTTGTTCACGCATGCCGCCACCGACGTGGTGGTCGACGTGGTCGGCTATTTCGCGCCGCCGCCGCGTTCCATGCTGTCGTGCACGGACGTCGTCGAAGTGTTCTCGCTGCCCACCGGAAACTACACCGGGGTCAGCGCGGTATGCCCGTTCAATCAGTCACTCTTCCGCTACAGCGCGCCGGTGGGCGGACGCTGCCGCTGGCTCGGACTGCCGCCGGGAGCCACGCCGCCGGGCACGCTCAGCGGCGCGATCTACGGCGGCTACCGCTTCGCCTGCGAAGGCGGCAACTTGAGCGGCCAGACCCAGCAGATCGAGACCACGGCGGTCTGCTGCGACGTGGTGCCCCAGTGACCCCGTGGCGGCGCGGCCTGCTCAGCCGGCCAGTCGTCCGCGCAGCGAGTTGCTCATCGCGTCGGTGACCACGACGTCGACGAAGCGGCCGAGCAGCGACGCGCCGGCCGGTGCCGGGAAGTTCACGAAGCGCATGTTCTCGGTGCGGCCGGTCAGTTCGTCCGGGTTCTTCTTCGACGGGCCTTCGACCAGCACGGTCTGGGTGGTGCCGACCATCGCCTGCGCGATGCGCCTGGCGTTGTCGTTGATCGCGGCCTGCAGGCGCGACAGGCGCGCGTGCTTCTCGGCGTCGGTCACGGTGTCCTCGAGGTCCGCGGCGGGCGTGCCCGGGCGACGCGAGTAGATGAAGGAGAAGCTCTGGTCGAAGCCGACGTCCTCGATGAGCTTCATCGTCTTGTCGAAGTCCGCGTCGGTCTCGCCGGGGAAGCCGACGATGAAGTCCGAGCTGATCGAGATGTCCGGGCGCACCGCGCGCAGCTTGCGCACCTTCTGCTTGAACTCCAGCGCGGTGTAGCCGCGCTTCATCGCCGACAGCACGCGGTCGCTGCCGGACTGCACGGGCAGGTGCAGGAAGTTCGCCAACTGCGGCACGTCGCGGTAGGCCTCGATCAGCGAATCCGAGAACTCCAGCGGATGCGAGGTGGTGAAGCGGATACGGCCGATGCCCTCGATCCCGGCCACGGCGCGGATGAGCAGGCCGAGGTCGGCGACCTCGCCGTCGCCATACGGGCCGCGGTAGGCGTTGACGTTCTGGCCGAGCAGGGTGACCTCGCGCACGCCCTGGGCGGCAAGCTGCGCGATCTCGACCAGCACGTCCTCGAACGGTCGGCTGATCTCCTCGCCGCGGGTGTAGGGCACCACGCAGAACGAGCAGTACTTCGAGCAGCCCTCCATGATCGAGACGAAGGCGGTCGGGCCCTCGGCGCGCGGTTCGGGGAGCCGGTCGAACTTCTCGACCTCCGGGAAGCTGATGTCGACCTGCGGCCGGCCGGTCTCGCGCCTGGAGCGGAGCAGGTCGGGCAGGCGGTGCAGGGTCTGCGGGCCGAACACCAGGTCCACGAACGGCGCGCGCTTGAGCAGCGCCTCGCCTTCCTGGCTGGCGACGCAGCCGCCGACGCCGATCACGACCGGCCGATCGCGCTTCAGGCCGCGCCAGCGGCCGAGCTGGCTGAACACCTTCTCCTGTGCTTTTTCGCGGATCGAGCAGGTATTGAGCAGGATCACGTCGGCTTCTTCGGCGTTCTCCGTCAGCACCATGCCTTCCTCGGCGCCGAGCACCTCGGCCATCTTGGCCGAGTCGTACTCGTTCATCTGGCACCCGTGGGTCTGGATGTAGAGCTTCTTCGGGCCGAAAACGGGCGTGGACGGGGTGGCGTCGAGCGCGCCGGGGGCGAGGGTGTCGGTCATGGGCGTGTCCGGGGGCGCGGCGGTGAGTCCGGGCCGGCAGCAGGAGGAAGGGCGGATCCAGCGGGCGCGTATTCTGGCACGTACGTTCCGCCCTGCGCCGGATGGGGGATGCGATCGGCTTGGCATCTTCACAATCAAGGACTTGGCAAACCTTTCTCAGGCGGCCAGACTGTGCGCCATGCGAGCTGCCCGGACCGCCATCGCGATAGGCCTGCTGCTGGCCGCCGTGCCGTGCGCCCATGCGGGCACGGTGTACCGCTGCGATGCCCCCGACGGCACCCGCACCTACGGCAGCAAGCGGGTGAAGGGCGCCCAGTGCAGCGTCGTCGCCAGCTACGTGCCCGCACCGGGCAAGCGTGCGGCGCCCGCGCCGTCGCAGACGATCATCGTGTCCCCGCCGGCATCGCCCGTGGTCGCCGGGACGGCGCCCGTGCCGGCCGCGGTGGCACCGCCCGCCGCGCCACCGCCGGTCGCGTCGCCTCCCGCCGTGACCCGGCGGGTCCAGGGGCAGGTCTACTCCTACATCAAGGACGGCGTCCGCAACTACACCAGCAAGCCGCCGCGCGGCGTGGCCGGTGCAACCGCCATCCGCACGATCCGCTACAGCTTCCTCGAGACCTGCTACGCCTGCGCCCCGCTGCCGGGCGTCAACTTCGGCACCCTGCGCCTCAACACCGACGCCTACGCCGCCGAGATCCGCGCCGCCGCCGCGACCCACGGGGTGGAGGAAGCAGTGGTCCGGGCGATCATCCATGCCGAATCGGCCTACAACCCGAACGCCATGTCGCGGGTGGGCGCGCAGGGCCTGATGCAGCTGATGCCGGCCACCGCCCGCCGGTTCGGGGTCGCCAACGCCTTCGACGCCGGCCAGAACATCCGCGGCGGGGTGCAGTACCTGGCCTGGCTGCTGAAGCGCTACAACGGGGACCTCGCGCTCGCCGCCGCCGGCTACAACGCCGGGGAGGGCGCGGTGGACAAGTACCGCGGGGTGCCGCCGTACAGCGAGACCCGCCGCTACGTCGAGCGGGTGCGCGTCCTCGCCGAGCGCTACCGGGGCGCGCTGGCCGGTCGCGGCTGAGGCCGTCTCCGGCGTTCCGTGGTCGCCGGTCCCGCCGGGTGGGATTCGCCCCGGGAACGGGCAAACATTGTCGGCCGATTCAGCGTTCCGTTACACTTCGTCGTCTTTGCCGGCCGGCCTTCGGGGACGGGAGCGGGCCGGCGATCCAAGTTTGCCCATGTTTTGCGGAGTGCCGGATGGCAACAAAAGTCGTAGGCGGGTCGGACCAGTCGCATGGTGACGGCGCGCAACCGGTCGACGCGGGTCGTCGCCGCTTCCTGACCGCATCCACCGCCGTGGTCGGCGCGGTCGGCGTTGCCGGCGCCGCGGTCCCGTTCATCAAGTCCTGGAGCCCGAGCGCGCGCGCCAAGCTCGCCGGTGCGCCGGTCAGCGCCGACATCGCCGGGCTGAAGGAAGGCCAGCAGCTGACGATCGCCTGGCGCGGCCAGCCGGTCTTCATCTCGCATCGCTCGAAGGCGATGCTGGACGTGCTGCCGACCATGGACCCGCTGCTTGCGGATCCGAAGTCCGACAACACCGACCAGCAGCCGGCGTACGCGAAGAACCCGACCCGTTCGATCCGCCCCGAGATCATGGTGCTGGTCGGCGTGTGCACCCACCTGGGCTGCGCGCCGGAGTTCAAGCCGGAGATCCGGCCCGAGCCGTTCGATCCGGACTGGAAGGGCGGCTACTTCTGCCCTTGCCACAAGTCGCGCTACGACTCCGCTGGGCGCGTGTACAAGGGCATGCCGGCGCCGGCCAACCTGCCGGTGCCGCCGTATCACTTCGAGAACGATGCCACCCTGGTGATCGGCGTCGACCCGAAAGGAGCCGCGTAAGTCATGGCGAACATCCTCACCCGAACCGCCGACAACGTGATGGACTGGGTCAACGAGCGGGCGCCCGGCTTCATGCCGTTCTACCGCAAGCACATGACCGAGTACTACGCGCCGAAGAATTTCAACCTCTGGTACATCTTCGGCATCCTGGCGACGGTGGTCCTGGCCAACCAGATCGTCACCGGCATCTTCCTGACCATGCAGTACAAGCCGAGCGCCGCGGAAGCCTTCGCCTCGGTCGAGTACTGCATGCGCGACGTCGACGGCTGCAACATCATCCGGTACATGCACAGCACCGGTGCGTCGCTGTTCTTCATCGTGGTCTACCTGCACATGTTCCGCGGCCTGATGTACGGCTCGTACCGCAAGCCCCGCGAGCTGGTGTGGATCCTCGGCATGCTGATCTACCTCGTGCTGATGGCCGAGGCGTTCATGGGCTACGTGCTGCCGTGGGGCCAGATGTCCTACTGGGGCGCGAAGGTGATCATCTCGCTGTTCGGCGCGATCCCCTACATCGGCCAGGGCCTGACCGAGTGGATCATGGGCGACTACAACCCGTCCGATGCCACCCTGAACCGCTTCTTCGCGCTGCACGTGATCGCGCTGCCGCTGGTCCTGCTGCTGCTGGTGGTGCTGCACCTCGGCGCGCTGCACGAAGTCGGTTCGAACAACCCCGACGGCGTCGAGATCAAGAAGGGCCCGAAGGGCAACCGCTGGTCGCCGACTGCGCCCGCGGACGGCGTGCCCTTCCATCCGTACTACACGGTGAAGGACACGTTCTTCGTCGGCTTCTTCATGATCATCGCGGCGTTCATCATCTTCTACGTCCCGACCTTCGGCGGCCTGTTCCTCGAGCACGACAACTTCACCGAAGCCAACCCGCTGGTGACGCCGTCGCACATCAAGCCGGTGTGGTACTTCACCCCGTACTACGCGATGCTGCGCGTGGTGCCCTCGTTCTTCGGCATCAAGCTGTGGGGCGTGCTGGTGATGTTCGGCGCGATCGTGATGCTGTTCCTGGTGCCCTGGCTGGACAAGAGCCCGGTCAAGTCCTACCGCTACCGCGGCGCGCTCTCGTGGGCGATGCTGCTGATGTTCGCGGTGTGCTTCGTGTGGCTGGCCAAGATCGGCGGCGGCCCGGGCACGGACCCGACCGAAGCCATCATCGGCCGCGTGCTGACGGTGCTGTACTTCCTGTTCTTCCTCACCATGCCGGTGTGGACGAAGCTCGACAAGACCAAGCCGGTCCCGGATCGGGTGACGATGCATGACTAAGCTCTCCACGATGAAGACCACGATGCTCAAGCGCGGCGCGATCGTCCTCTTCGGCCTGCTGGCCTCGTTCTCCGCCGTCGCTTCCGAGGATGCTGGCCTGCAGCACGCCGGCACGGACCTCGAGGACCAGGCCTCGCTCCAGCGCGGTGCGCAGCTGTTCGTGAACAACTGTTCCGGCTGCCACTCGCTGCAGTACCTGCGCTACTCGCGGATGGCCGAGGACCTCGGCCTGAGCGAGGACCAGGTGATGGCCAACCTCAACTTCACCGGTGCGAAGGTCGGCGACCACATGATGTCGACGATGCCGGCGGCGAAGGCCGAGAAGTGGTTCGGCAAGGCGCCGCCGGATCTCAGCCTGACCGCCCGCGTCCGCGGCACCGACTGGATCTACACCTACCTCAAGTCGTTCTACCTCGACGAGAGCCGTCCGCTGGGCTGGAACAACACCCTGTTCCCGAACGCGTCGATGCCCAATCCGCTGTGGCACCTGCAGGGCAGCCAGCGGCCGGTGTTCACCGCGAAGGAAGCCACCGGCGAGAAGGACGAGAAGGGCAATCCGATCAAGGCCTGCCCGCACGGCGCGACCGAGATCGACGACGCCTGCGTCAAGCAGCTCGTGCTGTCGCAGGCCGGCAGCGAGAATGCGGAGGAGTTCGACCGCACCGCTCGCGACATCTCCGCGTTCCTCGAGTATGCGGGCGAGCCCGGCGCGCTGAAGCGCCAGCAGACCGGCGTCTGGGTGATCCTGTTCCTCGCGTTCTTCACCCTGATGGCCTGGCTGCTCAAGAAGGAATACTGGCGCGACGTGCATTGATGGCCGGGGATTCCTTCCGCTCGACGACGTACACCCGCAGGGCGGTCGGCATGGCCGGCCGCCCTGCGTCTTTCTGAAGGATGGCGAGTCCGCGTATGCGCAATGCCCTGACCCTGTTTTCCTCCGTCGACGACGTGCTCTGCCACCGCGTCCGCCTCGTGCTGGCCGCGAAGGGCGTGACCTACGACCTGGTGCCGGTCGATCCGCAGAATCCACCCGAAGATCTCATCGATCTCAACCCGTACCATTCCGTGCCGACCCTGGTCGAGCGCGACCTCGTGTTGTACGCCGCGTCCGTGGTCAGCGAATACCTGGACGAGCGCTATCCGCATCCGCCGCTGATGCCGATCGACCCGCTGTCGCGCGCACGCCTGCGCCTGGCGATGCTGCGGATCGAGCACGACTGGGTGCCACAGGTGCAGGCGGTGCAGTTCGGCAACCGGCAGCAGGCCGAGGCCGGCCGCAAGCGCCTGAAGGAACTCCTCACCGCCGCGGTGCCGCTGTTCAAGGCCAGCAAGTTCTTCCTGAACAACGAGATGAGCCTGGCCGACTGCGCGATGGCGCCGATCGTCTGGCGCCTGAAGGCGCTCGACGTGCCGCTGCCCAGCGACGGCCGGGTGATCGAGGACTACGGCAACCGCATCTTCCGCAATCCGGGCTTCGTCCGCAGCCTGACGCCGCAGGAAAAGAGCCTGCGCGAACTGCCGTCCTGACCCGTCCTCGCAGGCCCCACCGGGGAGGTACACTCCGGCCATGACCGCCGCACCCCCGCCTCGCATGACCAGCCAGCGTCCCTACCTGCTGCGGGCGATCCACGCGTGGATCGCCGACAACGACATGACGCCGCATCTGCTGGTCGACGCCACGCGCCCCGGGGTCCTGGTGCCGCGGCATGCGGTGACCGACGGCAAGATCGTCCTGAACGTCGCCGATCGCGCGGTGGCCGGGCTGGAGATGGGCAACGAGTGGATCACCTTTACCGCCCGCTTCCAGGGCGTGAGCCATCACGTGCAGGTGCCGGTGGAAGCCGTGCTGCTGATCTACGCCCGCGAAACCGGGCAGGGCATGGGCCTGCAGGAACCGCCTTCGGACGAAGAGGGCGACGCGCCGGGACACGAAGCGGCCGAAAGCCAGGCGCAGGGGGGCGACGACGACGCCCCGCCCCCGAAACGCGGCCATCATCTGCGCATCGTGAAATAGCGCGGAACCGATCGCAGGGGGAGCGATGAGGGGGATCGCGGGACAGCAGCGCCGGGCCATGCCGGTCGACGACGACCGGGCGCCCGCCCGTACCCGGACAGCGTCTTTCGTCGCGGCTCAATCCATCGGAAGGGCATCGGTCGCGGCCGCCGGCCCGGTGAACGCCACCAGCCGCTCGCCGTGGAGCACGATCCGCGCGATGTGGCGGTCGGTGCCGTCCTGCGAGTACTCGAAGCGGAAGCTGCGCTCCAGCCCCACCCGGCCGTTCTCGTGGCGGCGCAGGCGCAGGCCGGTGGCGTGCACGGTGTGGTCGATCAACTGCACCCCGGCCGCGCGGCAGGCGTCGCCGCCGATGCGGATCGCGCGCTCGGCGGCGGCCCGCGAAGCGCTCCAGAATGCGAACGTGATCGCAACCGCGATCATCAGGATCAGTAAAGTTGGCATTTCGTTAATTTGCGGCCGCCGCGTGGCGGATGCAATCCCGACCCCGGAGCCAGATCGCCCATGAAGCTCGTGTTCGCCGCCGGCGAATTCCCGCCCACCCTGCTGCAGCAGGGCGTCAAACGCATCGGTTCGGCGCGCGATGCCGACATCGGCCTGCGCGGGCCCGACATCCTGCCGAACCACTGCGAGCTGCAGGTCGGGGGCCAGGGGGTGATGCTCAAGATCGCCTCCGGCGCCGCCGTGTTGGTCAACGACCGGCCGGTGGACGGCCTGATCGCGCTGCGCGCCGGCGATCGCATCGCCTTCGGCGGCGTGCAGGCCCAGCTCGTCCCGCTGGATTCGTCCCGCACCACGGCAGGCCCCGCGGCCGCGGTGTCCACGGACGACGTCGGCACCACCACGGTGCGGGCGGCGCTGCCGAAGTACGCGCTGCGCGCGCAGACCGGTCGCCACCTGGGCCGGGTCTATCCGCTGACCGGCGCGACCGTGGTCGGCCGCGCGCCGGACTGCCAGCTGCGGCTGGAAGACACCAGCCTCTCGCGCAAGCATGCAAAGCTGATCCCGACCAACGAAGGCGTGGTGATCGAGGACCTCGGCTCCACCAACGGCAGCTTCCATAACGGCAAGCGGGCGCAGCGGGCGGTGGCCCAGCCGGGCGACGAGATCGGCTTCGACACGGTGCGCTTCTCCCTGTTCGAACTGGGCAAGGAAGGTGCCGCCGCGATGCCCGCCGGCAGCAAGGGCGTGCCCGGCTGGATCTGGATCGCTGTTGCGGCGGGCGTGGCGCTCGCGGCCTTCCTGGCGCTGCGCTGAGCCGGCCGATGTCGCACCACGACCCACAGCTGCTCGCCGCGCACGCCAGGTCCATCGAGCACCGTGCGGAGATCGAGGCCAGCACGATCTGCGGCTGCTTCTACTGCCTCGCCACCTTCGAGCCGTCGGACATCGGCGAATGGGTCGACGCGCCGAAGGATCCGCTCACGGGCGCGCCCACGGGCGAAGGCGAGACCGCGCTGTGCCCGCACTGCGGCATAGACGCCGTACTCGGCTCGCAGTCGGGGTTCCCGATCACGCCGGAA
Organism: Lysobacteraceae bacterium; assembly: GCA_044227145.1. Taxonomy (GTDB): domain Bacteria; phylum Pseudomonadota; class Gammaproteobacteria; order Xanthomonadales; family Xanthomonadaceae; genus Lysobacter_I. The sequence continues at coordinate 65,954 of JBGAFR010000003.1, forward strand.
TTCCTCACGGCGATGCACGGCCACTGGTTCGGCTGAGCAAGAGAAACGTCGGAATTCTAACGGTTTTGAAAATCGGTCCGAGAATCAAGGAGAGCTGGTGGACGCGAGCGAAATGGAATATGTGGGTTTCTGGTCAAGATTCGGGGCATCGCTGATCGACACGCTCCTGCTCTTGATGGTGACCGTTCCGCTGCTGGTTTCGGTTTATGGCTGGGAGTACTTCAATACGGAAAATCCGGCGCTTGTGGTTGGGCCCGCCGACTTCATAATTTCTTGGGTGTTACCCTTTGCGCTTACCGTCCTGTTCTGGTCAGGTCTCCAGGCGACTCCCGGCAAGATGGTTGTCTCGGCAAGGGTGGTCGATGCGAGGACGGGAGGGAATATTTCCGTCGCAAAGTCCGTCGGTCGCTATCTGGGCTATTTCGTATCGATGCTTCCGTTTGGTCTCGGTTTCCTGTGGATCGCCTTTGATCCCAAAAAGCAGGGTTGGCACGACAAGATGGCCGGTACGGTTGTTGTCAGGCCCAAGCATGCCGGTGTTCAGCCAGTGAAGTTTGACGGGTGAACCTTGGGGCTGATCTCAGCCGCCCGGCGGCGGCCCCAATTTGAGCGACAGGTCGATGGCACGGACGTGCTTGGTCAGCGCGCCGATCGAGATGCAGTCGACGCCGTCCTCGGCGATGCCGCGCAGCGTGGCCATGTCGACGCCGCCGGAGACTTCCAGCGGTATGCGGCCGTCGTACGGCGCCGAGCGCGCGATACGCACCGCCTCGCGCCGTGTGCCGGCATCGAAGTCGTCGATCAGGATGCGGGTGCAGCCGGCGTCCAGTGCCTCGCGCAGTTGGTCCAGCGTTTCCACCTCGACGATCAGCGGCAGCATCGGCGACTGCGCACGCGCCGCGGCGACCGCGCCCGCCAGCGAGCCGTAGGCGCGGATGTGGTTTTCCTTGAGCATTACCGCGTCGTACAGGCCGATGCGGTGGTTTTCGCCGCCGCCGGTCCGCACGGCGTATTTCTGGGCGATGCGCAGGCCGGGAAGGGTCTTGCGGGTATCGAGGATGGTCGTACCGGTGCCGCGCACCGCCTCGACGTACTGCGCGACCACGGTGGCAGTGCCGCTCAGCGTCTGCAGGAAATTCAGCGAGGCGCGCTCGGCGCTGACCAGCGCCCGGTTGCGGCCGGAGAGGGTGGCGAGCACCGTGCCCTTCGCGACCCGGTCGCCCTCGGCGACGCGCCAGTCGATGCGGACGTCGGGATCGAGCGCGCGATGGCAGGCGTCGAACCACGGCCGGCCGCAGACCACGGCCTCTTCCTTGCACAGCAGGTAGGCGGTGTCTGGGCCGTCCGGCAGCAGCGCGGCGGTGACGTCGCCGCTGCCGAGGTCCTCGGCCAGCGCGGCGGCGACATTCGCGTCCAGCACGTCCTGCGGCGGCGCGGTCCGCTCGCTCACAGGCCAGGCACCGACGCCGTCGCGATGCCTTCCTCGATCAGCAGCACCGGGATGCCGTCGTCGACGCGGTAGACGGTCCTGCGGTCGCGGGTGATCAGGGCCTCGCGCAGCGATTCGGTCTGCGGTGCATCGTCGACGCGCTTCACCCCGCCAGCGGCGATCGCCGCGTTCAGCGCGTCGAGACCGGGGCGGTCGAGCAGGGCCAGCGGCTGGCGGCTGGCGGGACAGACGAGCAGATCGAGCAGCTTGCGGTCCATTCGATGAAGCCGGGGATGGGAAGTCGCTAGAATACCGCTTTGCAGCAGGCGCGACGCCGCGGGGTGGGCCATGGCAGAGACGAACGCAGGCACGACGCCGGAGGTCGAGGGCACCCCGGCCGGGGAAATCCTTGTCGGCATCGTGATGGGATCGCGCTCCGACTGGGAGACGATGCAACATGCGGCGGCGAAGCTCGACGCGCTGGGCGTGCCGCACGAAATCCGAGTGGTGTCGGCGCATCGCACGCCCGACGTACTGTTCGACTACGCCGCCACCGCACAGGCGCGCGGCCTCCGCGCGATCATCGCCGGCGCCGGCGGTGCGGCGCATCTGCCGGGGATGCTCGCCGCGAAGACCGCGGTGCCGGTGCTGGGTGTGCCGGTGCAGAGCAAGGCGCTCAGCGGCCTGGATTCGCTGCTGTCGATCGTGCAGATGCCGGCGGGCATTCCCGTCGCCACCTTCGCCATCGGCAACGCCGGCGCGGCCAACGCCGCGCTGTTCGCCGCAGCGATGCTGGCGCGCGAATTCCCGGCGATCGGCGCAGCGCTGGACGCGTTCCGCGCGCAGCAGACGCAGGACGTGATGGACCACGACGATCCGAGGACGTGAGGCACGCATGACCACCGTCGGCATCCTTGGCGGCGGGCAACTGGCCCGCATGCTCGCGCTCTCCGGCGCCCCGCTGGGCCTGCGCTTCCGCGTGCTCGACACCGTTGCGGACGCCTGCGCCGGGCAGTTCGCGCCGCTGATCGTCGGCGACTACCGCGACACCGCCGCGCTCGCCGCGTTCTCGGCGCAGGTCGACGTGGCCACCTTCGATTTCGAGAACGTGCCGGCCGAATCCGCGCAGTGGCTGAATGAGCGCGTGCCGGTGTTCCCGAATCCGCGCGCGCTGGCTGTCGCCCAGGACCGCCTGGCGGAGAAGACGCTGTTCCGCGAACTTGGCATCCCGGTGCCGCCGTTCGCCGACGTGCCCGATCGCGCCGCGCTCGACGCTGCGGTCGCCGCGATCGGCACGCCGTGCATCCTCAAGACCCGCCGCCTCGGTTACGACGGCAAGGGCCAGTTCCGGATCAAGGCGCCAGGCGACGTCGACGCCGCCTGGGACGCGCTGGGCGCGCAGGCCGCGACCGTCGGCCTGATCCTCGAAGGCTTCGTGAAGTTCGAGCGAGAGCTGAGCGTGGTCGCCGTGCGCGGTCGCGACGGCACCTTCCGCACCTGGCCGCTGACCGAGAACTGGCATGTCGACGGCGTGCTGTCCGCCAGCCTCGCGCCCGCACGCGCGGACCCGGCGCTGCAGGCGCGCGCGATCGCGCATGCGCGATCGCTGGCCGAAGCGCTGGACTATGTCGGCGTGTTCGCGCTGGAGCTGTTCTGCCGCGATGGCGAACTGCTGGCGAACGAACTCGCGCCGCGCGTGCACAACTCGGGGCACTGGACGATCGAGGGCAGCGAGACTTCGCAGTTCGAGAACCACCTGCGCGCCGTGCTCGGCCTGCCGCTGGGCGACACCCGCATGGTCGGCCACGCCTGCATGCTCAACTGGATCGGCGCGATGCCCGATGCGGCCGCCGTGCTGCGCGAGCCTGGCGGCCATTGGCACGATTACGGCAAGGAGCCGCGCGATGGCCGCAAGGTCGGCCACGCCACGCTGCGTGCGGATGCGCCGGCCGAACTCGCCGAGGCGCTCGCGCGCGTCGGCAGCACGCTGGGCCGCGAGGCGCAGGTGGCGCCGGTGGTCGACGCGCTGCGATCGCCCGCTGGGTGATCGTCCGCGGCAGCCCACGCGCATGGATCGACATCCGCCGGACGGAGACGGCATGACATCGGATCGCATCGAATCCCTGGCGGCATTGCGCCGGCTGCATCGCCCCGGCGAGGCGCCGCCCTGGCACGCGATGCGGCTTCAACCCGAACTCAACGGCGGCAAGCTGCCGCCCGATGCGCTGCTGTTCCTCGCCGATGCGCCGGAGGTCACCGCGCTCACCGTCAGCGGCGTCGAGCAGAAGACGCTGGAGCTGCTGTGCGGCGGGCTCGGTTCACGGCTCACTGCACTGCATTTCTGGAAGTGCCCGCGCATCGTCGACCTGACGCCGCTGGAGGCGATGCCGCAGCTCACGCACGTCGCGTTCTACTGGAACCAGAAGGCCGTGCGGCTGTGGAATCTCGCGCGCACGCCGATGCTGCGTGGCCTGCATTTCGACGATTTCACGAACCTGCGCGACCTGTCGGACCTGTCGCGCGCGGTGGCGCTGGAAGACCTCGTCTTCGGCAACGCGATCTGGAACAAGTTCGAGGTGGAGACGCTGGCGCCGCTCGCCGAACTGTCGCGGTTGCGCACGCTCGCGTTCAACGCGAAGGCGATCGGCGACGGGCGCATCCAGCCGCTGGCGGCGCTGACGGGGTTGGCATCGCTGGATTTCCCGTCCGGCCTGTTCGAGACGACGCAGCTGGCGTGGCTGCGGGCACGGCTGCCGGCGAACGTCGCCGCGGACGTGCTGCAGCCGTTCCGGCGATTGCGGCAGCCGATCTCGCGCAAGGGCCGGCAGCTCGACGTATTGGTGTCGGGCAGGCGCAAGCCGTTCCTGTCGTCGCAGGCGGACGATGTGCGCCTGCGGCGCCATGTCGCCGAATTCGAGGCACTGGTGCGGCGGTTCGAACGCGAGCCGGCACTGATGCCCGAGGACCTCGCCGACGCGTGACGCGCGGGTCGGTCAGAGCGTCGCCGGCGGATTCGAGGACGTCGACGCGTCGGGCGGCGCCAGCCGCTTCATCTGCAGGATCAGTCCGATCGCGTAGACCAGCGAATACGAGATCAGCGCCATCGCGATGCCGAAGGTGACGCCGCTGGGCGCGGTCTGCGCCCCGGCGAGCCCGCCACCGCTGGTCATCCGCCAAGCGAGCCGGCCCAGCAGCAGCGCGGTGAGGATGCCGCCGAGCCAGGGATTCGGCGTGTAGCTGCGCTTGCCGTCGGTCCAGTGCACATGCGTGTGTTTGAGGCCGAAATACGCCAGTACAAGGCCGCCGGCGAGCCCGATGCCCATCGCCGGCAGCGTCTGCGGCGCGAACACGCCGGCCACGAGCAGCATCAGCGCCACCAGCGACAGCAAGGCCACCCGGATCCACACGCGGGTGGGGCTCCAGAACTGCACGCCGAAGTTCCGCCGGATGCGGCGATACATCACGAACGCGATGAACAGCGGAAAGAGATAGGGCGTGACGCTGACGGGAGCGAGGGCGGCCATCGGTCGGGAATCTCTCGGTCGTGAACCAGTCGGAGTCCCGCAGTGTCGGGCGTCCGGCGAGGCGTCGCCAGTGAGGAACGTCACCGCGTGCCGACCGGACACGGACGACACGCGGTGCGGGTGCCGCCGGCGGCACCTCAGCGGCAGCGGCCGTAGCGATCCGGCGAGGCGCCGGGACCGCCGCGCCAGCCCGGCGGATTTTCCCAGTTGGTGCCACGGCCACCGATCGGGCCCGGCGGGTTGCGGTCGTTGTCGTACCAGCAGCGGCGCGCCTGGTTCCAGAAGCCGTAGCGCGGGTGCCAGTAGCCGAAACGCGGGTTGAAGTAGTAGCCGCCGCTGCGGATTTCGAAGGTGTAGCGGCTGCCGTGATGGCGGTAATAGCGCTTGTCGGGCGAAGCTCCGGGACCCCCGTGCCAGCCCGGCGGGTTTTCCCAGTTGGTGCCGGGACCGCCCGCGGGGCCAGGCGGATTGTCGTCGCGGTCGTGCGGACGGTCGCGGGCGGAGGCGCCGCCGGCGATGGCGAGGGTGAGCGCAGCGATGGAGAGCAGGGAAGCGAGGCGACGCATGGGTGGACTCCTGTTGCGGAAGGCCACCGGGAAATGTCCGCGAAGGTGCGATCGTTGACGACACCGCCGTGCGCATTCACGACGCAGCCGGGTTGCTGTCGGTGCGATGAAGCCTTGCCTCGGCCTTCCGCCAACGAAAACGGCCGGGTTTCCCCGGCCGTTCCGTGTCCGCCGCGTTCGCGTGGATCACTTCATCTGCGACGCCACGAAATCCCAGTTGACGAGATTCCAGAACGCCTCGACGTACTTCGGGCGGGCGTTGCGGTAGTCGACGTAGTAGGCGTGCTCCCACACGTCGCAGGTCAGCAGCGGGGTATCCTCGCCGGTGAGCGGCGTGGCGGCGTTCGAGGTGCTCACCAGCGCCAGCGAACCGTCCGGGCGCTGCACCAGCCAGCCCCAGCCGGAGCCGAAGGTGCCGACGGCGGTCTTGGTGAACTCTTCCTTGAACTTCGCGAAGTCGCCGAACGCCTTGGCGATCGCCTCGCCGAGCTTGCCGGACGGTTCGCCGCCGCCGTTGGGGGACAGGCAGTTCCAGTAGAACGTGTGGTTCCAGATCTGTGCGGCGTTGTTGAACATGCCGCCCTGCGACTTGCGGACGATGTCCTCCAGCGCCATCTCCGCGAACTCGGTGCCCGCGATCATGTTGTTGAGGTTGGTCACGTAGGCCTGGTGATGCTTGCCGTAGTGGAAGTCGATGGTCTCGGCCGAGATGTGCGGCTGCAGCGCGGTGCGGTCGTAGGGCAGGGGGGGCAGTTCGATGGCCATGGGAAGTCCTTGGGTACGGGAGGCGCCCGATCCGGAGAGGGCGGGCGCCCCGGGGGATGTGGTCGACCCGGGGACGGAACAAGCCCGGGGCCGCGCGAACGATTACAATGACGGATTGTAACCCCACCTCGCCGCATCGGCTTTTTTGCACGGTGCCGCACTCCGCAGGAGACCTCCCATGCCGGTGTTGGAACGCATCCAGTCCGAGATCGAATCCCATCCGATCGTGCTCTTCATGAAGGGCACGCCGCAGTTCCCGATGTGCGGGTTCTCCAGCCGCACGTCCCAGGCGCTCAAGGCTGCCGGTGCCACCGGCTTCCACAGCATCAACGTGCTGGAGGATCCCGAGGTCCGCGCCAACCTGCCGCGCTATTCGAACTGGCCGACCTTCCCGCAGCTGTTCATCAACGGCGAGCTGATCGGCGGCTGCGACATCACGCTGGAGTTGTACGAATCCGGCGAACTGGCGCGGATGATCGCCGAGGCGCAGAAGGCCTGATGACGTCGTCGCAGACCGCCGTGGCCGTCGCACCGCGGGACGGTGCGTCCCGGGGCCATGCGCTGCAGGGCCGCGTGGTGCTGGTCGCCGGTGCGCATGGCGGGCTGGGGCAGGCCGCCGCGCTCGCCGCGGCGCGCGAAGGCGCGACCGTGGTCCTGCTGGGGCGCAAGGTGCCGAAGCTCAACCGCGTGCACGATGCCATCGTCCGCGAGGGCGGCGAGGCGCTGCTCTATCCGCTGGACCTTGAAGGCGCGACCCCCGACGACTACCTCGAACTCGCCCAGCGCATCGCCGAGGGGCCGGGTCGCCTCGACGGCCTGTTGCACTGCGCCGCCGATTTCCGCGGCCTGACCCCGCTGGAGCACGTCGACCCGGCGGACTTCGCGCGCACGCTCCATGTCGATCTCACCGCGCGCTGGTGGCTGACCCAGGCCTGCCTGCCGCTGCTGCGCGCCGCGCCGGACGCCGCGCTGGTGTTCTCCGTTGATGCCGAAGCCGCCGGAGGCGGTCCGTACTGGGGCGCCTACGGGCTGGCCCAGTCGGCGTTGACGACGCTGGTCTCGACCCTGCACGAGGAACTGCGCAATTCGTCCGTGCGCGTCTGCGGGCTGGCGCCCGGGCCGCTGCGCACCCCGCTCCGCGCCAAGGCCTACGTACGGGAAGAGGACGTCCTCGCCCGCGAGCCCGATACGCTGGCGCCCGCCTGCGTGCATCTGCTGTCCGCCGCCGGTGCCGACCAGCGCGGTCGGGTGTGGTCGCCGCCGGCGTGAGCGTCGCCTCGGCCGCGCTGCTGCTGTTCCTGATCCTCGATCCGCTGGGGAACATCCCCGTCTTCCTCAGCCTGCTCCGCGGTCTGCCGCCGCGCCGGCAGCGCCTGGTGCTTGGCCGCGAGCTGTTGATCGCGCTCGTGGTGCTGATGCTGTTCCTGTGGTGCGGCAAGTACGCCCTCGACCTGATGCACCTGCGCCAGGAGTCGGTGTCGATCGCCGGCGGCATCGTCCTGTTCCTGATCGGCATCCGCATGATCTTCCCGCCGCCGGAAGGGCTGATGGGCGAGATCCCCGACGGCGAGCCGTTCATCGTGCCGATGGCCATCCCGCTGGTCGCCGGGCCCTCCGGCATGGCGGCGGTCATCCTGATGGGCAGCAACGACCCGTCCCGCCTCACCGACTGGAGCGTCGCCCTACTGGTCGCCTGGGCGGGGACGGCGGCGATCCTGTTTTCCGCGACCTACCTCTACCGCTGGCTCGGCCAGCGCGTGCTGACCGCGGTCGAGCGGCTGATGGGGATGCTGCTGGTCGCGATCTCGGTGCAGATGCTGATGGACGGCATCGCCACCTATCTGAAGGTGCAGGGCACCCCGATCGGCGCCTGACGCCATCCCCGCGGGGCAGCCCATCTTTCCTGAATCACTTGGGATGACACATTCAAGTGATTTGTGAAGAGCATTCATTCAATTCTTTCAATCACTTAGAGCGTCGGTCGCGGTCATCGCACTGTCATGTCGACGTTCTATCGTGTTAACCTATGGTTAACCCCGGCCCGCCTCGCTGCACATGGCGGGCCCGTCATTTCCCCCATCCCGTCGATCGTGGTGCCCGTCGCCGCGGTCCTCTCGCACGCTAACGCATCGTTTCTCCACCGAGGCCTAGAGCAATGAACCACAGCAACCGTCTCCGACTTTCGAAACTCTCGATCGGACTCATCGTCGCGCTCGCCGCGGCGCCCGCGTTCGCCCAGAGCACCTCCGCCGGCGTCGGCGGCCAGGTCATGGGTACCGACGGCAAGCCGCTGTCCGGCGCCGACGTCACGATCGTCCACACCCAGTCGGGCACGGTCAGCCGCGTCTCCACCGACGCCAATGGCCGCTACAACGCCCGCGGCCTCCGCGTCGGCGGCCCGTACACCATCACCGTCACCAAGGACGGCGAGACCACCTCGCAGAACGACGTCTATCTCGCCCTGGACGAAGTCTCCCAGGTCGACATGTCGGTCGGCGCGCAGGAGCTGGAAGCCATCCAGGTGACCGGCAGCGGCGCGAGCCAGGTCTTCACCTCCGACAAGATGGGCTCGGGCAGCAACATCGACAGCCAGAAGCTCCAGGCCTTCGCCTCGGTCAACCGCAACCTGCAGGACTATGCCCGCCTTGATCCGCGCGTGTCGCAGACCGACAAGTCGCGCAACGAGATCTCGGTCGGCGGCCAGAACCCGCGTTACAACGCCATTCGCGTCGACGGCATCAGCACCAACGACGCCTTCGGCCTCGAATCCAACAGCCTGCCGACCCCGCGCCAGCCGTTCTCGATGGACACCATCGACGAACTGTCGGTCGACGTCGCCAACTATGACGTCACCATCTCCGGCGGCACCGGCGGCGTGATCAACGCGGTCACCAAGTCGGGCACCAACGACTTCCACGGTTCGGTCTACGGCGTCTATCGCGACAACGACTGGTCGGGCAAGAACCAGAACAACCAGCGTCCGGTGCTGTTCGACAACGAGCAGACCTACGGCTTCACCCTCGGCGGCCCGATCGTCAAGGACAAGCTGTTCTTCTTCGCCAACTACGAGAAGTACACCGGCAAGGACCTGTACGTCGGCACCGGCGTCGACACCGGCCCGGTCGGCTCCGGCGCGGCCAACATCGTCAACATCACCCAGGCCCAGATCGACGAGGTCATCCGCATCGCCAACCAGACCTGGGGCTTCAACCCGGGCACGCTGGCCTTGCCGTCGCTCGACACCGAGTCCGAGGAATACGGCATCAAGCTGGACTGGAACATCACCGACAAGCACCGTGCCAGCTTCCGCTACGGCAAGTCGACCCAGAGCCAGGCCAACCTCAACGGCTTCGGTTCCAGCAGTCTCGCGCTGAGCTCGTACCAGTACGTCCGCGACTTCGACCTCGAGAGCTACACCGCCTCGCTGTTCAGCGACTGGACCGAGAACTTCTCGACCGAAGCCAAGGTGTCGTACCGCGACTACTCGGCGGTCCGCAACCCGCTGGCCGACTTGCCGGCGATCTCCGTGCGCATCGGCAGCGCGACGCTGAACCTCGGTACCGAGGAGAACACGCACGCCAACGTCCTCGAGACCCAGACCTGGAACGCGTTCTTCGCCGGCAACCTGTTCGTGGGCGATCACGCGCTGAAGTTCGGCTTCGACTACGAAGACAACGACATCTACAACCTGTTCGGCCGCCGCACCAACGGCGTCTACAGCTTCAACTGCATCAACACCGTGACCTGCGCCCAGTCGTTCGAGTCGGGCGTGTCCAGCCGCTACGAGCTGTTCTACCCGCAGGGCGGCAACCTCAACAACATGGCCGCCAAGTGGGGCCTGCGCAACCTCGGCCTGTTCGCCCAGGACACCTGGACGGTCAACGACAACCTGACCCTGACCTTCGGCCTGCGCTACGACGAGCCGATGGTGAAGGACAAGCCGCTGTACAACGCGACCGCGTCGAACTTCTTCGGCTACCGCAACGACGCCACCATCGACGGCAACGGCCTGTGGGAGCCGCGCTTCGGCTTCAACTACCGCTTCGACGGCGACCTGCAGACGCAGGTGCGCGGCGGCGTGGGCCTGTTCCAGGGCGCGGCGGCGACGGTGTGGCTGTCGAACCCGTACTCGAACAACGGCATCTCGTACATCGACTACTTCGACTCCAACGGCACCAACGTCTTCTCGCCCGATCCGCGCAACCAGCTCCCGGTCGCGCTGACCGGCGGCGTCCCGGGCACCCAGTCGGTCGACTTCATCGATCCCGACCTCGGCCAGCCGTCGGTGTGGAAGGCCAACCTGGCGTTCGATCGCGAGCTGCCGTGGTGGGGCATGGTCGCCAGCGTCGAAGGCGTCGTGACCCGCGTCAAGGAAGGCATCTTCTACCAGCAGCTCAATCTTGGTGCGCCGACCGCCGTCGGCCAGGACGGTCGCCAGATCTACTGGAATCCCAACGGGCTCGATTTCTTGAGGTGGAACCAGCAGGGTGTGGGCAGCAGCGTCACCGCACGCGCCAACCGCAACACCGCCTACAACGACGCGATCATCGCCCGTTCGACCGGCCGCGGCGGCAGCGAACAGCTGACGGTCTCGCTGGAGAAGCCCTTCAGCAAGGCGAGCGACTGGTCGTGGACCCTGGCCTACACCTACACGAACGCCGAAGAAGTCAGCACGCTGACCAGCTCGACCTCCAGCTCGCAGTTGGGCAACACGGCGATCTTCCAGGCGAACGAGGACGCGGTTGCGCGTTCCAGCTACGAGATCCGCAACCGCTTCACCGCCGCCCTCAACTGGAAGCACGACTTCTTCGGTGACAACACGACCTCGGTCGGCCTGTTCTACGAAGGCCGCAGCGGCCGTCCGTACAGCTACGTGTTCGACAACGACGCCAACGGCGACGGTCGTCTGAACGACCTCCTGTACATCCCGAAGGGTCCCGGTGATGTCCTCTTCAGGACTGCCGCGGAAGAGTCCGCTTTCTGGCAGTACGTCTACGGCAACGAGTACCTCAACAGCCATCGCGGCCAGGTCGCCGCTCGCAACGATGCTCGCGGTCCGTGGGTCAACCAGTTCGATCTGCGCATTTCGCAGGAACTGCCGGGCTTCATGGAAGGCCACAAGGCCGAAATCAGCCTCGACATCTCCAACGTGGGCAATCTGCTGAACAAGCGTTGGGGGCGTGTTGAAGAACAGTCGTTCCCGGCGATGCGTGGTATCGCCGAGTACGGCGGCATTTGCACGACTGCGAACTACGGCGTCGACAACTGCAATGCAGGCAATAGCGGTAAATACATCTATCGCTTCAACACGCCGGACAGCCTGAGCATCTACGACTCCCGCGGCATCTCGCGCTGGGCCGCCCAGGTGAGCTTCCGCTACAAGTTCTGATCGCAGCGGCAAGGCAGTCTCGAAACGGCCGGGGAAACCCGGCCGTTTTTTGCGTCGACCATTGCAGCCCTCAATTCCTCCGGATAGACTCCAAAACATGGGCCGGCAACGGAATGCATGAACACGGGAATAGACAGCCCCTCTGGGCGTGTGGATACGATCCCGTCATCATTGACGGGCGGAATTCTGCGTTATTTCACGCCGTATCCGTTGACCGAACTACTGGATCGTGCCAAGGCCTTTGAACCCGGGATTGCTTCGATCGAAACGGCGTCTTCCAGCAGCCTGCCTATTCTGATATCGAGTGCAATGTCCCTCCGTGGTGGGCAGCTTGATCAACGTCAATTGGCTGTGTTTCTCGATATGGCACTTGGAAATACGCAAGTGCAGTCTCTGAGAGATTTGCTGGCGCTTGGTGGTCGCCTTGGTGTCCGAGTCCCCGAAATCAGACGAGAGATCGTCTATGCTGACGCGCCGATACCATCAAAGGCGTCCATCATCTTCGCGCATTATGAGGCTGTTCCAGCCCTGATGGATTCGGTTGTGTCAGAAATAAATCGATCCGCGTATAAGATAGATCCATACACGAAGGCAGTGGTTACTGGATTTTTTTGCGCGCAAATGCATCCATTTCTGGATGGTAATGGACGCTGGTCAAGAGCCGTGGCTGCAGCTACTGGTATTGCTTCAGGAGCAATGGCGGACTCGTATCTCGCGGCACTCTTCCTGTCAACGTGCAAGGACGATCTCGCGCAGGTCGTCTGGGCAAAAACTCGGATGTATGGGCTTCGCGACTACCTTGAGCGTGCGTTCCTCTTTCGCGAAGCTTTTCTGCAGGAGATGCCGGAAGCCGTTATAGCCGACACGGAGAAAGTACTGTCTGCAGTTTCGGTCTTTTCAAAAACCAAGAGAAGTAGGCATGATTTGCTGGCAGCCATATTCTCGAATCGCGGAATTGATGCGGAGTCGGTGAGAAAGTTCTGCAATGTTTCTAGCAGAGTTGCCGATGGCCGCATCCAAGAGCTGTTGTGGATTGCAACCACCTATTCAAATGATGATCCCCGAACTTCCATTCGTGTGCCGTGGCGATCTGTTTTGATCGCCGGTGTTCATGCGAAGCGCGCGGCAATGGAAGGCGTAAGATAATTATCTTTCAATACGGATTCCTGGAAAAATGAACAATTTCGGGCGTGAAATTTCGGAACACATGCTTGGCAACCTTCGTGTCGCGGTTGCAATGGTCATTGCGGTATCTGCTATTGCAAGTGTTACGAGTGCCTCAGCTAGTGATACGGGAGCTGGGCTTCGTGACATCGAGGGGGGCGTGAATCTGCGTGTCAGGCTGGACAATGATTCATGGAGAAGAGACGCACAGGACTGGAGAGGGTGGTTGTATTCGCGCGCGTTCGGTGGATCGGGTTTTGATTGGAGTGGAACAAATAACCTTGTGGATTATCTGAGGGGACAGATTTCCAATGAGCCGCGGACAGGAGACAAGCACGATTTGACTACCGGTACTTGTCCCGTTGTTGCAGGGAATCCAGTCAATTTTTCGACCGGCGCGAAGATAGAGCAGGAAACTGACTTCGTTACAAACGAAAATGAAATGCCATTTGTTTTCACGAGGGCCTACAACAGCAACAGTTTTTCGAATGGCGTGCCTGATGCAGGTATTTTCGGAGGAGCATGGCGCTCAAACATCGATCAGAATCTTTCAGTCTATGCCAGCTCGCTGGATTGGACGGACTCGGATGGGGTTCAACGTAGTTTCGATTTGGTCCCGGGTACGAGCCGCTACAATAGCCGTGGTCATTCTTACGAATATGCGTTGAACAACGGGAATGGGTCTTACTCTATTTATACGGCAGATGGGTTGATCGAAAATTTCCGATACTACAGTAATGGCGTCAATGGAAATTCGAATTTTCGTCTCCGCTTGGAGAGCATTACCAACAAGCTTGGAGTCGGTTGGTTCTTTGAATATGAATACTTGAACGGAAGTCCGAAAGAATTCCTGACGAAAATCACTCACACCAGTGGTAGGCATGTCGACTTAGCCTGGTCTGGCGATGTCGTTTCAACGATTACAGACCCGGCTGGCGGAGTCTACAGCTACACCTATGTGACCGAGAATTACATGAAAAAGCTCGCGAGCGTAGTTGATCCTGGTGGTAAGGATGTCCACTATTTGTATAGCAATTGGTTCTTGCTTGGAAAAGAAATCAACTCGGTCAGGTATTCCTATTTTTCCTATGCAAATGTCCAGTGGCAATTCTATGACTACTCGAACGATACATATGCGATAGACAGTAGAAATTTTGCTGTTTCCACTGAGCATGGTAGTGGGGTTGACAAGTTTTCGTTCGTGTACGATGTAGATACGGAAGTTGATCCGGGGACCATCAAAAGTGTTGTGCAGACAAGTCCGCTCGGAAAACAGGCTACGTATGAATTCGAGAGCGGGAAGCTGAAGAGAATTACTGGTCATCCTACGTCATCCTGTGCCGCCAACCTGAAAGAGATCACATATGACCAGTACGGGTATGTTGACCTTGAGGTTCGTCAGGATGGTGTTGCTGTTGATTACGACTACAACCAGTATGGGCAGCTTTTGAAAAAGACGGAGGCTGTCGGGACGCCGTATGCCCAAGTCTGGACATATTCCTGGGATTCGAATAGTGGACTCCTGCTTCAGGGCGTTCAGCCCGGCGGAAGAAAAATCGACTACGTCTACAATGCTGGCGGCCAAATTCTTACGGTAACTGAGACAAATACTTCTGCGCATGGCGTCCCGCAGCAGTCGAGGACGACCACTTTCTCCTATACCTACCACCCGAGCGGCATGACCGCCAGCAAGGTGGTGGATGGACCGTTGCCCGGAACTGGTGACGCAATTGCCTATATCTATGACGCGCAGGGCAACCTGACCTACGTGCAAAACAGCCTCGGTCACACGATCACCTATTCGAACTACAACGCATTAGGCCTGCCAGGCAGGGTCGTGGGCGCGAATGGTGAAACCACCGACTACACATACAATGCTCGCGGGGTTATTACTTCGGTGACGAACTACGTTTCCGGAGTGGCTTCCACGACTTCCTATACCTATGCGACGAATGGTCTGTTGTCCAGTATGACCATGCCGGATGGTGTCGTGGAGTCGTATGAATATGACTCGGCGCGTCGAATGACGGCGAAGGTCCGCACCACCGGCAGCCCGACCAGCGAGCGGATCGAGTACACCTACAACCTTGCGTCGCAGGTGACCGATACCAAGACGTACTCCGTCAACGGTGGTGTGAAGACATTGGTGGGTGTTTCATCCGTCCAATATGACGAACTTGGACGCCTCAAGGCGACGCTGGGAAAGAACGGGCAGAACTTCCGTTACGCCTACGATGCGAATGACAATCTCTTGAGTACTACGGATTCGACGGGCAAGGTCACCACCTTTGCCTATGACGTGCTGGATCGGCTTGTCAGTCAGACGGATCCGCTGAATGCCGTCACGCAATACACGTACGACGCCGGCGACCGATTGAACAAGGTCACCGATCCCAAGGGTCTGAATACGACCTATGTGTATGACGGGTTCGGCCAGCTCTGGGCGCAGAACAGCCCTGACAGTGGGAGCACGACCTTCCAGTACACCGCTGGCGGCCTGATGACCACGGTCACCAGGAATGACGGCTCCTCGCTCAGCTACGAGTACGACGGTCTCGGGAGGCTTACCCGCTACGGCACACCGACAGAGTCGCGGGCCTTCTCCTACGATTCATGCCAGAACGGAAAAGGGCGTACCTGCAGTGCGGCGACGGGTGCGGGCTCGCACATGTATCTCTACACGCCGTTCGGGCAAGTACAGGGCGAACTCGAGTACACGCCGACCAGCAGCGACTACACCGGTTATGTCTACGACAATCAGGGGCGTGTCACGGGCATCAGCTACCCGAGTGGTGTCAGTGTGGGTTATGGCTACACGGGAGGAAGGCTGGGCGCCATGACAGCAACGGTGGGCGGGACGACTTCCGTCGTCGCCGATTCGATGACCTATCTGCCCTACGGTCCCATGACCGGATGGAACTACGGCAACGGCCTGGCGCGTCATTACTACTATGATCAGAACTATGTCGCAGGCGATCTTCGGCTGACGGGCATCACCACTATGGACGGTGGTTCGACCCTGCAGAGCCTGCTCATGCAGTACGACGCCAACAACAGGATCAACAGCATCACCAATTACGCTGATTCGACGCAATCGCAGACGTTCGGCTACGATTGGGTGGGGCGCCTGACGTCGGCCGCGTCGACCGGAAATACCCTCTCGCTCGGCTACGACGGAACGGGAAACCGGACAAGTCGTCTCGACTCTTCGACCGGAGTCTCGGTCAGCTACGGATATCCTTCGGCCGCGCATCGGCTGCAAAATGCGACATCTTCCAATGGGCTGCTCAACCGTACTTTTGTCCACAATGCGCTTGGGGATGTCACGGACTGGAATGATGCTGCTGGCTACAACAATTCATTCGTCTACGATGCGTTCCAGCGTCCCAAGTCGCACACCCGCACCGGAGTGACCACCAACTACCGTTTCAATGCGCTGGATCAGCGTGTCGGCAAGAGCAGCGCAAGCGTCAACGCCCGCTACACCTACTCCGGCAAAAATACATTGATGTCGGAGTACAACAACGGGTCTTGGACAAGTTACCTGTGGCTTGGAAGTCAGCCGGTCGGCCTGGTCAAGTCGAATAACCTGTACTGGGTCGGAGCGGATCACCTCGGTCGTCCCGAGCTTGTAACTAATGCAAGCAAGCAGGTGGTTTGGCGGGCAAAGAATCGGGCATTCGACCGGTCGATACAGATGGACCAGATTAGTGGATACAATTTGGGTCTTCCGGGGCAATACTTCGATGCCGAATCCGAACTCTGGCACAATGGGTTCCGCGATTACGAAGCAACTCTTGGTCGTTACTTGCAGACAGATCCAATAGGCCAATTAGGTGGGGTCAGCACATATTCTTATGTCGCCGGAAACCCGATTAGTAAATCAGATCCGAGTGGTTTGCTGGAGATAACTGCTTATATAAATCGCGGCTCCGGAAACGGGAACGAATACAATTTCATTTTTGAGTTCGACCCTATCGATATCGAAGATGCTCGGAGCATAACTGGAAAAATTGGGGGCTATTTTGACAGGTTAGGAACTCTATTCAATCAAATTAAGCCAAATTCGGTTGGTCCACTAAGACCTTACAGGGACTATCTCGAGTGCGGTTTGCTGGATTCCGATTTGAAGGCTCAATATCAGGCGGCTGGATACGGGACTTGGCAACAGCTGACGCGAGCTCAGGCTGGAGCGCTGCTGAATGCTATGCATAACGCACACCCAGAGATGTGGGGGCTATATGGATCTCCTGATGCAATGCTCGCGGACGCTGTTCATCTGGCGAAGCCTAATTGGTTCAATGCTTCTAATGAATATGTATGGGGGGAGGGGCATTAATGACGTACGTCAAACGCGCCATGCTTTCGGCCGGGATGGCGTTTCTGGTGCTATGCTGCTATACCTTGGCCTTCAAGTTTTCATCGCGTACTACTGCTGATATGGTTTTTGCGATCGTATTTGCATCCGCTTTAGTCTCTGTATTTTCTGGGTTACTGACTGCTGCTTTTGTGCGTAATAAACTGGTGGTCATGGTTGTACTATCTCAAATTATTGCGATTTTTTTGGCGGCCGTTATTTCAAGGGCATGAATATGCTGCTTTGTCGAGCTTCACGCCCCCATCCCTTCGGACGGGGCGTGAATTCGATGTGGAAATTTATTTTTACATATTTGCTTTTTCTGAGTGGTCGACGAGATTTTCTCTGTCGGATATGTTGGTAACATTTGAGCGTTCTTTTCTGCGATGGCAGTAGTTCGTTGAGTTCTCAGCAATGCCGAAGCTTCCGCCTTGAATTATCTAAGAGTTCATATGAGTGAATTGATTAAAGCCATCCTCCCCACCGTCGACGCGCACATCTACCCGCGCGGTGCGCTCGACGTGCTCTCGCGCGACGAGGTCGCGCGCCTGCGCGACGCGTCCACGGGCGGCATGCACGAACTGCTGCGCCGCTGCGCGCTGGCGGTGCTGACCAGCGGCAGTGCGTCCGACGACCCGCGCGCCGCCCGCGAGCTGTATCCCGACTTCGACATCCAGGTGCTGCAGCAGGATCGCGGCGTGCGCATCGACCTCGTCAAGGCGCCGGCGATGGCCTTCGTCGACGGCGAGATCATCCGCGGCGTCGCCGAGCTGCTGTTCGCGGTGGTCCGTGACCTCGCCTACACCGCGATCGAACTGCGCGAGGGCCACGGCAATCGCGACCTCAACACCAGCGAAGGCATCACCGACGCGGTGTTCGGCCTGCTGCGCAACGCGCGCATCCTGCACCCGATCGATCCGAACCTGGTCGTCTGCTGGGGCGGCCATTCGATCAACCGCGACGAGTACCTCTACACCAAACAGGTCGGCTACGAGCTGGGCCTGCGCGGGCTCGACATCTGCACCGGCTGCGGCCCGGGCGCGATGAAGGGCCCGATGAAGGGCGCGACGATCGCGCACGCAAAGCAGCGCCACCGCCGCATGCGCTACATCGGCATCACCGAGCCGGGCATCATCGCCGCGGAATCGCCGAACCCGATCGTCAACCACCTGGTGATCATGCCGGACATCGAGAAGCGCCTCGAAGCGTTCGTGCGCATGGGTCACGGCATCATCGTCTTCCCGGGCGGCGTCGGCACGGCGGAGGAGATCCTCTACCTGCTCGGCATCCTGCTGCGCGAGGAGAACGCGAAGCTGCCGTTCCCGCTGATCCTCACCGGCCCGGCCGCGTCCGCGCCGTATTTCGAGCAGATCGACAAGTTCCTGCGGCTGACCCTGGGCGAGGCCGCGACGTCGCGCTACAGCATCATCGTCGGCGACCCGGCGCAGGTGGCGAAGAAGATGACCGCCGGCGTGCGCAAGGTGCGCGAGTACCGCATCGCCGAGAAGGATTCGTTCTTCTTCAACTGGTCGCTGGAGATTCCGCTGGCGTTCCAGCAGCCGTTCGTGCCGTCGCACGAGGCGATGGCGGCGCTGGACCTGCACCACGGGCGCAAGCCGCACGAACTGGCGGCCGACCTGCGCCGCGCGTTCTCCGGCATCGTCGCCGGCAACGTGAAGGAAGACGGCATGCGCCGGATCGAGGAGCACGGCCCGTTCCGCATCTCCGGCGACACCGACATCATGCAGGCGCTGGATGCGCTGCTGCGCGCGTTCGTCGAGCAGCGCCGGATGAAGATCTCGGGCGCCTACCGGCCCTGCTACGAAGTCGTCGCCTGACGAACGGCGTCAGGCCCGCGGCGGCGGCAGGCGCACCGTCGCGGTGAACCGGCCGTCCGCGGTGGCGACCTCCACGCCGCCGCGGCCTTCGGTGTAGGCCTCGATCTGCGCCAGCGACGCGGGCAGGCCGACGTTGTGCCCGCGCGAGGCGTCGGCCGGCCCTGGCGGCAGCGGATTCGAGATCGCGATGACGACGCTGCCGTCGTCGCCGGCTTCCACCGCGATGTCGATGTCGCCGCCGCCCGGCAGGCGCTCGATGCCGTGCTTGATCGCGTTCTCGACCAGCGGCTGCAGCGACAGCGACGGCACCCGCAGGTCGGGCATCGGGTCGGGCAGCCGCCACTGCACCCGCAGGCGCGGGCCGAAGCGCAGGGATTCGATCTCCAGGTAGCGGCGGATCAGCGCGAACTCCTCGTCCAGCGGGATCTCGCGGGTCCCGCCCAGCGCGGCGCGGAACAGGTCGGCGAGGTCGAGCAGCAGTTCTTCGGCCTCGTCGGGGCGGTGGTGCACCAGCGCGGCGCCGGTGTTCAGCGTGTTGAACAGGAAGTGTGGCCGCACCCGCGCGCGCAGGGCCGCCAGTTCCGCCTGCTTGGCGCGCACCGCGAGCTGGCGCAGGCGCCAGTGGTTCTGGAACGCGGCCAGCCCCAGCCAGCCGACGATCAGCACGATCCCGGTCGCGCGCAGGAACACGTCCACGCGCGCCTGCTCGGGGATGCGCCAGAGGTCGCCGAGCAGCAGGTCGCTGATCGCCAGCACCGACCAGCAGCTCATCACCAGCAGGCCGAGCGCCAGCCAGGCGACCCGGGTCGGTCGCGCGTCGCGCAGGCGTTCGCGCAGGAGGTAGAGGGCGGCGAGCGTCAGCAGTGCGACCCACTGGGCCGTCAGCGACAGCAGGCCGAAGCGGATCCAGCGCCCCAGCGGCGGGTCGCTGGCCAGGGTGAGCGCGGCGGCGACGCCTTCCGCGGCGATGACCACCCAGATCAGCACGCGCGCCTGCCAGAGGCTGTCCAGCGGGGCGCCGGCCGGGGGCGGGGCGGTCGTGGGTGAAGGCGAGGGCGGCGGGGGGCGATGCATCGGGCCAATGATGCCCGCCCGCGCCGCGCAGGGGCAGGGGGACCGCTCATGCGGCCGTGCCGGCCGCCCATCGGCCATCGTCTGGCCCCCCGTTCCGGGCGCGCCTAAGCTCGGTCCATCGATCCTGGAGGCGCAATGCAACCGATGCTCCGACGCCGACCCTTGCCGTCCGCCGGCTCCGTGTCCCAGCGGGACCGCACCGCCGGTTTCTCGCTGGTGGAACTGGCGATCACCCTGTTCGTGCTTGGCATCGTGGTCGGAGTTTCGATCCCGATGTTCACCGGCGTGGTCAACGGCAACCGCCTGACCGCCAACGCCAACGAACTGGTCGCCGCCATCCAGTCCGCCCGCGCCGAGGCGATCCGGCAGAACACGCGGACCTCGCTGTGCGAGAGCGACGACGGGGCCACCTGCGGGGCCACGTCGCCCTGGCAGGGCTGGATCGTGTTCGCCGACGCCAACGGCAATGGCATCGCCGATGCCGGCGAGGTGGTCCGTGCCGGCACCATCGAGGCGCCGGTCGTGGTGATCCCCAGCGGCAGCATCGCCGCCGCCAACAACCGCATCACCTTCCGTGCCGATGGCCTGTCCTACGACAATGGCAACGCGCTGATGGAGGGCAACCTCCGGGTCTGCCTGCCCGTCACCAATCCGCCAGAGAACTCCCGCGACGTGAATCTCGCCACGGGCGGGCGTGCGATGGTCCGTGCCGCCACGCCTGCCGTCGGTTGCCCTGCACCGGGGAATACCTGATGTCCGCCTTCCTCGTTTCCCGTCCGTCGCGTGCCGCCCGGCGCCGCGCCCCCGCTCGCGGCGTGGGTCTGATCGAAGTGCTGGTCGCCGTGCTGGTGCTCGCCATCGGCCTGCTCGGCGTGGCCGCCATGCAGGCGCTCGCGCTGCGCAACAGCCAGAGTTCGCTGGAGCGCAGCCAGGGCGTGGTCCACGCCTACACCATCCTCGACGCGATGCGCGCCAACCCCGTGGCCGCCCGCGGCGGCGGCTACAACATCGGCATGACCTGCGTGGTCCCGGCCGGCGGCGCGCTGGCCGCGAACGACATCCGCGCCTGGATGACGGTGCTGCAGCAGAACCTCGGGCCGACCGCCTGCGGCCAGATCAACTGTGTCGGCCCGATGTGCACGGTCACCGTCCGCTGGGACGATTCCCGCGGCAGCGGCGGTTCCGTCACCCAGACCTTCAGCACCACTTCCCGGATATGACCCGCATGCACCTCTCCTCGCGACGTCCGTCCATGCGCCGCGCCTTCCGCGCCCGCGTCCGTGGCCTCAGCCTGATCGAGCTGATGATCTCGATGATGCTCGGCCTGCTGGTCGTGGCCAGCGCCAGCGCCATCTTCCTGTCGAACCGGCAGACCTACCGCGCCACCGAGGGCCTCGGCCGTGTCCAGGAAGGCGGACGCATGGCGTTCGAGCTGATGGCCCGCGACCTCCGCGATGCCGGTGGCGTGTCCTGCGGCAACGCCGACCGTACCGAGCCGATGAAGCTCGTCAACGTGCTGAACAACCCGGCCACCCAGTGGTGGACCAACTGGAACGGCGGCGTCGTCGGCTACGAGGGCGCGATCCCGCTCGGGTCGCCAGCCAACCGGGTGCCCGGCACCGACGCCGTCGACCTGATGTCCGGGGACGACTCCACCGCGGCGACGGTTCGCGCCGACAGCACCGGCGGCGCGCAGATCCAGCTGAACACCGCCACCCATGGCTTTCAGACGGGCGATCTGGTCGTCGCCTGCGACTGGCAGCAGGCATCGCTGTTCCAGGTCACCGGCATCACCGGTGGCGACACCCTGGCCCACGCGGTGGGCGGTGGCGCGCCCGGCAATTGCAGCCGCGGACTGGGCTACGCGAATCCCGCGGACTGCAGCGCGGCCGGCCGGGTCCACCAGTACGGCCCGACCGTGCCCGATCCGCGGCGCGCGGCGACCGTCGTCCGGTTGCACAGCGCGCGCTGGTACATCGGCACCACGGCCACCGGTCGCTCGCTGTTCCGGAGCACCGTCGTCAACGAGGCCGGCGTGCCGGTGGTGCGCAACCAGGAGATCGCCGAGGGCGTCAACGACATGCAACTGCAGTACCTGCTGTCCGGCGCCGCGAACTACGTCGACGCCACCGCCGTCCCGGCGACCCGCTGGGACGACGTCACCGCCGTGCGCGTCACCCTCGACATGCTCAGCACCGATCGCGCCGGCGCCAACGGCGCCCAGATCGCACGCCGCATCGCCCACACCGTCACGCTCCGGAACCGCCTGCAATGACCGCCTCCGCACGCCGTCCCGCTCTTCCGCGCCGCAGCCGCGGTGCCACCCTGGTCGTGGTCCTGATCCTGCTGTTGGTGATGACCCTGCTCGGCCTCGCCAGCCTGCGCAGCACGATGCTGGAGGAGCGCATGACCTCCAACCTGCTCGACCGCAGCCTGGGTTTCCAGGTCGCCGAGGCGGGCCTGCGCGAGGCCGAGGCCGCGCTCGACCCCTTGCCGGCCTTTCCCGGCGCCGGCTGCAATGCCAACGGCATGTGCGCCCGCCCGGATCCGACTGCGCTCGAGCGCTGGAACGACCCGGGCTTCGCGGGCTGGCGCGTCGGCACCGCCGCCGACGCCAACACCGATCCGCCGCAGTACTTCGTCGAGGAAATGGGCGAGGGCCCGAACTGGCGCGACTGCGACAGGCTCTCGCCGATCCACCCGCTTTGTCTCACGCCGCGGTTTCGCGTGACGTCGCGCAGCCAGCAGGCCGGCCGCGCGTCCGTGATGCTGCAGACCATCTTCGCCGGCAAGTAACCAAGAGGTTGCCGTGAACACCACTCCCCGTTCCCGTTCCTCCCGTCTCCGCGGCATGTCCCGCGGCACGCGCCCGACCTGGGCCGCGCCGATACTGGCCTGCCTGGTCACGCTCCTCGGCCTTCCGGCGCACGCCGGCGTGGCGTTCCCCGACACGCCGATGCAGACCAACCAGGGCATTCCGCCGAACATCTGGTTCATCCTCGACGATTCGGGGTCGATGGCTTCGACGTTCATGCCCGACTCCGTGCCTGGGACCACGCCGACCAACATCTCGAGCCAGGCGTACACCCGCAACACCATCTACTACAACCCGAACAACGACTACCGGCCCTGGCAGGGCGCGGACGGCAGCTATTTCACCGATACGCCCTATAACGCGGCGTGGAACGACACCGAGGATCTGTCCAGCGCGACCAACCTGTCCGGCAGCACGCAGACGTTCTACGTGCCCAACGTCGGCATCACCAACTATGCCGATGCCAAGCAATACACGCGCTACCGTTTCCTGACCAATGGCACCGCCGATGCCTGCACCTGGCGTGTCGCGACCAACAACTTCGGCACCTGCGTCACCAACGTCACGAGCTTCACCTGGCCGGGCGGCGCTGTCCGCAATCTCGCCCAGGAAAAGCAGAACTACGCCACCTGGTACTCCTTCCATCGCACCCGCACCAAGGTCGCGAAAGCCGGCGCGAGCTACGCGTTCAACGACACCTCGGTGTTCAACGACGACAACGACTACCGCGTCGGTTTCACCACCATCTGGCAGCGCAACGAGTTCCGCATTCCGGTCGCCAACAACAACGGCCTGTTCAAGGGCAACAACCCGGGCGAGAACCGCCGGGTGTGGTTCGATCGCCTGTTCGGCGCCACCGCCAGCGGCACCACCCCGCTGATCCCCGCGCTGTCCCGCGCCGGCCAGTACTACTCGGAAACCGGCGCCAATGGCCCGTGGGGCCCGCAGGCGAACGGTTCGCAGTACGAGTGCCGCCAGAACTTCACCATCCTGACCACCGACGGTTACTGGAACAACGGCGCCACCACGCTCGGCAACGTCGACAACGGCACCGGCCCGACCATCACCCGTCCGGACGGCCCGTCGTACCAGTACACCGCCCAGGATCCCTACCGTGACGGCTGGAGCAACACGCTGGCCGACGTGGCGATGAACTACTGGCGGACCGACCTGCGTCCGGAAACGCAGATGGCCAACATCGTGCCGTCTTCGGCCACCGACCCGGCCTTCTGGCAGCACATGGTCACCTTCGGCATCTCGATCGGCCTGCAGGGCACGCTCGACGTGGCCACGACCAACGCGCGCGTGTCCGCCGGGCAATCCGTCGCCTGGCCGAATCCGATGGACGCGGAAGACCTGGATCGCATCGACGACCTGTTCCATGCCTCGGTGAACGGCCACGGCACCTTCGTCGCCGCGAGCGATCCGGGCCAGTTCGCGGATGGCCTCGGCAAGGCGCTTCGCGCGATCGCCTCGCGCCGCGGCTCGGGCTCCAACGCCACCGTGACCGGCACCTCGACGTCCGCGGGCAACAAGGTCTTCCAGGCCAAGTACTTCTCTTCGCGCTGGTACGGCGAGTTGCAGGCCTTCAACGTGACCACGACCGGCGTCGATACCTCCACGCCGGTGTGGACGGCCAGCATCCCGGCCTACGGCAGCCGCAACATCTACACCCACAACGGCACCGCCGGCACCACGTTCCCGACCGCCGCGCAGTCGGTGGCGCTGACCCCGACGGTCGCGAACTACCTTGCCGGTGACCGCACCCTCGAACTGCCGGCCGGCACCGGCATCTACCGCGAGCGTTCGTCGCTGCTCGGCACGATCGTCGACAGCTCGCCGACGTACCTGAAGACCTCCAACACCGTCGACACTGTGTTCGTCGGCGCCAACGACGGCATGCTGCATGCCTTCAACGCCACCGACGGCGTCGAGCGCTTCGCCTACGTGCCGCGCGGCATCGATCTGGCCAAGCTCAAGGAGTTCAGCGACCCCGACTACGGCCATCGCTTCTTCGTCGACGGCCCGATCGTGGTGTCCTCGAAGCGCGAACTCGCCAACCAAACGGTGCTGGTGTCCACCCTCGGACGCGGCGGCAAGGGCCTGTTCGCGCTCGACGTGACCGACCCGACGCTGTTCAGTTCGTCCAAGGTGCTGTGGGACCACAACGCCAGCTTCGACAGCGACCTTGGCCAGGTGATGGGCAAGCCGCTCATCGCCAACCTCAACGATGGCACCACGGCTCTGCTGGTGCCGAACGGCCTGAACAGCACGGCCGAGCATGCGGTGCTGTTCGTGCTGGATCTGCGCACGGGCGCCAAGATCGCCGAGATCGACACCGGCGTGGGTTCGGCCGCCGCGCCGAACGGACTCGCCTCGCCGCGGGGCTGGGACGTGGACGGCAACGGCACCGTCGACTACGTCTATGCCGGCGACTTCCGCGGCAACGTCTGGAAGTTCGACCTCCGCAGCGGGAGCGCGGGCAGCTGGGGCATCGCCGGCGGCCATGCGCTGTACGCGCCGACCGCGCCCGGCACGCAGCCGATCACCGGCGGCGTGACCGTCGCGGTCGATCCCTCGACCGACAAGCGCTGGATCTTCTTCGGCACCGGCCGCCTGCTGACCACCAACGACATCACCGATACCACCCGCCAGACCTGGTACGGCGTGATCGACGATGACGCCGCCGCCACCGCAGTGACGCGCACCGGGATGACCGCGCGCAACATCGCCCAGTTCGATTCGGCGACCAGGAATCGCGCCTTCGAACCGCATGCGGCGCTGCCCGGCGGCAGCAAGGGCTGGTACATCGACCTCGACCTGCCGCCGGGCAACACGCTCGAAGGCGAACGCATGGTCGGCGACCAGCAGGTGGTGAAGAACGCGCTGATTGCGGCCAGCATCATTCCCAGCACCAGCAACCCGTGCTATCCCGGTCGCGGTTACGTGAACGCCATCGACGCCTTCAGCGGCACCAGCCTCGAGACCGGGCTGTTCGACGCCAACCGCAACGGCACCTTCGGCGACGCCGGCGACGTGATCGGCTCGGCAGCGGTGGGTTCGATCGACCTGGGCGTCGGCATGGTCACCGACCCGGCGCTGCTCGACCGACTGCTGGTGGCAGGCGGTTCGCTGGCGACGCTCGCGTCGACACCGCTGGATCCGTCGCTGTATGGTGGACGCATTTCCTGGCGCGAAATCATCCGGAGATGATCGACATGACCCGCAATGCCCGTTTCGCCCGAGCCGCCCGCGGTTTCACCCTGGTCGAGCTGTTGATCGTGGTGTTCATCGTCGCGCTGCTCGCCGCGATCGCCTATCCGACCTACATGGATTCGATGGTCCGGGTGCGTCGCGACGCGGCGAAGACCTGCCTGTCGGAAAACGCCCAGTTCATGGAGCGCTTCTACACCACCAACCTGCGCTACGACCAGACGCTCGGCGGCGTGGCGGTGGCATTGCCGCCGTGTTCCAGCGGTACGGACGTGACCAATTTCTACAACGTCACGCTCAGTGCCGTCGGTGCGCGCAACTACACGGTGCAGGCGGCGCCGATCGGCGCCCAGTTGTCCCGCGATACCGCTTGCGGCACGCTGACTCTCAACAACGTCGGCACCAAGACGAAGACGGGCACGGATACGGTCGACTATTGCTGGTGACGCCGGACATCGTCCGGGAACACGAAAAAACCCGCCGACGGCGGGTTTTTTCGTGGGGGAAGCGTGTCGGGGCTGTGCTTCCAAGCATTGCTGGCCGACGCCAAAGAAGAAACCCCGCGACTCGCGTCGCGGGGTTTCCGGAAGGTGGCGCCCGAAGTTGGACTCGAACCAACGACCCCCTGATTAACAGTCAAGTGCTCTAACCGGCTGAGCTATTCGGGCGGGGGCGCCTATCGTAATGGCCTTGTCCGGCGCGATCAAGCACCGGGTCGCGACTGCGGTCACAGGCCTGCGGCGCAGGTCGCGGCGGCGGCCCGGGTGGGCCGGTCCGCCCGCAGGCGTCCGCCATTGGAGAGGATCAGCGCGAGTGCATCGTCCGGGCCGCGCCGGTCGCAGAGGGTGAAGGTGATGTTCGAGCCGGCGTTGCTGCCGTAAGGCTGGTAGACGATCCGAGGCCGGCCGCTGCTGCCGAGGAGGCGGACACCGCGGGGCAGGGCGGCGGCCCGGTCGATCACGGTTTCGGTGGCGCCGTGCAGGCGGTCACCGTCCGCGTCGACGAATGCGATCCAGCCCCGGCTCCAGTCGCTGCCGCCGATGCACTGATCGCCGATGGCTGGGCAGGCCACGACCTCCCGGCCGATCACGGTGGCGTTGCGCAGGGCGTCGAAGAGGGTCGCGGTGATCGCGGTCCGCGCCGCGCCGGCGCGCACGCGGGCGACCGCGTTCGTCCATGCGGGGACGGCCAGTCCGAAGACCAGGCCGGCGACCAGCAGGCCGAGGAGCAGGTCGAGCAGGGTGAAGCCGGCGTCGGAACGTCGGGGGGCGGCAGGCAGGCGGGACATGGCGGGCTCCGGTGTGAACGTGCATTCAGTCTCGGCGCCGTGCGGGGCAGGCGGCATCGGCCACGGCCCCGGTCCGGGGTAGGAAAACGCCGCGATCGTCGCCACGACTGGCTAGACTGTCCCGTTAGCCCATGCCATGCCGCCGATGAACGACCGCACGCCCGTCGATGCCGATTTCCAGCTCGTGGCCCCCTACGAACCCGCCGGCGACCAGCCACAGGCCATCGCCCGGCTGATCGACGGCTTCGAGAGCGGGCTGGCGCGGCAGACGCTGCTCGGCGTCACCGGTTCGGGCAAGACCTACACCATCGCCAACGTCATCCAGGCGGTGCGCAAGCCGACCCTCGTCATGGCGCACAACAAGACCCTGGCGGCGCAGTTGTACGGCGAGTTCAAGGCGTTCTTCCCGCACAACGCGGTCGAGTACTTCGTCAGCTACTACGACTACTACCAGCCCGAGGCCTACGTGCCGTCGAGCGACACGTACATCGAGAAGGACAGCTCGGTGAACGAACACATCGAGCAGATGCGGTTGTCGGCGACCAAGGCGCTGCTGGAGCGGCGCGACGCGATCATCGTCTGCACGGTGTCGGCGATCTACGGCCTCGGCGACCCGAACGAATACTTCCGGATGGTGCTGCACATGGTGCGCGGCGAGCGCATCGACCAGCGCGAACTGATCCGCCGCCTCACCGAGATGCAGTACACCCGCAACGACACCGAATTGCGGCGCGGCACCTATCGCGTCCGCGGCGAGGTCATCGACGTGCATCCGGCCGAATCCGACGGCGAGGCGCTGCGGGTCGAGCTGTTCGACGGCGAGATCGAGCAGCTGACCCTGTTCGATCCGCTGACCGGCGAGAGCGTGCGCAAGCTGCAGCGCTACACCATCTACCCGAAGTCGCATTACGTGACGACGCGCAGGACGGTGCTGGACGCGATCGAAGCGATCAAGGCCGAACTGCCGCCGCGACTGGAGCAGTTCTACGCGCAGAACAAGCTCGTCGAAGCGCAGCGGCTGGCGCAGCGGACGCAGTTCGATCTGGAAATGATGGCCGAGGTCGGCTTCTGCACCGGCATCGAGAACTACTCGCGGCATCTCACCGGGCGCATGCCGGGCGAGGCGCCGCCGTGCCTGTTCGACTACCTGCCGCCGGACGCGCTGCTGGTGGTCGACGAATCGCACGTCACCGTCCCGCAGATCGGCGCGATGTTCAAGGGCGACCGGTCGCGCAAGGAGACGCTGGTGGAATTCGGCTTCCGGCTGCCGTCCGCGCTCGACAACCGGCCGTTGCGGTTCGAGGAGTGGGAAGGCCGCGCACCGCGCACGATCTTCGTCTCGGCCACGCCGGGCAAGTACGAGCTGGAGAAGTCCGAAGAGCAGGTGGTCGAGCTGGTGGTGCGGCCGACCGGCTTGGTCGATCCGGAGGTCGAGATCCGGCCGGTCGGCACGCAGGTCGACGACCTGCTCGGCGAGATCCACGAACGCGTCGCGATGGGCGATCGCGTGCTGGTCACCACGCTGACCAAGCGCATGGCCGAGAACCTCACCGAATACCTCGGCGAGCACGGGGTGAAGGTGCGCTACCTGCATTCCGACATCGAGACCGTGGAGCGCGTGGAGATCATCCGCGACCTGCGGCTGGGCGTGTTCGACGTGCTGGTCGGCATCAACCTGTTGCGCGAGGGGCTGGACATGCCCGAGGTGTCGCTGGTCGCGATCCTCGACGCCGACAAGGAAGGCTTCCTGCGTTCCGCCGGCTCGCTGATCCAGACCATCGGCCGCGCCGCGCGCAACGTGCGCGGCAAGGCGATCCTGTATGCCGATACCGTCACCCGGTCGATGCGGGTGGCGCTGGACGAAACCGCGAGGCGCCGCGAGAAGCAGCTGGAGTACAACGCCGAGCACGGCATCGTCCCGACCTCGATCGTGCGCCAGATCATGGACGTGATGGAAGGCGCGCGCAGCGAGCCGGCGCCGGGCGACAGGAAGGGGCGCGGTCGCGGTGCGCGCGTGGCCGAGCCCGCCGAGGACTACGCCGCCCTGCCGCCGGAGCGCATCGCCGCGCGGATCGCCGCGCTGGAGCAGCAGATGTACCAGCACGCCCGCGACCTCGAGTTCGAGGACGCGGCGCGCGTGCGCGACGAGATCCGCCGGCTCAAGGAAGCCGCGCTCGGATGAGCGCCATCGCCGTCGGCGCGGGCTTTCCGCGGCTGCGCTGGTTCGGCATCGTCTGGCTGCTGGTCTACCTGCCGGTGTACGCCTCGGCCTACGGGCTGCGCAACTTCCTGTTCCTGTGCAACATCGGCGTGATCCTCACCGCGGTCGCGCTGATCGTCCGCAGCCGGCTGCTGATCGCCAGCCAGGCGGTGGCCGCGCCGGTGATCGCGCTGGCCTGGGCGCTGGATGCCGGCTGGAAGCTGGCGACCGGCGATTTCCTGTACGGCGGGACCGCATACATGTGGGATCCCGCCTTCCCGCTGGCCGCACGGGTGCTGTCGCTGTACCACCTGGGGTGGCCGCTGCTCCTGTGGGCGCTGCTGCGTCGCATCGGCTACGACCCGCGCGGCTGGCTGCTGCAGGCCGGCATCGCGGCGGTCGCGCTGGTTGCGGGACGGGTGCTGGCACCCGCGGCAGAGAACATCAACTTCGCCTGGACCGACCCCTTCCTCGGCCGGCAGTTCGGGCCGGCACCGGTGCACCTGCTGATCTGCTGGGGGCTGCTGTCGACCGTGGCCTACGGGGCTACCCATGCGGCGTTGCGGCGGCTGTTTCCCGCCCCGCGACCGCCCGCAGACGGGTGAGGCGGCACCGGTTCCTTCCCGTCGGGACTGGTGTTACCATGTGCGCCCTTTCGGGCCGGCGGACGACCTCCGACGTGACCTCGATGGGCGGTTAGCTCAGCGGTAGAGCACTACCTTGACATGGTAGGGGTCACAGGTTCGAACCCTGTACCGCCCACCAACCTGAAACGGTTGAATGTCCGGACGGCTGGCACCTCGGTGCCGGCCGTTTTCGTTTGCGCCCGGCCCAGCCTGTATTCGCTCCTGGTTCGGCGCATCGATCCGCGCCGGACCGGGCGCCGATCACTCCGCCTGGCCGCCCAGCGCCTTGTACAGGGTGACGCGGTTGCTGGCTTCGACGAGCCGCAGACCGATGAGGCCCTGCTGCGCCGCGTACAGCGAGCGCTGGGCGTCGAGGACGTCGAGGTAGCTGTCCACGCCGTTGCGATAGCGCGTGCCGGCAAGGGCGTAGGCGCGCGCCGTGGTGTCGACCAGCGCCTGCTGCGCCGCGAGCCGCTCCTGCAGGCCGGCGCGCACCGCGAGAGCATCGGCGACTTCGCGGAAGGCGGTCTGGATCGCCTTCTCGTAGGTGGCCACCGCGATGTCGCGCTGGGCCTCCGACACCTTCAGCGAGGCGCGCAGGCTTCCGGCATTGAAGATCGGCAGGCTGATCCGCGGTGCGAACGACCACAGGCGCGTGCCGCCGCCGAACAGTTCGGACAACTGGTCGCTGCCGCGCCCGGCCGAACCGGTCAGCGTGATCGTCGGGAAGAATGCCGCGCGCGCAGCGCCGATGTCGGCGTTGGCCGATTTCAGGCTGTGTTCGGCCGACAGCACGTCGGGCCGGTCGAGCAGCAGCGAGGAATCGAGGCCGGCGGGGATCTCCGCAAGCGTCACCGGCGTGTCGGTGCCTTCGACCGGCAGCAGTGCGTCCGCTACGGGGGCGCCGACGACCAATTCGAGCGCGTTGCGATCCTGTTCGACCTGGGTCGTGTAGGTCGCCACGTCGATGCGTGCGCTTTCGACGCTGGTGCGTGCCTGCACGAGGTCGAGCCCCGACGCCACGCCCTGCGCATGCTGCGCCTCGCTGCGCTTGAGCGATGCCTGCTGGCTCTCCAGCGTCTTCCTCGCCAGCGCCAGTCGTTCGATGTCGGCGGCGAGCGTCAGCCAGTCGCCGGCGGTTTCCGCGACCAGGCTCAGCCGCGTGCTGCGCTGCGCTTCCTCGGTGGCGAAATAGGCTTCCAGCGTTTCCCGCTTCAGGCTGCGGACGCGTCCGAACAGATCGAGTTCGTAGCCGCTGAAGCCGACGGTCGCACTGTACTGGCGGCTGATCGCGAAATCGCCGCTGCCGGTGTCCGTGCCGGTCGCTGTCTGGCTGCCGTCGATCGCGACCGATGGCAACTGCGCGGCGCGCTGGATGCGGTACTGCGCCCGTGCCTTCTCGATGTTCGACACCGCCACCCGCAGGTCGCGATTATTGTCCAGCGCGAGCGCGATCACCTGCTGCAGGCGCGCATCGCGGAAGAATGTCTGCCATGCGATCTGCGAAACCGCCGGGCTGTCGGTCGTGCCGTTGGTGGCCTGCGCCGCGGCCTCGCCCTGGCGCCATTGCGACGGCACCGGGGACGCGGGGCGCTCGTAGTGCGGTGCCAGGCTGGCGCAGCCGGACAGCAGGGTGACCGCAATAGCGGCCGCGAGGACGTGGAGCCGGATCATGCCTTCACCTCCGGTAGGTTGGCCGCTTCCGGCGCCGTGGTCGCCTGCGCGCGCTTGCCCGGGAACAGCGTGCGCACGATGACGTAGAACAGGGGCACGAAGAAAATGCCGAAGAGCGTCGAGAACAGCGTGCCGCCGAACACGCCGGTACCGAGCGAGTGACGCCCGCCCGAGCCCGCGCCGCTGCTGAGCACCATCGGCAGCACGCCGAGCAGGAAGGCCAGCGAAGTCATCAGGATCGGACGCAGGCGCATGCGCGTCGCATGCAGCACGGCGTCGACCAGCGACTGGCCCTTTTCCTCGAGTTCCTTCGCGAACTCGACGATCAGGATGCCGTTCTTCGCCGCGAGGCCCATGGTCGCGAGTAGGCCGACCTGGAAGTAGATGTCGTTCGACAGGCCGCGCAGCCACGTCGCGAGCAGCGCGCCGAGGATGCCCACCGGCACCGCCAGCATCACCGACACCGGCACCGACCAGCTTTCGTACAGCGCCGCGAGGCACAGGAACACGAAGACCAGCGACACGGCGTACAGGATCCACGTCTGCGTGCCCGCGGCCTGCTCCTGGTAGGACATGCCGGACCATGCGTAGCCGACGCCGTCGGGCAACTGCTTGACGAGGTCGGCGATGGCCTTCATCGCTTCGCCGGAACTCACGCCGCTGCCTGCGTTGCCGGTGATTTCCATCGACTCCGAACCGTTGAACCGGTTGAGCACCTGCGGTGCATACGCCCACTCGCTGCTGGAGAAGGCGGAGTAGGGCACCATCTCGCCCGCGCTGTTGCGCACGTACCAGCGGCCGATGTCCTGCGGCGACATGCGCGCGGAGGCCTCGCCTTGCAGGTACACGCGCTTCACGCGATTGTTGTTGAGGAAGTCGTTGACGTAGCTGCCGCCCATCACCGTGGACAGGGTGCTGTTGACGTCCGACATCGACAGCCCGAGTGCGCCCGCCTTCTCGTCGTCCAGGTCGACCCGGAAGGTGGGGGCATCGTCCAGCCCGTTGAAACGCACGGCGTTCATGCGGCTGTCCTGGTTCGCGAGGCGAAGCAGTTCGCCGCGCGATTCCACCAGCGCGTCATGGCCGCGCCCGGCGAGATCCTGCAATTGCAGGGTGAAGCCGGAGTTCGTGCCCAGCGTGCTGATCGCCGGCGGCACGATGGCGAATACCTGCGCATCGCGCATCATGCCCATCATGGCGCCGGTGATGCGGCCGGCGATCGCCTGCGCGGAAGCATCGCGTTCGCTCCAGTCCTTCAGGCGCACGAAGCCCATGCCCGAGTTCTGGCTGCTGCCGGCGAAACTGAAGCCGGCGACGGTGAACACGCCCGCGACTTCCGGCTGCTTGCGGATGAAATCGGCGGCCTGGTCCATCGACTGCAGCGTGCGCTGCTGGGTCGCGCCCGGCGGCGTGGTGAACATGACCATCATCATGCCCTGGTCCTCGTCGGGCAGGAACGAGGACGGCAGCCGCCAGAACAGCAGGCCCATCACCGCGAGCGCGACGACGTAGGTCAGCGCGCCGAGGCGGCGATGGCCGACGACGCGCGCCACGCCATGGCGATAGCGCTCCGCGCCGCGGTCGAAGCGATCGTTGAACCAGGCGAAGAACCGGCCCAGCGGGCCGCGCGGCGAGGCATGGCCGCCCTTCTCGATCGGTTCGAGCAGGGTGCCGCACAGCGCCGGGCTCAGCGTGAGCGCCACCAGCAGCGACAGGATCATCGCCGCGGCGATGGTCACCGAGAACTGCCGGTAGATCTCGCCGGTCGCGCCGCCGAAGAACGCCATCGGCACGAACACCGCGGTCAGGACCAGCGCGATGCCCACCAGTGCGCCGGAAATCTGGCTCATCGACTTGCGCGTCGCTTCCTTCGGCGACAGCCCTTCCTCCGACATCAGGCGCTCGACGTTCTCGACCACGACGATCGCGTCGTCCACCAGCAGGCCGATCGCCAGCACCATCGCGAACATGGTGAGCGTGTTGATCGAATAGCCGAGCACCGACAGCACGCCGAACGTGCCCATCAGCACCACCGGCACGGCGATCACCGGGATCAGCGTCGCGCGCCAGTTCTGCAGGAACAGGTACATCACCAGCACGACGAGGAGGATCGCCTCGACCAGCGTCTTCACCACTTCCTCGATCGACAGGCGCACGAACGGCGTCGTGTCGTAGGCGATGGTGTAAGTCAGTCCCTTCGGGAAATACGGCTGCAGTTCGGCCAGTTTCTCCTTCACCGCGGCGGCGGCATCCAGCGCGTTCGCGCCGGTCGCGAGCTGCAGGCCCATGCCGGCGGCGGGCTTGCCGTCGTACTTGGAGGTCGAGTTGTAGGTGCGCGCGCCGAGTTCCACCTTCGCCACGTCGCGCAGGTGCACCGATGCACCGCTGGCCTCGGAACGGAGCACGATCGCCTCGAACTGCGCCGGGGTCCTCAGCTTGCTGCGCGAGGTGATCGTCGCGTTGAGCTGCTGGCCATCGGTCGCGGGCAGGCCGCCGAGCGCGCCGGAGGAGACGTCCGCGTTCTGCGCCGAGATCGCGGCGGCCACGTCGGACGGCATCAGCTTGTAGTGCGCGAGCTTCTCCGGATCCAGCCACACGCGCATCGCGTAGTCGGAACCGAAGACGTTGACGTTGCCGACGCCGTCGAGACGGCTGATCGGGTCCTGCAGGTTGGACACCATGTAGTCGGCGATGTCGGTGCCGCTCATGCTGCCGTCCTCGGACATGAAGGCCAGCACCATGAACATGCTGCCCGCACCAGCCTTGCGCACGGTCACGCCGTTGCTCTGCACCGCCTGGGGCAGCATGGATTCCGCCTGCGCCACCTTGTTCTGCACCTGCACCTGCGCGGTGTCGGGGTCGGTGCCGGAATCGAACGTCAGGGTCAGCGATGCACTGCCGGCCGAGCTGCTGCTCGACGACATGTACAGCAGGTGGTCGAGGCCGGTCATCTGCTGCTCGATGATCTGCGTCACCGAGTTCTGCACGGTTTCCGCCGAGGCGCCCGGATAGTTGGCATTGACCGAAACGGTGGGCGGGGCGATGTCGGGATACTGCTCGAGCGGCAGCGTCGCCACGGAGACGATGCCGGCGAGGGTGACCATGATCGCGATCACCCAGGCGAAGATCGGTCGGTCGATGAAGAAGCGGGCCATGGGCATTCCTCAGCGCGACTTCGCGGCCACGCCCGGCGCGGCGCCGGCCGGCGGCGTGGAGATCGCGGGCTTCGCGGGATCGACTTCGACCGCCTTCACCGTGGCGCCGGCGCGGGCCTTCTGCGTGCCCTGCACGATCACGCGATCGCCGGCCTTCAATCCTGACACCACCGTCCAGCGATCCTTCACCGCATCGCCGACGCGGATGGTGCGCTGTTCCACCTTGCCGCCGGCATCGACCAGCAGCACGGTCGCATCGCCCTTGCTGTCGCGCGTGACCGCCTGCTGCGGCACCAGCAAGGCCTGTTCGTCGACCGCCATCGCCAGCACCGCCTTCACGTACATGCCCGGCAACAGCAGGCCATCGGGATTGGGTACGACCGCGCGCAGCTTCACCGTGCCGGTGGATTCGTCGACGGCGGCGTCGACGACCTCCAGGGTGCCTGCATGCGGATAGACCGTGCCGTCCTCCAGCACGAGGTTCACCTGCGCCTTGCCGTTCACGGCCTTCAGCGCGCCGCTCGCGAGCTGGCGACGCAGTGCCAGCAACTGCGTGCTGGACTGCGCGACATCCACGTACATCGGGTCGAGCTGGTTGATGGTGGCGAGCGCGCTGGTCTGACCGGCCGTGACCAGCGCGCCCGGCGTGTAGGCCGAGGTGCCGATACGGCCGGAGATCGGCGCGCGGATGCGGGTGTAATCGAGATTGATCCGCGCACTCTGCAATGCGGCCTTCGCGCCGACCACCGCTGCTTCGGATTGCCGCAGGTTGGCGATCGCGTCATCGGCATCCTGCTTGCTGGCGGCATCCTCGGCGACGAGGTTGCGATACCGCTGCGCCTTCGGCCGCGCGGAGATGACGGCGGCCTCGGCCTGCGCCAGCGAACCCTGCGCGTTGTCGTAGGCGGCGCGGTAGGTCGCCGGATCGATCTCGTACAGCACCTGCCCCGCGGTGACGACGGCGCCTTCCTCGAACAGGCGCCGACGCAGGATGCCGCCGACTTGCGGGCGCACATCGGAGGTCTGGTAGGCGCGTGTCCTGCCGGGCAGTTCGCTGTCGACCGACAGGCGTTCCTGCCTGAGCGTGACGACGCCGACTTCGGTGTCCGGCATCGGCATGGCCGAAGGTTTGGAGCAGGCGGCCAATGTCGTCGCGGCGACGAGCAACAGTGCCGTCGACACGTGGCGGAAGGAGCGGGGCGAGGACGGAGCAGGCATGGGGATTCCCGGCGATTCGAGCTGGGCCATGCTGTTTCCGGATTGTGGAGGAAATATGTGGATTGCCGGGAAAAAACGATTTCATGCTTGATTTCGCGGCCGAAGTGGTGCGCTAATGACGCCGTCGCATTCGCGAGGTGGTTCGCAATCGCCCATGAAAATAGGCATCTCGGCCAAATTGTTCGTGGCGGTCTTCGTGGCCTGCGCGATCGTGCTCTCCGTTCAGGCGCTCGTCATCCGCCGCAGCTTCGAGCGCGGGTTCTTCGATTACCTGGACGAACAGAACAACCAGCGGATGGAAGAGGTGCTGCCCAGGGTGCAGGCCGCCTACCGTGTCCATGGCAGCTGGGATTTCGTGCGCGCAAACCCCGGGGAATGGTTCCAGCTGATCTTCCCGCACCGCGAAGGCGAGGACGTCGCGCCGCGCCTGTCCACGGCGGACCAGACCGGTGCGATCGCGAGGATGGGATTGCTGGACGCCGAACATCGCCGCGTGATCGGCAATGTCAACGTCGATCGCGGTTCGCGCCTGCGCGCCATCGTCGTAGACGGCCGCACCGTCGGCTGGGTGGCGATGGTGCCGTTCGGCAAGGCGGTGGAGCCTGGGCGCGACCATTTCATGCAGCAGCAGCGTCATGCATTGATGCTGATCGTCGTGGTGTCGCTCGTCGTCGTCGCATTGCTCACGTTCTTCTTCACGCGCGGCATTCTCAGTCGCGTCCGCAGCCTCACCGCGGGCACCCGCGCGTTGTCGTCCGGCGATTTCTCAGCGCGCATCGAGGCCGGTCGCCAGGACGAGCTCGGCCGGCTGGCGCAGGACTTCAATCGCATGGCGCAGGCGCTCGAACACAACGAGCGTTCGCGCCGCGGCTTCATGGCCGACATCTCGCATGAACTCCGCACGCCGCTGGCGGTGGTGCGCGCGGAGATCGAAGCGATCCAGGACGGCATCCGTCCGGTCACGCCGCAATCGCTGGACGTCATCCACCAGGAGATCGGCCGCCTCGACAAGCTGATCGACGATCTCCACGATCTGTCGCTGACCGATGTCGGCGCGATGGCGTACCGGCACGAGCCGGTGGATCTCGGCATCGTCCTGCGCTCCGCGCTGGCCAGCATGGAAGGACGCTTCCGGTCCGCTGGTCTGCGGTTGCGTGCGCAACTGCCCGAGGGGCCGATGTCGCTCGTCGGCGACGAATCCCGCTTGCAGCAGCTGTTCTGCAACCTGCTGGAGAACGCCTTGCGGTACACGGATGCCGGCGGCGAGGTCGTCGTGCGCGTCGCGTCGGACGATATGCTCGCGACGCTCGTCTTCGAGGACAGTGCGCCGGGCGTGCCGGCGGACAAGCTCGCGCACCTGTTCGATCGTTTCTATCGCGTCGAGGCGTCGCGCAACCGCGCCAGCGGCGGAAGCGGTCTCGGGCTGGCGATCTGCCGCAACATCGTCGAAGCCCATGGCGGACGCATCGCGTCGTCGCCGTCGCCGCTCGGCGGTTTGCGCATCGTCGTCGAACTGCCGGTGAGCGTCGCATGAGCGTGCGCAGGCAGGACCACGTGCTGATCGTCGAGGACGAGCCGCGACTCGCATCCGTGCTCGGCGATTACCTCACGGCGGCGGGTTACACGCATCGCTGGGTCGCCGATGGTGCTGAGGCGATCGACGCCTTCCGTCGTGAGCAGCCGGACCTCGTGCTGCTCGACCTGATGCTGCCCGGGCTCGACGGCATCGAGATCTGCAGCGCGCTGCGACGCGACAGCCAGACCCCGATCGTGATGGTGACCGCGCGCGTGGAGGAAGTCGATCGCCTGCTCGGTCTGGAGATCGGCGCCGACGACTACATCTGCAAGCCCTTCAGTCCGCGCGAGGTGATCGCGCGGATCGGCGCGGTGCTGCGCCGGCATCGCCACATGCCCGCGCCCCCGGCCGGGCCCATCGCGATCGACGAGGAGTCATGCCGTGCGACCCTGCGCGGGCAGCCGCTCGATCTCACGCCGGTGGAATTCCGCCTGTTGCGCCAGTTGCACGGCGCGCAGGGGCGGGTGTTTTCGCGCGACCAACTGCTCAACGGCCTCTACAACGATCACCGCATCGTCACCGATCGCGCGGTCGACAGCCACGTGAAGAACCTGCGCCGCAAGATCGCCGACGCCGGCGGCAGCGAAGACTGGATCAAGTCGATCTACGGCGTCGGCTATCGCATGGACTGCTGAGCGGGACGTGTCGGGGTGGCCGATCGGGCCGCCACGTTCAGGCGGCCGAAGGCGTGAATGGCGTCGGCACGCTGCCCGCCGGACGCGTGTCCGTCCCCGCTGGCCGTCGCAGGACGATCCACAAGAGCAGGCCCAGCGAGACGGCCTGGCTGATGCCGGAGACGATGAAGCGTCCGTTGCCTTCGTCCAGCGGCGTGCCCGTGAACGGCAGCACGGCCGCCACCACCAGCCACAGCAGTGCGAACAGGGCGACGCGACCACCGGCCAGTGCGGACCCGGCGGCGACCAGGCTCCAGGCCCACACCGGGGCGAACAGGCCGGTGTGGTCGGGCAGGAACGGGCTGCGCGTCGCGGCCAGGCCGAGCAGCGCGACCCACGTCGCGGCGAGTTCGATCCGCGACATCCGCGGCGCACGGCGCGCGGCGAGCAGTGTCAGCACGACCACCGCTGCCGTCCACGCCCACGACATCTGCTGGACCAGTGCGCGGCTCATGCCCGGCACGCCCAGCGCGTTGAGCTTGTAGACCAGCCCGGGGACCGAATCATTGATCGCCGCGATGAAACCGAGTTCCTTCCGCTCCAGGAACGCCCAGGCCTCGCCGCTGCCCAGCCGGTGCAGGTGGAAGTCGAGCAGCGCGCGGAACGGCGCATCGCCGAGCCAGAGGTAGGTGAGGACCGTGTAGAGCAGCGAGAAGGCGAGGGTCCAGCCGACCGCCTTCCAGCGCCGGGTGGCGATCAGGTAGATGCCGAGGATCCCCGGGAACAGCTTGAACACCGCGAACCCGAGCAGCGCGCCGCCGAGCACTGGCCGCTCGCGCCAGAACAGCGCCATCGCCGCCGCCGAGAGCGCCACGGCGAGCAGGTGGAAGTTGCCCAACTGCAGGGTCAGCAGCACCGGCGTCGACAGCCAGACCGCCGGCAGCAGCAGGCCGGCGTGCCGGCCGGCGCGTTCGCCGACCCAGCGCGCCGTCCAGATCAGGCAGGCGAGCAGCGCCAGCCCCTCGATCGCATACCAGGCCGTGCGCATCTGCTCGAAATCGCCGCCGGCGGCCACGCCCAGCATCGGCAGCAGCAGGAACTGCGGCAGGTACAGGAATTCGTCGATGTAGAAGATGCCGTGGGTCTGTCCGTTGTAGAGCGCCGGGTCGTAGAGGTTGGCCGCGTGCTCGTGCGCCAGGTTCGCCGCCCGCCAGTAGCCCGAGTAGCAACTGTGGCCGATGTAGAACGGGTCGAAGCCGAACGCGGAGAACGCCTGCTCCGCGGTGTCGATCATGAACAGCGTCACCCCGGCGGTTCGCGCCAGCGCGATCAGCGCGAGGCCGAGCCAGAGCAGCGACAGGACCGGCCGGCGTTTGCGCAGGCCATCCCATGCGGTGGGCAGGCGTCGCGCGATCGACGGCATCGGCAGCGCGAACGCGACCAGCGCGATCCCGATCACGGCCGCCGAGGGCAGGTGGAGTGCGGAAACGCCGGCGGCGACCAGCAGCGCGATCAGCAGCGTGAGCAGCGCGGCGATGGTCCAGCGTTCGAGGGACGGGGCGTCGATGTGCATGACGGGGCTCCTGTCTGCGGCGTGTCGGGGTCAGGCGGCCTGCAGGCCTTCGACCTGCCCGGAAAAGAGGAAGCGTTCGAGGTCGCGGAAGTCGTCGAAGACGACATCGGCTTCCGGTTCGCCGCGGTCGGCGCGATCCAGCCGGAGCAGCGCGGTCATGCCGAACGCGCGGGCACCGTCGACGTCGCAGCGCCGGCTGTCGCCGACCATCCAGATGTCGGCGGGCTCGACGCCCAGCTTGTCGATCGCGAGGCGGAACGGCGCGGGATCGGGCTTGTCGGCGCCGGCTTCCTCCGACGTCACAACGTAGTCGAAGCAGTCGTCCAGGCCGAAATAGACGATCTTGCGGAACTGGATCTGCGAGGTGAGGTCGGTGATGATCGCGGTGGCGATGTCGCGGTTGCGCAGGTTCACCAGCAGGTCGCGCACGCCCGGGAACAGTTCGCAGTGCGAGAGGAACGTGCGCCAGTAGGTCTGCTCGAGGTCCAGCGTGATCAGCAGCTGGGTCTTGCGCCCGAGCATCTCGATGCCGCGCTGGAAATACAGCAGGCGGCTGTGCGAACTGGCGGTATGCCCGAGCTGGCGCTTCACATCGTCGCGCGCCCGCGCGAACGCCTCGCGCACGTCGGCGGGGTCGGCGCCGAGCAGGCGCACCGCCTTGGCCTCGGTGGCGGCGGTCGCCATCGCGTGCGGGCCGTCGTAGGCGTACAGGGTGTTGTCGGTGTCGAAGATGATGGCGCGAGGCGCGCGCAGCGATTTCGACGGATGCTTGACCACCATCTCAGCGAGTCCTGTTCTTGAGCGATTCTTCGATCTGCAGCAGCACCATCAGCTGCATGATCCCGGTCATGCCATCTTCCCAGCGCGGGTGGATGTCGAGCATTTCCTGCAGGTTCGGCGCGAGCGTGCCGGCGGCGAGCGCGATGTCCTCGGCCCACACGTCGCCCTCGACCGTGATCTCGACTTCGTCGGAGTCGTCGGCCAGTTCCATGTCCAGGTGCAGGCCGCAGATGCCGATCAGCATCCGCGCGAGACGCTCGTGCCAGGTGCCGTTGCGGATCGTCGCGGTCAGCTTCAGCGGCACGTCGTGCGGCGATGCGGCGTTCTCCAACTGCCGCGCATTGACCGGCCGCAGCTTCAGCACCAGATCGGCGCCGGCACGCTGCGGCTGCACGTAACGCTGCGCGTCGGGCAGGCGGCGGTCGATCGAGCGCAGTACGGTCTCGATCGGGTGGCCGCGCTCGCGCACGTCGCGATGGACTTTCCAGGCGCGACGCAGGTCCTCGTCGATGTCGAGATAGACCGACACGTCGTAGCGACGGCTCAGGCGCTGCATGCGCAGCGCGTGCAAACCGGAGACGATAATCACGTCGTTGCGGCGCAGCTTCACCGGCGCGAGGAAGCGCCCGGCCTTGTGGTCGTAGTGGCGGTTGTCCACGGCCTTGCCGTCGATCAGCGCCAGCGCGTCGTCGTGGAAGCGCTGCAGGTCGTTGGCGCGCGGGTTGAGGTGGGTCAGGCCCTTCCACATCGGCGCGTAGCGGTCCCAGACGTGGTAGTCGTCGCCGGACAGGTGCACCACGGTGTGCCCGCCGAAGATGTCCGTGAGCGACCGGCTGAGCGTGTCCTTGCCGGCGCCCGAGTCGCCGGCGATGCCGATCGTCACCGGCTTCTGCGCGATGCGGAAATAGTCGTTGCGCGCCACGCGTTCGCGCAGCATCTGCGCGATCAGCACCAGCCCGGTGCAGACCACCATCGTCATCCACAACGACAGCGTGTGCGGCGTGAGCAGCGTCGCGATGCCGGCGATAGTGCCGCGTGGCTGCCAGCCGAACGCCGGCACGCCCGCGCCCGGCGATACCAGCAGGTGCAGGGTGATGACCAATGCCGAGAACGCGGCCGTGAGCAGCACCGCGCTGCGGTCGGCCTGCAACTGGTGCGCCACGAGGAAGGGCACCAGCCACAGGTACCAGCCGGGCGGCGCGGGCGTCGCCAGCACGACGAGGAAGAACGACAGTCCGGTCACCGCGACCAGCAGCTCGAAGCTGATCCGGCGCAGCCGCCACACGCCGTAGGCTGCGAGCAGGTACAGCATCGGCGTCAGGTAGAGATGCAGCGTGTCGCCGATCGGCAGCGACAGGTCGAACACGCGCGCGGCCTCGTGCGTGCCCAGCACCATCGTGCGCACGCCGGGCGAGGCGAGGCACAGCAGTTGCGGCAGGAAGCCGAGCAGCAGGCCGATCGCGAACGGTGCCTGCAGTGCGCGCAGGCGCTTGTTGCGCCACAGGTAGATCGCCACGAACGGCACCGCCAGCAGCATGCTGAACTTCGCCGCCAGCGACAGCCCCAGTGCGATGCCGGCGGCGCGCGCCCGGTATTCGCGCAGCAGGACCAGGCTGAGCAGGAGCAGCGCCACCGGCACGATGTCGGTCTGGCCGGTCCAGTAGGTCGCGAACAGCACCAGCGGCGACCACCAGTACAGCCACAGCAGCCGGCGTGGATGCTTCGGGAACAGCGCGTGCAGCAGCGCCAGCGCGGCGAGGTCGGCCATCAGCAGCCCGGCGCGGAAGCCGATGCCGGTGAACACGTGTCGGCCGGTCGCCTGGTCCAGCAGCCAGCCCGGCACCGCGCCGGGCAGGTGTGCGATCAGCATCACCGGGCCGTAGGGATACGCCACCGGCGAACCGCCCGCGGCGAGGAAGTGCGACCACGGATCGAACGACGGGTGCGCGATCGCGTACTCCACGAACGGCACGAACCAGTCGAGCTGGATCTGCGGCACCAGCAGCACCACCAGCGCCAGACGCAGCACCAGCCCCGCCCGGAACAGCGGGTCGCGCAGCATCGGCCGCAGGGTCAGGACCACAGCGCGGGCTCCTTCGTGCACACCGCTTCCGGCTCGATGCCCTCGCGCGCGAGGAGTTCGCGCAGGGCGGGGATTTCGGTTGTGGCGTCGCGGCCCTGCAATTCGGGGGACACCAGGCACAGCGAGAACCCGGCCGCCTGCAGCGCCGCGGCCTGCGCGCCGTCGAGCGGGAAGCGGGTGAAGCAGTCGACCCAGATCCAGCGCACCTTGCCGGCGAGCGTCATCGCGGTGTCGATCGATTCGAATTCCGATACCCGCACCGCGCAGCGCGCTTCGCCGCGGCGCGCGGTCTTCACCAGGAACGGGAACGACTGGTCGAGGAAGAACCAGTCCTCGATGCCGCGTTCGCGCATCAGCGCGATCAGCCGGTCCTCGAGGCCTTCCTCCTTTACGTTGAGGATCAGCAGCCGGTGGCGGTAGCCGTCCAGCCAGCGCTCGAAATCCTCGCCCTCGACGAAGGCGTCGTGGTGGATGATCAGGCGCGGCCCGTGGCTGCGGATGTCGACCTCGATGCCCAGCGACGGATCGGTCGCGCGCAGTTCGTCGAGGGTGTTGCGGCGGTGGCGGACGAGGATCATGGCGAGCGCGAAAGCTCCCTGCGGAGGCGGAGGCTGTAATCGACAGTGCGGCGGATGAAGCGCGCCTTCGCGCGCCAGTTGACGTTCCAGTGCGAGCTGCCGTGGGCGCGTTCGCCGAACACCACCGGGAAGCGCTGCACGGCGAGTCCGTGGTGCAGCGCCTGGTAATAAGCGTAGAGGTCCAGCGAGAAATCGTGCGGCGGATCGCGCCAGCCGTCGAAAAACGTGCGCGGGAACAGCGTGGGCTGCGCGTTGATGTCGACCATGCGTCGGCGCATCAGCAGCGTCTCGAACACCGACATGCCGGTGGTGAAGACGACGTCGGCGAACGGACGTCCGCTGCGGCGGCCCTTCACGAACAGGCGCTGCGGGGTCGGCGACTGTTCGAACAGCGCGAGGCCGCGCAGCGCGTCCGCGGGATCGGTCTGCATGTCGGCATGCGTCCAGCCGATGACTTCGCCGCGCGCGGCACGCAGGCCGGAGAGGATGCCGAAGCCGTAGCCCTGATTCCTTTCGACGCGAACGCTGCGGATGCGCGGCGTGTCGCGCAGCAGCGTGCGCAACACCTCGGGCGAATCGTCGGTCGAACCGTTGTCGACCAGGATCGCTTCGACGTCGTCGCGGACGAAGGTTTCGCGCAGGCGCGCGACCAGCAGCGGCAGGTTCTTCGCTTCGTTGTAGCAGGGGATGACCAGCGACAGCCGCGGTGCGGGCGTGTCGGCGGCGTGATCCGTTGCGATGCTCATG
Organism: Lysobacteraceae bacterium; assembly: GCA_044227145.1. Lineage (GTDB taxonomy): Bacteria > Pseudomonadota > Gammaproteobacteria > Xanthomonadales > Xanthomonadaceae > Lysobacter_I. The sequence continues at coordinate 110,200 of JBGAFR010000003.1, forward strand.
GCGTGGCGCCCCCAGCGGGCAGGCGCGGGCGAAACACGAGGAATTTCATGCCGATGAAATTGAGCGCGGTGGAGGTGCCGGTGGCGGCGAGGAAGGCGAGGGCGATGGCGGCTTCCGATCGGCCGAGCAGCGCCAGCACCAGCGCGTTCACGCCGACGTTCGCCAGCAGCGACGTCAGGTAGACGCCGATGAAGCGCACCGTCTCCGACCAGTGCCACGCGGTCGCCACGCGGAAGGTGAAGAAGCGATTCGCGAAGTAGCCGAAGACCGCGCCGGCGATGTAGCCCGCGGCCTTGGCGTTGCCGATCGGCCAGCCCAGCGCCATGCACAGCCGGTAGCTCGCATAGTCGATGCAGACCGCGGTGATGCCCACGATCAGGAAGCGCGCCAGCTCGCCGGTGATGCGACGGGCCATCGTTCAGGCCTCGATCGCCACGTAGGCAGGCGTTTCCGCGTGCGTGTCGCGGCGCACGCGGCTGTCGTCGGCGATGCGGTAGGGGTGCGACGGCCAGCGGTCGAACGCGCGCTGCCAGTATTCGAACGCGCGCAGGTCGTCCGGCGTGCCCCAGCACAGGTAATGCTCGATCTCGAAGATGCGGCAGCGCAGGCCCATCGCCATCGCATCGTTGAGGCAGGTGTCGACGTAGAACTCGCCGTTGATGCGGCCGTCGCGCGCGATCATCGCGTCCGCGGCGGCGATGAAGTCGCGCGCGCGGCGGAAGGTGAAGGTGCCGACGATGATCGGATCGCGCGACGGGTCCGCCAGCGGCGTCTTCACCGACACGCCGCGGACCGCGCCGTCGACTTCGTCGACCCAGCCGTAGTGCGTCGGCCGCCGGCGCGCGCCGGGATACCCGCGCGCGACCCAGACCAGCACGTCGGTGTCGGCGTCGTCGAGCGCGGCGCGGAGCGCGTCGACATCGAACACCGCGCCGTTGTCGCAGGCGCCGATGGTCAGCGGCGCGTCGAGGTCGACGGCCGCGTCGGGATCGGCAAGGCCGAGCATGCAGGTGCGCGCCTGGCCGTCGGTGGTTTCGGCCAGTTCGACCGTCGTGCAGCCGGGGAAACGTTCGCGCAGCGTGGCCTCGATCGCATCGAGGCCGGGCAGGTCCCTGCGCAGCACGAAGACATGTTTCTCCGCCGCGGGCAGGTCGAGCGTGGCCTGCACCGCCATCGGTTCGCCGGAGACGGGGATCAGCGGCTTCGGCAGCGCATGGCCTTCCTGCGCGAAGCGCGAGCCGAGGCCGGCCATCGGCACCATCGTCGTGCCGCGCTGCGGCACCGCGCGACGCGCGCGGGCGGGATCGCAGAGCGCGCGGAATGCCGCGGACCACGCGCGGTAATCGGCGAGGTCCTCGGGTGTGCCCCACTGCATGAAGTGGTCGAGTGCGAACACCGCGACGCGGCGTCCGTCCTCCAGCAGCGGGCGATAGGCGAGGCTGACGTAGTACTCCTCGCCGAGCTTGAGATCGGGCCGCGCGAGGCAGCGCTCGAACGCATCGCGCATCAGCGCGCCGCTGGCGAAGTAATAAGTGCCGCTGGATGCGTATTCGCGCATCGGCGTGTCGGTGTACGGCTGTTTTTCCTGGATCGCCAGCACACGCTCGCCCTCGGTGCGGACGTAGGCGTAGTTGGTCGAGCCCAGCATGTGCGGATGGAAGCCGGTGTAGCAGGGGATCGCGCCGTCCCAGCCGCCTTCGGCGACCATGCGGCGGAAGCGCGCGTAGTCCCAGACGCAGGTGAAGTCGCAGTAGTTGACGATCGTCGGCTTCGTCGGGTCGACGTGCTCGATCGCCTGCAGCACCGCGTTCACCGGGCCGAGCTTGTGCGGCGCGATGCCGACGATGCGGCCGGTCGGGCACCAACGGCGGATCTGTTCCGCCATCGCGAATTCCGGCGTGTCCAGATGATCCTGGTTGCAGACGAACAGGAAGTCGGTCTCGCCCGGAAACATGTCGACCACGTGCGCGATGATCGGCTTGCCGTCGACTTCGATCAGCGGTTTCGGAACGCGGTAACCGGCGCGGCGGAAGCGCTCACCGAAACCGGACATGGGGACGACGATCTGCATGCGAATCTTCCTGACGACGTGCGGATTCAGGTGGCGGTGGAACGGGCGTCTCGGGCGCGGCGATAGGCTTCCGCTTCCCAGCCCATCAGCGCGGCGACGTCGTCGACGTCGAGATAACGCATGCTGTCTGCAGCGTCGCAGCGCAGCGCCACGTCGGCCAGACAGCCGAGCATCGCGCACGCGCCGTCGCTCAGCCCGGGGGCGAGCAGCAGCCCTGCGCCCGGGACCAGCGCCCAGTCCGGCGGCGTGCGACCGGCGGTGGCGATGTCGGTGCGCATGCGCGACAGCGGGCGTGAGGCATCGACGGCTTCGGCGCGCTCGCCGAGGAACACGACATGGTCCGGGTAGAGCGCGCCGCGCATCGCGATCGCACGGGCGACCGGATCGGTGGCGATCGCATGCAGTCGCGGATCGTCGGCGACGACCCAGTCGAGGTCGTTCGCTGCGTGCAGCGCGTCGACATCGGCGGTGACCGCCGCGCGTACGGGCAGCGCGAGCCGGCGTTCGATCTCGTGCAGGCGCACTTCGACGGCATCGCAATCCGCGCCGCCCACCACGAGCCCGTGGTTGCCGAGCAGCAGGACGTCCGGCGGCGATGCGGCGGCGTTGAGCGAAGCGCGGATCGCCGCAGTGAGCGGCAGGCCCGGGCGGCGGTAGGGCACCCAGGCCCAGGCCACGTCGTCGAGCACGCGCGAAAGCGCCGTTTCCGCGTCGACGCGCGCGGCCCATGCGATCGCATTCACTGAATGCACGTGCGCCACCACCGCATGCGGCAGCAGCGCATGCAGCGAGGTTTCGATCGACGGCCGCAGTCCGCCCGGCGGTGTCAACGCTGTCAACGCGTCTTCGGCCTGCGCCTCGTGCATCGCCGCATGCACCCCGGACAGCGGCAGGCGCACGAAGACATCGCGTTCCCGCGCCTGCGCCAGCCAGGTGCCGGAAGCCTTGACCCAGAAGGTGTCGCCCGCCTTCATCGAGGTGTTGCCGCCGCCGCCCTGGACGAGGCGCGGATCGTTGCCCAGTCGCGCCGACAGATCGACCAGCGCTTCCGGTGCCCCAGAGGCGGGCGGGCGAGGTGGCGTCGGGCCGTGGGTCATCGCGGGAATGTCCATTTCGGAAGGAGTGGGCAGGGAGGCCGTTCCGGTGCCCGGGACGGCATCGGACCATGGCGCGCATCGAACGCATATCGTAGAAAGTGGGCGAAAGCGGACATGCTTTTCGTGCGGAAGGATTCTCGGGACATGCGACGCCGGCCATCGAAAATGCGACCCGCGTTCACGACGCGTCTGAACCGGTATTCGGCTTGCAGAATAAGCGCAGTGTGATAGCTTGGAAAGGATTAATCGAGACTGCGCATGGATGGCCTGGGGAGGACATCTTTGTGGTCCGACCCGCGCGGGTGGTCCGCTCGCGCATCCCATGGATGTCCAGCAGAATGAACGAACTCGAACAACGTCTTGCCCGGCTCTCACCGGAACAACGAGAGCAACTGCGGCAGGTCTCGGCGCGGGAGCGCGCCGCACGTGCCCGCATCCGGCCGCAACCACGGCCCGAACGCATCCCGCTGACGTTCGGACAGCGCCGCCTCTGGGTGCAGGATCGTCTCGATCCCGGCCAGATCGCCTACAACTCGGGCTGGGGCATGTGGCTGCACGGCACCGTGGATGCGTCGAGCCTGCGCCGTGCGCTGCAGTCGCTGGTGGACCGGCACGAAGGGCTGCGGACGGTCTATCCCGCCATCGATGGCGAGCCTTGCCAGCGCATCCTGCCGCGACTCGATCTGCCCTGGCGCGAAGCCCGTGCCGAAGGCGGCGATGCTGCGTCGCGTCGTGCGGACGCCGCGCGCATCGCACGCGCCAGTGCGGCGGAGCCGTTCGACCTGCAGGTCGGCCCTGTGCTGCGCGCAGTGCTGGTCGCGGTCGAGCCGGACCTGCACCTGCTGATGCTGACCTTCCACCACATCGCGATCGACGGCTGGTCGGTGAGCACGCTCTCGCGCGAATTCCGCCACGCCTACAATCGGTTGCGCGACGGGCTCGACATCGACACGCCGATGCCCGAACTGCAGATCGCGGACGTCGCGCTCTGGCAGCAGACCCAATTCGCCGGCGACCGGATGCGCGGCCAGCTCGACTTCTGGAAGGCCTATCTCGCAGGCGCACCGGCCGTGCTCGACTTGCCGACCGATCGTCCGCGTCCGGCGGTGCGCAGCCATCGCGGCGGCCTGTGGTCGTTCGACCTTCCGCCCGACATCTACGCGCGCCTGCAATCGCTGGCGCGCGAAAGCGGCGCGACCCTGTCCAGCCTGCTACTGGCGGCCTACCAGATCCTGCTCGCGCGCTACACCGGACAGGACGAGATCGTGGCCGCGATGGGTGTCGCCGGCCGGTCCCGGCTCGAACTGGAACCGGTCGTCGGCTTCTTCATCAATCTGCTCCCGCTGCGCGCCGACCTGTCCGGCGAACCGACCTTCGTCGATTACCTCCGACGCACGCACGCCACCGTGCTGCAGGCGATGGAGAATGCGGACGTGCCGTTCGACCGCATCCTGGAAGAGCAGCGGCTGCCGCGTTCGACCGGCTACACGCCGTACGCGCAGGCGACCTACTTCTTCCAGAGCTATCCGCAGGGCGACGAGCCGCTCTCCGGCCTGCGCGTGGAAGACGCCAGCCAGCACGAGATCGCGCCCGGTGCGGCGCAGGCCGACCTGCAGCTGTTCGTGAACCAGCATCACGAAGGCGAGCTGATGTTCGAGTACAGCCGCGACCTGTACGACGGGGCGTCGATCCGGCGCATGGGCGGGCACCTGCTGGCCCTGCTCGCGGCCGTGGTCGAGTCCCCGCAGACGTCGATCCGGGCGCTGCCGTTGCTCACCGCGGCCGAGCGCGCGGAGATCGCCGGCTGGAACGACACCGCACGTGCGCTGCCCGCGGAGCCGACCATCGCCGCACTGCTCGCCGCGCAGGTCGCGGCGACGCCCGAGGCGGTCGCCGTGCGCTTCGGCGATCGCGACATGACCTATGCCGAACTCGACCGTCGCGCCGATGCGGTCGCGCGCGCGCTGCGCGAGGCCGGCGCAGTGCCGGGGATGCTGGTCGGGCTGTACGTCGAACGCACGCTGGAGATGCTGGTCGGCCTGGTCGGCATCGTGAAGGCCGGCGCGGCCTACGTGCCGCTGGATCCGGGGTTCCCGCACGACCGTCTCGCCTACATGGTCGAGACCGCGCAATCCACCATCCTCGTCACCCAGGCATCGCTGCGCGACCGGCTGCCGGCGTCGGTGCCGTCGGTGGTCGTGGTCGATGCCGATGCCGATGCGCCAGACGTCGCCGGCGCCGGCGAATCGATGCGCGGCTGCGGCGTCGGCGCGGACGATCCGGCCTACGTGATCTTCACCTCCGGCTCCACCGGCAAGCCCAAGGGCGTCGAGATCCGGCAGAAGGCGGCGGTCAACCTGATCCGTTCGATCGCCCGCGAGCCCGGCATGGGCCCGGACGACACCATCTGCGCGATCAGCACGCTGTCGTTCGACATCGCCCTGACCGAGCTGGTGATCCCGCTCACGGTCGGCGCGCGGATCCTGCTGGTCGATCGTGACACCGTGCGCGACGGCCTGCGCCTGCGCCGGCTGGTGGAAACCGAACCGCTCACCCTCATGCAGGCCACGCCGGCGACCTGGCGCATGCTGTTGGACGTGGGCTGGCCGGGCAAGCCGTCGATGCGGATCATCTCGACCGGCGAGGCGCTGCCGCGCGAACTGGCCGACCGCCTGCTGCCGATGGGCCGCGAGCTGTGGAACCTGTACGGCCCCACCGAGACCACCGTGTATTCGGCGCTGTGCCGGGTCGCGCCGGGCGACGGCCCGATCATCGTCGGCCGCCCGGTCGACAACACCGTGCTGCACATCGTCGATCGGCACATGCAACCGCTGCCGGTGGGCGTGCCGGGCGAGCTGCTGATCGGCGGCGAAGGCCTCGCCGCGGGATATCGCGGTCGCCCGGACCTGACCGCCGAGAAATTCATCGCCGATCCGTTCTCCGACGCGCCGGGCGCGCGGCTCTATCGCACCGGCGATCTCGCGTTCTGGCGCGAGGACGGCACCGTGCAGGTGGTCGGCCGCATCGACCATCAGATCAAGTTGCGCGGGTTCCGGATCGAGCTGGGCGAGATCGAATCGGTGCTGGGCGAGTATCCGGGCATGGACCAGGTGGTGGTGCACTGCCGCGAGGATCGCCCCGGCGACCTGCGCCTGGTCGCCTATTACACCAGCACCGATGCGCGTCCCGATCCGGCCGACCTGCGCGCCCATCTCAAGCGCGCGCTGCCGGAGTACATGGTGCCGTCGGCGTTCGTGGCGCTGGATGCCTTCCCGCTGACGCCGAACGGCAAGGTCGATCGCCGTGCGCTGCCCGCGCCCGAGGCGGCGGCACGCGACGACGACGACTTCATTGCGCCGCGCACCGAAGAGGAACAGGCGCTGGCGGCGCTGTGGTCCGAGCTGCTGCAGGTGCCGAAGATCGACGTGCGCGCCGATTTCTTCGACCTCGGCGGCCATTCGCTGCTGGCGACGCGGCTGCTGGCGAGGATCGAGTACGACTACGGGATCGAACTGCCGCTGCGCGCGCTGTTCGAGGCCCCGACCGTGGAACAGCTTGCGGCGTGCGTCGTGCGCGCCTGCGAGGCGGCCGACCAGGCCGCGCTGGCGGCATTGTTGGACGATGTCGAAAACCTCAGCGAAGCCGAGTTGCAGGATCGCCTTTCGGCCGCGGGCGTGACCGGAGCGGCGTGATGAGCGAACTCGAGCGGCGGCTGGCGAATCTCTCGCCGGAGAAGCGTGCGCAATTGATGCAGCAGCTGGCGAAGCGGGCGGCGGAGAGCGTCGCCCCGCAGACGGAGATCGGGCGTCGCCCGCGTCCTCCGCGCCTGCCGCTGTCCTCGGCGCAGCAGCGCCTGTGGATCCTCGACCAGTTCGATCCGGGCAACAGCGTCTACAACGTCACGTCGCTGGTGCGGCTGCAGGGCACGCTCGAGATCGACGTGCTGCAGCGCTGTCTCGACACGATCCTCGTTCGCCACGAAAGCCTGCGCACGGTCTTCCCCAAGGACGAGGACGGCCCGTTCCAGCGCATCCTGCCGCCGACGCCGGTGCCGATGGTGCGCTTCGACGTCTCCGATCGCGGGGAGCTTGCTGCGCGCGAGGCGGACGCGTTCGCGCTGACCCGTGCCGATGCCCAGGCGCCGTTCGACCTGGTCGCCGGGCCGATCCTCCGCGCCACGCTGGTGCGGATCGACGCGCAGGACCATCTGCTCGCCCTCAGCGCGCATCACATCGCGGTCGACGGCTGGTCGTTCGGCATCCTGTTCGGCGAACTCTCGAAGCTCTATCGCGCCTTCCTCGCCGGCGAACCCTCGCCGCTGCCGGAATTGCCGATCCAGTACGCCGACTACACCCTGTGGCAGCAGGACGAACTGGGCAGCACCGAACTGGCGCGCCAGCTCGACTACTGGCAGTCGCGATTCCCGGACCGGCCGACCGTACTGGAGCTGCCCGGCGACCGGCCGAGGCCGCCGGTGCAGAGCTACCGCGGCGCGGTCCTGACCCGCACCCTGCCGCGCGAGCTGTACGACGAGGTGAAGCGTTTCAGCCGCCAGGAAGGCGCGACCCCGTTCATGACCTTCCTGGCCGCCTACCAGGCGCTGCTGGCGCGGTATTCCGGGCAGGACGACATCGTCGTCGGCGTCGGCAACGCCAACCGCACCCGGCGCGAACTGGAACCGCTGGTCGGCTTCTTCATCAACACCCTGCCGCTGCGGGCAGACCTTTCCGGCGACCCGAGCTTCCGCGAACTGCTGGCGCAGGTGCGTGCGTCGACGCTGGACAGCTACGCCAACCAGGATCTGCCGATCGAGCGGCTGATCGAGACCCTGAACATCGAGCGCGACCTCAGCCATGCGCCGCTGTTCCAGACGATGTTGTTCTACCAGAACTTCCCGAGGGCCGACGTCGACCTGCCCGGCCTGCGCATGCTGCCGGTGGACATGACCGATGCGCACTCCGGCACCGCGCGCGTCGATTTCTCGATCTTCGCATCGGAAGACGAGGAGGACGGGCTGATCATGCTGATGGAGTACGCGACCGACCTGTTCGATCGCGACTACGTCGAGGCCTTCGCCGACCACCTCGGGCAACTCCTGCGCTCGGCGATCGCCGCGCCGGAGACGCGCGTGCGCGCGCTTGAGATCCTGGCGCCGGCGGAACGCCAGCGGCTGCTGGTCGACTGGAACGCCACCGCAGCGCCGTTGCCCGGGGAGAAGACGCTGCATGCGCTGTTCGAGGCCCGGGCGGCGCGTTCGCCGGAAGCGATCGCCGTGGTCCAGGGCGAGACCGCGCTCGATTACGCCACGCTCGACGCGCAGGCGACGCGGATCGCCGCGCACCTGCGCGCGCACGGGGCCGGGCCGGGCCGGATGGTCGGGCTGTACCTCGAGCGCACGCCGCGGATGCTCGCGGCGCTGCTCGGCGTGCTCAAGGCCGGCGCCGCCTACGTGCCGCTGGACCCGGGTTTCCCGGCCGAACGCATCGGCTACATGCTGGAGGACGCCGCCGCGCCGGTGGTGCTGACCGAACGGTCGATCGCCGCGCAATTGCCGCCCGGCGCGCATGTCGCGCTGGACGTCGACGACCTGCTCGACGTGGAGGCCCCGGCGGTCGGTGCCGGCGACGCGGCCGACGCGGAAGCCCCGGCCTACGTGATCTTCACCTCCGGCTCGACCGGACGGCCCAAGGGCGTGCGCATCCCGCATCGGGCGGCGGTGAATTTCCTCGCGTCGATGGCGCGCGAGCCCGGCCTGCGCGAGGACGACCGCCTGTGCGCGATCACCACGCTGTCGTTCGACATCGCCCTGCTGGAGCTGATGCTGCCGCTGACGGTGGGCGCGCGGGTGGTGCTGGCCGATCGCGCCACCGCCGCCGACGGCACGGCGCTGGCCGCGCTGCTGGAGGTGTCGGGCACGACCGTGCTGCAGGCCACGCCGGCGACCTGGCGCATGCTGCTGGACTCCGGCTGGCATGGGCGCGACGGCCTGCGCATGCTCTGCGGTGGCGAGGCGCTGCCGCGTGAACTCGCCGACCGTCTGCTCGGTTGCGGCGCGGAACTGTGGAACGTCTACGGGCCGACCGAGACCACGGTCTGGTCGACCCTCGAACGGGTGACCGCCGGCGAAGGCCCGGTGCCGATCGGCCATCCGATCGCCAACACCGAGGTCTACGTCGTCGACAAGACGCTGCAGCCGGTGCCTGCGGGTCTGCCGGGCGAACTGCTGATCGGCGGCCTTGGCGTCGCCCTCGATTACCTCGATCGCCCCGAGCTCACGGCCGAGAAATTCGTCGATGACCCGTTCGGGCCGCGCCCGGGCGGACGGCTGTACCGCACCGGCGACCTCGCGCGCTGGCGCCGCGACGGCCGCCTCGAAGCGCTGGGCCGCATCGACCACCAGGTCAAGCTGCGCGGCTTCCGCATCGAGCTGGGCGAGATCGAGTCGGTGCTGCTGCAGGGCGACGCCGTGGCGCAGGCCGTGGTGGTCTGCCGCGAGGACCGCCCGGGCGACAAGCGCCTGGTCGCGTACCTTGTGCCGGCATCGGCTGCCGCCGACGTCAACGCACTGCGCAACCGGCTGCGCGACCGTCTTCCCGACTACATGCTGCCCGCGGCCTTCGTCGGCCTGGAGCGGCTGCCGTTGACGCCGAACGGCAAGGTCGACCGCCGCGCACTGCCGGCGCCGGAGGCCGATGCGTTCGGCGCGGCCGACGAGACCGCGCCGCGCAATCCCGAGGAGGAGACGCTGGTGGCGCTGTGGGCCGAGATCCTCGGGCGCCCGAAGATCGGCATCCACGACAATTTCTTCGACCTCGGCGGCCATTCGCTGCTCGCCACCCAACTCGTCGCCCGCATGCAGGCGGCGCTTGGCCCGGACATCACCCTGCGCATGGTGTTCGAGGCGCCGACCGTGGCCGGGTTCGCCGACCTGCTGCTGCGCCAGCGTCTGGAGCGCCTCGGCGCCGACGATCTGGCCGGCATGCTGGGCGAACTGGAAGGGCTGTCGGACGAAGACCTCCAGGCCCTGCTGGCCGGCTGAACGTCCAGGACGGAATCGGAAGCATGCGCATGATCGCCTGGCCAGAACGGACGCCGCCCCCGCGCGGGGAGGCCGCATGAGCACGACGGTGTCCGCCGCCGGTCGTTCCTCGAGCCTCCGCGATTTCCTGCTGATCTGGTTCGGCCAGCTGATCTCGGGCATGGGGTCGCGCCTGACCAGCTTCGCCCTCGGGGTCTGGGTCTACCAGACGACCGGTTCGACCACGCAATTCGCGATGGTCTTCGTGGCGATGGCGATCCCCGCGCTGGTGCTCTCGCCGTTCGCCGGCGCATTGGTGGACCGCTGGGACCGGCGGCGGGTGATGATCGTCTGCGAGGCGGCGTCGGCGGCCGTGATCGCTGCGCTGGCACTGCTGGCCGCGACCGGCGGGTTGTCGATGCCGGTGATCTACATCGGCGTGGGCCTTTCCGCGATCACCAACACCTTCCTCCAGCCCGCCTACGCAGCCAGCGTGCCGCTGCTGGCCGACCGCGACCAGCTGGTACGGCTGAACGGCCTGATCCAGACCGGGCAGGGCATGTCGCTGGTCGGCGGCCCGGTGCTGGCCGGCGTGCTGATGAAGTTCGCCGGCCTCGTCGGCGTGCTGGCGGCGGACGCGGCCAGTTTCCTGGTCGGCGCGGTCTGCATCGCGCTGGCGCGGGTCCCACGGCCGCGGCGCGATGACCACGAAGCCCCGGATCTGCTGCGCGAGGCCCGCGACGGCTGGCGCTACATCGCCGAACGCAAGGGCCTGCTCGGCTTGCTGGTCGTCGGCACGGCGGACAGTTTCCTGTTCGCCATCGCCAGCGTCGCGATCACGCCGCTGGTCCTCGGCGCGGTGCACCAGGACCTGGGCCTGCTCGGCCTGCAGATGTCGCTGGCCAGCGGCGGGCTGCTGGTCGGCGGTGTGTTGATCACCGTCTGGGGCGGTCCCCGGCGGAAGGTCGACGGTCTGCTCGGCTTTTCCTTCCTCAGCGGGCTGGCGCTGTTCGCGCATGGCTTCGCGCCGTCGTTCCTGCTCTACGTCGTGGCCGGGTTCGTGATGTTCCTGGCCATGCCCCCGGCGCAGTCGGCCGGCTACGCGCTGTGGCAGACCAAGGTACCGTCGCAGTTGCTGGGACGCTGCATGGCCATCGTGCGCATGACCAGCGAGGCGGCGTTGCCGCTGGGGTACCTGCTGGCGGGGCCGCTGGCGGAATTCGTGTTCGAACCGGCGCTGCGGCCCGACGGCGTCCTGGCCGATAGCGTCGGTCGGGTGATCGGGGTCGGCGAGGGGCGCGGGCTCGGGCTGATGTTCATCGTGCTGGGCCTGGCGATGTCGGCGGTGGCCGCTGCCGGCTACGCCCTGCGTCCGGTGAGACGGATCGAACGGGACTTGCCGGACGTGGAGTCGCCGATCCAAGCGTGATGCCCCGCCGCGGTCGTGGCGGGGAAGGGGGAAGGACCCGCCGTGCGCCGGGTGGCGTGCAGGCGGAATCGGTCGGCGGCGGGGCCGCGGGTCGTGCGGAAGGAGCCGTCGGAAGGCAGGAAGGCAGGACAAGCGGTTGCGGGACGCATGCAGGCGCGGGATCGCGGAAGACGAGGGCTCTGGTCGCCTTCGCGCGGGTGCCGGCATTCCAGGACAGACACAGGAACCTACCCATGAACGCAAGTGATCAATCCATGGCAGTCCGCGCGGTCGGGGCCGAAGGCGGGTGCCCGCATGCGGCCAAGTCCGCGAACAGCGGCTTCATGTTGCGTCGCGCTTCCGAGGTGGAGGCGGCGAACACGCCCGATGCGCCGCTCGCCGCGTCCGTGGCCTGGGTGCGCAGCTTCCTCGCGCGCCCGCATCCCGATGTCGGCCGCGCCGGCCCGGTCTGCCCGTTCACGCCGATGGCGCTGGAGCTGGACACGATCTGGCTGATCGACATCCCGGACACCCAACCCGATCCCCAGCGCATCCACGACCTCATCGAGCAGTGTCGCCAGCAGTTCCTGGAGACCGAGCCGCGGGAAGGGCCGATGGCAATCAACAAGGTCTTCATGGCCGTGTTCAGCGGCCTCGACGAGACCGCGGCGCCGCTGATCGATGCGATGCAGGCGCGGCTGAAGCCGGCGTTCGTGGACGTCGGCCTGATGCTCGGCGAATTCCACGCCCGCAACGACACGCCCGGCCTGCGCAATCCCGATTTCCGGCCGCTGCGCAGCCCCACGCCGATGCTGGTGATGCGGCACATGGTGGAATCCGACCTGCCGTTCCTCAAGCGCGATCTCGATGCGCCGCAGGTGCGCAACGCCTACCTGCGCTCGTACCTGCGCCGGCTCGGCGGCACCATCCGCCGCAACTACTTCGACCAGGCCGTGGACGCGCTGGTCCAGGCCGAACTCGAGATGCGCGCGGAGGCCGGGCGATGACTGCCGCGATGCCGACGCAGGCCGTCGCCGAAGGCGACCAGCGCCGGGTCGCGATCGTCGGCGGCGGGCTGGCCGGCTCGCTGCTGGCGCTGGCGCTGGCCGAACGCAGCCATCGCGTGGATGTGTACGAGCGCCGCGACGATCCGCGCGCCGATGGCGCCGAGGGCGGGCGCTCGATCAACCTCGGCCTGTCCAAGCGCGGCATCCAGGCGCTGACCGAGGTCGGATTGATCGACGTGGTGATGCCGCTGACCGTGGTCATGCGCGGCCGGGTGATCCACGCGCCCGACGGCAGCACCCGCTTCCAGCCTTACGGCAAGAACCGCGGCGAAGTGCTGTATTCGATCGACCGCAGCGAGCTGATCCGCCTGCTGCTCGATCGCGCCGAGGCGCATCCCCACGTGCGGCTGCACTTCGAGCACCGGCTCGCGAGCATCGACAAGGACGCGCGCGAGCTGCATCTCGACCATGCCGGCAGCACCTCGGTGGTGCGTCCGGACTGGGTGATCTGCGCCGACGGCGCATTCTCGCGCTGCCGCCCGGAGATGCAGCGCGGCCTGCGCGCGGACTATCACCAGGAATACCTGGAGTGGGGCTACAAGGAGCTGACCCTGGCCGCGGGCCCGGACGGCAAGTCGGTGATCGACCAGACCGCGCTGCACGTCTGGCCGCGTTCGCACGGCCTGTTCGTGTCCCATCCCAACCGCGACGGCTCGCACACGCTGACCCTGTTTCTGCCGCACGAAGGTCCCGACAGCTTCGAGACCACGAAGACGCCGGACGAGATCCAGGCGCTGTTCCGCAAGTATTTCCCCGACCTGCTGCCGATGCTGCCCGGGCTGGTGGAGCAGTGGTCGCGACGCCCGATCGGCGCGCTGCTGACCACCAAGACCGCGCCGTGGCGTTTCCGCGACTGGATGGTGCTGGTCGGCGACGCCGTGCATGCGGTGTATCCGTTCTACGGCCAGGGCATGAACTCGGCGTTCGAGGATTGCTCCGCGCTGTTGTCGGCGCTGCAGGCGCGCCCGGACGATCGTGCTGCCGCGTTCGCCGCGTACGAACAGGCGCGCCGGCCGCACACCGACGTGCTGATGGAGCTGTCGAAGGCCAACTTCGTCGAGCTGCGGCAGAAGGTCGGTTCGCCGTGGTTCCTGTTGCGCAAGCGGCTGGACGTGTTCCTCAACCGGCTGATGCCGCGGACCTGGCTGCCGATCTACACCATGGTCTCGCACACCACGATGCCGTACGGCGAAGCGCTGGCGCGCGCGCGCCGGCAGGACCGCATCCTCGGCGCAGCGCTGGCCGTCGGCGTACTGGCCTTGGGCATGGGCGCCTGGTGGGCGCTGCACGCTTGAGCGATCCGCGGCTGCCGCCGGAGTCCTCGCTGTTCCGGCCGCTGTTGCCGGCCGGCGTGGCGCTGGCGGAAATGCCGCCGGCCGCGGCCGATCCCGCCGCGCTGCCGCCGGAGGAGCAGGCGCTGATCGAACGCGCCGTGGACAAGCGTCGCCGCGAATTCGCCGCCGGCCGGCTGTTGGCGCGTGCCGTGCTCGCCGAGGCCCGCATCGCCGCCGGGCCGCTGCTGCCCGATCCGAACCGGGTGCCGCTCTGGCCGGACGGCATGGTCGGTTCGATCACCCACTGCAACACCCTGTGCGCGGTCGCGGTGGCGCCTGCCGCCGGGTGGCTAGGCCTGGGGCTCGACGTGGAGCCGGCCGAACCGCTGGAAGAACGCCTGCTGCCGATGATCCTGCGCGAAGCGGAATTCGCCCGCCTCGATGCGCTGCCGCCGACGCTGCGGCCGATCGGGGGCCGGCTCGTGTTCTCGATCAAGGAAGCCGTCTACAAGGCGATCTATCCGTCCTGCCGGGTCTTCCTCGATTTCCAGCAGGTGGAGATCGCGTTTTCCGGCGAGGACGGCTTCGTCGCCGATGTCCTCGTGCCCGGCGCGGCGCCGCGCGGGTTCGAGCGCCTGCATGGCCGCTTCCGCGTCGCCCACGGGCACATGGGCGCCGCTGTGGTGCTGCCGGCGGGCTGAGGCTTCGCTGCCCGCAGCGGATCAGACCCGCATGCGGTGGGCGCGCAGCCGGTCGTAGACGTCGCGGCAGGCTTCGGCGACGGCGGCCGCCTCGCCTTCGAGCGCCGTTTCGCGCGCGCGCCAGGGTTCGAAGCCGGTGGACTTCCACACCGCGTCGTACCAGTACGGCGCCCAGACGCCGTCGCTCGTGCGGGGCCCGGGCGGCCACGCCAGCATCCGCGGCGTGAAGGGCACGCCCAGTCGCACGCACAGCGCGCGCAGATGCGCCTCGGGTGCGCGCAGGAAGTCGCCGGCATCGATCACCGGCGGCGTCTCGCCGGCGTCGCGCAACAGGTCGAACAGCAATCCCTGCTGCGGCAGGCCGATGTCGTCCGGCGTCACCGTCGCCCGCGACTTGATGTACGAGGCGACGACCTCCGCCGGGTCGCGGATCAGCAGCACGTTGCGCAGCCGCAGCACCCAGCCGGTGTCCATGCCGGGCAGCAGGTGATGGCTCATGTGCTTCTGGTACCAGACCGGCGCGCCGCCCGGCGCGGGGCCGAGCAGGGCATCGACGACGCGCGCGGGGTCGGTCTCGCCGTCGGCGATCACCGCGTCGCGGCCCGGGT
>JBGAFR010000090.1:0-13676 GCA_044227145.1 Lysobacteraceae bacterium
GCTCCCAGCGCAGGCCGGGAATGAGCGCGAAACGCGTGCCGAAGCCGATCTCGTCCTGCCAGAACACGCCGGTCTCGCGCGCCGTGCTGTTCGGGAAGTCGCGCACCGGGAACGCCTCGCCGAGGACCACGTTGCCGACCGTGCCGGTGTCGAGATTGGTCTCGCTGCCGTCGCGCAGGCCGCGGTAGTCGGTGCGCGCGAACGACACGCCGAAGACATGGCGGTGACCGATCGACGTGCCCTCGCCGGTGCGCGCCTCCCCCTGCCACTGCAGGCCGCGATGGCCCTGCTGCAGCTCGAACCTACGCAGGCGCAGCGACGGGAACCGCGTAGTGCGGTCGGCGAGCCGGGTCTGCGCGGTGTCCTGGCGGACATCGGTGCGCTGGCCGTAGAGCAGCAGCGTGCTGCGATCGAGCCAGCCCTGCGCCGGCGTCCATTCGGCGCCGAGGCTGATGCGGTCGCGGTGCTGGCGATCATCGCCGCGCAGGTCGGTGGTCGTGGAGAAGCGACCCGGACCGAACCGCAACGAACGCACGTCGGTCTCGACATGCCCTTCGCCATGGTCGAGCACGACCGTCCAGCGCCCGAACGCGGCGGCATCCCAGCTCAGCTTCGCCAGTGCGCCGCGCTGGCGCCCGTCGAGCGGATTGGCCGGGTGCGCGGACGAGTGGTTGTCCGCTTCGTGCCCTTCGCGCATGGTCGTCAGCAGCATCGCCTGCAGGCGATCGTCGAAGCCGCGCGCGGCGACGGCGCCGGAGAAGCCACGCCCGCCATCGCGGCCGGAGGCGGATACCCGGGTGGAGAAGCCGACCGGCCCGTCGACCCCGGCGAGCAGGTCCGCTGGCGAACGCGTGCGGAACGCGACCACGCCGGCCAGCGCGTCGCTGCCGTACAGGGTCGAGGCCGGGCCGCGCAGGATCTCGACGCGCTCGACGACATCCAGATCGACCAGGTCGCGACCGGCAGCGGCGAACTGGCCGACCGAAAAGGCCTCCGCCATCGGCACGCCATCGACCTCCATGCCCACGCGGTTGCCGTCGAGCCCGCGGATCGAGAATCCCTGCCAGCCGAAGCGCGTGCTGTCGCCGAGCGCGTCGACGCCCGGCGTGTAGCGCACCAGGTCGCCGAGCGTGGTCGCCTGGTGCGCGTCGAGCGTGTCGCGATCGATCGCCGACACCGTCGCCACGACCTTGCCCAGCGGCTCGGGCGCGCGGCTGGCGATCACCACGATGCGGTCGAGGGTCTGCGCGGGCGCGGGATCGGCCGCCAGCGCCGGCAGCGCCGCGCCCAGCAGCGGCAACAGCGCGAAGCGGATGGCACGGGCGAGAGGCGACATGGCGATCTCCGGGCGGACGAACGCCAGTCTAGGAACCCCCGAATCCGGCTTCGAGCGGAAACTGCGCCTTGCTTGACCTGCGTCATGCCGGGTCGACGGAAGCGCGCCGGAGAATCCCCGGCGAAGACTGCGCGGACGCGCAGCCGCATCGTCATCCGTCCCGGAGCACCGACATGAAGAGAACCCTCGCCGTCACCGCGCTTGCGCTGGTCGCGGCCGCCTCGGCCTATGCGCTGGCGCAGGACCCGTCCAGCGAACGGCCGCCGAAAGCCGCGATGGAAGCCGGCGAAGCCGCGTTCCTCGCCAACTGCGCGGCCTGCCACCAGCCCACGGGCAAGGGCCTGCCCGGCGCGTTCCCGCCGCTGGCCGATTCCGACTACATCCGCAGCGTGCCGCGCGAACGGTTGATCGACGTCGTGCTCAACGGCTTCAGCGGCAAGGTCAAGGTCAACGGCGCCGATTACGACGGCGTGATGCCCGCGCTCAACCACCTCGGCGACGACGACATCGCCCACGTGCTGTCCTACGTCACCCACAGTTGGGGCAACACCGGGCCGACCATCGCGTCATCGGAGGTGGCCGCGCGCCGCGGCGCGCAGACCCGGCAGGCCGCGCAGGCCGGCACGAAGACGCCTGAAGCGAAGTACCAGGGCGCGCCGACGGCGGTATCCGCCCCTGCGGTGCTCGCCGCCAACCCGACCGACCTGCCGCCGCTCAGCGACGACGAGCGCAAGCGCGCGACGCAGATCTTCTTCGAACGCTGCGCCGGCTGCCACGGCGTGCTGCGCAAGGGCGCCACCGGCAAGCCGCTCACCCCCGACATCACCCGCGCCAAGGGCACCGAGTACCTGCGTGCGCTGATCACCTTCGGTTCGCCCGCGGGCATGCCGAACTGGGGCACCTCGGGAGAACTCGGCGCCGCCGACATCGACATGATGGCCCGCTTCCTGCAGCACGACCCGCCGTCGCCGCCGGAATGGGGCATGAAGGAGATGAAGCAGAGCATGGTCACCTTCGTGCCGGTGGACCAGCGGCCGAAGAAGAAGATGAACGCGATCGACATCGACAACATCTTCGCGGTGACGCTGCGCGACAGCGGCGAAGTGGCGCTGATCGACGGCGACACCAAGCAGATCATCAACGTCGTCAAGACCGGCTACGCGGTGCACATCTCGCGCACCTCGCACTCCGGCCGCTACCTCTACACCATCGGCCGCGACGCGCGCATCGACCTGATCGACCTGTGGATGCCGAAACCGGACAAGGTGGCCGAGATCAAGATCGGCCTGGAGGCGCGCTCGGTCGAGACTTCCAAGTACAAGGGCTACGAGGACAAGTACGCGATCGCCGGCGCCTACTGGCCGCCGCAGTACGTGATCATGGATGGCGAGACGCTGCAGCCGCTCAAGATCGTCGCCACCCGCGGCATGACCGTCGATTCGCAGGAATACCATCCCGAACCGCGCGTGGCGGCGATCGTCGCCTCGCACGAGCATCCCGAGTTCATCGTCAACGTGAAGGAGACCGGGCAGATCCTGCTGGTCAACTACGAGGACATCGACAACCTCAAGGTGACGACGATCGGCGCCGCGCGCTTCCTGCACGACGGCGGCTGGGACTCGACCAAGCGCTACTTCCTCACCGCCGCGAACCAGTCGAACAAGATCGCGGTCGTCGATTCGCGCGACCAGAAACTGACCGCGCTGATCGATGTCGACAAGATCCCGCACCCCGGCCGCGGCGCGAATTTCGTGCACCCGACCTGCGGCCCGGTGTGGGCGACCTCGGCGCTGGGCAACGAGAAGATCACCCTGATCGGCACCGATCCGGCCGGACACAAGGCGCATGCCTGGAAGGTCTGCGAAGTGCTCAGCGGCCAGGGCGGCGGTTCGCTGTTCATCAAGACCCATCCGAAGTCGCACAACCTCTGGGTCGACACCCCGCTCAATCCGGATCCGAAGATCAGCCAGTCGATCGCCGTGTTCGACATCCGCGACCTGGGCAAGGGCTTCACCGTGCTGCCGATCGCCGAATGGGCGAACCTCGGCCCGGGCCCGAAGCGCGTGGTCCAGCCCGAATACAACGCGGCCGGCGACGAGGTCTGGTTCTCGGTGTGGAACGGCAAGACCGAGCGCTCGGCGATCGTGGTGGTCGACGACAGGACGCGCACGCTGAAGGCGGTCATCGACGACAAGCGCATCATCACCCCGACCGGCAAGTTCAACGTCCACAACACCATCGGCGACATCTACTGACCGATGTCGCAGGGGTTCGACGACGGCCCGGGCGCGATCCCGGGCCGTCGTCGTTCCGATCGCCACCGAAGCGCGTTTTACATTCATCGCGATGGAGAGATATGATTTCGTCCTACCCGCCCGGACGCCCGTCATGCCCGCGATCTCCTTCGAGTTCTATCCGCCCAAGACCGACGAGCAGCGCGAATTGCTGGACCGGACGGCGAAGAAACTGCGGGCGCATGCACCGGAATACGTGTCCTGCACGTTCGGCGCCGGCGGCTCGACCCTGAGCTACACCTCGGAGACGGTGCGCCACCTCGCCCAGACCCACGGCTTCGACGCCGCGCCGCATCTCTCCTGCATGGGCGGTAGCCGCGAGGAGATCCGCGAACTGCTGCGGCTGTACCGCGCGCTGGGCTGCCGCCGCATCGTCGCGCTGCGCGGCGACCTGCCCTCGGGCATGGCGCGCATGGGCGACCTGCGCCACGGCTCGGACCTCGTGAAATTCATCCGCGACGAACACGGCGACCACTTCCGGATCGAGGTCGGCTGCTATCCGGAGACCCATCCGCAGGCCGAGGACGCCTTCGCCGACCTGCGCCACTTCAAGGCCAAGATCGACGCCGGCGCGAACGCGGCGATCACCCAGTACTTCTACAACGCCGACGCCTATTTCCGCTTCGTCGACGATGTCCGCCGGCTGGGCGTGGACGTGCCGATCGTGCCCGGGATCATGCCGATCTCGAATTTCAGCCAGCTCAAGCGCTTCTCCGAGGCCTGCGGTGCGGAGATCCCGCGCTGGATCGGCAAGCGCATGCAGGCGCTCGGCGACGATGCGGACGGTATCCGCGCATTCGCCGCCGACCTGGTCGCGGCGATGTGCCGGCGGCTGCTCGACGGCGGCGCCCCGGCACTGCACTTCTACACGCTCAACCTCGCGAAGCCGACGCAGGCGGTGCTGGCGAGGTTGTGATCCGCAATCACTCGTCGTCCCTGCGGATGTCGGTAGCGTGGGCTTCAGCCCGCTCTACCGCGTTGGCGAGGCTGGCGTAACGAGCGCCCCCTCCTTTTGTAGGAGCGCCGGAAGGCGCGACCCATCGACGCCTCCGTGGAAGCGACGGAAGTCGCGACGAACAATGGAGAGGCCGGCCGCAGCCGGTCGCGACTTCCGTCGCTCCCACGGGCGAGGCTGTCTGGTCGCGCCTTCCGGCGCTCCTACGGGATGGGGTGCGGTGTGCGACGTTCGCTGAGGCGCGCGGCAGGGCCGCGCAGGCGGTCGCTTCGATCAGGAAATCGATGCCATCCATGGCGGGATTCTTCTAGCTTCGGATCGCCCGGCCCGCACCTCCGTGTGCGGGCGTTCGCTGAGGCGCGCGGCAGGGCCGCGCAAGCGCCTCAGCTCACCCATCCCGCTACGACGAACAGGGCGAGGATCGCCAGCCACAGCAGCAGGATGCGCCACACCAGGCTCATCGCGTCGCGCAGTTCGGGCAGTTCGCCGAGCTTCGCCCAGGCGTTCCCGGGGGCGACGCCTTCCTCGATGAATTCCTGCGCCTCTTCGGCGACTTCGCTGCGCACGCTGGCACGGGCCGCCGCGCCGAGATAGGCGTGATCGAGCTGCAGCGACGCACCGCCGCGCTCCCGCCACAGGCCGAGCACGGTGTCGAAGTTGCCGACCAGCGCCAACGACAGGGTCATCGCCTGCGCCACCGGCCAGTTCAGCAGCGCGAACAGCGTGCACGCGCCGGCACGGGTGCCTTCGGGCAGGACGTCGGCGCCTTCGGCTTCCGCCGAGAGCGCGGCGAGGCGGTAAAGCACCGCGCCGGCAGGGCCGAGCACCATGAACCACGCAAGCACTCCGAACCAGCGACGCAACGCACCGGCGAACACGCCTTCGACCAGCAGGCCCGGCTCGGCGCTCTCGCTTGCGCACGCGGGCGCGAGCTGCGCGGCCGCGGCGCGGCGCGCGCCGCCGTCCCCGGCATCGACGACGGCGGCGACATCGGCATCGAGATCGCGCGGCCCCCAGGCCCAGAACAGCACCGCCAGCGCGAACAGCAAACCGAGCACGCCCGCCAGCGGCGTGCGGAGGCCGTACTGCACCAGCGCGACGAGCAGCACCGGCGGCAGCACCGCCACGAGGATGCCGGGACGATCGCGCCAGAACGCCGGCCGCAGCGTCATGCGCGCGGCGAGCCAGCGCAGCCAGTCGGCGTACAGCGCGTGGCGACGCACCACCGCGGCGAAGCCCGGCGCCAGATGGCCCAGCACCAGGGCGAACACGACGGCGATGAGGGTGGCGGACATGGCCGCAGTCTAGCAGCCGGCCCGATGCGGCCCCGGCGCAGGATCAAACCGGCGGCGTCGCGAACGACCCGCCCTCAACCCTCGGCGCCGGCGTGCCAGGCCTCGATCAGCCAGCGCGAGATCGAGATCGACGGCGACAGCAGCAGCCCGTCCGGGCCGCTCTCGCCGCGCAGTGCGGCGCCGACGTCCTCGCGCGAGAACCAGCGCACGTCTTCCAGCTCCTGGTCGGCCTGCGGCGGGTCGGGTTCGGCGTCGGCGACGAAGCCGAGCATCAGCGACGAAGGGAACGGCCACGGCTGCGAGGCGAGGTAGCGGCTGGCGCGCACGCGCACGCCGGATTCCTCCATCACCTCGCGGGCGACGGTCTGTTCGAGCGTTTCGCCCGGCTCGACGAAGCCGGCCAGCGTCGAATAGCGGCGCGGCGGCCAGCTCGCCTGGCGACCGAGCAGCAGGCGTTCGCCATCGCTGACGGCGACGATGACCGCGGGATCGGTGCGCGGGTAGTGGTCCAGCCCGCAGGCGTCGCAATGGCCCTGCCAGCCGCCGCGTTCGAACCGCAGCGCACCACCGCAGGCACCGCAATGGCGATGCCGCGCGCGCCAGTGCAGCACGGCGCGGGCCTGCGCGAACACGGTGGCCTCGAATGCCGGCCACTGCGCCGCCGCCGAGCGCAGGTCGATGCGGCCGTCCTGCGCACCGCGCGTCTCGAACGGCGCCGGCGCTGCGGCCGGCGCGTCGGCGGCCTCGCCCTCAAGCGCGAACCAGGCTTCGTCGCCGCGCATGCCGAGGAACACGGCCTCGCCCGGCGAGTCCGCGAGCGTGCGCCCGTGCTGAGCCGCGAGCGCGCCCGCGGCGTCCGCCCGCGTGCGGCCGTCGGCATCGACCACGACCACGCGGGCGTCGGGCCAGTAGGCGTGCAGGGCATCGGGCTTGTCGCGCAGAGCGTCAGCGCGGTCGAGCGCGCCCTCGACGAATGCGAACCGGGGCGCCGGCAACGTCATCACGGCCGCCTCAGGCGCTGAAACTGCTGCCGCAGCCGCAGGTCGTCTTCGCGTTCGGATTGCGGATCACGAACTGCGCGCCATGCAGACTCTCGGTGTAGTCGACCTGTGCGCCGACGAGGTACTGCAGGCTGAGCGGATCGACCAGCAGGGTCACCTCGTCGGTGACGATCGCCATGTCGTCCTCGTTGCGCTGCTCGTCGAACTCGAAGCCGTACTGGAAGCCCGAGCAGCCGCCGCCCTGGATGTAGACGCGGAGGTTCAGCGCGGGATTGCCTTCCTCGCGGATCAGCTCGCGGACCTTGGCGGCGGCGGCGGCGGTGAAGTCGACCAGCGGCGCCGACGGCGCGGCATCGGTGGGGGACGGTGCGGAAGCGTGCATATCCATGTGCACAGGATGCGGCCCGGCGCCCGAGGGTTCAAGCGCGCCGGCGTCATCCGCCGGCGGCGGAATGCAGCGTTTCGGGCCAGGGGAAGGACTGTTCGACCGCGCTGCCGCTCTGCGGGACCAGACGCACGGTGACCCGCAGCGGTTTGAAGTCCGCCGGCAGCAGGACTTCGCCCTCCAACTGCTGGAAGTACTTGAACGAATAGGGCTGGCCGGGCGCATTGGGCTGTTTGCGCAGCGCCGCCCACGCCAGCTTCTCCATGCGGTCGCCGCGGGTGCCTTCCACCGACAGGGTGAGCCGGCCGTCGTTCACCGCGCCTCGGTTGACGTTCTGGGTGAGGGTCGCGACGAAATGCCAGGCGTCGCCGTCCTGCCGGTGCATTTCGAGGGTGTGCACGCTCAGGCCGCGGCGCTGGCCGGTGGCGCCGACGAAGCGCTCGTAGAAGGCGATGTCGGCGCGCAGGCTGGCGATCTCCTCGTCGCGCTCGGCCAGCGTGCGCTCGAGGTCGCGGTTGGCGTCGCGGCTGATCTGGTCGGAGCGGCGCAGGGTCGAGACTTCCTGGCTCAGGCGATCGGCGCGGGTGCGCACGGCCGCCATCGTCTGCGCGTCGCCGTCGGCGAAGAAGACGTTCCACACGCCCCACACGCCGAAACCCAGCGCGGTGAGGAACAGGCCGACGGCGAGGTAGACCCAGCCGTGGGGCACGGGTGCATGCGCATGGGCCGGCGGGGCCGGTGGCGGCGGACCGCCTCCCGTCGCTTGCGTCTCGCCGGGATCGAACGCGTCGGGCGGCGGATCGGGATCGGCGTGGTTCGCATCGGCGACGTCGGCGTACGTCGGCGGCTCGTCCGGCGACGCATCTCCCGATCCCGGCACGTCCTGTTCGGGCGCGTCCTGCCCCGGCGCCTCGCCTCCCCGCGCGTCCGGATCGGCCTCGACCACGGCCACGGTCTCCCGGTCGGGCGACCAGCATTCGGCGGCATCGGGCCAGTCCGCGACCGGCGCCGGCGCGTTCGCGGGACCGGCGTCCGCCGCTTCCGCGGGCGCGGCGACGACCGTGGGGACGTCGGCCGCTTCGCCGGCGACCGCATCGTCGACCACGACATCGTCGGCGCGCGCCGTCACGACCGGCACCGGCGGAACGGCCCGGCGTCGGCGTTTGCGCGGCGCGCGCGACGCTTCTGGCTTCGGTTCGGCAGCCTTGGCGGCGGCCTTGCGACGACGGCGTGCGGGCGTTTCGGTGGGCTCGTGGGGCACCTCCGGCGACACGTCCCGCTGATCGCCGACCTCGGCGTCCAGCGTCGCCGGGTCCGGGTGCAGCGCCTGTTCCAGGATCGCCCGCACCGCCGGCTCGGCGGGCGGCACGGTCTCGGCAGGCGCTTTCCGGCGGCGATTGCGCCGCCGCGGGGCGGTGGTGTCGGAGGACTCGCTCATCGCCGTCCATCGTACCCGCACCGTCCCGGCGCGTGCGGTGTCGGCGTCCACGCCTCGGGAGGGTGCAGGCCGGAAGAGGCATGCCGCGGGGAGCGACGCGCCGCGAGGAACGATCCGCGGCGCTTAAGCCTGCATCAAGCCGAGCGGCTGATACTCTGCGCCGGTGCGGCCCGACCGGCCGCCACCGCGCCCGGCCGCGAGGCTGCCGGGGTTCGCTGGGGGGAGTGTCCTCATGTCCGAAGCCCATGTGTTCGCCATCGGCATCCTGCTGGCCTGGCTGGCCGGGGTGCGCGCCTATCTCACCGTGTTCGGGGTCGGCATCGCCGGCTATTTCGGCTGGCTGCACCTGCCGCCCGCGCTCGAAGTCACTACCTCGCCCTGGGTGCTCGGCATCTCGGGGCTGCTGGCGGCGGTGGAGTTCTTCGCCGACAAGATCCCCGGCGTCGATTCCGGCTGGGACCTGCTCCATACCCTGCTGCGCATCCCCGCCGGTGCCTTCCTCGCCGCGGCCGCGATGTCGCCGGACGGCGACCTCGCCGGCGGCATGCTCGCGGCCGGCGCCGGCGCGGCGCTGACCAGCCATGTGCTCAAGGCCGGCACCCGCGCCCTGCTCAACACTTCGCCCGAACCGGTCACCAACTGGACGGCGTCGGTGGTCGAGGACACCGCGGTCGTCGGCGGCCTGGCGCTGGCCTGGGCGCACCCGTGGATCGCGCTGACCCTGGTCGTGGGCACGGGCGTGATCGCCGCGCTGGTCGTCTGGTGGCTCTGGCGCAAGGTCACGCGCGGACTGGCGCGCCTGTTTTCGGGAGGCGAGACGATCCCGCCCGCGGCGACGGCGAACGGCCTCGACCCCTCACGCTGAGCCGCGCCGCCGGCCCTCGTCGGGGCGGCGCTTCCCATCCGGGGGCGAAGCCGCATAATGCGGGTTCGCCTCCGGAGTCCCGATGTCCTTCGTTCCCAGCGCGCCCGGTCCGTCGTTCGGTCCTCCCCAGGGAAGCGGCCCCGGCCGCGCGCGGGCCGAGATGCCGCCGGCGGGCTACTGGCGCCGCTGGTGCGCCGATGCCGCGCCGCCGGAAGCGGTCGCCGCCGACGGCGCCGGCGCGAAGCCCGAGATCGAACGCACGCCGCAGGTGGTGCCGGAGGAACAGGGCGAGCCGGCGTACCGGATCCTGATCGTCGAAGACGACCGCAGCCAGGCGCTGTTTGCCCAGAGCATCCTCAAGGGGTCGGGCATGGACGCCGAAGTCGTGGCCCTGGCCAGCGAGGCGCTGGCCGCGATGGAGCGCTTCCAGCCCGATCTCATGCTGATGGACCTGCACATGCCGGGCATGACCGGTACCGAGCTGACCGCGCAGATCCGCCACAACGCCGCTTACGCCCACACCCCGGTGGTGTTCCTCACCGGCGACACCGATCCCGAGCGCCATCTGGAAGTGCTCGACAGCGGCGCCGACGACTACCTGAGCAAACCGGTGCGGCCGCGGCACCTCATCGCCGCGGTGCAGAACCGCGTCCGCCGCGCCCGCGCGCTGAAGCAGCAGCGCGAACAGGAAGTGCGGCGGCATCCGGCCACCGGCCTGCTCACCCGCAACTACATGCTGCAGCAGCTGTCGCTGGCGTTCCCGGGCCAGACCTCCGGCGCGGTGCATTTCGTGGTGATCGAAGGCACCTCCGCGCTGCGCGACCATTACGGCTACGCGGCGCTGGACGCGATCCTGACCGAGGCCGGGAAGCTGGTCGCCTCGGTCGCGGGCGAGCGCGCGGCTTCGCGCCTGAACGACAACACCTTCGTCGTCTACTGGCCCGGCCTGCCCGCCGACCGCCACGCGGTCTGGGCGCGGCAGCTGCGCGACGCCTTCCTCGGCCAGACCCTCGAAATCAACGGCGACCCGGTGCGGCTGCGCGCCTGCGTCGGCTACGTCGACCTCGCTCGCGGCTTCCCCGATGCCGGCGGCGCGCTGGCCGCCGCGGAAGAGGCGCTGCGTCTGGCCCGTGCCGAATCGACCGGCATCGCCGCCTACCGTCCGCCCGCCGACGCGGTCAGCGAGCAGGCCGCGCAGGTGCTGGCGAAGGTCCAGGACGCGCTGGCGAACGAGCGCCTGGAGCTGGCGTTCCAGCCGATCGTCTCGGTGGTCGGCAGCGACCAGCAGCAGTACCAGACCCTGGTCCGCCTGCGCGACGCCGAAGGCCTGATGCACACGGCCGCGGAGATCGTCCCGGTGGCCGAGCGCGCGGGCCTGGTCCACGAGATCGATCGCCGGGTGATGACCCGGGCGATGGCCATCCTCGGCGAACAGCTGCGCGGCAGCCAGCGGGCGCGGCTGTTCGTGCCGCAGGCGGCGCGCACCCTCGGCCAGGACGGCTACAGCGACTGGCTGCTGGGCGCGATGGCCGACCTCGGCATCGAAGGCCGGCTGCTGGTGGTGGACGTGCGCCTAGGCGATGCGCTGGTGCACTCGGTGCTGCTGCGCGAGTTCTGCGAGCGGATGATGACCGCCGGCGTGCGCCTGTGCCTGAGCCAGTTCCAGTCGAACCCCGAGGCCGACGCGCTGATGGCCCAGCTGCCGCTGAGCTACCTGCGCCTGTCGCCGCACTACGCCGCGCGGATCGACCAGCAGGCGGTCCACGACGAAATGCGCCAGGTGATCGAACGCGCCCACCTGCAGGGGCTGCAGGTCATCGGCCAGCACGTCGAAGACCCGCAGACCGCGGCCAAGCTCTGGCTCAGCGGCATCGACTACATCCAGGGCGATCTGGTCCAGCGCGCCGCGGACGCCATGGACTTCGACTTCCAGTCGGCGCTGCTCTAAGCGCGTCGCGACGCCTTCTTTCCGTCGACCGCGCTGGTCAACCCGGCGCGCTGTGGGGCATCATCGGCCTTCCGGCCCGCGCCGGAGGGGGCACCGTGGTCCCGGATGGACCCGATGCCGACGTCGATACAGCTCAGGTACCGCGCCTTGAACGACCCGAAGCCCTCGCTCCTGACCCTCCGCTGGCTGGCGCTGGCGACCGCCGTCGCCGCCGTGCTGGTGCTGGCCCTGCACTTCGTCACCACCGACGGGCCGTGGCTGACGATCGGCATCGCCCTCACCGGCATCACCGCCGCCATCGTCGCCTACCTGACCTGGGCCTCGCGCGACTACGAGCGCCACATGCGCGAAGCCGCGGAGATCGCCGCGCGCAGCGACGCCGAACGCACTGAACTGGAATCCGAACTGCAGCGGCGCAGCACGCTCGAACAGCAGTTGCGCCAGGCCAAGCAGGATGCGGAATCGGCGGTGATGGCCAAGGGCGAGTTCCTGGCGACCATGAGCCACGAGATCCGCACCCCGCTCAACGGCATCGTGCCGATGCTGGACCTGCTGATGCACGCGCGCCTGCCGGCCGACCAGGCGGAGATGGTGCACACCGCCTTCCTGTCGTCGCAGCAGATGCTGCGCATCGTCGACGACATCCTCGACTACTCGAAGCTCGAGGCGTCCAAGCTCCAGCTCGAATCCACCACCTTCAACCTGCGCGACACCCTGGAGTCGGTGATCCAGCTCATGGAGCGGCCGTCGCAGAGCAAGGGCCTGCGCCTGGCCCTGCAGATCGACCCGTCGGTCCGGCTGCCGGTGCGCGGCGACCCGGTGCGCCTGCGCCAGGTGCTGAGCAACCTGATCAGCAATGCGGTGAAGTTCACCGAGCGCGGCGGGATCACGGTGACCGTGCGCCGGATCGGCGAGACCAGCGCGCAGCATCAGTTGCGCTTTGAGGTCCGCGACACCGGCATCGGCATCTCGCCGGCGGCGCAGGACCGGCTGTTCCAGGCCTTCAGCCAGGCCGACGCCTCCACCACGCGCCTGTACGGCGGCACCGGGCTGGGCCTGGCGATCTCCAAGCGCATCATCGACCTGATGGGCGGCCGCATCGGCGTCGAATCCGAATCCGGACAGGGCTCGACCTTCTGGTTCGAGGTCCCGCTGCTCAAGGTGCAGGGCGACATCGCCGCGGCCAAGGCGGCCGAACCCACCACCGGCCGCGTGCTGCTGCTCACCGGCGACCAACGCCTGCGCCTGCGCCTGAGCATGCTGCTGCCGAACTGGGGCCTGCGCGTGACCAGCGTCGAGTCCACCCAGGAGGCGCTGGAGCGCATCCGCGGCGCCCTGCACCAGGGGCCTGCCTGGGCCTACACCACCGTGCTGGCCGACCTCAGCAGCGTGCGCAGCACCGCCGTGGCGCTGCAGCGCAATCTCGATCGCCAGAACACCTACGGCCAGGTGCGCCTCATCTGCCTGCAGGGCGACGAGCCGGTGCCGGAAGAACTGCTGCAGAGTGCGAGCGTGCTGCCGCGGCTGTCGCCCGACGCCGACCTGCGCGCGGCGCTGCTCGGCCGTCGCGACGACGAAGGCGACGCCCCAGCGCCGATGCCGATGTACGTCGATACCGGCGCGCCGCTCGAGATCGAGCCGTCGCTGCCCGTGCCGGCAGTCGCGCCCGCCCACGCCGAGACGACGATGCAGACGCTGGCCGCAGCGCCTGCCGCACCGGCACGGACGCAGGAGGAGCCGATGCCCTCGGCCCGCCCGATGCGCGTGCTGCTGGTCGAGGACAATCCGGTCAACCTGATGGTCGGCCAGCGCCTGCTCGGCGTGCTCGGCACCCACTGCGACAGCGCCACCAACGGCGAGGCCGCGCTGCTGCGGATGTCGGCATCGCGCTACGACATGGTGCTGATGGACTGCCAGATGCCGGTGATGGACGGCTATACCGCCACCCGTCGCTGGCGCGAACACGAGGCGGCCACCGGCGGCCGGCGCCTGCCGATCGTGGCGATGACCGCCAATGCGATGGCCGGCGACCGGCAGAAGTGCCTCGATGCGGGCATGGACGACTACCTCGCCAAGCCGGTCACCCGCGGCGAGCTGGAGCGCTGCCTGTTCCACTGGCAGCAGATCTCGGCCCAGCAGGCCGCGGCCGCCGCACCGCC
>JBGAFR010000091.1:0-12916 GCA_044227145.1 Lysobacteraceae bacterium
CCGATGGTGCGCAGGCCGTCGGCATCGACGCGCTGCACGCTGATCGAGGTCTGGAAGCTGGCGACCGACAGCCCGCTCCAGGCGCGCGCCGCGCCGCCGGTCGGCAGCACGTGGTTGGTGCCGCTGCAGTAGTCGCCCAGCGCTTCGGCGGCGTAGTCGCCAAGGAAGACTGAGCCGGCGCAGCGCACCTTGCGCAGCCACGGTTCGGCATCGCGCAGCGCGAGGATCAGGTGTTCCGGCGCGTAGCGGTTGCTGACGTCGAACGCGACATCCAGCGACGGCACCAGGATCAGCCGCGATTTCGACAGCGCCTGGCGGGCGATGTCGGCGCGCGGTAGCCGCGCGAGCTGCGGCGGCAGTTCGGCGGCGACGCGCGCCATCAGCGGCGCCGAGTCCGAGAGCAGGATGACCTGCGAATCGGGGCCATGCTCGGCCTGCGACAGGAGGTCGGCGGCGACGAACGCGGGCGTGGCGCCGCCGTCGGCGATGATCAGCAACTCGGAGGGCCCGGCCGGCATGTCGATGGCCGGACCGCCTTCGACGGTCGAGACCTGGCGCTTGGCCTCGGTCACCCAGGCGTTGCCGGGGCCGAACAGCTTGTCGCAGGCGGGCACGCTCTCGGTGCCGGAGGCCATCGCCGCGATCGCCTGCGCGCCACCGAGCTTGAACACCCGGGTCGCGCCGCAGTGACGCGCGGCGAAGAGCACGGTCGGGTCCGCGCTGCCGTCGGGTCGCGGCGGCGTGCACACGATCACCTCGTCGCAGCCGGCGATGCGCGCCGGCACGCCGAGCATCAGCATCGTCGAAGGCAGCGGCGCGCTGCCGGCGGGAATGTAGAGGCCGACGCGCGCGATCGGGCGCACCATCCGCGAGCAGCGCACGCCCTCCGCAGTGTCGACCGCGTATTCGCGCACGCCGCCTTCGCGGTGGAAGGCCTCGATGCGACCGGCGGCATCGACGATGGCGGCGCGCAGCGCCGGATCCAGCGCCGCCTCGGCCGCATCGAACTCCGCCTCGGAGACCGCGAAGGTCTCCAGCAGTGCGTGGTCGAGCAGGCGGGTGTACTTGCGCAGCGCAGCGTCGCCGTCGGCACGCACGCGGGCGATGATCTTGCCCACGCCCAGGCGCACCGCGGCGGCCGAGTCCTGGGTGGGGCGTCGCAGCGCAGCGCGCCGCCCGGCCTCGTCGAGGCCGGCCCAGGTCGACAGATTGAGATCGATCCGGCTCGCCAGCGGCGCCTTCGTCGACGTGTTCATGCCAGCATCCTCTCCACGGGCAGCACCATGAGCCCCCGGGCCCCGGCGCGTTTGAGTTCCTCCAGCCGTTGCCAGGTCATGGCGCCGTGGCACAGCGCCTGCACCGCCACGTCGCCGCCCTCGCGACCGTCGAGGGACATGACGGTGGGCGGTTCGGCATCGGGCAGCAGTTGCAGGACCTGCGGCAGGATCGACCGGGGAGCTTGCAGCATCAGCAGCTTGCTGTCGCGAATCTTCATCACACCGTCGAGACGGCGCAGCAGCAATTCGGCGATCCCCGCGCGGACGTCGGCGAACGGTTCCACCGGCCCGGCCAGCACGGCCTCGCTGTCGAGCACCACCTCCACCGGTTTCAGCCGGTTGGACGCCAGGGTCGCGCCGCTGGACACCAGGTCGCAGACCAGGTCCGCCTGGCCCAGCCTCGGCGCCAGTTCGACCGAGCCGGACATCGTCACCGGGGTGGCGGCGATGCCGCGTTCGGACAGCCAGCGCGACAGCAGCGCCGGGTAGCTGGTGGCGATGCGCGTGCCCGGCAGCTGCGCCTGCGGATCCCAGTCCCAGCCGTCGGGAATGCCGAACATCAGCCGGCAGCGACCGAAACCGAGCCCCCGCCACTCGCGGAACGGCACCGCCTCGCCGCGGGCGGCGCGGTCGTAATCCTGTTCGAGCAGCACGTTACGCCCGACCATGCCGAGGTCGCAGACGCCGTCGGCGAGCAGGCCCGGGATGTCGTCGTCGCGGACCAGCAGCAGGTCCACGGGCAGCGATTCGCCATAGTAGAAGAGCTTGTCGCGGCTCTCCTGCCAGCTCAGGCCGGCGGCGGCGAGCAGGGCCAGCGCCGGCTCGCTGAGCCGGCCGCTTTTCTGGATCGCGATGCGCAGGCGGTCGCGGGTGGAGGTTGCGGGAGCGGGAGACATGGGAAGTCCTTCAGGGGGCGCCGTCGGCGCGACGCCCGGCGCGGGCGCGACGACCGATCGCGAGCCGATAGCCGCCGGCGCCGCGTTCGATGGTCCGCGCGACGCGGCCGATGGTGGTGACGCTGACCAGGGTGCGGTCGTGGATTTCGCGGTAGGGCACGCCTTCGACCAGCAGCGGCACCACCTTCCAGCGATCGGCCATGGCCTCCAGCTCCGCCGGCGTGCACAGATCCTCGAGGAAAGCGCGCACGTCCTCGGGCCGGCGCAGCGAGGCCAGCGTGGCGGCAAGCGCGTCCAACCCGGCCTGGGCGTCGCGTTCGGGCAGCGGCTGGATGCGGTGCTTCATGGCTCGGGGCGGAATGATCAGGCTGGATATTGTATTAACGTGCTATCACGTTAACTTGCTGCGATGCCGCACGTCAAGCGCCCGCATTCCGTCGCAGCAATGCGAATTACCGACGCGCGTCGCACTCCAGCCGAAACCGCGCGTGAACGCGGCGCCGGCCGTCACCCCGTCGTTGACCCTGCCGGAGACGCGTGCTAGTCATGCTTGGCCGGGCGCCTACCGTACCGGCCTTCGAGTGCTTCGACTCCCATCGAAAAGGACATGCACATGGACACCGACAAGAAGACGTTCGCCTTCCGCCTCGCCGAGAAGACCCGCAGCCTCGAACAGCCCCGCTGGGACATCCGCGACGGCGTCGCCACCGCCGGCTGCACCGACCCGACGCACCAGGGCGATTACCGCTACAGCACGACCCTCGGACGCGACAACGGCGCCTGGTGCTGAGCGCCCCGCCTCGCCGCGGGTGATCCCGACACGACACCCCGTCGTTCGGGATCGCGGCCGGCGAGACGGCATCCGGACGGTCCGTCCCGCCGGTCGCCCCGCCGCTGCCGATCACGGCCGGCGTGCGCGCCTTCGCAGCCAAGCGTTCGGTGCGAATCGCGACGGGGGCACGACCGTCCCTCGCCTCGTTCATTCCCGCATGCCGTGACCCGCCGCGTCCTCATCGTCACCCATCGCGCCGACCTGCACGCGGACCTCGTCGCCGAACGCATCGCCGCGCGCGACCGTCCCGCCTTCCGGCTGGATCTCGACCGCTTCCCGGTCGATTACGAGCTCGACCTGCATTTCCGCGCGCTGGCCTGGGTGGGTCACCTGCATCATCGGCCGAGCGGCGATACCCTGGCGCTGGCCGACATCGGCGCGGTGTGGACACGCAAGACCGCGGACTTCGCTTTCGCCCATCGCTTCGGCCCGCAGGAACGCGCCTACGCCATCGAGGAAACACGGCACGCGCTGTCCAGCCTGCTGTACGGACTGGACGACGTGTACTGGATGAGCCATCCGCTCGCCGTGCGCGGCGCGCAGTGGAAGGGCGAACAGCTCGCGCGCGCCGCTCGCATGGGCTTCGACGTGCCGGAGACGCTGATCACTGCCCGGGCCGCGAGCGCCATCGCCTTCCACGCCGCCAATGCGGATGGCGTCGTCTTCAAGTGCATGGCTTCCACTGCGCTGGGCGCGGACCAGGTCGCGGAAGAGGACCGCGTCAGCGGCGGCCTCGGCACCACGCTGATCGGTGCGACCGAGGCGCGCCTGCTCGAAGCCGTCTCCGAGCCGCCCTGCCTGTTCCAGCACCTCGTCGCCAAGCGCCACGAATTGCGCATCACCGTGATCGGCGACCAGGTGTTCGCCGCGCGCATCCACTCGCAGGACGACCCGCGCACGCAGCTGGACTTCCGCGATTTCAGCGCGCCGATCCGCTACGAAGCGGAGACGCTGCCGCCGGCGCTGGAACGGCGCTGTCGGGAGTTCGTGCACAGCTACGGCCTGCAGTACGGTGCGATCGACCTGATCGTCACGCCCGACGGGCAGCACGTGTTCCTCGAGAACAACCCCGGCGGGCAGTGCCTGTTCGTCGAACAGCTGGCGCCGGAACTGCGCATGCTCGACGCCCTCGCCGACCGGCTGATCGCCGGCGCGCACGGCAGGCGCTGAGCGCGTGTCCGCGAACCGCCTGCGCGAACGACTGCATCGGCTGCAATTGCACACCGGCGTGCCGACGCTGGTGCTCGCCGCCTCGAACATCGACGCCGACCTGTCGCCCGCGCTGGACGACGCACTGGCGCGGATTGGCGACCGGGCTTGTCTCGACGTGGTCGTCTGGCTGCGCGGCGGCGAAGTCGATGCCGCGTATCGCCTCGCGCTGCGACTCCACGCCGCGACTGCAAGGCTGCGCTTCCTCGTACCGCATGCCTGCGCCTCCTCCGGCACGCTGATGGCGCTCGCGGCGCGCGAAATAGTTCCCGGGCCGCTCGCCCTCTTTTCGCCGATCGATCCGCATCTCGCCGGCGGCGGCGCGGGCATGCCCGAAGCGCTGTCGTCCGAGGACCTGCGGCGGCTGCCGGAAGCGCTGCAGGCCATGTTCGGCCTGCCGGAGGCAGCGGCGTCCGCGCAGGCGCTGGCGCTGCTCGGCCGGCGCATGTCGCCGAACACGCTGGCAACCTTCCACCGGACGGCCCGCGCGATGGAAACGAAGGCCGACGCGCTGCTCGCCCTGCACGAGCCGTCGCGCGAACGTCGCGAGAGGATCGTCCGGGATCTGCTGCAGGGGCACGGGTCGCACGACTACGCGATCACCGGCGACGAACTGTGCGCACTGGGGCTTCCGGTGGTACACGATGCCGGGATCGAAGCGCTGGCCTGGGACGTCGCGTGCGCCGTGCGCGCGACGATCGGCCCGGAATCGCGCGCGTCGCTCGCCGACGACTGGCACGATGCCGTCGTCGGCGATGCGGCATCGATCGCGCTGCGCCGACGCACGCGCGGGCGCCGCACGGGCACGTGGCGCACGCACGCGAGCGCCGCGGCCTGACGCCGCAGCCGCGTCGTTTCAGTCGAGCGCGTGCGCCGCGGCGAACACGCCGCCATCGCGCATCGACGCCAGCATCGCGGCGATGTCGATGTCGAGCGCACGGTCGCGGCCGAGGAACGGCACCGCTTCGCGGATCGCCGCATGCGCGGCGGCGACCGCCTGGCCGGGATGGAACGGCTCGGCGGCCGCGAGTTCGGCACGCAGCGCCTCGACTTCGGCGAGGAACACGTCGTGACCCGGCGCGCCCGGCTGCGGCCCGCCCTGCACCTTCGCCGCGAGCGCCGCGGCGTCGGCGCGATCGGCGAGGTCGCGCGCGGCGTTGATCATGTCGCGCCGCAGGTCCAGCGCCTGCGCGGCGGTCATCAGCTCCAGCGCAAGCACCTTGCCGAGGTCGTCGACCATCGCCAGCACGTGCCGCGCCTCGTTGGCGCCCATCGACACGTGGTCCTCGGCGTTGGCGCTGGTCGGGATCGAGTACACCGACGCCGGATGCGCGCGGCTGGCGAGGTCGTTGACGATCGCCGCGGCGGTGTACTGCACGATCATGTAGCCGGACTCGGTCGCATCTTCATTGCCGATCAGGAACGGCGGCAGGCCGTCGCTGGTCGCGGGATCGACCAGTTTGTTGAGGCGGCGCTCGCTGATCGACGCCAGCACCGGTATGGCTGCCTTCACGTAGCTCATCGCCAGCGCCAGCGGCATGCCGTGGAAGTGGCCGGCGGAGATCACCTGCTGCTCGACGTGCTCGGCGCGCGCGTCCGGGAATACCAGCGGGTTGTCGGTGACGGCGTTGAGTTCGATCTCCAGCACGCGCCGCGCCTGCGCCACGGCATCACGCACCGCGCCGTGCACCTGCGGCACGCAGCGCAGCGAATAGCTGTCCTGCGGCTGGTGCTTCTTGCCACCGCGGAACGGCTTGAAGCGGTTGTAGAACTTCTCGCGACCGTGGCGCTGGTCGGTCGGCACCCAGTCCCAGCCGATGTCGAAGCCCAGCGCCTGCGCCTCGGCGGTGTCCCAGCTCTTCGGCAGCCACGGCCGGAACTTCGGCACGAGGTGATAGGGAATGTCGGCGAGGGTCGAGCCTTCCAGCAGCTTGCGCAGGTGCGCGGCCGATTCGACCTGGCCCGGATGCGGACGCAGCGCATGCACCTCTTCGGCGAACGCGCCCAGCCGACCGGCGAAGGCGTCGACGGTCATCGCGGCGGCGAGGTCGGCGGTCTCCAGCCACTCTTCCAGCCGGTGCAGCGCGAGCACGCCGCAGGCCAGCATCTGCGCGGTGCCGTTGTTCAACGCCAGGCCTTCCTTGTACGACAGCGAGACCGGCGCGAGACCGGCGCGCTTCAGCGCTTCGTCGCCGCGCAGGCGTTCGCCGTCGTGGAAGGCTTCGCCGCCGCCGAGCAGCACGATGGCGAGATGCGACAGCGGCGCGAGATCGCCGGAGGCGCCGACCGAGCCGAGCTGCGGCACCACCGGCACTACGCCGGCGTTGAGCATCGCCGCCAGCGCCTGCAGGGTTTCCACGCGCACGCCGGAATGGCCGCGCAGCAGCGTGTTGATGCGGATGCACAGCATCGCCCGCACGATGTCCGGCGCGAACGGCTCGCCGACGCAGACCGCGTGGCTGATGATGAGGTTGCGCTGCAGTTCCTCGTGCAGCGACCGGCCCGACGGGCTCGCGCCAGGCAGTTCGTCGCGGAGCGGATGCGCGCCCAGCAGCTTGTCGGCGTTGCTGCCGAAGCCGGTGGAGACGCCGTAGATGGGCTCCTCGCGCCGCACCTGCTCGGCCAGGAACGCCGCGGCATGCGCGACGTTGCGCAGCGCGCCCTCGTCGAGCATCACCTGCGCGCCGTAGGCGACCTCGACCAGCCTGTCGCGGGTCAGGGAACGGCCATCGAGACGGATCGGCTTCATGCGCGGGCTCCGGTGCTCGAGCGCAGCGTCGCGGGGCGGTTTCGGCGGGAACATGGAATCACCTCGATCACAGCGGCGTCCTCCCGCGGTCTTCGGCGGAGGGCGGCGGCAGCGCCGCATCGAGGACGTTGGCGCGATGGCTCGCGGCGACCGCACGCAGTTGCTCGCGCTCCACCACCAGGGCGCGCGCGAGATCGCTTTCGGCGACCTCGAACTGTTCGCCGCGGCGCAGGTCCTTGACCGCGACCGCGCCGCGCGCGGCCTCGTCCTCGCCGCGGATCACGACGAAGCGGATGCCGGCGCGATCGGCGTACTGCATCTGCTTGGCGAACTTGCGCGGCTCCAACTGGGTTTCCACGTTCAGGCCCGCGGCGCGCAGCTTCTGCGACAGCGCGAGCGCGTGTTCCAGCCCGGCCTCGTCCATCAGCGACACCAGCACGTCGACCGAACTGTCGGCGGTCTCGACCAGCCCGGCTTCGCGCAGCTGCCAGAACAGGCGGGTGAGGCCGATCGAGATGCCGACGCCCGGCAGCTTCGACTTCGTGTAGTGGCTGGCGAGGTTCTCGTAGCGGCCGCCGGAGCAGATCGAGCCGATCTCCGGATTCGCGTTGAGCGTGGTCTCGTAGACGATGCCGGTGTAGTAGTCGAGGCCGCGCGCGATCGACAGGTTCAGCGCGAAGCGGCTGTCGGCGACGCCCAGCGCGCGCAGCTGCCGCAGCACTTCGCGCAGCTCGGCGCGGCCTTCCTCGAACAGCGGCGTGCCGTCGCCCAGCGCGTCGAGCGCGGCCTGCGCGGCGTCGTGGCCGGTCGCGCGCACGCGCGAGAACGCGAGCAGCGTGTCCGCGGTCTCCGGCGACAGGCCGAAGTCGCCGCCGACCAGCGTCTCGCGCACGGCCGGCTCGCCGCGCTTGTCGAGCTTGTCGATCTCGCGCAGCACCGCGGCCTGGCGCTCGCCGTCGGCGATGCCCTGCCCTTCGAAGAAGCCGCGCAGCAGCTTGCGGTGGTTGAACTGGATGGTGAATTCGCCGATCGCCAGCCCCTCGAACACCGAGGCGATCACCGCCGGGATCTCGGCGTCGTAGCGCGTGGACAGCGCGTCCTTGCCGATCACGTCGATGTCGCACTGGTAGAACTCGCGGAAACGACCGCGCTGGGCGCGCTCGCCGCGATATACGCGCTGCATCTGGTAGCGACGGAACGGGAACACGAGGTCGTGCTCGTGCTCGGCGACGTAGCGCGCCAGCGGCACGGTCAGGTCGAAGCGCATCGCCAGCTCGGGCAGGCCGTCCTTGCCCTTGTCGAGGGCACCGGTGGACTGCAGGAAGTAGACCTGGCGCTCGGTCTCGCCGCCGGACTTGGTCAGCAGCACCTCGGTCAGCTCCATCACCGGGGTCTCGACCGGCAGGAAACCGTACCGCTCGAAGGTACGGCGGATGGTGTCCAGCATCCGCTGGAACGCGATCTGGTCGCGCGGCAGCAGTTCGAGGACGCCGGGCGGGGTACGCGGCTTGATCAAGCGGGGCTCCGGGGCATGCAGCAGAAGACGCCAAGTTTAGCGGCAGGGCGGGGTCGGCGGCCCGGGTCGGGGGCTGGCCGGGCGCATCGGATCGGATTCTCCGGCACGGGTGCCCCCCGGGGTTGCCGAACCACCCCTATAGTCCTTACAATTACCGGCTCGAGATCGGGGTGTAGCTCAGTCTGGTAGAGCGCTACGTTCGGGACGTAGAGGTCGCAGGTTCGAATCCTGTCTCCCCGACCAACCAATTCCGCGAAAAGGCCGCCTGCAAGGGTGGCCTTTTCGTTTGCGCGGACCCGCCCCGCGCTCAGTGCCGCGGACGCAGGAACGGCACCAGCATCGGCACGCGGCGTCGATAGCCCGCATAGGCGTCGGCATCCAGCTCGGCCGACAGCCAGGTTTCCTCCAGCCGCGCCTTCATCCACAGCCCGAGCGTGATGATCGCCGCGCCGGCCACGCCGTAGACGGTCCCTTTCGCGGCCATCGTGGCGTACAGGCTCAAGAGCAGGCCGGTGTAGATCGGATGGCGGACGATCGCGTACGGACCGGTGTCGACCACGCGATGATCGGCCTTGGTGGTGATGTTGCCGGACCACAGCGCGCCGAGATGCACCCGCGCCCACCATGCGAAAGCGAAGCCCAGGGCGATGAGGCCGACGCAGGCCCATGCCCCGGTCCAGGACACCGACCACAATCGCAGCGGGCCGCGATAACCGTGGGCCGGGATGGCGAAGACGATCAGGCCGACGATCAGGACCAAGCGATAGCCGAGTTCGCGGCCGAAGCCGAGCCGGCGATTCGCCGACTTGCGCCAGAACGCGGCCAGCAGCCAGGACAGAGCGAACAGCGCCCATTCGGACGCGATAACGGCAGCGGGATGAAGCATCGCGATTCGATCCTCGCCCGGCGAGGTCCCCACCCTAGCACACGTCAACGCCGCGACAGGTTCCGCGTCTGCCCTTCGCCGCGCACGACGAAGCGTTCGATCGTCAGCGACTCCGCACCCATCGGGCCGTAGGCGTGCAGGCGCGTGGTCGAGATGCCGATCTCTGCGCCCAGGCCGAGTTCGCCGCCATCGGAGAAACGCGACGAGGCATTGACCATCACCACCGCGCTGCGCAGGGCGTGCACGAAGCGCGCCGCGGCCGCGTCGTCGCGGGTGGCGATGACTTCGGTGTGATCCGAACCGTGGCGGCGAATGTGGGCGATGGCGTCGTCGAGCGAATCGACCACGCGCACGGCGAGGATGAGGTCGAGGAATTCCGCGTCCCAGTCGTCCTCGTGCGCGGGCACGGCGCCGGGCATGCGCGCCAGCGCCCGCGGGTCGGCGCGCAGCTGCACGCCACGTTCGGCCAGCATCGCCGCGGCGCGCGGCAGGAAATCGTCGGCGACGTCGGCATGCACCAGCAGCGTCTCCAGCGCGTTGCACACGCCGGGCCGCGAGACCTTGCCGTCCAGCAACAGGTCGAGCGCGAGGTCGAGCTCGGCCGCGGCGTCGACGTACAGATGGCAGACGCCCTTGTAGTGCTTGATCACCGGCACGCGCGCGTGCTCGGCGACGAAGCGGATCAGGCCTTCGCCGCCGCGCGGGATCGCGAGGTCGACGATGTCGTTGAGCTGCAGCAGTTCGACCATCGTCTCGCGGCGCAGGTCGTCGACCAGCGTGATCGCGGCCGCCGGCACACCATGCGCCTCCAGCGCGCGCTTCAGCGCGCCGCCGATCGCCACGTTCGACCGCACCGCTTCCGAGCCGCCTCGCAGGATCACGCCGTTGCCGGCCCTCAGGCACAGCGCCGCGGCATCGGCGGTCACGTTCGGCCGCGCCTCGTAGATCATCGCGATCACGCCCAGCGGCACGCGCACGCGCTCGATCGACAGTCCGTTCGGCCGCGTCTCGCGGCGCGTGACCTGCCCGACTGGATCCGGCAGCGTCGCCACCTCGCGCACCGCGTTCACGATCGCGGCCAGCCGCGCGGGGTCGAGCTTCAACCTGTCGAGCATCGCACCGGCGATGCCCTTCGCTTCCGCCGCACGCAGGTCGTCTGCGTTGGCGGCGAGGATGGCCGACGCATCGGCGTCGAGCGCATCGGCCATCGCGCGCAACAGCGCGTTCTTGTCGTCGGTGGACAGCGCCGCCACCGCCTGCGCGGCCTCGCGGCAGGCCAGCGCCTGCGCGCGGATCGTCGAATCGTTCATTCCGCGCGCTCCTTCTGCGGTGTGGCCAGCAGCGACAGGTCGTCGCGGTGGATGATCATGTCGCCGTAGTTGTAGCCGAGCGTCGCCTCGATTTCCTGCGAACGACGGCGCGCGATGCGGCGGATGTCCGCTGCCGAGTATTGCGTCACGCCGCGGGCGATCGGCGCCACATCCGGTGCATCCGCACGCAGGATCGACACCAGGTCGCCGCGCCGGAATTCGCCGCGCGCACCGGAGACACCGATCGGCAGCAGCGATGCGCCCTTCTCGACCAGCGCGGTCGCGGCGCCGGCGTCGACGAGGATCGCTGCGTCGGGTTCGATCGGCGCATGCCGCAGCCAGTGCTTGCGCGCGGCGATGCGGCTGCGGCCCGCAACGAGTCGCGTGCCGATCGCACGATCGTGCGCCAGCACGTGCAACGTCTCCGCGCGCGTGCCATCCACCAGCACCGTGTCGATGCCGGCAGCGGCCGCGCGCTGCGCCGCGACGATCTTCGTCCGCATCCCGCCCGTCCCCACTGCGCTGCCTGCGCCGCCGGCCATCGCAAGGATGCCCTCACCGATCTCGTTCACGACGAGGATCGGGCGCGCATCAGGGTGCTTGCGGGGGTCACGGTCGTACAGGCCGTCGATGTCCGTGGCGATGAACAGCACATCGGCATCGATCAGCGCGGCGACGATCGCACCCAGCGTGTCGTTGTCGCCGAGCTTGAGTTCGTCGACCGAGACGGTGTCGTTCTCGTTGACGATCGGCAGCGCGCCGCAGCGCAGGAGTTCGCGCAGCGTGGCACGGGCGTTGAGATAGCGGCGACGGTTGCGCACGTCGTCGTGGGTCAGCAGCACCTGCGCGACCGGGCGATCGAAGAAGCTCTGCCAGAACGCCATCAGTTTCGCCTGCCCCAGTGCGGCCAGCGCCTGGCGCTCGGCCATCGCAGCTCCGGGGCGCGGCGCGGCATGCAGGAGGCCGCGACCCGCGGCGACCGCGCCGGACGACACGATCACCACCTCGCGTCCCTGCGCCTGGGCGTTGCGCACGAACGCGGCGAGATGTTCGGCATTGCGCGGCGTCAGTCCGCCCTCGCCCGCCAGCAGGCTGCTGCCGACCTTCAGCACGGCGCGTTTCCACGCGGGCAGCGGTTGTTCGGCGAAGGCGGCGGGCGTGGTCATCGCGGGCTCACATCGCGGCCAGTCGCGTCTTCAGCACGTCGAGCCGCAGCGCCGCGGCCGCGCCGGGCGAGGTGCGCGCGGCGAGACTGGCGTCGGGATCGCCCGCGGACCAGCGTGCCGGATCGGCGGCCTGTCGATACGCATCACGGAACGGCACGCCCTGGCGCGCGAGATCGACCGCGAGGTCGGTCGCATACATCGACGGATCGAGCGCGGCGCGCATCGCCTCCGTCTTCCATTCAAGGTTGCGCAGCAGGTCGGGCAGCAGTTCCAGCGCACCGAGGCCGCGGCCGAAGGCGTGGAAGATCGCGCCCTTGCTGAACTGCAAATCGCGGTGGTAGCCGGACGGCAGCGACAGCAACTGTTCGATCTCGCTGCGCGCGGCGGCGACGCTGGCGTAACTGGCGCGCATCAGCTCGACCACGTCTGGGTTGCGCTTGTTCGGCATCAGCGAACTGCCGGTGGTGTATTGCGCGGGCAGCGCGACGAACGCGAATTCGGCGCTG
The DNA here is from genome assembly GCA_044227145.1 of Lysobacteraceae bacterium. Classification (GTDB taxonomy): domain Bacteria; phylum Pseudomonadota; class Gammaproteobacteria; order Xanthomonadales; family Xanthomonadaceae; genus Lysobacter_I. The sequence goes on from JBGAFR010000091.1 coordinate 12,348, forward strand.
GTGAACAGGCTGAGGTCCCATGCGAGTCGGCGCAGATCGAGCAGCGCGGACCCCAGCGCCTCGACCGCGGCGATCTCGAACTTGCCGCGCGACAGTTGCGCGTACGCTGCCGAAAGCTGCAGGCGGCCGAAACCGAGCGACTGGGTCACGTGGTCGCGATCCAGCGGCAGGTTGACGCCGTAGCCGGCGGCACTGCCCAGCGGATTGGCGTCGACCCACGCCAGCGTGTCGCGGGCGCGCTGCGCGTCGTCGATGAATCCTTCGGCCCACGCGGACCACCACATGCCCAGCGACGACACGACCGCACGCTGCAAGTGGGTGTAGCCGGGCAGCGGCACCGACGCTTCGGCCTCGGCGCGCGCCAGCGCGACCTGCGCGCTCTCGATGCACAGCGCTTGCAGGCAGGCGAGCCGATCCTTCAGCCACAGCCGCGTCGCGACCAGCACCTGGTCGTTGCGGCTGCGACCGGTGTGGATCTTGCGGCCGGCATCGCCGAGGCGATCGATCAGGCGCGCCTCGATCGCCGAATGGCCGTCCTCGAAGCGCTCGTCGAGCACGAAGTCGCCGTT
>JBGAFR010000092.1:0-12792 GCA_044227145.1 Lysobacteraceae bacterium
GATCGCAGCGGGCCACGCTTCGGCGATCGTCCGCTCGACATCGACATCGTGTTCTACGACGACCTCGTGCTGTCCGGGCCCGGACACCTGCAACTGCCGCGCGATGAACTGCGCCACGCCTTCGTGCTGCGGCCGCTGGCCGAGATCGCGCCGGACTTCGTCGATCCGCGCAGCGGGCGCACGCTGGCGGCGCTGTGGGCGGATTCGCCCGAACGAGACGTGCCTTGCGAAGCGGTGTTCGACGGCGCGGCGTGATCCTTGTGGCCTGATCGCGCCGCGCGATCGTCGCGTCGCGATTGTCGCGAGGACCGCAACGTTATCTTGTAGCGGGTGACTTCCTGCGCTTGCGGCGCCGCTGGCGCGTGCCGGAGGATGACGCCTCCACACACCGTGTCCGGGGAGGACGCAGGCGATGTTCGAGAAGTTCTCGCGCAGTTGGGATCTGGTGAAGGCCAGCGCGTCGGTGCTGCGCGCCGACAAGGAACTGATGCTGTTCCCGGTGCTCTCGTCGCTGGCGACGCTGCTGGTGCTGGCGACGTTCGCGCTGCCGGTGTTCACGCTGAAACTGTTCGATCATGGCTTCAACGTCGTCGGCGCGATCGTCGGCTTCGCGTTCTATTTCTGCCAGTACGCGGTGATCGTGTTCTTCAACAGCGCGCTGGTGGGCGCGGCGTCGATACGGCTGGAAGGCGGCGACCCGACCTTCTCCGACGGCATGCGCATCGCCCGCGGCAAGCTGCCGGCGATCCTCGGCTACGCCGCGATCGCGGCCACGGTCGGCGTGGTGCTGAAGTCGATGAAGGACCGCGACAACAACATCGTCGTGCGCATGATCGGCAGCGGCCTGGGCGTGGCGTGGACGCTGGCGACGTTCCTGGTGGTGCCGGTGCTGGTGAACCGCGACATCGGACCGATCGACGCGCTGAAGGACAGCGTCGCGCTGCTGAAGAAGACCTGGGGCGAGAACGCCATCGGCCACGTCGGCATCGGTGCGGCGTTCGGGCTGATCACCTTCCTGCTGGTGGCGATCGGCGCCGGTTCGGCGTTCCTGGCCTGGCAGGCCGCCCCGGCGGCGGGCATCGCGGTGGGGGCGCTGTTCCTGGTCGGCCTGCTGGTGCTGGGCGTGGTCCAGTCGGCGCTGTCGGGCATCTACTCCGCGGCGCTGTACCGCTACGCGGTGGCGCACGAGACGCCGCCGGCGTTCCGCGGGCTGGCGCTGGAATCGGCGTTCGCGCCGAAGCGTTGACGGCTCCGGCGGGCGGATCAGCCCTCCAGCATCCGCCCGCCGTCCACCCGCAGCACCTGGCCGGTGGTGTAGGTCGCGTCCTGCAGCAGCCAGCGCACCGCCTCGGCGATCTCGGCCTCGTCGCCGGTGCGCGCCAGCGGGGTCTTCGCGAGGATCGCGGCCTTCGCCGCCTCCGGTTTGTCGTCCGGCCACAGGATCGCGCCGGGGGCGATCGCATTCACCCGCACCGCCGGCGCCAGCTCCAGCGCCAGCGCGCGGGTGCCCGCGACCAGCGCGGCCTTGCTCATGCCGTAGACGATGTGGTCGCGCAGCGGTCGCTCGGCGTAGATGTCGACGAGATTGACGATCGCACCGCGGGCGGCGGCGAGGTGCGGCGCCGCCGCCTGCGCCAGGATCAGCGGGGCGCGGGCATTGACGAGGAACTGCGCGTCCCAGTCGGTGGGGGTGATGGTGCCCAGCGGCGTCGGCGAGAAGGCCGAGGCGTTGTTGACCAGCGCGTCGAGCCGGCCGAACCGGCCGACGGCGTGCGCCACCAGCTCGGGCAGGCGGTCGTACTCGGCCAGCTCGGCCTGCAGGACGACGATGCTGCCGGGACGATCGCGCTCCAGGTCCGCGGCCAGTGCGACCATGGCATCGGCCGAGCCGCGGTAGTGCAGGGCGAGGTCGAATCCGGCCGCATGCAGTCGGCGGGCGATGGCGGCGCCGAGCCGGCGCGCGGCGCCGGTGACGAGGGCGACGGGGCGGGCATCGGGCATGGCGCGTCTCGCGGCGATCAGGATCGGGATCAGGCATTTGACCATAGTCAAACGGCGTCCACGGCACGGGCGCATGCTGGCCGCCATCCCAAGCGGAGCACTGCCATGGACCCCATCATGTCCGAACTCTTCTCCAAGCCGGTCGGCTGGATGACGCTCGGCGGCATCGCCTTCATGCTGGTCATGAGCGGCTACATCTGGTGGTTCGTCCGCCGGAAGATCCGCGAGGAAGAAGAAAAGCCCGAAGAAACCCGCCGCTGAACCGGATTTCGCTATCCTGTGCGGCCCCGCAACGGAGCTGCCGCATGTCGATCGACGATGACCTGGACCCGGATGCCCTTGCGCACAGCGAACGGCTGGCGGAGCTGATCCGGGACCAGATCGCGAGCAACGGTGGGGCGCTGCCCTTCTGGCGGTTCATGGAGCTGGCGCTGTACGCGCCGGGCCTCGGCTATTACAGCGCCGGCGCGACCAAGCTCGGGCCGGCGGGGGATTTCGTCACCGCGCCGGAGCTCGGTTCCCTGTTCGCCGAGTGCGTGGTCGAGGCGCTGGCGCCGACGCTGCGTTCGCTCGGCGCCGACGCGATGTTCGTGGAGATCGGCGGCGGCAGCGGCGCGTTCGCGGAAGCCGCGCTGCTGCGGCTGGAAGCCCTGCATGCACTGCCGGCGGCGTACGCCATCCTCGAACCCAGCGCCGACCTGCGCCAGCGACAGCGCGAACGTCTGCGGGAACGGTTGGCCCCGGAGGTCTTCCAGCGCGTGCGCTGGCTGCAGTCCCCGATCCAGGAGCGCTGGAACGGCGTGCTGTTCGCCAACGAGGTCATCGATGCGCTGCCGACATCGCGGTTCGCGATCCGCGACGGCGAGGTGTTCGAGGAGCACGTCGCGCTGGATCCCGACGGTGCCTTCACCCGCGTGGATCGTCCGGCCGATGCCCTGCTGGCCGCGTCGGTACGGCATGTCGAGCGCCAGTGCGGTGCATCGTTCCGCGACGGTTACCGTTCGGAAGTGCTGCCGCAATTGCCTTATTGGCTGCAGGCGGTGATCGGCGGGCTCGACGCCGGCGCGGTGCTGCTGGTGGATTACGGGTATCCGCGGCGCGAGTACTACGACCCGCGGCGCGAGGACGGCACGCTGCGTGCGTTCCATCGCCACCGGCTGGTGGACGACGTGTTCGCGCGCGTGGGCCTGCAGGACGTCACCGTGTCGGTGGATTTCACCGCGCTGGCCGAAGCCGGCACCGGCGCCGGTTTCGAGTTCGCCGGTTACTGCGCGCAGGCGAGCTTCCTGATCGGCAACGGCCTCGAAGCGCGGCTGACCGCGCAGGAAGCCGATGCGTCCGACGAAGCCGCGCGCTATGCCCTGCGCCAGCAGGCCAAGCAGCTCACGCTGCCCGGCGAGATGGGCGAGCGTTTCCAGGCGATCGGGTTCGCGCGCCGCACCAGTCTCGCCCATGCCTTCGTGGCGGGCGATCTCAGCCACCGGCTCTGAGCCGTGGCCGGTTACCGGTTCGGGGCGTCGCTCAAGCCATTCCGGCGCCCGTGGCTGTGGGCGATGCTGTGGTCGGCGGCGGTCGCGGCGGTGGTCGCGTTCTCGCTGCTGCCGGCGTCGTCGCTGCAGTCGCTGCCCAGCGCCAACGACAAGCTCGAGCACTTCCTGTCCTACGCGGTGCTGGCCGCGGGGGCGGTGCAGTTGTATCCGCGCTGGCGTTCGCTGGCGAGCGTCGGCTTCTTCCTCGTGCTGCTCGGCATCGGCCTGGAGTACGCGCAGGGCGCGCTGCACGAGGGGCGCACGATGGATCGCTACGACGCGCTGGCGAATACCCTGGGCGTGATCGCCGGTCTCGGCACCCGGCTCACGCCGTGGCGCGACCTGCTGTTGCGCTGGGATCGCCGCAAGTAGTCGTTTTCACGCCTGTTCCGGGGGCGGCGCCTTCCGCGCGGCGTTGATCGCGTCGATCCGCGCACGTCGCAGCGCGTCGCCGATCGCGAGGCCGTCCATGCCCGGGCGCATCACGTCGCGACCCTGCACGGCCAGCGCCACGGCGTGCAGGCGCACGAGTTCCCCGCCCTGCAGATACGCGCTGTCGGCCATGCCGCCGCGGCCGCGCTTGTCGGCCTCGCAGACGACGGCGAGCTGCGCGATCCGCTGCGGCTGGCGGAAGCCGTCACAGCGGGCGATCAGGTCGTGGATCGTGACGCTGCGCAGTTCGCCGAGTCGATGCACGTTGAGGTGTTCGCGGCAGGCGGCGCGGGCGAGGTCGCGATGCGCTGCGGGCACTTTCAGCCGGGTGCACAGCGCTTCCAGCGGTTCGAGGCCGCGCTGCTCGTGCAACACGTGCTTCGGCAGTTTCCCGGTCGGCGTCAGCGCCTTGCCGAGGTCGTGGGTCAGTGCGGCGAAGCCGATGACGTCGTCGCCCGGCGCCAGCGTCGCGGCCATGTCGCAGACCATTTCCGCGTGCACGCCGGTGTCGACCTCGGGATGGAACTCGGCGCGTTGCGGGACGCCGTACAGCGCATCGACTTCGGGCAGCACGACCTTCAGCGCGCCGCAGTCGTGCAGCGTGCGCAGGAACGCCGACGGACGCGCCGCGCGCAGCGCGCCGGCGAGTTCCTTCCACACGCGTTCGGCGGTGAGGTCGGCCAGTTCGCCGGCCTCGGTCATCGTGCGCATCAGCGTCATCGTTTCCGGCGCCACGGTGAAGCCGAACGGCGCCAGCCGCGCCATGAACCGACCCGCGCGCATCACCCGCAGCGGATCCTCGGCAAAGGCCGGGCCGACGTGGCGCAGCACCCGCGCTTCGATATCGCGCGTGCCGCCGTAGGGATCGACCCGTGTGCCATCGTCGGCCATCGCGATCGCGTTGATGGTGAAGTCGCGACGCAGCAGGTCCTCTTCGAGCGTCACCTCCGGCGAGGCATGGACGACGAAGCCGCGATGCCCGCGCGCGGACTTGCGCTCGGTCCGGGCGAGCGCGTATTCCTCTCCGGTGTCCGGGTGCAGGAATACCGGGAAGTCCTTGCCCACCGGTTTGAAGCCGGCGGCGAGCATCGCCTCCGGCGTCTGGCCGACGACGACGTGGTCGCGGTCGTGCACGGGCAGACCGAGCAGGCAGTCGCGCACCGCACCGCCGACGAGATAGGTCTTCATCATGTCAGTCTACGGCAGAGCGGTCCTTCAGACCGCTATGCCGGAGCGAGTGTACGTAGGGCGGGCCCAGGCCCGCCACCCGCGTTGCACACCGGATGTCAGGCGACGACGCGCTTCACCGCGTCGCGTGCTGCGCCAGCAACGCCACGATGGCCTGCGACCCCGAGCCGCGGCCGAGATGCAGCTCGATCGGCGCCGGCTGCCCGGACAGCCAGATGCGCAGCTCCGCCTCGAGGTCGAAATGCCCTGCCGTCTCCAGCGAGAACATCGAAATCGCGCGATACGGGATGCTCCGGTACTCAGTCTTCTTCGCGGTGATGCCCTGCTTGTTCACCAGCATCACCCGGCGGTCGGTGAACACGACCAGGTCGCGGATGGTGGAGAACGCGCGCTGCAGCGGTTCGCCGGGTGCAAGCAGCGGCGCGAATTCCTCGGCGAGTTTGTCGACCGGCGTTTCGCCGGCGTGGCCGAGCAGGCCGTCGATCAGTCCCATGCGGGTGTCCTCGGAAAGATGATGGTGAAGCGGTTCACGCGACCGTCCCGAGGATTTCGGGCAGCTTCGCGCACACGTCGGTCGGCACGATGCCGAGTTTCGGCAGGCCGTTGTCGTCACTGGTCGAATCGCGCTGCAGCGAGCGCCAGTTGTCGCGGCTGATCGGCTTGCCCGGCAGGTGTTCGCCGACTTCGGCCTGCACGCGGCCAAGCGCGTCGGGCAGCGGCAGCACGAACCGCGACCAGCCCTTCGTCTTCGCGGTGAGCTTGACGATCTCGCCGAGCGTCATCACTTCCGGGCCGACGAGGTCGTAGTGCCGGCCGATGGTGGCGTCGTCGGCCAGCGCGCGGGCGAAGGCCTCGGCCACATCGCCCACCCACACCGGCTGGAAGCGCACGCCGGTGCCGCCCAGCGGCAGGCCCGGCGCGAAGCGCAGCAACTGCGCGAAGCGGCAGAACAGGCCGTCGCCGGGGCCGGCGATCACCGATGGCCGCAGCAGGGTCCAGTCCAGCCCGGACGCGACGACGTGCGCCTCCGCCTCGCCACGTGCCTGCAGATAGTGGCTGGCGCCGTCGCCGGCGTGCAGCGCGCTCATCTGCAGCAGGCGGCGCACGCCGGCGGCGCGCATCGCGTCGATCACGGCATCGGCCAGTTCGACGTAGACCCTGCGGAAGCCGCGGCCGTCGTCGCCGCGTTCGTTGAGGATGCCGACGAGGTTGACCACCGCATCGGTACCGGCGAAGGGCTCGCCCAGGAACGCCGCGTCGTACACGTCGCCGGCGCGATGCTCGGCGGCCGCGGGCACGCGCTCGCGCGTGCCCGCGTCGCGCGAGAGCACGCACACGCGATGCCCATCCGCGAGCAGGTGCGCGACCAGTCGTCGGCCGACGAAGCCGCTGCCGCCGAGGACGACGACCCGGAGGCTCATCGCCGGGAGCCCGCCGACGGCGGCGCCGGTGCCGCGACCGGCGCCGCGACCGGCGCCGCCGTCGGGCAGAAGAAGGCCTTGCGGGTGTCGACCAGCCGCCCGGCGAGGCGGTCGGTGACCGGCAGCGCGCTGCCGTTGAGCCGCCAGTCGTAGATCACGCTGAAGGCGAGGATCCGCGCCACGTAGTCGCGGGTCTCCTTGTAGCTGATGGTCTCGATCCAGAAGTCCGCGTCCATGTTCGGCCGCTGGGTCTGCCAGCGCGCCACCGGCGCCGGGCCGGCGTTGTAGGCGGCGATCGCGACGTAGGTCATGCCGTAGCGGTCCTCGAGTTCGCGCAGGTAGGCGGTGCCGAGCGCGATGTTGAACTCGGGTTCGTACAGGCCGTCGCCGCCGGTCCACGGCAGGCCGAGGCGGCGGGCGAGGCCGGCGCCGGTGGACGGCAGCACCTGCATCAGCCCGCGGGCGTCGGCGTGCGAGCGAGCCTGCGGATTGAACACGCTCTCGGCGCGGATCTCGGCGGCGACCCACGTCGGGTCGACGTCCTGCTTCGCGGCCTCGCGCCGGATCGCGGTGTCGTGGTGCAGCGGGAACCGCAGCGTGTAGTACTGCAGTTCCTCCGGGAAATTCTTCCCGCCGACGTTGACCAGCCCGAACACGCCGCGGTCGAACCAGCCGTTGTCCTGGGCGATGCCGACTGCGATGCGCCGCTGCGCGGGCGTGAACCGCGACAGCGCGTCCTTCCACTCGCGCTCGGCCCACGCGGTGCGGTCGATGCGATACAGCAGCATCGACCGGGTCAGCGACGGGTTGTTGGCGACCGTGGCCCTCGCTGCCGGATCGATCGCCGGCTCGACCGGGCACAGGGCGTAGGGGGCGCCGATCCGGTCGGCGGCCAGGAAGCCGTGGAAATCGGCCTTCGTCGCGGCGTCGCGGTAGAGGTCGCGGGCGGCGTTGCGGTCGCCGGCCTGCTCCAGCAGGCGGGCCTCGAAGTAGCGCCATCGCGAATCCCGGCGCTGGGCGTCGGGCATGGCGCGGATCGCCTTCAGGGCCGCGGCCCAGTCGGAACGTGCCAGCGCCTCGCGCACCTGCCACTCGTGGAGCTTGTCGTCGTAGGCGACATCGGGCACGGCCGCCAGCCGGCGCGCCGACTCGGGTCCGTAGGAGGCCACCGTCCACAGCGCGGCCTGGTACAGGACCCGGCCGCGGTCGGCATCGTCGAAGCCCAGCGCCTCGGCGAACTTCGGCAGTTTCGCCTCGGCGGTGCCGGGATTGGCCTTCGCCAGCCGCGCCAGCCCCTGCGAGGCGACGAGCCGGCTGCGCGCCGTCTTCGGCCAGGCCAGCGCGCGGTCGTGCGGCGATTCGACGAACGCGGCGTAGTCGTTGGCCAGCGCGAAATCGTCCGCCGGCAGACCGCGGGCGGCGGCGCGCATCACGCCCGGCTGCCACTCGGCGGCGGCTTTCTCGATCCGCTCCCAGCGCAGCGCCGGAGGCAGGCCGCCCTTCGCCGCCAGCACCGCCATCGGCGCGTCGCAGGCGTCGGGCAGGGATCGCCCGGTGCTGCGCCACAGCGCCTGGGCATCGGCGGTCCAGGCCGCGTCGGTGATGCCGAGCGCCTGCCGGGCGTTCAATTCGGCGCAGCGCAGGGCGGCGCCCTTGATCGACGGGGACCAGGCGGTGCGGAACGCCGGCCAGTCCTCGCGCCGGGCCAGTGCCGCCAACCATTCCTCGCGGAAGGCCTCGGCCACGGGTTCGCCAGCGTGGCGGGTGAGGAAGGCCTGGCCGTCGGCGGCAGGCAGGGTGTCCAGGCCGCGGCGCAGACCGGCGTACTCGACCCATCCGGCCAGCGCATGTCCGGGCGGCAGCGGCGAGGCCGTGGCCTGACCGCGCTCGGCGGCGTCCATGGCCGCCCGGGCCCGGGCGATGGCGGGGGTGTCGATCTGCGCGTGGCAGGCGGCAGGGGAGAGGGCGACCAGCAGGGCCGGCAAAGAACCGAATCGGGGGATGCGCATCGCGAAACTATAGCGAAGGCGGATGAATCCCCGGCGGCGCGAGGCGCCCCAGGTGCCGTTTCGCGGCGGACCCTGCCGGAAGTCTCCCGGCCACCGTGCATCTTGCCCCGCCTTCACATTTTGTTTACAAAGTCCGGGTACCGCAGCGGGAGGGGGCCCGCGGCGGTGGCTGTGCGCGATACCACATTAATTACAAAATCAACGGAGAGAACCCATGAGCAAGCTGCGCCGCAATCGCCTGACGGCCGCGGTCCACCTGACGCTGCTCCTCGCGCTGCCCGGCCTCGCCGCGGCGCAGGACGCGAAGGGCGACCAGAGCACCCTCGACACCATCAGCGTCACCGGTTCCCGCATCAAGCAGACCAATGCGGTCACCGCCCAGCCGGTCTACATCATGGACCGCGCCAAGATCGAAGAGACCGGCGTTGCCAGCGTCGGCGAACTGCTCCAGCAGCTGACCGCCAGCGGCAAGGCCCTGAACGCCAAGTTCAACTCCTCGGGCAACTTCGGCTATCCGTCGGACGGCGGCGGCATCGGCGCCGGCTCGGCGCAGGTCGACCTGCGCAACCTCGGCTCGCAGCGCGTGCTGGTCCTCGTCGACGGCATCCGCTGGGTCAACGAATCCTCGGCCTCCGGCGTCAGCGGCAGCGCCGACCTCAACACCATCCCGCTGGCGATCATCGAACGCGTCGAAGTGCTGGAAGACGGCGCCTCCGCGATCTACGGTTCCGACGCCATCGCCGGCGTGGTCAACATCATCACCCGCAAGGACTTCAAGGGCGCCGAACTGCACACGTACTACGGCGAGTACAGCCGCGGCGGCGAAACCAAGGACACCTCCTTCACCATCGGTACCGGCGGCGACCGCTGGAATGCCGTGTTCGCGGCCAGCTACTACAAGCAGGACCGCATCAGCTCGGGTGACTGGGGCCAGTCGGCGTACCCGGAACCGGGTGCGGGGCTGTCCGCGGGCAGCTCGGGCACGCCGCAGGGGCGCTTCACCTTCTGCGACCCGTCCCGTCCGTCCGGCAGCTACGGGTACTGCGATCCGGTGGGCGACTTCTGGTACGACGTGACGCTCAACAACGGCACGACGACGCCGGTCTGGAATCCGGCCGATCCCTCGTCGGGCAGCTACCACAACTTCGGCGGCGCCGACCGTTTCAACTTCGCGCCCTACAACCTGCTGCTGACGCCGAGCGAGCGCAAGGCCGTGTTCGCCAGTGCGACGATCGACCTCAGCGAGAACACCCGCCTGCACGTCAAGGCGCTGTTCAACAACCGCCAGTCCGCCAACCAGGCGGCGCCCGAACCCATCTTCGTCGGTCCGTTCGCGGGCACGGGCGGCATCGCCGACGGCATCGTCATTTCCCGTCTGAATCCGTTCAACCCGTTCGGCATCGATCTCGATCCGTCCAGCAACTTCGGCTGGGTGACCCGTCGTCCGGTGGAAGTCGGGCCGCGCATCTTCAAGCAGAACGTCGACACCTGGTACTTCAACGCCGGCCTCGACGGCCTGTTCGACATCGGCAGCCGCAACTTCGGCTGGGATGCGAACTACGTCCACAGCCGCAACTCCGCCACGCAGCGCTTCACCAACGGCTACAACGTCGCCCACATTCGCGACGCGCTGGGCGACCCCGCCGTCTGCGCCGCCATCGCGGGTTGCACGCCGCTCGATCTGTTCGGTGGCCAGGGCCGCCCGTTCACCCAGGCGATGATCGACTGGATCATCACCGACCAGCGCGATGCCAGCACCCAGGTGCTCGACTCGTTGTCGTTCAACATCACCGGCGACCTGTTCGCGATCGGCGACCGCAATGCCGGCTTCGCCGCCGGCGTCGAGTACCGCAAGTACAAGGGCGACTTCAATCCCGATCCGCTGCGCCAGACCGGCGAGTCGCAGGACTCCTTCGCTTCTCCGGTGTCCGCCAGCTACAACGTGAAGGAGGTCTACAGCGAGTTCAACTTCCCGATCGCGGCGACCTTCGACCTGACCGCGGCCCTGCGCTGGTCCGACTACTCGACCTTCGGCAGCGCCACCACTGGCAAGGTCGGCTTCCGCTGGCAGCCGGTCGAGGATCTGGTGCTCCGCGGCACCTACTCGCAGGGCTTCCGTGCGCCGAACCTCGGCGAGCTGTACGGCCTGACCCAGTTCGGCGCGACGCTGACCGATCTGTGCGGTTCGACCGGCAACCCCGGCCCAGCCAAGCCCGAATACGCCGCCGGTTGCGCCGCCCAGGGCGCGTCGCCGACGTTCGAGCAGGCCAACACGCAGATCACGACCTTCACCGGCGGCAACCCGAACCTGGATGCGGAAACGTCCGACAGCTGGACCGTCGGCGCGGTCTACAGCCCGGGCTGGGCGGAAGACGCCGCCTGGTCGCGCAAGCTCGACTTCGAGATCGGTTACTACGACCACAAGATTGACGGCGCGATTCAGGCGCAGGACCTGCAGACGCTGCTCGCCACCTGCCTGCTGGCCGGCGGTACGCCTGCCGACTCCCCGGCATGCGCCCCGTTCACCCGCCAGACCAACGGCAACCTGAACCCGCCGAACAACTTCCTGCAGAACTTCGGCACGGTGAAGACCAGCGGTGCGGACCTGAAGATCAACTGGCTGAGCCCGGATTGGGCCTTCGGCGAGCTGAGCGCTTCGCTGCAGACCACCTGGGTGCGCGAGTACAAGGCGGTCGACGGTGACGGCAACGTCAATGCGCGCCGCGTCGGCATCGAAGTCTCCGACAGCGCGATCCCGGAATGGCAGACCAACGTGCAGCTGGGCTGGAGCAAGGGCGATTTCGGCCTGACCTACGGCCTGCGCTATATCGACGCCGTCGAAGAGAACTGCGCCAACGCGACGATCAGCGATGTCCCGGGCTGCCTCAACGCCCGTGGGTACAACACCCTCGGTGCGGTGACCTACCACGACGTGCAGTTCTCGTGGAAGAACGCGCTCATCGAAGGCCTGAAGCTGTCGGTCGGCGGCAACAACGTGTTCGGCAAGGAACCGCCGATCTGCGTGACCTGCTCGCTGAACGGCTACGATGCCGGCACGTACGACCTGCCGGGTGCCTTCTGGTACGTCAGCGCCGATTACCGGTTCTGATCGTTCCGTCCGGCTGTTCCGCTACGACATCGACCCGGCGCATGCCGGGTCGATGCTTTTCGGGAGCCGCAGGCCCGTCGCTCCCCTCCGCTGTCACATCTGACAGTTTCGACCGCCGCCCCCGGGGCATACCGTGGTCCTCCGCCATCGGAGGGCACGCGCATGCTCAGGAACGGCAAGGACATCGCCAGCGGCACGACGATCGGGACGCAGGTGTGCATCGTCGGCTCGGGCCAGGCGGGGATCACGGCGGCCTGGTGCCTGCAGCGTGCCGGGATCCGGGTGGTCCTGATCGAAGGCAGTCGCGAGAAACCCACCCTGCAGGACAGCTGGCCCGACAAGCAGCTCCTGTATGCGGGCGAGGAGGCCGGTCTGTTCGCCACCAACGAGCGCGATTTCCTCACCAGCCCGTTCTACCAGGGCCAGTCGCCGTCCGAGCGCGAGCGCTATTTCGGCGGGACGTCGACGCACTGGGGCGGCCAGTCGCGGCCGCTCGACGCGGTCGACTTCGAGGCCCGCGAGGGCTTCCCGGGGTGGCCTATCACGCGCGCCGACCTCGATCCCTATTACGCCCGGGCGGTGCCGTTCTGCATGCTCCACGGACAGTTCGCCGACGACAACTTCAGTGGCGACTACTGGACGCAGGTCCTCGGGCTGGGTGGATCGTCGATGCAGCGGATCGCCGACTTCGATCCCTGCATGTACCAGTTCATGGGCGGCGCGTTCCTCAATTTCGCGACCCGCCAATTCCCCGATGGCAAGACCATCGGCGACACCGATGTGGACGTGATCCTCAATGCCAGCTTGCTGGAGATCCAGGCCGGCGACGGCAGCGTCGGGCGGCTGTGGGTCGCGAGCATGGACGACGCCATGTCGCCCGGCGTCGCCACCGAATTCTGGATCGAGGCCGATGCTTACGTGCTCGCCTGCGGTGCGGTGGCGAACGCGCAGCAGCTGCTGCTTTCGGACATCGGCAACGAGCACGACCAGGTCGGCCGGAATTTCCTCTGCCACCCGCTGTCGATGGGCGTGAACGTCGGCGTGTACGGCTTCCCCTCGGCGCCGCTGAGCGACCTGATGGCCGGCAACGACGTCGATGGCGT
>JBGAFR010000093.1:0-12434 GCA_044227145.1 Lysobacteraceae bacterium
CCGGTTTCGCGATGGGCGCGTGGTTCCTGTCGATCGCGATCGGCAACAATCTCGCCGGCATCTTCGCAGGCCACGCCAGCGGCGCAGGCGGAATGACCACGGGGTCGGCGCTCGACGCGTACACGATGGGCTTCTACATCCTGACCGGTGCCGGCGTGCTGCTGTTCCTGATCGGCGGCCTGGTCAACAAGCTGATGCACGGCGTGAAGTAAGGCGCCGCGCGAGGGAATGCGTCGCGGCTCAGGCCGCGGCGTCGCGCCCGGGGATCCGGGCGTCGGGGGACGGGTCCGCGGGTGTGCGGGCCCGTTCGCACGTCGAGCGGGCCGCGCCCGTGAAAGGGGAGCAAGATGCGGATCTCGAATCGGCTGCCGCTCTGGTACTGGCTCGTCGCACTCGCGATGCTGGCCTGGAACGGCATGGGGGTGATGGCCTACATCGCCCAGACCACGATGACGCCCGCAGCGCTCGCCGCACTGCCTGAAGCCGAGCGTGCCGTCTACGCGAACATTCCAGCCTGGGTGACGGCGGCGTTCGCGTTCGCGGTGTTCGGTGGCGCGGGCGGCTGCCTGCTGTTGCTGCTGCGCAGCGGTTGGGCGGTGCCGGTGCTGGCGTTGTCGCTGCTGGGCGTGATCGCGCAGATGAGCTATGTCGTGGTGATCAGCAAGGGCTACGAGGTCTACGGCCCGGGCGGCATGGTCATGCCGGCGATGGTGCTGGTCGGTGCGCTGTTCCTGGTCTGGTTCTCGCGGCTCGCGCGCCGGCGCGGCTGGCTGCGCTGACGGGCCGCGCGCTCAGCCGCCGGCATCGAGCTCGCGCAGGCCGCGCGCGAGTTTCTCCAGCAGCGCTTCCAGTTGGGCCTTCTCGCCCTCGGCGAAATGCGCGAGCAGCGCCTGCTCGCGCGCCAGCGCCAGCGGTACCACCTCATCGTAGATGCCGTAGCCCGTCTCGCTCAGTTCCAGCACCGAGCGCCGGCGGTCCTCGCCGTGCGTGTCGCGCTGCACCAGCCCGCGCTCCAGCAGCCGCGCCAGCGCACGGCTGACCGCGACCTTGTCCATCGCCGTGCGCTCCGCCACGGCGTTCGCCGACAGCCCCGGTTCCCGGCCCAGCACCGCGATCACCCGCCACTCGGTGATGCCGATGCCGAAGCGCGCCATGTACGTGTCCGCGATGCGCTGGCTGATCCGGTTGCTGACCACGCTCAGCCGATACGGCAGGAAGTGCTCGAGGTCGAGCCGGGCGTGGCGGGACATGCCGTCGGAGGCCATGCTGTCGGGGAGTGTGTCGTTGGAGGGGGCGTCGTTCATGGCGTGGCTTGCAAATAGTTTCATCTGAAACTATATTCCCGAGGCGTATCCGCGACAAGCCTCGCACGTCGATCGCGCATCGTCTCGTCCGCCTCCAGGAAGCCCGCCATGAACGCCCAGCCCGATACCGGCATGCAAGTCGTCACCTTCGAAAATCCGATGGGGATCGACGGTTTCGAGTTCGTCGAATTCGCCGCGCCCGCCGGCCAGGCCGAGGCGTTGCACGATTACATCAAGCGCCTGGGCTTCGTGCAGGTGGCGCGCCACAAGACCCGCCCGATCAGCACTTATCGCCAGGGCGACTGCACGTTCCTGATCAACGAGGACCCGGACTCCTTCGCCGCCGACTTCGCCGCCAAGCACGGCCCCTGCGCCTGCGGCTTCGCGATCCGCGTCAACAAGCTCGCCGAGTGGGTGCGGGTGCAGGCGCTGAAGAACGGCGCCACCCCGATCGGTCCGCGCGAACTGACCAAGGCGGTCGCCGCGCCCGTGATCGAAGGCATCGGCGGCTGCATGCTGTACATCGTCGACCGCTACGACGACCAGGGCACCATCCACGATCCCGACTACGAGTGGCTGCCCGGTGCCGAGATGATGCCGAAGGGCCTCGGGCTGACCTTCATCGACCACCTCACCCACAACCTCTACTTCGGCAACATGGCGAAGTGGTCGGATTACTACGAGCGCCTGTTCAACTTCCGCGAGATCCGCTACTTCGACATCAAGGGCGCCAAGACCGGCCTGCTGTCGAAGGCGATGACCGCGCCGGACGGCATCGTGCGCATCCCGCTGAACGAATCCAGCGACCCGAAGTCGCAGATCAACGAATACCTGCAGCAGTACAACGGCGAGGGCATCCAGCACATCGCCTGCTTCACCGACGACATCTACGCCACGGTCGAGGCGATGCGCGCCAACGGCATCCAGTTCCTCGACACGCCGGAGACGTATTTCGAAGTGGTGGACCAGCGTGTGCCGAACCATGGCGAGGACCTGCCGCGGCTGGCGAAGAACAAGATCCTGATCGACGCCGACCCGGGCGACTCGCAGCGCAAGCTGCTGCAGATCTTCACCCAGAACGCGATCGGCCCGATCTTCTTCGAGATCATCCAGCGCAAGGGCAACGAAGGCTTCGGCGAAGGCAACTTCAAGGCGCTATTCGAGAGCATCGAACGCGACCAGATGCGCCGCGGCGTGCTGTGACGGCGGGAGGCCGCCCATGAAATCCAACGGCTACCAATCCGGCTTCGGCAACGAATTCGCGAGCGAGGCGCTGCCCGGCACGCTGCCGGTGGGCCGCAATTCGCCGCAGCAGGTCGCGCACGGACTGTATGCGGAGCAGATCAACGGCACCGCGTTCACCGCGCCGCGGCACCAGAACCGGCGCAGCTGGATGTACCGCATCCGCCCGGGTGTGATGCACGGCGCGTTCGTCGCCCACGCACACCCGGACTTCCACAACGATTTCGGCAGCGGCCCGGTGTCGCCGGACCAGCTGCGCTGGAGTCCATTGCCGCTGCCGGGCACCGATGCCGCCGCGGCCGCGATCGATTTCGTCGACGGCCTGTTCACGATGGCCGGGAATGGTTCCCCGGAGGCGATGTCGGGCGTCGGTATCCATCTTTACGCCGCGAACCGCGACATGACCGGCCGCTTCTTCTACGACGCCGATGCCGAGCTGTTGATCGTGCCGCAGCAGGGCCGGCTGAAGATCGACACCGAACTGGGCGTCATCGAGGTCGAGCCGCAGGAGATCGCGGTGATCCCCCGCGGCATCCGCTTCCGCGTGTCGCTGCCGGACGGCGTCGCGCGCGGCTACGTGTGCGAGAACTTCGGCGCGTTCCTGCGCATCCCCGACCTTGGCCCGATCGGCAGCAATGGCCTCGCGAATCCACGCGATTTCCTCACGCCGAAGGCGGCCTACGAGGACGTCGAAGGCGACTTCGAGCTGATCGCCAAGTTCCAGGGCCACCTGTGGCGCGCGCCGATCGACCATTCGCCGCTCGACGTGGTGGCGTGGCACGGCAGCCACGCGCCGTACAAGTACGACCTGCGCCGCTTCAATACCATCGGTTCGATCAGTTTCGACCATCCCGACCCGAGCATCTTCCTGGTGATGACCTCGCCGACGGATTCGCCCGGCGTGGGCAATCTCGATTTCGTGATCTTCCCGCCGCGCATCCTCGCGATGGAGAACACCTTCCGTCCGCCGTGGTTCCACCGCAACATCGCCAGCGAATTCATGGGCCTGATCCACGGCGTGTACGACGCGAAGGCCGACGGCTTCGCGCCGGGCGGCTGCTCGATCCACAACTGCATGACCGGCCACGGCCCCGATGCGGCGACCTTCGAGAAGGCGTCGAACGCCGACACGTCGAAGCCGGACTACATCCGCGAGACCATGGCCTTCATGTTCGAGACGCGGGCGACGATCCGGCCGACCCGGCAGGCGCTGGAGGCCGGCCATCGCCAGCGCGACTACACGCAGTGCTGGACCGGGCTGCGCAGGCGGTTCGCCGGCGCCTGAGCGGTGGCGCGGCGGTGGGCCGGGGTCGCCATCTGGCATAGAATCGGGCGGTCCATCCTTCCGGGAGAACCGCGATGTTCCAAGCCATCGGCTGGTGCCTGCTGGCGCTGCTGCTCCTGGCGCTGGGCGGCGATTCGATCCTCAAGGGCGCCTCGGGGCTGTCGCGCAGGTTCGGGTTGTCGCCATTCGCCACCGGGCTGCTGCTGGTCGCGTTCGGGACCTCGATTCCGGAACTCGCGGTCAACGTCCGCGCGCTGTTCGTCGGCAGCCAGAGCCTCGCGCTCGGCAACGCCATCGGCAGCAACATCGTCAACTTCGGCCTGACCCTCGGCCTGGCCGCCATCGCCGCGCCGCTGGCGGTGCGCTGGCGCGCGCTGGCGCCGCTGCTGGTCTGCCTGATCGTGGCGACGATCGCGCTGATCGCGCTCGGGTTCGACGGCGTGCTCACGCGGGTCGAGGGCGGGATCTTCGTCGTCGCCTTCGCCATCGTGGTCGCGATCGGGCTGATGTTCGAGCGGCGCGAGTCGCCCGAACTGCACGCCACCCTGTCCGAGTACGCGTCCACCGACACCGGTCTGGGCCGCAACCTGCTGCGATTCGCGCTCGGCGGCGTGTTCCTCTGGTTCGGCGCGAAGCTGCTGGTGCAACACGTGCCGGTGGTCGGCCTGGCCTGGGGCCTGACTCCGCTGATGACCGGCCTGATCGTGGTCGCGATCGCCACCGCGCTGCCCGAAGCGGCGGCTGCGGTGTCCGCGGCGCGGCGCGGGCAGGGCGACATCGTCGTCGGCCACGTCATCGGCTCCAGCGTGTTCAACCTGCTGATCGTGGTCGGCGGCATGGCGGCGGTGCGCGACCTGCCGATCCCGGATTCGTTCGTGCGCTTCGAGCTGCCGGCCTCGCTCGCGGCTGCACTGTTGCTCTACCCGATGCTGCGAAAGGATCTGAAGATCAGCCGCGCCGAAGGCGGGGTGCTGCTGCTGGCGTTCGTCGCGTGGGTGGCGTTCGAACTGCTGTGGTCGAAGTGAGCGACGCATGACGGCCTCCGAGGGCGGTCTGGCCCGTGTCCTGCCCGAGCGTGCCGCGCGGGCGCTGCAGGAGTTCTTCCGGCTCGAGGCCGCCGGCGGCATCCTCCTCATCGGCGCGGCGGTGCTGGCGATGCTGCTGGCGAATTCGCCGCTGTCCGGCGTCTACGACGGGTTCCGGGACTTGCCGGTGCAGGTGCGCATCGGCCAGCTGAACCTCGCCAAGCCGCTGCTGCTGTGGATCAACGACGGCCTGATGGCGATCTTCTTCCTGCTGGTGGCGCTGGAGATCAAGCGTGAAGTGCTCAGCGGGCAGTTGTCGAGCTTCGGCCAGCTGTTGCAGCCGTTGCTGTGCGCCGCTGCCGGCGTGGCGCTGCCGGCGGTCCTCTACGCCTGGATCAACCGCGGCGATGCCTCGGCGATGCGCGGCTGGGCGATTCCCGCGGCCACCGACATCGCGTTCGCGCTCGGCATCCTCTCGCTGCTCGGCACGCGTGCGCCGGTGGCGATGAAGCTGCTGCTGTCCACCATCGCGGTACTCGACGACCTCGCCGCGATCGTGATCATCGCGGTGTTCTACACCAGCGACTTGTCCGGCGTCGCGCTCGCCGCCGCCGGCGTGGCGATCGTAGCGATGTTCGTGCTGAACCGGATGGGCGTGCGTGCGCTCACGCCCTACCTGCTGCTCGGTGTCGTCGTGTGGGTCTGCGTGCTGAAGTCCGGCGTGCACGCCACGCTCGCCGGCGTGGTCACCGGGCTGATGATTCCGCACGTGCGCAAGGACGATGCGGTCGACGACGCGATCGAGCATTCGCCATTGGAACACCTCGAACACGCGCTGCATCCGTGGGTGGCCTACGCGATCCTGCCGCTGTTCGCGTTCGCCAACGCGGGGCTGGCGCTGGGCGGCCTGTCGCCGGCCGACGCGCTGGCGCCGGTGCCGCTGGGCATCGCGCTCGGGCTGCTGGTCGGCAAGCCGGTCGGCATCGTCGCCGCGGCGGTGCTGGCGCATGTCACCGGCCTGGCGCGCTTCGGCGAAGGCATGAGCTTCCGTGCGGTGGTCGGGCTCGGCCTGCTCTGCGGCATCGGCTTCACGATGAGCCTGTTCATCGCTTCGCTCGCATTCGAGACCGCGCCGGCACTGGCCCATGCCAGCGTGCTGGGCGTGCTCGGCGCGTCGCTGATCGCGGCGACGGCCGGCTACGTCTGGCTGCGCTTCGCGCTGCCGGCGCCGCGACAAGCGGCGGCATGAACCTGCCGTCGCGCCGTCGGGCCGCGGTCGCGTGCGCGCTCGTCGCGCTGCTCGCGCCCGCCAGCGCCTTCGCCAGCGTCACGGGCATCGACCTGACCGCGCACTGGGCCGGCTACGCCGCGGTCGCGATCTTCGTCGGCGCCTACCTGCTGGTGATCGCGGAGGAATACACCCACCTGCGCAAGTCGCAGCCGGTGATGATGGCCGCGGCGGTCATCTGGTCGATCCTGGCGGTGGCGTCCGCGCAGATGGACCAGTCCGGGCGCGTCCACGACGCCGTGCGCGAATACCTCGTCGAATTCGCCGAGCTGCTGCTGTTCCTGCTCGCGGCGATGACCTACGTCAACGCGATGAGCGAACGCAATCTCTTCGAGGCGTTGCGGGTCCGCCTGCTGCGTCGGGGCTGGGGCTATCGCCGACTGTTCTGGGTGACCGGCGTGCTCGCGTTCCTGATGTCGCCGCTGATCGACAACCTCACCACCGCGCTGGTGATGTGCGCCGTGGTGCTGGCGGTGGGTCGCGACAGTCCGAAGTTCGTGGCCATCGCCTGCGTCAACATCGTGGTCGCGGCGAATGCCGGCGGCGCGTTCAGCCCGTTCGGCGACATCACCACGCTGATGGTCTGGCAGCGCGGCATCGTCGGCTTCTGGACGTTCTTCGCGCTGTTCGTGCCGTCGCTGGTGAACTGGCTGGTGCCGGCGCTGTGCATGCACCCGGCGCTGCCAGGCGGCGCGCCGGCGGCGACGACCGACGAGGTCGCGCTCAAGCGCGGCGCGCTGGCGATCGTCGCGCTGTTCGCGCTGACCATCGCGCTCGCGGTCGGGTTCCACCAGTTCCTGCACCTGCCGCCGTTCCTGGGGATGATGGCCGGCCTGGCACTGCTCAAGCTCTACGGCTGGCGGCTGTCGCGTACCGCGCACGTGCAGGAGTCGGCCGACTTCGCGCGCCAGGGCGCGCCCGGCGACGTCGACGCCTTCGACAGCTACGAGCAGGTCGCGCGCGCCGAGTGGGACACGCTGCTGTTCTTCTTCGGCGTGATCATGTGCGTCGGGGCGCTGGGCTACTGCGGCTGGCTGGCGCTGGGCTCGCAGTTGTTCTACGGCGAACTCGGCGCGACCGAGGCGAACATCCTCGTCGGCCTGATCTCCTCGGTGCTCGACAACATCCCGATGATGGTCGCGGTGCTGCAGATGGAGCCGCAGATGAGTACCGGGCAGTGGCTGCTGGTGACGCTGACCGCCGGCGTCGGCGGCAGCCTGCTGTCGGTCGGCTCCGCCGCGGGCGTGGCGCTGATGGGCCAGGCGCGCGGGCAGTACACGTTCTTCAGCCACCTCAAGTGGAGCTGGGCGGTGGCGCTGGGCTACGCGGCCAGCATCGCCGTGCACTTCGCGATCAACGCGCACCACTTCTGAGCCATGCGTACCGTGCTCGTGTTCGGCGCCAGCGGACAGATCGGGCGGCCATTGCTCGACCTGCTGCGCGACGACGGCTGGCGCGTGCTGGCGGTGTCGCGGAGCCAGCAGGCCGACCATCCCGGCCTGCAGTGGCGGCGCGGCGATCTCTCGGGCGACGCCGGGTTACCCGCCCGCGCGGATGCGGTGCTCTGCTGTGGCCCGCTCGACCGCTTCGCCGACTGGTACGCGAAGACCGCGGTGGAGACGCGGCGGGTGGTCGCCTTCGGCTCGACCAGCATCGACGCCAAGCGCGGATCGGCCGACGCGGAGGAGCGTGTGCTGGTCGAGCGCCTGCGCGCCGGAGAGCGCATCGTGTTCGACACGGCGGAAGCGCGCGGCGCCGCGGCGACGATCCTGCGCCCGACCCTGGTCTACGGCCGCGGTGCGGACCGCAACCTCACGCGCATCGCCGCGATCGCGCGCCGCTTCGGCCGCATCGTGCTGCCGCGACATGCCGACGGCCTGCGCCAGCCCGTGCATGCGGACGATCTCGCGCGAGCCGCGTTCGACGCGCTGGGCGCGACCGCCACGCACGGCCGCGCGTACGCGCTGCCCGGCGGCGAGACGCTGCCGTATCGCGAGATGGTGGCGCGGCTCTGCGCGGCGCTGCGGCCCCCGGCGCGTCTCCACGAACTGCCGTCGCCGCTGTTCAACGCCGTGCTGGCGGCGGCGCATGCCGCGGGGTTCGCGCGCGACTTCAACGAGGCCGCGGTGCGGCGCATGCGCAGCGACCTTGTGTTCGATTCGGCCGATGCGCGGCGCGATTTCGGCTATGCGCCGCGTCCGTTCCGGCCGACCGCGGCGATGTTCGCCGCGGCGGAGTGAGCGGGTCGGGCGCGAAGTCCCGCGCTAGGGAAGAACCGGATCAGAAATCGAAATCGCCCGGCGACGTCTCGACGTTGCGGTCGAAGCGCAGGAACGAGACGAACAGCGACGTGCCGTCGGCGAAGCGCACGTCCAGTCCGGTCGGGTTGCCGTTCGCGAACCAGGCGATGGCGTCGGCGACGCCGGTGCCGTAGGTGTCGGGCGCGAGCCGTGCGCCGTATACGCCATCCTTGGGCGCGCCCGGCGGCAGGTCGAACGCCTTGCCGAAACGGAAGAGGTCGCCGGCGGTGCCGAGCAGCCACACCGCGAGCGGATCGAGCGCGGCGTCGGTGCTGTCCTTGCCGGACAGGCCGGTCGCCTTGTCCTGCCAGCGCACGGTGCCGGCTTCAGCGACGACGACGAACTCGTTCCAGGCGCCGGGATGCAGGCGCAGGCGCAGGCGGTCGGGGCGTTCGAACAGCAGCTCCGCCGGAGAGCGCTCCGGCGCGCCGCGCTTGCCGTTCTTGGCGGGCGCGGGATAGCGATCGACGCTGGCCTCGATCAGGCCACTGTAGAGCGTCTTGTCGAGGGTGGCGAGGTCGGCGGAGGCGGACGCCGCGTGCGCGGCCGGCAAGCCGCCGGCACCGAAGGCGAATGCCAGCGCGCAGGCGACGCGGAGGAAGGAAGTCGGACTCATGTCTCAGCTCCTGGGATCGGATGCGGGCGGCGCGTCACTGGCCGCAGCCGAGCGTGACGGTGGTGCGCAGCGAGGCGGGTGGCGTCATGCCCTGCAGCGCGCTGCACTGCGCGGCGGGATCTGCCACGAGCGAACGCACCGCGTAGGTCCGCAGCGCGGCGACTTCCGCGGGCACGCCTGGTTCCGAGGCATCGAAGCACTGGCCGGGATCGAGATCGCGTTCGAGCTGGCCGCCCGGCGCGCCCGGCACGGTGATGCGGATCCGCGTCGTGCTTCCGTTGCAGATCGTGCGGATGCGCAGGTTCGACGACAACTCGGGCGGGCCCGGGATCACGCCGTCCGCGTTCACCGGCTGGCCACCGGCGCACATGCCGCCGTGTTCGATGGTCCGCGTCACCGTGCCGGTGAGGCGGCGAGCACTGGCGGTGTTGTTCTCAGCGCGCCCTTCGGGTCGAGCGTCTGTTCCTTCGCCGGCGTGAAGCGGGTGATCGCGCCGGTGATGTCGAGCATCGAGCGGGTGAACGGATCCATGAGGTCCTGGTACTTGGCCTGCCCGCCGATGCCGGTGCCGTAGTCGATCCAGCTCACCACGCCGCCGGTGGCGGCGGCGCGGTACTCGTTCTTGGCGCCGGTCCGCATCACCAGCCGGAACTGGCCCGGACGCGAGAACAGCAGTTGCGCGGGAAACACCTGCGGCGCACCGATCTTGCCCTTGGCGTCGGGCGCCGGGTAGAACTCGATGCGGGCGTCGATCCATCCGGTCTTGATCGACTTGTCGAGGGAGACGAGATTGGCGGTGGCGCTGGTGGCGGCCTGCGCGGCGCCCAGCGGCAGCAGGGCGATGGCGAGCACGGCGGCGATGCGGCGAATGCGGATCATGGGAATCTCCAGGCGGTCGCGGGCGAGGCGGATCAGCGGCAGCCCAGGTGGGCGACGGTGCTCAGCGAGGCGGGCGGATTGTTCGGGCCGACGGCGCTGCAGCGTGCGCCGATGTCGGGTGTCACCGGACGCACTTCGACGATGCGCGCGTCTTCGATGCCCGCCGGCATGCCGGGCGCGCCCAGGTCGAGGCATTGCCCGGGATTGAGCATCTGCGATGGGAACGTCGAGCCGGGCGCGCTGCCGGACAGCGTCACGATGATCGCCACGCCGTTGGTGTTGCACACGTCCAGTACCCGCATGTTCGGCGAGAAGCGGGGCGATCCGGGGATTTCGCCGGGCGCGTACGTCGGGCTGGCGCCCGCGCACAGCCCGGTGTGGGTGAGGCCCCACTGCCGCGGTTCGACCATGCGCCGCGCGGTGGCGTTGATGTCGTTCACGCCGGTGCGCTGCAGGAAGACGCGGTTGCCGCCTTCGAAGCGATCGGTCGGGATGTTCACCGGATTGGCGCTGCTGTGGAAACCGACCGTGACGCTGTCGCCGACCGCCGGGAAGCTCAGGCTGCCGGTGTAACCCGGCGCCAGCGACGTGGGCGAGGGGAACGCGCCCGATGCGGTGCTCAGCGTCACCGTCGGCAGGTACGGCGTGCAATCGGTGGTGGTCGCGCAGGTGTCGCTGCCGAGGAAATCGTAGGACGCGGTCAGGGTGTCGCCGGGGCAGTATTCGGCCGGATTGACCTGGCCCCAGCCGGGCGGGATCGGGCTGCGGTCGAGCACGCAGCCGGTGGCGACGATCGCCGAGCAGGCGGCGATGATCGTGAAGCGCAACGCTTTGGCTTGCAGGGAACGCATCGTGGACCTCCGGTGACGGGTGGCCGCCCGGTTTGCAGGCGGCCTCGTCCCAGAGTCACGCAAGTCGCTGCCGGGAGCGGACAACCCGCGGCATCAGCCGCGGCCCAGCGCCTTGGCCCGGGCGCGCAGCGCGATCGCCAGCACGCCGCCCAGCACCATCGCCCCGCCCAGCACCAGCCGGAAGAACAGCGTGTGCCCGATCAGCGAGGCGCAGATCGCCGAATATGCGGCGGACGCCCACACCACCGGGCTCGCGGCGCGCAGCGCGTCGAATCCACCCGGTTCGATCGTCGCGCTGATCGCCAGCAGCGGCAGCACGCCGATCAGCGCGGTCCAGCCCTGCAGGCCGATCGCGTCGACGCCCGACAGTCCGCGCATCAGCACCGTGCCCAGCGCGATGAGCAATGCCGCGAACAGCATCATGCCGAGCGCGTCGGGATGCGCCAGCACCAGCGGATCGAAGCCCAGCACCAGCACGCCGGCGAAGCTGATCATGATCGCGGTGCCGGTGCGCCAGGCGAAGCGTTCGCCGCGCAGCCACCACGCCAGCAGCACCGACATCGGGATGTAGCTCTGCAGCACGATCGCCGGCGAGGACACGTCGCCGGCCATGCGCAGCGCCCACAGGCTGGTGCCGAAGTGCAGCGCGCCGTTGAGCAGCGCCACCGCCACCAGCCGCGGCCACTGGTCGCGCGGCGGCACGCGCACGAACGCGAGCAGCAGCACCGCCATCAGCCCGAGCCGCAGCGCACTGAACAGGAACGGCGGCACCTCGCGCAGCGCGAAGGCGGAGGTGAGGAAGTTGCCCGCCCACACCAGGCAGACGATCAGCGCCAGCATGAAGTCGCGTGCGCCGAACGGCCCGGGGCGGTCGCCCCAGACGAGGATGCCCAGCGCCACCGCGAACACCGGCACCAGCAGCAGGTAAGGCATGACCTGCGCGACCGGGTGCCGCTGCACCAGCCGGAAGAACAGCGTGTGCCCGATCAGCGAGGCGCAGATCGCCGAATATGCGGCGGACGCCCACACCACCGGGCTCGCGGCGCGCAGCGCGTCGAATCCACCCGGTTCGATCGTCGCGCTGATCGCCAGCAGCGGCAGCACGCCGATCAGCGCGGTCCAGCCCTGCAGGCCGATCGCGTCGACGCCCGACAGTCCGCGCATCAGCACCGTGCCCAGCGCGATGAGCAATGCCGCGAACAGCATCATGCCGAGCGCGTCGGGATGCGCCAGCACCAGCGGATCGAAGCCCAGCACCAGCACGCCGGCGAAGCTGATCATGATCGCGGTGCCGGTGCGCCAGGCGAAGCGTTCGCCGCGCAGCCACCACGCCAGCAGCACCGACATCGGGATGTAGCTCTGCAGCACGATCGCCGGCGAGGACACGTCGCTGGCCATGCGCAGCGCCCACAGGCTGGTGCCGAAGTGCAGCGCGCCGTTGAGCAGCGCCACCGCGACCAGTCGCGGCCACTGGTCGCGCGGCGGCACGCGCACGAACGCGAGCAGCAGCACCGCCATCAGCCCGAGCCGCAGCGCACTGAACAGGAACGGCGGCACCTCGCGCAGCGCGAAGGCGGAGGTGAGGAAGTTGCCCGCCCACACCAGGCAGACGATCAGCGCCAGCATGAAGTCGCGTGCGCCGAA
>JBGAFR010000094.1:0-12212 GCA_044227145.1 Lysobacteraceae bacterium
ACCTTCCGCCGCCACCTGCTGGCGAACCAGGCCCTGGTGCAGGCGACGCTGCCGGGCATGCGCGCCGCGGGCTGGGGCCGCATCGTCAACGTGATCTCGACCTCGGTGTACGAGCCGATTCCGAACCTCGGCGTCTCCAACACCGTCCGCGGCGCAGTGGCCTCGTGGGCCAAGACCCTGTCGCGCGAAGTCGCCAGCGACGGCATCACCGTCAACAACGTCCTGCCGGGCTATACCGAAACCGGGCGGCTGGCGCAGATCCTTGCCGATCGCGCCCGCGCCGGCGGCCAGACCGAGGACGCCGTCGCCGCGGCCATGCGCGCCAGCGTGCCTGCCGGGCGTTTCGCACGACCCGCGGAGGTCGCCGCGGCAATCGCCTTCCTGTGCTCACCGGCCGCGGGCTACGTCAACGGCATCAGCCTTGCGGTGGACGGCGGACGCCTGCAGTCGATCTGAGCCACGACGGCCTGATCGGGATGGCCTGATCGGGATGGCCCGGGCCGCGATGGCTGCGGCGTCGACGCATGCGCGCTATGCTCGTCGAACATCATCACGAGCAGCCCCGATGTCGTACGAAGAACGTCGCCGCTCGCCCCGCCAGGACTACGACTGCCTGGTGCTGATCGCACGCGAGGCCGACGGCTTCGTCGGCCACATCGACAACGTGTCCGCGAACGGGTGCCGGGTGACCCGCCCGCACGACTGGTCGCTACCCGTCGCCACCGATGTCCGGCTCTACCTGATGATCGACGAGCGCCACGTGTTCAGCGCCGAGGCCCGCGTCGTGTGGGCGGACGACCGGCACGTCGGTTTCGAATACCTCGAAGCGCAGCCGCTGCCGGGCTGAACCGCTGGCGGATCGACCGCTGCGCACCGGAACCGGTGCGCCCGTCCGCCTGCGGGTTGCGACATCCCGCCGTCTGCGGCAGCCTAGGGCCGAGACGCACGCAGACCGGAGCCACCGCATGGAAGCCCCCCTCGTCAAGGACCGCCGCAACGCCGACCGGGTGCCGTTCGCCAGCCAGGTGATGATCGTCTACGGCGAATTCGCATGGGCCGCAGACGTGCTCGACCTGTCCGAAGGCGGCTGCGGCGTGTTCCGGCCGGCGGGCTGCCTGCTGCGGGTGGGCAATGTCTCCCGCCTGCTGTTCTTCCAGGGCCCCGGCCCGGCGGTGCCGGTGTCCGCACGCATCGCCTGGATCAACGACCGCCACATTGGTTTCGAATACCACGAGCCGCAGGCGGTCCCGCCCAACCCGCCCTGAGCGCCAAGACCGCAGCCGCATGCCCGAAGGCCCCGAGATCCGCCGCGCCGCGGACCGCCTCGCCGAAGCGGTGGTCGGCGCCCCGTTGCGCATGGCCTGGTTCGCGTTCCCGGCGCTCAAGCCGCACGAGAAACGCCTGCGCGGGCGACGCATCGAGGCGATCACACCGCATGGCAAGGCGCTGCTCACCCATTTCGACCACGGCTGGACGCTGTACAGCCACAACCAGCTCTACGGCGTGTGGAAGATCGCGGCCGCCGGCGAGCGGCCGGACACGACCCGCTCGCTGCGCGTGGCGCTGGAGACCGACGACCGCGCGATCCTGCTGTATTCGGCCTCGGACGTGGCGATGTGGCGGACCGAGGACCTGCCGACGCATCCGTTCCTGTCGAAGCTGGGCCCGGACGTGCTCGATCCCGCGCTGAGCGCTACCGCGGTCGAGGCGCGGCTGGACGATCCCCGCTTCCGGGGCCGCGCACTCGGCGCGCTGCTGCTGGATCAGGCCTTCCTCGCCGGGATGGGCAATTACCTGCGCTCGGAGGTGCTGTTCGCCGCGCGCCTGCGGCCGCAACGCCGCCCGCAGGACCTCGATCGCAGCGAGCGTCGCGCGCTGGCGCGCGAACTGCTGGCGATCCCGCGACGCAGCTACGCCACCCGCGGGATCGCACCTGCGTCGGGCATGCGCGAGGACTATCTCACCGACACGCCGGACGGCTTCCGCTTCGAGGTATTCGATCGCGCAGGCCAGCCCTGCCCGGCCTGCGGCGGCACGATCGTGCGCCGCGAGGTCGGCACGCGCCGGCTGTACCTCTGCCCGCGCTGCCAGCGCTGAACGCCGTCAGGCCGGGTAGAGGCAACCGGTCACCGCCCAGGTCGCACTGCCGGCGGGATAGCCGGTCGTGATCCGGCTGATGAAGATGCGCACCGTGCTGCCCTTGTCGGCATACAGCGTGACCGGCCCGAACGCCTTGCGATCCAATGCGGAGTAACCCTCCGCGATCTCGAGGTTGTGGGTCGCGTAGTTGCCGCCCACTGTGGTGCTGATCTGGAAGTCGGCGCGATCGGTGGTCGCCGGCAACCGCATGTTCGCGCTCACCTGCTCGATCTGCAGCCGGTAGCCGACCGGCACGGCGAATTGCGCGGTGACGCCGCTGTAGCCGGCCGGGAGCGCGATCGAACCCGAGGTCTGGAAGGGATTGGCGCAGGCATCGCCATGGGCCTGCACGATGCAGGGCGAGAGTGCGAGGATGACGGCAAGACTGGCGACGTTCCGTGATTTCATGTTGCGGATACTCCTGTGTGGCACGAGGGATGAGGCCGCTCGGCAGATTCGGGCGACGACAGGGAAAACGCACGGCCGACGGTGCGCCGGACACGGACGCGGGCGTTGCCGGTAAGCTTGTCGCCATGCGGACCTTCCTTCATCTGATCGACGGCGAGATGCGCCCGGCGCGCAGCGGAGGCACGCTCGACGTCTTCGATCCGGCCCGTGCGCATGCGTATGCGCAAGTGACCGGGGGCGACGCGCAGGACGCTGCCGACGCCGTCGCGGCGGCGCGCCGCGCCTTCCCCGCCTGGGCCGCGCTGCCGACGGGCGAGCGCGCCCGCTGCCTGGAACGCCTGGCCGACGCGATCGAGGCGCGCCTGGACGATTTTGCGCATGCCGAGGCGCTGGACGGCGGCAAACCATTCCCGCTGGCCCGCGATGTCGAGATCCCGCGCGCGATCGCCAACCTGCGCTTCTTCGCGCATGCCGCGACCCAGTTCGCCAGCGAATCGCACCACGGCCAGGCCGGGCTGAACTACACGCTGCGCCAGCCGCTGGGCGCGGTGGCGACGATCTCGCCGTGGAACCTGCCGCTGTACCTGTTCACGTGGAAGATCGCGCCGGCGCTGGCCGCCGGCAACACGGTCGTCGCCAAACCGTCCGAGATCACGCCGGCGACGGCGACGATGCTCGGCGAACTCGCCGCCGGAGCCGGCCTGCCGCCGGGCGTGCTGAACATCGTCCACGGCACCGGGCCGGAGGTCGGCGAGGCGCTGGTGACGCATCCCGACATCGCCGCGGTGTCGTTCACCGGCAGCACCGCGGTCGGCCGCCGGATCGCCGTGCTCGCCGCGGAACGCCTGAAGAAGGTGTCGCTGGAACTCGGCGGCAAGAACCCGACCCTCGTGTTCGCCGACAGCGACTGGCGCGACCAGCTCGACCTCATCGTGCGCTCGGCGTTCCAGAACAGCGGCCAGATCTGCCTCTGCGGCTCGCGACTGCTGGTCGAGCGCACCGTCTACGCCGAATTCCGCGACGCCTTCGTCGCCCGTGCCGCGACGCTGCGCGTGGGCGACCCGATGGACCCGGACGCACGCCTGGGCCCGCTGGTGTCGCAGGCGCATTTCGACAAGGTCGTGGCCGCGCTCGCCCGCGCCCGCGAGGAAGGCGCGCGCGTGCTGTGCGGCGGCCATGCGCTGGACCGGCCGGGCTGGTTCGTCGAACCCACAGTGCTCGAGGGCCTCGGCCCGGACTGCACGACCAATCGCGAAGAAATCTTCGGGCCGGTGGTCACGCTGCAGGCATTCGACGGCGACGACGAGGCGCTGGCGCTCGCCAACGCGTCCGACTACGGCCTGAGCGCATCGGTCTGGACCCGCGACCTGCGCCGCGCGCACCGCTTCGCCGCGGAACTGCGCACCGGCATGGTCTGGATCAACACCTGGCTGATGCGCGACCTGCGCACGCCGTTCGGCGGCATGGGTCGCTCCGGCCTCGGCCGCGAGGGCGGGCTGGATGCCATGCGATTCTTCACCGAGGCCCGCAACGTGGGCATCGCCCTGTGACCGGAGAACACACATGAGCCCACCGCTGCAGGATCTGCTGCGCAACAACATCGAATGGGCCGCGCGCGTCAGCCGCGAGGACCCCGGCTTCTTCGACCGGCTGTCGAAGCAGCAGGCGCCGAAATACCTGTGGATCGGCTGCTCCGATTCGCGCGTGCCCGCGAACCAGGTCGTCGATCTCGCACCGGGCGAGGTCTTCGTCCATCGCAACATCGCCAATGTCGTCGTCCACACCGACCTCAACTGCCTGTCGGTGATCCAGTTCGCGGTGGACGTGCTGAAGGTCGAGCACATCCTCGTCGTCGGCCACTACGGCTGCGGCGGCGTGCATGCCGCCCTCACCGGCGCCCGCGTCGGGCTCGCCGACAACTGGATCCGGCACGTCGGCGACGTCGCGGAGAAACATGCCGGCGTCCTGGCCGACGCTGGCGACACGCCGCTGCAGCACGATCGCCTGTGCGAGCTCAACGCGCTGGAACAGGTGGCGAACGTCTGCCAGACCACCATCGTCCGCGATGCATGGGCGCGCGGGCAGAAGATCATCGTGCACGGCTGGGTGTATACCCTGCGCGACGGTCTGGTCCACGACCTCGGCCTGAACGTCGCCGCCAGCGATCAGCTCGAATCGCAGTACGCCGCCGCGCTGGCGCGCATCCGCAGCGATCGGGAGGTCCGCTGATGTCCGGCGCCATCCACGCCGATGCCGCGCCGAAACCGGTCGGCCACTACCCGCATGCCCGCCGCGTCGGCGGGCTGCTGTTCCTCTCCGGCATCGGTCCGCGCGACCCGCTCGGCAACGGCATCCCGGGCAACGTCCACGACGCCGAAGGCCGGCTGATCGCCTACGATGTAGAAGCGCAGACCCGCGCCGTGTTCGCGAACGTGCGCACCGTGCTCGAGGCCAGCGGCGCGCGCTGGGAGGATCTGGTCGACGTGACCGTCTACCTCACCGACATGGCCCGCGACTTCCCGGCCTACAACGCGATCTGGGCCGAACACTTCCCGGACCCGGCTTCAGCGCCCTGCCGCACCACGCTGGGCATCGTCGCGCTGCCGACCCCGATCGCGATCGAACTGAAGTGCGTCGCCGCGCCGAAGGAGTGAGCATGCTGCCCAATCCCGTGAACCTGCAGGCCTGGATCGACGAACATCGCCACCTGCTCAAGCCGCCGGTCGGCAACAAGTGCATCGTCGACGGCGACTTCATCGTGATGATCGTGGGTGGCCCGAATGCCCGCACTGACTACCACTTCGAGGAAGGCCCCGAGTGGTTCTTCCAGCTTGAGGGCGAGATGGTGCTGCGAATCCAGGAGGACGATGCTTCCGGAAACCGCGTCCCGCGCGACATCCCGATCAAGGCCGGCGAGACCTTTTACCTGCCGCCGCGCGTGCCGCATTCGCCGCAGCGCATGCCGGGGTCGGTCGGGCTGGTGATGGAGCGCAGGCGCCTCGCGCACGAGGACGACGCGCTGATGTGGTTCTGCGTCGAATGCAACCACAAGCTCTACGAGGAATTCTTCCACCTCGTCGACATCGAACAGGACTTCTTCCGCGTCTTCGAACGCTTCTACCGCGACGACGCGCTGCGCACCTGCACGCAGTGCGGCACGCTGAACCCGCGCCCGTCGCGCTACGAGCTCGCCGCGGATTCGGAAGCGGACATCACCTGATCACTAGTGCCGCACGACCGGAGACGACCATGACATACCCTTCCCTGCGCCATGCGATGCTGGTACTCGCGGGCACGATCCTGCTCGCCTGCGGCGTCTGCGCGCGGGCTGGCGACGGCAGCGAACGCGGATTCCACCTCTCCTCGCTCGCGTTGTTGCAGCCGCAGGCGCTCTTCGGAAAGCGCGTGTCCGTCGACGACGTCGTCACGTTGACGGATGCAATCGTCGCGACAGCCGGAGGCTGGTCGAGCGAGCTTGATCCTGCGCAGAACGCCGACGCGTGCAGCGTCTTTGTCGCCGTGCGCCCCGACCGCCGCCTGAAGACCTGGACGAGCTGCCGTTCGTTCGATGGCACCGCGCTCGACCAACGGATCTCGGGCGAGGTCGACGGCAATCGAATTCCGAAGGTCAAGGGCCTCATCGTATACGCCATCCACGGCAAGGAATCCGGCATGGATGCATTCCCTGACGCATGGAAGGCCGCCTTGGAAGGATCGAAAGACGCCGTCGAAATCTCCGCGATCGTCGACAAGGTATGGCCGGAGTGAGGCCGCCAATGCTGAAAATCGACACCCACGCCCATTACCTGCCCCGCGAATGGCCGGATCTCGCGGCGAAGTACGGCGACATCCGCTTCCCGGTGATCCACCACGGCGACGACGGCCGTTCGCGCATCTACAAGGACGGCAAGTTCTTCCGCGAGATCTGGCCCAAGACCTGGGACCCGAAGATCCGCATCGACGAGTTCGCCGGCTTCGGCGTGCAGGTGCAGGTGATCAGCACCGTGCCGGTGATGTTCAGCTACTGGGCGAAGCCGCAGCATGCGCACGACCTGCACCAGGCGCTCAACGACCACATGGCCGAGGCGCTGCGCGAGCATCCGCGCCACTACGCCGGCATCGGCACCGTGCCGCTGCAGTCGCCGCGGCTGGCGATCCAGGAACTCGAGCGCTGCATGGACCAGCTCGGCCTGCAAGGCGTACAGATCGGTTCGCACGTCAACGCCTGGAACCTCGATGCGCCGGAGCTGTTCGATTTCTTCCAGGCCGCCAGCGAACTCGGCGCGGCGATCCTCATCCATCCCTGGGACATGATGGGCAGCGAGTCGATGCCGAAATACTGGCTGCCCTGGCTGGTCGGAATGCCGGCCGAGCAGTCGCGCGCGGCCTGCTGCCTGATCTTCGGCGGCGTACTGGAGCGACTGCCGAAGCTGAAGGTCTGCCTCGCCCACGGCGGCGGCAGCTTCCCTTACACCATCGGCCGCATCGAGCACGGCTTCGACATGCGGCCCGATCTCGTGGCCACCGACAACTTCCGCAATCCACGCGAATACCTGTCGCGTCTGTACTTCGATTCGTGGGTCGCCGACCCGCGCGCCCTGCGCTACCTGATCGACACCTGCGGCGTCGACCGGATCATGCTCGGCACCGACTACCCGTTCCCGCTCGGCGAGCAGACGCCCGGTGCCGGCATCGCCGCGCTCGAGCTCGATCCCGTTCAGGAAGCGCGGCTCTACCACGGCACGGCGCTGGAATGGCTGGGACTGCCGATGGCGAGGTTCGCGTGATCACACGTCCCATCGTTTTCCTCGGTAGAGCAGCCTTCAGGCCGCTTCCGGAAACGTCGAGTATTTCCCACAGCGGCCTCAAGGCCGCTCTACCGTGGTAACGGCCTCTGCATGACCGACTTCGACACAGCCGCCCGCTTCGCCAGCGAACAGGACGCCGCCGACCCGCTGCGAGCCTTTCGCAACGACTTCCACATCCCACGCCAGGACGGCACTGAGATGGCCTACTTCTGCGGCAACTCGCTGGGCCTGCAGCCGAAGGATGCGCGGCGCCACGTCGACGAGGTGATGGACAAGTGGGCCCGCGACGCGGTCGAGGGCCATTTCCGCGAACCGGCACCATGGATGCCTTACCACGCACTGGTCCGCGACGCACTGGCCGGCGTCGTCGGCGCGCAGCCGCAGGAAGTGGTGGCGATGAATTCGCTCACCGCGAACCTGCACCTGATGATGGTGAGCTTCTACCGGCCGACGCCGACGCGCGACGCGATCCTGATTGAAGCCGGCGCCTTCCCGTCCGACCGCTACGCCGTCGAGTCGCAGCTGCGTTTCCATGGCGTCGATCCGGCCACGGGCTTGATCGAAGTCGAACCGGACGCCGCCGACGGCACGCTCTCGATGGCGGCGATCGAGCGCGCCATCGCCGCACATCGCGACCGGCTCGCGCTGGTGCTGTGGCCCGGCGTGCAGTACCGCACGGGGCAAGCCTTCGATCTGCGCGAGATCGCGCGCCTGAGCCATGCCGCTGGCGCGGTCGTCGGCTTCGACCTCGCGCACGCGGTCGGCAACCTGCCACTCGCGCTGCACGACAGCGGCGCCGATTTCGCGGTGTGGTGCCACTACAAGTACATGAATTCCGGCCCGGGCGCGGTCGCCGGCTGTTTCGTGCACGAACGCCACGCCCGCACCGATCGCCCGCGCTTCGCCGGCTGGTGGGGCCACGACCAGGCCTCGCGTTTCCGCATGGGGCCCGACTTCGTGCCCACGCCCGGGGCGGATGGCTGGCAGCTCAGCAATCCGCCGATCCTCGGCCTCGCGCCCCTGCGCGCGTCGCTCGACGTGTACGCACGCGCGGGCATGCCGGCGCTGCGTGCGAAGTCCGAGCGGTTGACCGGATCTCTCGAAGCACTGATCCGCACGCACCTGGCCGACACGCTGGAGATCCTCACGCCCGCCGACCCGGCGCAGCGCGGCTGCCAGTTGTCGTTGCGCGTCGCCGGCGGCCGCGGGCGTGGCCGCGCGCTGTTCGAATTCCTCGCTGCACGCGGCGTGCTCGGCGACTGGCGCGAACCGGACGTGATCCGGATCTCGCCGGCGCCGCTCTACAACACCTACGCCGACGTGCTGCGCTTCGCGCGCACCGTCCGGGAGTGGCAGGCATGACCGCAATCGCGGATCGGCACATCACCCTCGTCGGCGCAGGCTTGGCCGGCGCCCTGCTCGCCACCCTGCTCGCGCAGCGCGGCTGGCGCGTCGAACTGTTCGAACGCCGCGGCGACCCGCGCGTGCATGGTTACGCCGGCGGGCGTTCGATCAACCTCGCGCTCGCCGAGCGCGGGCTCAACGCCCTGCGCGCCGCAGGCGTCGACGCCGACGTGATGAAGCAGGCGGTGATGATGCGCGGGCGCATGGTGCATTTCCGCGAGGGCGGCGAGCAGTTGCAGCGCTACGGGCGCGACGACAGCGAGGTCATCTGGTCGATCAGTCGCGGCGATCTCAACATCGTGCTGCTGAACGCGGCCGAGGCGGCCGGCGTCGACATCCACTTCGACCGGCGGCTCGAGCGCGTGGATTTCGGCGCCCGCATCGCGCACTTCGTCGGCGAACGCGAAGACATCGCGCGGCCGTTCCAGGCACTGGTCGGCTGCGATGGCGCCGGTTCCAGCCTGCGCGCGGCGATGCAGGCAGTATCGGACCTCGGCGAACGCATCGAGGCGATGCCGCACGGCTACAAGGAGCTGGAGATTCCGCCGGGTGCGGATGGCGGCTTCCGGATCGAGCCCAACGCATTGCACATCTGGCCGCGCGGCGACTACATGTGCATCGCGCTGCCGAACGACGAGCGCACCTTCACCGTCACCCTGTTCCTGCGCAACGAAGGCCCGCTCAGTTTCGCGACCGTGCGCGACGGCGACGACGCCGCGGCGCTGTTCGCGCGCGACTTCCCTGACGCGCTGCCGCTGATCCCCGATCTCAAGCATGATTTCGTGGCGAACCCGACCGGCATGCTGGCGACGCTGTATCTCGATCGCTGGCACCTCGACGGCTGCGCGGTCCTGGTCGGTGACGCCGCGCACGCGATGGTGCCGTTCCACGGCCAGGGCATGAACTGCGCGTTCGAGGACTGCGTCGCGCTGGCCGCGCACCTCGAAGGCGATGCCGACACCGCGACCGCATTCGCCGCGTTCGAGGCCGAGCGCAAGCCGAACGCTGCGGCGATCCAGGCGATGGCGCTGGAGAACTACCGCGAGATGAGCGATCGCGTCGACGATGCCGACTTCCTGCTGCAGCGCAAGCTCGAACGCCTGCTCGCGGAACGCCATCCCGGCCGCTTCGTGCCGCGCTACGCCATGGTGTCGTTCATGCGCCTGCCGTACGCGACCGCGTTCAAGCGCGGGCAGGTACAGCGCGCGCTGCTGGTCGAGGCCACGCGCGGACGCGACACCCTCGACGATCTCGACTGGGATGCGCTCGACCGCCGCGTGCGCGAGGCGCTGGCGCCTCTGCCGACGGAGGTCTGAGTGGCTGCGAGCTTCCTGTTCTACGACCTGGAAACCTTCGGCACCGACCCGCGACGCACGCGGATCGCGCAGTTTGCCGCGATCCGCACCGACGCGGCGCTGAACCAGGTCGACGAGCCATGGGACTTCCTCGTCAGACCGGCGGACGACCTGCTGCCCTCGCCAGGCGCGATGTTGGTCACCGGCATCACCCCGCAGCATGCACTGCAGGAAGGCGTCGACGAGGCCGAGGCGTTCGCGCGCATCTTCGACGCGATGGCGACGCCCGAGACCTGCACGCTGGGCTACAACTCGCTGCGCTTCGACGACGAGTTCGTGCGCCATGGCCTGTTCCGCAATTTCTTCGACCCCTACGAACGCGAGTGGCGCGGCGGCAATTCGCGTTGGGACCTGCTCGACGTGATGCGGCTGGCGCATGCGCTGCGCCCGGACGGCATCGTCTGGCCCAAGCGCGAGGACGGCGCGCCGTCGTTCAAGCTGGAACACCTGGCCGAGGCCAACGACGTACGCGAGGGTGACGCCCACGAGGCGCTGTCCGACGTGCGCGCACTGATCGGCATGGCGCGCAAGCTGCGGTCTTCGCAGCCACGGCTCTGGGACTACGCGCTGAAGCTGCGCGACAAACGTTTCGCCGCGCGGCTGCTGGACGTCGTCGCGATGACGCCGGTGCTGCACGTTTCGCAGCGCTTCCCGGCGACGCGGCTGTGTTCGGCGGCGGTGGCGCCGCTGGCGCGGCACCCGCGCATCGACAACCGGATCATCGTCTTCGACCTGCACGAGGACCCGGAACCGCTGCTGACGCTGGAGGCCGACGCCATCGCCGACCGCCTCTACACGCCGATCGCCGACCTGCCCGAGGGCGAAGCACGCATCCCGCTGAAGGAAGTGCACCTCAACCGCAGCCCGATGCTGGTCGAGTGGGCGCACCTGCGCGATGCGGACTTCGCGCGGCTCGGCATCGACCCGGCGCTCGCGGAAGCGCGCGCGCGGCGCCTGCGCGAAGCCGCCCCGGCGCTGGCGGAGAAGCTGCGCCGCGTCTACGCCGACCGCGACCGCTTCGAGCCGGGCGACGTCGATGGATCGCTCTACGACGGCTTCCTGCAGGACGCCGACAGGCGCCGGTTCGCCGAGGTCCGCGGCACGCCGCCGCAGGCGCTGGGATCGCGCGAATTCGGCTTCCAGGACAAGCGCCTGCCGGAGTTGCTGTTCCGCTACCGCGCCCGCAACTGGCCGGATACGCTGAGCGCCGACGAACGCACGCGCTGGGACACCTATCGCCGCCAGCGCCTGTGCGAAGATCGCGGCGGGTCCGAACTCACCTTCGACACCCACCGCGCCGAACTCGCCGCGCTGCGCGCCGCGCACGCCGGCGACGGCCGCGCGCTGGCGCTGCTCGACCAGGCCCAGGCATGGGCCGACGCCCTGGAGGCCGATATCGCATGACCGCCTATTTCTCCGACCGCAGTTTCCGCTTCCTGCGCGCACTCGCCCGCAACAACGACCGCACCTGGTTCCAGGACCACAAGGCGGACTACGAGGCGCATGTCCGCAAGCCGTTCCTCGCGCTGCTGACCGACCTGCAGGGACCGCTGCGCGAGGTCAGCGAGCACTATCGCTCCGATACGAAGACCGTCGGCGGCTCGCTGTTCCGGATCCATCGCGACACCCGATTCAGCAACGACAAGGCGCCCTACAAGAACTGGCAGGGCGCGCGGCTGTTCCACGAACGCAGCAAGGAAGTGGAGGCGCCGTCGTTCTACCTGCACCTCCAGCCCGGCCACTGCTTCATCGGCGCAGGCCTGTGGCATCCCGAGCCCGAGACGCTGCGCCGCATCCGCCAGTTCATCGTCGACAATCCGGGCAGTTGGACCGCAGCGGCGCACGCGAAGCCGTTCCGCAAACGGTTCGACCTGGACGACAGCGAGATGCTGGTGCGCCCACCGCGCGGCTTCCCCGCGGATTTCCCGCATCTCGAAGACCTGCGCCGCAAGAACCATGTCGCGATCCGCGTCCTCGACGACGCGACCATGACCGGACCGAAGCTGCTGTCCACGCTGGCGAAGGACCTGCAGCAGCTCGGGCCGTTCGTCGATTACCTCTGCGCGGCGCTCGACCTCGAATTCTGAGGCCGCCGGCC
>JBGAFR010000095.1:0-11861 GCA_044227145.1 Lysobacteraceae bacterium
GCGTAGTAACCGAGCCCCGACCACAGCGCGAGCACGTCGTCGAGCGGCGCCGCGGCCAGTGATGGCAGGTCGGGCAGCGCGGCGACGAAGCGCTCGAAGTAGGGGATCACCACCCGCACCTGGGTCTGCTGCAGCATGATCTCCGAGAGCCAGACGCGGTAGGGCGTGCGCGGATGCTGCCAGGGCAGGTCGTGCCGCCCGGAGACGTCGAACCAGGCGAGCAGGGCGTTGGCGTAGGTCGGCGTGACCGGTTCGTAACGCGTCGCGCGGCTCATCGCACGCCCTCGTCGTCGAGGTCGACCTCGACGCCTTCCAGCGTCGCGCCCGAGACCACGAGCTTCGGCGAGACCAGATGCCCGTCCAGCGGCGGCAGCGGGGCGCCGTCGGGCCGTTTCGTCCAGTCGAGCACGTCGTACAGGCGGAAACGCGCATCGAACCGGGTCGCGTCGCGGCGCAGCGACAGTGCGGCCACGTCGGAGAGATCGGGCTTGCCGGCATAGCGCAGCGAGAACGGCAGCGGCGAGGCGGATGCCGAGACCGGCGGCGGCAGCGCCGGCCAGGCCTCGGGCCACTGCGGCAGCGCGCCGGAGAGATCGAGCGCCAGCCGCCGTCCCAGCGCCAATGCGCCGTGCGCATCGAGCGACGGGAGCGGTGGCGCCCCGCGCAGGGCCATGCCCGCGGGCGCGAGCACCCACGTGGCCTCGTCGAAGCGCAGCGGGCCGACCAGGCCCAGCGTGAACGGCAGTCGGGTGTCGCCGGATTCGTAGCGCGCGGACACGCCGAGGCGCGCCGGGACCATCGCGACCTCGTCCTCGCCCAGATGCAGCGGACCGGACAGGCGGACCGTCGCCGGCATCCGCCAATCGCCACGCTCGATCGTCAGCGTGCCGGCGGCGGCGATGCCGGCGTTGTTCGCGGGTGTCGACATCGCCACCGCGAGATCGAACGGGATCGCGGTCGGCGCATCGAGCCAGCGGCCGCGCAGATGCGCGTTCGCGGGGCGATCCGGATGCAGCGACGGCAGCTCGACGGCGATGTCGTCGATCCGCCAGTCGTGGTTGTCGATGCGGCCGTCGACGATGCGCAGGCCGTCGGTCAGCGTCGGGATGCGCGTTTCCGCGCCGGGCGGCCGTTTCGCCAGCCACGCCTGCAATGCGGGGACATCGAGCGCCGGCGCGTCGAGTTCGACCCGCTGCACGGTCAGATCGGCGCCGCGGCTGCGCAGCGTCGACCACGGCAGCGACAGCAGCGCGCGGTCGGCGCGCAACAGCACGATCTGCGTGCCGGGTACGCGCACGACGAGATCGCGCACCACCAGTTGCGGCGTGCCGCGCAGGCGCGCGTCGGCGCTGCCGGCGGTGATGTCGAGATCGAGGCTGCCGCCGATGCGATCGAGCAGCACCGGCACCGAGCGTTCGGGTTGCAGCAGCCAGCCGGCCGAGGCGGCCAGCAACGTCAGGATGACGAGGAGGACGAGCAGCCGGCGCCGGCGTTTGCCGCGCGGCGCACCGGCGCCCGGGTCGGTCACGCGCCCAGCGCCTCCGGCAGCAGCGCGTCGACGAAGGCTTCGGGATCGAATACGCGCAGGTCCTCGGGGCGTTCGCCAATCCCGGCGAAGCGGATCGGGATGCCGAACTCGCGGGCCAGTGCAAACACCACGCCGCCCTTCGCCGTGCCGTCGAGCTTGGTCACGACCAGCCCGGTGACGCCGGCCGCGGCGTGGAACTGGCGCAGCTGCGACAGCGCGTTCTGGCCGGTGGTGCCGTCGATCACCATCAGCACCTCGTGCGGCGCGGTGCCGTCGAGCTTGCCAAGCACACGCTTGATCTTGCCCAGTTCGGCCATCAGCCCCTGCTGGGTGTGCAGGCGGCCGGCGGTGTCGGCGATCAGCACGTCGGTGCCGCGCGCCTTCGCCGCCTGCAGCGCGTCGAACGCGACCGACGCCGCGTCGGCGTTCTGGCCCTGCGCGACCACGGCGACGCCGTTGCGTTCGCCCCAGGCCTGCAGCTG
This sequence comes from Lysobacteraceae bacterium, assembly GCA_044227145.1. Lineage (GTDB taxonomy): Bacteria > Pseudomonadota > Gammaproteobacteria > Xanthomonadales > Xanthomonadaceae > Lysobacter_I. The sequence continues at coordinate 2,011 of JBGAFR010000095.1, forward strand.
CGCGACCGCGGCGGCGCGGAAGGTGTCGCCGGCGGCCAGCATCAGCGAGCGGCCCTCGGCCTTGAAGCGGTGCGCGAGCTTGCCGATGGTGGTGGTCTTGCCGACGCCGTTGACGCCGACGGTGAGGATCACGAACGGTTTGTCCGGCGCGATCGCCAGCGGCTTCGCCACCGGCACCAGCATCGCGATGAGGTCGGTGCGCAGCGCGGCGAGCAGGGCGCGGGCGTCAGCGAACTCGCGCGACTTCATCCGCTTGCGCAGGCCGTCGATCAACTGGGTGGTCGCGGTCACGCCGACGTCGGCGGTGAGCAATGCGGTCTCGATCTCGTCGAGCAGGTCGTCGTCCAGGCGCGGGTTGCGCGAGAACAGGCCGCCGAAGCTGCGGGCGAACGCGCTGTTGCGCAGGCGCTCGCGCCAGCCCGGCTTGCCGGCCGCGGCGGCGGGCGCCGCGTCGGTGGCGACGCCGGGGATGTCGCCCGTGGCGGGTGCGGCGGGGAGTGGATCAGGAATGGTGTCGATGGGCAGGTCGGCGACGGGCTCGGCCGGCGGCGCGGGTTCGACGGGAAGGGTTGCGGCTTCGGTGCTGCCGGCGTCCTGCGGCGTCTCGGCCGGGGGGGCGGCCTGCGTGGCCGGCGGCGTGGCCGCGTCCGGTTTCTTGCGGCGGAAGAAGGGGATCATCGAAGGGGCGGCAATGGGCGACGCGAATCGCGGACAATGGCCGCATGTTAACACCCGCCCTCCCGGCCTCCCGATGAACCGTCGTCGCCCCGTGCCCGCCCCGCCGGGACGTCCCGGAACCGTGCGCATCATCGGCGGCGACTGGCGCGGCACGAAGCTGCCGGTGGCCGACCTCGACGGCCTGCGCCCCACCGCCGATCGCGTCCGCGAGACCCTGTTCAACTGGCTGCAGCCGATGCTCCCCGGCGCGCGGGTGCTCGACCTGTTCGCCGGCACCGGCGCGCTGGGGCTCGAAGCCGTCTCGCGCGGCGCACGCGAGGCAGTGCTGGTCGAGCGCGATCCCGCGCTGGCCGCGGCCCTGCGCACGATCGCGGCGAAGCTGCCCGGCGGCGAGCGCGTCCACGTCGCGCACGAGGACGCGCTCGCATGGCTGCGGCGCGCCCCCGAGCCGTTCGACCTCGCCTTCGTCGATCCGCCGTTCGCCGCAGGCCTGTGGACGCCGGTGCTGACCGCGCTCGAACCACATCTCGCCGCCGACGCTTGGCTGTACGTCGAGTCGCCGGCCGACGCCGTGCCCGATCCCGCCGCGGGCTGGCGCCTGCATCGCGAGGGCAGGACCCGAGACGTCCGCTACGCCTTGCTCCGGCGCGCGACGGCGGCGGGCTGACCGGCGCTCCGGCCGAGCGGAAGCGACTGTTACACTGCGCCGACATCCCGCTGCGGTGATCCCTTCGACGCCCATGAGCCAGGCCTCCAGCCCGTCCCCCGCCCGGATCGCGGTCTATCCGGGCACCTTCGACCCGATCACCAACGGTCACCTCGATCTCGTCGAACGCGCCGCACCGCTGTTCGAGCGCCTCGTGGTCGGCGTGGCCGAAAGCCCGGCCAAGCGTCCGGCGCTGCCGCTGGCGCTGCGCGTGGAACTGGCGTGCGAATCGCTGGCGCGCTACCCCAACGTCGAGGTCCGCGGCTTCGATTCGCTGCTGGCGCATTTCGTGCGCGACGTCGGCGCCCGGGTCCTGCTGCGCGGCCTGCGGGCGGTCTCGGACTTCGAGTACGAGTTCCAGCTGGCGAGCATGAACCGGCACCTGATTCCCGAAGTGGAAACGCTGTTCCTGACGCCGGCCGAACAATACGGTTTCATTTCCTCGTCGCTGGTGCGCGAGGTGTCGCGCCTCGGCGGCGACGTGTCCGGCTTCGTGCCGGCCGCCGTGGATCGCGCGCTGCGGGCCGAATGGCAGCGCAGCCGCGATTGAGTCCCGTGGCCGGGCTTCCGTGTCCCGGCCACCGTTGCACCCCGCGTCCTCGCGACGCCCGATCGTCTTTTCCGCATGAGGGGAGTCCGTCCATGAAGCACATCGTCCGCCTGCTGTTGATCGCCTTCTTCGCCCTGTCGGTGGTGGCCTGCGACAAGCAGGCGAGCGCACCGGCCGCCGCCGACCAGGCGCCGCTGGTCGCGCCAACCAACGAGGACCCCGCTGCATGGCGCGAGTACGTCAGCGACACCGTCAAGCGCAACATGCAGGGCGTCTCGAGCGCGCCGTTCGTCTACCTGCTGCCGGCCGAGAGCACCCAGGACTTCCAGGGCAGCTACGACCGCCTGCTGGAGAAGGCCAAGTCCGACGTCGACCGCGGCATCCTGCCCGGCAACCTGCTGGCCTTCTCCTCGGCCTCGCTGTCCTCGGCCAAGGCCGCGGATCTGGTGGTCGCCGCGTTCGCCGACGTGAAGCCGGACAAACTCAAGGGCGTGAAATTGCTGTTCATCGGCAAGCCCGAGGACAATGACCGGGTGAAGGCCGCGGTCCAGGTGGCCGGCGTCGATTACATCTTCGTCGAGACGAAGTGATCCGCCGCTAGCGCCTCGCGCCGCCGCGGCCCGCGCCGCGGCGGTGCCCAGCCTCCCCATGTCGCTCAAGATCAACGAACTCTGCGTCAACTGCGACGTCTGCGAACCGGCCTGCCCGAACCGCGCGATCTCGCAGGGCGAGGTCATCTACGTCATCGATCCGGCGCGCTGCACCGAATGCGTCGGGCATTTCGAGGAGCCGCAGTGCGTGGTCGTGTGCCCGGTCGAATGCATCGATCCGGACCCGGCGCATCCCGAATCGCACGAGGCCCTGCTGGCGAAGCTCGCCAGACTCCAGGAGGAAGCCGCATGACCGTCGTCGCCCACCGTTTCGTCTCCGCCTGCGCCGGGCTGCTGCTCGCGTTCGCCTTCAGCCCCGCGACACGTGCGGCCGACGCCGGCGCGTCGCCTGCGCACCCGCCCGGCGCCGCGATCGCCAGCGCGCACGCGCTCGCCACCGAGGCCGGCATGGAGACGCTGCGCCAGGGCGGCAACGCCTTCGACGCCGCGGTCACCGTGTCCTCGGTGCTGTCGGTGGTCGAACCGATCTCCTCGGGCCTCGGCGGCGGCGGCTTCTTCCTGCTGCACGACGCGAAGACCGGCCGCGATGTCTTCGTCGATGCGCGCGAGACCGCGCCGGCCGCGGCGACCACCGCGCAGTACCTCGACGCGCAGGGCAAGCCCGATCGCGACCGCGCCGTGAACGGGCCGTGGTCGGCGGGCATCCCCGGCCTGCCGGCGGCGCTGGTGCACCTGGCGACGCAGTACGGCCGGCTGCCGCTGAAGGCCAGCCTCGCGCCGGCGATCCGCATCGCCCGCGACGGCTTCCCGGTGTACGCGCGCTTCGCCAAGGGCTACGCCGCGCGGCACGAGGTGATGGAGCGCTACAAGGGCACGAAGGCCGTGTTCCTCGCCGCCGGCCACGCGCCGCAGGAAGGCGAACTGTTCCGCCAGCCCGACCTGGCGCGCACGCTGGAAACGCTGGCCGCGCAGGGCTTCGACGGCTTCTACCGCGGCCCGATCGCGAAGAAGCTGGTCGCCGGCGTGAATGCCGAAGGCGGGAAGTGGACGGCCGATGAACTCGCCGGCTATCGCGTCAAGGAACGCGCGCCGCTGAGCTTCGAGTACGACGGCTGGAAGATCGTCACTGCGCCGCCGCCGTCGTCCGGCGGCGTGGCGCTGGCGGAGATGCTGCAGATCCTCGGGCCGTGGGACCTGCAGAAGCTGCCGCAGGCGCAGCGCGTGCACCTCGTCGTCGAGGCGATGCGCCGCGCGTTCCGCGACCGCACGTTCTATCTCGGCGATCCTGACTTCGTGAAGATCCCGATGCGCACGCTGATGAGCGCCGATTACGCCGCCGGCCTGCGCGCGACGATCCACCCCGACAAGGCCACGCCCAGTGATTCGCTGTCCGGCCAGCCGACGCCGCTCGAGGACGAGGAGACCACGCATTTCTCGATCCTCGACGCCGAAGGCAACCGCGTCGCCGCCACGCAGACGGTGAACCTGCTGTTCGGCTCCGGCCTGGTCGCGCCCGGGACCGGCGTGCTGCTCAACGACGAGATGGACGACTTCGCGCTGGTGCCCGGCGTGCCGAACGCGTTCGGCGTGATGGGCTACGACGCCAACGCGCCGAAGCCGGGCAAGCGCATGCTCAGCTCGATGACGCCGACCTTCATGGAGTCGCCCGATCGCGTCGCCGTGCTCGGCACCCCCGGCGGCAGCCGCATCATCACGATGGTGCTGCTGGGCGTGCTCGGCTATGCCGACGGCCTCGACGCGCAGCAGGTCGCGGCGCTGCCGCGCTACCACCACCAGTGGCTGCCCGACGTCGTCGACACCGAGCGCGACGCATTGCCTGACGATGTGATCGCCGCGCTGCGCGCGATGGGCCACGTCGTGCACACGCCGCAGGACGCCGCCGGCGGCCAGCGCTCCAGCGACACCTGGGGCAACCTGCAGACGGTCGAATGGAACCTGCGCGACAACACCCTCCACGGCGGCAGCGATCCGCGCAACCCGGTGGGCGAGGCGAAGGTCGAGGCGATGCCGACCCCGGTCGCGACGCCCTGAGGGCCGCATGAGCCTGTTCCTGCATCTGCCCCACGCCGCCGAGCGCGTGCGCCTGCGTCGCCTGCGCGTGTCCGATTTCCGCGCATTCCACGGCTATCGCGGCGATCCCGAGGTCGCGCGCTATCAGGGCTGGGCGGCGATGGGTCCAGATCGGCATCGCCCTGCAGGACGGCGACCGCCTGATCGGCGATCTCGGCGTCTGGCTGTCGCCGGACCAGCGCACGGCCGAATTCGGCGTATCGTTGGCGAGGTCGGCGCAGGGACAGGGCCACGCCCGCGAAGCCGCGGCGGCGCTGATCGCGCTGCTGTTCGCGCACACGCCGGTGCAGCGCGTGATCGCCTCCAGCGACGCGCGCAACGCGCCCTGCCTGCGCCTGCTGGAGAGTCTCGGCCTGCAGCATGTCGGCAACGCCGAGGCCACGTACAAGGGCGAGGCCTGCAACGAACGGCATTACGCCATCGAACGGCCCGTTCGCACGTCCTGAGGACATTCCGCCATGAGGCCATCGCCATGAAACTCTGGTCCCTGCTGGGCAATTCGCAGAAGCTCGACGGCGGCGCGATGTTCGGCAACGCGCCGCGCGCGGTGTGGGAGCGCTGGCTGGCGCCGGACGACCACAACCGTATCCCGCTGGCCTGCCGCGCGCTGCTCGCCAGTCCGCTGAATGGAAAAACGGTGCTGTTCGAGACCGGCATCGGTGCGTTCTTCGAGCCGAAACTGCGCGAGCGCTACGGCGTGGTCGAGGACCGCCACATGCTGCTCGACGCGCTGCGCGATGCCGGCTTCGATCATGCCGACATCGACGTCGTCGTGCTCTCGCACCTGCATTTCGACCATGCCGGCGGCCTGCTCGCGCCGTGGCGCGAGGGCGCCGCGCCGGAACTGCTGTTCCCGAACGCGACCTTCGTGGTCAGTCGCGCCTGCTGGGAGCGTGCGCAGGCACCGCATCCGCGCGACCGCGCCAGCTTCATTCCGGAACTGCCGGGGCTGCTGCAGGCCAGCGGCCGGCTGGAACTCGTCGACGGCCCGCACTGCGAGGCGCTGGCCGACCGCGTCCGCTTCCATTTCAGCCAGGGCCACACGCCCGGGCTGATGCTCGCCGAGATCGTCGGCCCCGAGCGCGTCGGCGACGAGGCCCACGGCGGCGTGGTGTTCTGCGCCGACCTCATCCCCGGCCGGCCGTGGGTGCACGTGCCGATCACGATGGGCTACGACCGCAATCCCGAACTGCTGATCGACGAGAAACGCGAATTCCTCGACGACAAACTGGCCCGCAACGTCCACCTGTTCTTCACCCACGACCCGGGCTGCGCGCTCGCCCAGGTGGTGCGCGACGACAAGGGCCGTTTCGGCACGACCCACGAGGTCGTCGAACTCAAGGCGCGGCCGCTGGCCGCCTGACCCTGCCGCAAGGACTCCCGCATGCCCCGCATCACCCTGCTGTTCGCCGCCCTGCACGCCGTGCTGGTGGTCGTCCTCGCCGCCCGCGTCGCGATGTTCCGCTACAACGCGAAGATCGCGCTCGGCGACGGCGGCGACAAGGTGATGACCCGCCGCATGCGCGCACACGGCAACCTCATCGAGAACGCGCCGCTGGCGCTGCTGCTGCTGGGCCTGCTCGAACTCTCCGGTCTCGACGCGCGCTGGCTGTGGGGCTTCGGCAGCGCGCTGCTGGCCGGCCGTCTGTTGCACGCCTGGGGCCTGTCGCGGCGTTCGGGTACGTCGCCCGGACGCATGTTCGGGATGGCGTTGACCTGGGCCGTGCTGCTGGGCGAGGCGGGCGTCGGCGTGTGGATGTTCGCGACGGGTGCGTGATCTGCACTGTCGTGCGCTCGGTAGAGTGGAGCGAAACGCTGCGCATGCCGTTGTTCGGTAGAGCGGCCTGACCAGCCATTCGGCTGTTGAAGACCAAGCCGCTGAGGTGTGCGATGAGAAGAACAGCGGCCTGAAGGCCGCTCTACCGAGCGCAATCGGAATTCACGCCGGCGTGTTGAACAGCCGATCGCCGGCATCGCCGAGGCCGGGCAGGATGTAGCCGTGGTCGTTGAGGCGTTCGTCGATCGCGGCGGTCCAGACGTCGACGTCGGGCCACTTCGCTTCCAGCGCGCGCAGGCCTTCCGGCGCGGAGACCAGGAAGATCGCCTTCACCCGCGCCACGCCCGCGGCCTTCAGCGCGTCGATCGCCGCCAGCGCGCTGCCGCCGGTGGCCAGCATCGGGTCGATCAGCAGCGCGGTGCGGCCGGCGATGTGCTCGACGAAACGCTGGTAGTAGGCATGCGGCTGCAGCGTCTCCTCGTCGCGCCGCAGGCCGATGACGCTCACCGGCGCGTTCGGCAGCAGGGCCTGCACGCCGGGCAGGAAACCGAGTCCCGCGCGCAGGATCGGCACCAGCGTGATCGCGGATTGGTCGCAGCGGCCGACGGTCAGCGGCCCGGCCCAGGTGTCGATCGCGCGGTCGCCGAGCGCGAGGTCGGCGGTGGCCTCGTAGGCGAGCAGGGTGGCGATCTCGGCCGCGACCTGGCGGAACAGTGCCGGCCCGGTGGCCGCGTTGCGCAGCAGCCCGAGCTTGTGGCGGACCAGCGGGTGGGTGACTTCGACGACGGGCATGACGGGCCTGCGGCAGTGCGGAGCGAAGTGCCTAGGCTAACCGAGCCCGGCCGCGAAGCGGGCGACGGCGTCGACTGCCGCCTGCGTGCGCGTCTGCAGCAGCAGGTGCGGACCGTCGATCGCGATCTCGCGTGCGTCGGCCAGGTCCGCGCACAGCGTGCGCTGTGCGCCCGGGCGCAGCAGGCGATCGCGCGTGGCGCGCAGGCACAGCGCGGGCACGCGGATGCGCGCGAGGCGGTCGCGTACGTCCACGCGCAGGGCCGCCTCGGCACGGGCGCGCAGCACCGCGGGTGCGACGGTGTCCAGCGCGTCGCGCAGCCCGCGTTCCAGCGCGGGCGTCGCCCAGCGGCCGAGCAGCGCGAACGACAGCGCCGCCGTCGGCAGCGTCCGCACTGGCGCGATCCGGGCCAGCGACGCAAGCGGTGCCGGCACGGGCACCGGTGCCCGCGCGAACGTGGTCGAGAGCGCCAGCCCGCGCAGGTTCGGCGGCGGATCGGCGGCGATGGCGATCGCCACCGGGCCGGAGAAGGATTCGCCGAGCAGCACGAAGGCCTCGTCGCGCGGCAGTGCATCGCGGGCCAGCGTTTCGAGGTCGCGGTAGCCCAGCGTCCGGTCGGTCGGATAGGCCACGGCCTCGACCCGCGCGAATCCCGCGGCCCGCGCCGCGTCGGCGAATCCGGCGAGCAGTTGTGCGGTGCCGTCGAGGCCGGGCAGGACGACCAGCGCGGTCATGGGGCGTCGCCGATCAGGCGCGATTGCGTTCGCGACGCTCGGGTTCGACGCGGTGCAGGTACGTGGTGAACGTGTCCTGCGGGGGCGCCGAGGACAACTGCGGCAGGAGATTGCCGACTTGCCCGCGGTGGTAACCGTTGTGCATGACGACGTGCATCAGCATCTCCTCGCGCGACATGCTCCCCCTCGCGCCGTCGGTGAACACGAACGCGATCCGCTCCGGCAGCCGTTCCGCGTCGAGGCCGGCGACGTACTCCGCGTACCAGCGATCGGATTCGGCCACGGCCGCATGCAGCGCGTCCAGCGTCGGCGTGTCGGCGGTGTTGGTCGCCACATGGCCGTGCTCGCGGCCGAGCAGGTGGGCCGCGAAAATGCGGTCCACCACGTAGAGGTGGTTGAGCAGCCGGATCGCGCGATGCCGGTCCGCGTCGGGGATCTCGTCATGGTGCTGCCGGAATTCCGACAGCAGCGCATCGTTGGCCCAGGCCTTGTACTTGAACAGCGCGACCAGCATCGACGCCTCCGGTTCCGACCTGTCGTGGAAACGATCTCAGGCGGCCGCGGCCTGCTTCACGCGCGGGCCTTCGAGCAGCGCGCGCTTGATCATGGCGACCAGCAGGTCGAGCTCGTCTTCCTGCATCGCGAAGTGCGGAGTGAAGCGCAGCGAGTTCTCGCCGCCGTGGATCACGCCGATGCCGTGCTCGCGCATCCACTCCTCGGTCGAACCGGTGCCGTAGCCCTTGAAGTCCTTGGACAGCTCGCAGGAAAACAGCAGGCCCGTGCCCTGGACCTTGGTGATCAGGCCGGGCAGTTCGGCCTTCAGCGCTTCGAGCTTCGCGATCGCCTGCTTGCCGCGCGCGCGGATGTTGGCGCGCAGTTCCGGCGTGAGCTGGGCGAGCACCGCGCAGGCGACGTCCAGCGCACGCGGGTTGGTCGTCATGGTGTTGCCGTAGGTGCCCTTGCGATACAGGCCGGCGGCGCGGGCGTTCACGGCGAGCACCGACAGCGGGTACTGGCCGGCGTTGAGCGCCTTGGAGTAGGTCTCCATATCCGGCGCCTCGACGCCTTCGAAGCCGGGGTAGTCGACGATCGACAGCACGCCGTTGGCGCGCAGGCCGGCCTGGATGGAATCGACCAGCAGCAAGGTACCGTGGGCCTTGGTCAGGCGACGCGCGGCCTCGTAGAACGCGCGCGGCACGGAGCGGCCCGGGTCGCCTTCGCCCATCACCGGCTCCAGGAACATCGCCTCGATGTGCCAGCCTTCGCGCTCTGCGTCGGCGAACGCCTGCTCCAGCTGTTCGACGCTGTACGGTTCGATGGTGATCAGCTGGCCGATATTGTGCTGGTAGCTGCCGAGGTGGGCCATGTAGGTCTTGCGCGTGCTGTCCGAATACAGCGCCGGCAGCTCGGTGCGGCCGTGGAAGCTGCCCTTCACCGCGATGCGCTTGATCGTGCGGCCGGCGTGCGGTGCGCCCGGGTCGGTCATCAGCTTGGTGTTCACATCGGCGATACGGCCGGCCAGCGACACCGACTCCGAACCGGAGTTCAGGCACAGGAACTTGTCGTAGGGGCAGGCGCCCGCCATGTGGCCGATCTCGGCACGGATGGCGCGGTCGAAGCGCAGCTGCGACAGGCTGGCGGTCATGATGTTGGCCATCACCTGCGGCTTGGCCATCGCGTCGATGACGGCCTTCGGCGCGTGGCCGAAGCCGAGCATGCCGTAACCGCCGGAATCGTGGAGCACCGCGCCCTTGAGCGTCACCACCCACGGCCCGCGCGCGGCGAGGGCGACGTAGGGGTTCACGGTGTCCTGCGAATAGAAGTTGACGAAGCCGCCCTGGATGGCGACGGCCTGCTCGGTCTCGTCCAGGTCCAACAGCTCGGGGAATTCGGCGCGGACGCGGGCGTACTCGG
>JBGAFR010000096.1:0-12402 GCA_044227145.1 Lysobacteraceae bacterium
TGGGCCGACGTCGTGGTCTGCCGTGCCGGCGCGCTGACCCTCGCCGAACTGTGCGCGGCCGGCGTCGGCGGCCTGCTGATCCCGTTGCCGACCGCCGTCGACGACCACCAGACGAAGAACGCCCAGTACGTCGCCCAGCGACGCGCCGGGATCGTGCTGAAGCAGGACGACCAGCTCGTCCCGAAACTGGCCATGGAACTGCGCAACCTGGTGCTCGATCCGGATCGCCGCCTGTTCATGGCCGAAGCGGCACGGTCGCTCGCGAAGATCGACGCCGCCGAACGCGTCGCCGATGCCGTGCTCGAGGAGGCCCGCGCATGATCCGTCGTCTGCTCGATGCGAAGGACGTGTCCAAGGCCGATTTCGCCAAGCTCTTCCCGCGCGTGCATTTCGTGGGCATCGGCGGCGCCGGCATGAGCGGCATCGCCGAAGTCCTCTGCACGCTGGGCTACCAGGTCTCCGGCTCGGACAACGCCGACAACGCGACCACCCGCCGGCTTGCCGCGCTCGGCGCCACCGTCTCGCGCGGCCACGCCGCGGCGAACGTGCTGGGCGCGGACTGCGTGGTGGTGTCCAGCGCGATCAAGCGCGACAACCCCGAGTGGATGGAAGCGCGCGCGCAGCGCATCCCGGTGGTGCCGCGCGCCGAGATGCTGGCCGAACTGATGCGCTTCCGTCGCGGCATCGCGATCGCAGGCACCCACGGCAAGACCACCACCACCTCGCTCACCGCCAGCGTGCTCGGGGAAGGTGGGCTGGACCCGACCTTCGTCATCGGCGGCCAGCTGCTCGCCGCCGGCGCCAACGCCCGCCTCGGCGGCGGCGACTGGCTGGTGGCCGAGGCCGACGAGAGCGACGGCAGTTTCCTGCGCCTGAACCCGCTGGTCGCGGTCGTCACCAACATCGATGCCGATCATCTCGAGAACTACGGCGGCGACTTCGCTCGCGTGAAGGCGGCGTTCTCCGAATTCCTGCACCGGCTGCCGTTCTACGGCCTCGCCGTGCTGTGCATCGACGATCCAGAGGTCGCCGCGCTGGCTGCCGACACGCCGCGCCACGTCATCACCTACGGCTTCGATGCGAAGGCCGACGTGCGCGCCGAGGACGTCGAACAGGCCGGCCCGGCGATGCGCTTCACGCTGTGCCTGCCCGACGGCTCGCGCACGCCGACGACGCTGGCCCTGCCCGGCCGCCACAACGTGCAGAACGCGCTGGCCGCGGCGACGATCGGCTGGCAGCTCGGCGTCGCACCGGAGGTCATCGCGCGCGCGCTGGAGAAGTTCGCCGGCATCGGCCGCCGCTTCAACCTGCTGGCCGAACTGACCACCGCGCAAGGCGCGACGGTGCAGCTGGTCGACGACTACGGTCACCATCCGAAGGAGCTCGATGCGGTGTTTCAGGCCGCTCGCGGAGGCTGGCCGGATCGCCGCCTCGTGGTCGCGTTCCAGCCGCATCGCTACAGCCGCACCCGCGACCTCTTCGATGATTTCGCGGCGGTGCTGTCGAACGTCGATGCGCTGGTGCTGACCGAGGTCTACCCGGCCGGCGAAGCGCCGATCGCGGGCGCCGACGCCAAGTCGCTGGCGCGCAGCATCCGTGCGCGTGGCCGCATCGACCCGGTCGTGGTAGGCGGTGCGGCCGACCTCGGCACCGTCCTGCCCGACGTCCTGCGCGACGGCGACCTGCTGCTGATGATGGGCGCCGGCGACATCGGCGCCGCCGCGCAGCTGCTCGCCGCGCAGGGTTTCCCTTCCGATCGCATCGAGGAGTCGACGCCGTGAGCGCCGTGCCGTCCGCCCGCCATTCCGATCCCGCCGTGTTCGGTCGCGTCGCCGTGCTGATGGGCGGCACCAGCGCCGAGCGCGAAGTGTCGCTGGAATCCGGCCGCAACGTGCTGGAAGCCCTGCGTTCGCGCGGCGTCGACGCGCATGCCGTCGACGGCATCCCGGCGCTGATCCAGGCGCTGGCGACGCCATCGGAAGCGCGTTTCGATCGCGTGTTCAACATCCTCCACGGCAATCGCGGCGGCGGCGAGGACGGCGTGTTGCAGGGCGCGCTGGAAGCGCTGGGCGTGCCGTACACAGGTTCCGGCGTGCTCGGCTCCGCGCTGACGATGGACAAGATCCGCACCAAGCAGGTGTGGATGAGCGAAGGCCTGCCGACGCCGAAGTTCGTGCGCCTGCGCGCGGGCGATGACATGACGGCGGCGGCGCGCGTGCTGGGCCTGCCGGTGTTCGTGAAGCCGGCCTGCGAAGGCTCCAGCGTCGGTGTGTTCCGCATCCTCGCCGAAGCCGACCTCGCGCAGGCCGAGGCGTTCGCCGCGACTTATGCCGGCGAGCTGCTGATGGAACAGATGGTGCAGGGCGAGGAATTCACCGTCGGCATCTTCGGCGACCTCGCGCTGCCGTCGATCCGCATCGTGCCGGCCGGTGAGTGGTACGACTATCACGCCAAATACATCGCCGACGACACCCAGTACCTGTGCCCGGGCCTCGACGGCGACGACGAAACGACCATTCGCGACCTCGCGCTGCGCGCGTTCCGCGCCGCCGCGTGCAGCGGCTGGGGCCGCGTCGACGTGATGCGCGACCGCCGCCTCGGCTTCCAGTTGATCGAAGTGAACACCGCGCCGGGCATGACCAGCCACTCGCTGGTGCCCAAGGCCGCGCGCCAGATCGGCATCGGCTTCGAGGACCTGTGCTGGCAGATCCTCGAAACCACGCTCCTCGAGGCCATGCTGCCGGGGGAGGGCGCCGCACGATGAGCGCGTTCCTGCGACTGCTCGCGTGGGTGCTGGCGCTGGTGCTGGTGGCGCTGCCGGTGGTGGCCGTCATCCAGGGCTGGGCCGGCACCGAGCGCTGGCCGCTGCGTACGGTGAAGGTCGAAGGCCGCCTGACCCGGGTCAGCGACGCGCAGATCGTCGCCGCCGTGCTGCCGCACGCGCGCCGCGGCTTCTTCGCCGTGCGCCTGGAAGACGCCCGTGCCGCAGTCGCCGCGCTGCCCTGGGTCGAGCACGCCGAAGTACGCAAGCAGTGGCCGGACAAGCTGGTGGTGACGATCGAGGAGCATCGCCCGTTCGCGTGGTGGGGCGCCGACCGCCTGCTCTCCGAGCGCGGCCGCATCTTCCCGGCGAAGGGCGTCACCGTGCCGAACGGGCTGCCGCGCTTCGACGGCCCGGCATCACGGATCGCCGACATGGTGCGCGTCTACAACGAATCGCGCGCCGCGTTCGCGACGACCGGGCTGGACGTGCGCACGCTGCGCCTCGACGAACGCGGCAGCTGGTCGCTGACGCTCTCGAACGACGCCGAACTGCTGGTCGGACGCGACGACGCCAAGCTGCGGCTGCAGCGCTTCGCGCGTCTGCTGCCGCGGCTGCCGGTGCCGACCGGCGAAGCGCTCGGCCGCGCCGACCTCCGCTACACCAACGGCTTTGCGCTGACCTGGCGGACGGCTCCCGCGCCGGCTGCCGCGGCGCGCACGCAGGACAGGACATGAACCGCAAAGGCGACAAATCGCTGATCGTCGGCCTCGACATCGGCACCTCCAAGATCGTGGCGCTGGTGGGCGAGTACGCTTCCGGCAGTCCGATCGAGGTCATCGGCATCGGCACGCACGAATCGCGCGGGCTCAAGCGCGGCGTGGTCGTCGACATCGAGTCGACGGTGCAGTCGATCCAGCGGGCGATCGAGGAAGCCGAACTGATGGCCGGCTGCGAGATCCGCTCGGTCTATGCGTCGATCTCCGGCAACCACGTGCAGTGCCGCAACTCGCCGGGGATCGTGCCGATCCGCGACGGCGAGGTCAGCTACCAGGACCTCGACCGCGTGCTCGAAGCGGCGAAGGCGGTGGCGATCCCGGCCGACCAGAAGATCCTGCACGCGATCCCGCGCGACTACGTACTCGACGATTCGCAGGAAGGCATCCGCAATCCGGTCGGCATGACCGGCGTGCGCCTGGAAGTGCACGCGCACCTCGTGGTCTGCGCGCAGTCGGCCGCCGCCAACATCAGCAAGTGCGTGCAGCGCTGCGGCCTGCAGGTGGACGACCTGATCTTCTCGGCGCTGGCCTCCAGCACCGCGGTGCTGACCAGCGACGAGCGCGAACTGGGCGTGGTGCTGGTCGATATCGGCGCCGGCACCACCGACATCGCGGTGTTCGTGCATGGCGCGATCTGCCACACCGCGTCGCTGCCGATCGCCGGCGACCACGTCACCAACGACATCGCGCACATGCTGCGTACGCCCACGCCCGAGGCCGAGCAGATCAAGGTCCGTTACGCCTGCGCGCTGGCGCAACTGGCGACGGCCGAGGAAAGCATCCAGGTGCCCAGCGTCGGCGACCGCCCGCCGCGCCGCCTGCCGCGGCACGCGCTGGCGCAGGCGGTGCAGGGGCGCTACGAGGAGATCTTCGAGATGGTGCAGGCCGAGCTGCGCCGCTCGGGCTTCGAGGAACTGGTGCGCGCCGGCATGGTGCTGACCGGCGGCGCCGCGAAGATGGAAGGCGTGGTCGAACTGGCCGAGGAAATGCTGCAGATGCCGGTGCGCGTGGGCATCCCGCAGCACGTCAGCGGCCTCGGCGAAGTGGTGGGCAACCCGGTGCACGCGACCGGCGTCGGCCTGCTGCTGATGGGCAGCCAGATCGAACATCCGCGCCGTCCGGTGATCCCGGCCGGTCGTGCGGTCGGCATCTTCAACAAGGTGCGGACCTGGTTCAAGGGCGAGTTTTGACCGGTGCGTCCCCCGGCGCATCGGTCGCGGCTTCGGAAAGCGGTTTCGGCGATCGATCACGAACACTGTTTCGAAAGTGGCTTCAGGACGATTCGGAAAGGCGGTTCACGAAGGCGGAGCGGCAAACGGTTTCACGGCAACACCCGATCCAACGACAGCGACACACATAACTAGACGAGGACACGGACATGGCATATTTTGAATTGGTAGAGAAGATGGCGCCGAACGCGGTGATCAAGGTCGTCGGCGTCGGCGGCGGCGGCGGCAACGCGGTCGCGCACATGGTCAACGGCTGCATCGAGGGCGTGGAGTTCATCACCGCCAACACCGATTCGCAGGCGATCAAGAACTGCGGCGCCAAGCTCCAGCTGCAGCTCGGCAGCAACGTCACCAAGGGCCTGGGTGCGGGCGCGAATCCGGAAGTGGGCCGCCAGGCTGCGCTGGAAGACCGCGAACGCATCATGGACGCGCTGCAGGGCGCCGACATGGTGTTCATCACCGCGGGCATGGGCGGCGGCACCGGCACCGGCGCCGCGCCGGTCGTCGCGCAACTGGCGAAGGAGATGGGCATCCTGACCGTCGCCGTCGTCACCAAGCCGTTCCCGTTCGAGGGCCGCCGCCGCATGCAGGTGGCGCTCAAGGGCATCGAGGAACTGTCGCAGCACTGCGACTCGCTGATCACGATCCCGAACGAGAAGCTGATCACCGTGCTCGGCCGCAACGCGACCATGATCCAGGCCTTCCGCGCCGCCAACGACGTGCTGCAGGGCGCGGTGCAGGGCATCGCCGACCTGATCGTGCGTCCGGGCCTGATCAACGTCGACTTTGCCGACGTGCGTACCGTCATGTCCGAAATGGGCCTGGCGATGATGGGCACCGGCTCCGCCCGCGGCGACGACCGCGCGCAGGCCGCCGCCGAGTCGGCGATCAACAACCCGCTGCTCGACGACGTCAACCTGGCCGGCGCCAATGGCATCCTGGTCAACATCACCGCCGGCCCGGACTTCACGATGGCCGAGTTCGACGAGGTCGGTCGCACCATCGAGAACTTCGCCTCGGAAGACGCGACCGTGGTCATCGGCACCGTGCTCGACCCGGAGATGCAGGACGAGGTGAAGGTCACGGTGGTCGCCACCGGCCTGAACCGCTCCGTCGCCCGTCAGGCGGTGCGCACTTCCGATCGCGACGAAGGCTTCGTGCCGCAGCGCCGTCCGCAGGTGCAGCTGATCAACACCCAGGGCCGTCGCGACGGCACCACGGGGATGATGATCGACGAGTCGGCGGCGCCGGTGTCGCCGGGCGCCGGCATCGCCGCCCACCTGCGTGGCCGTGCCGCTGCCGCCGACGGCGGCTCGACCCAGGCCGCGGCCGACTTCGGCAGCGACAGCAGCTACCTGGACATCCCGGCCTTCCTGCGCCGCCAGGCGGACTGAGGCTGGAGGCCTTCATCCCGGCCGTTGCGACGGCCGGGTGCGACACCATGTCCCTTTGCCGCCGGACTTCGGTCCGGCGGGTTTTTTGCTTTCGGAGCGGTCGCCGCTACCACACGGTTGTTGCAGCGCGGAAACAGTGCGTCGCTTCCGTTCAGGTTCAGCCTCCCGCGTGATAATCTCGCCCTCCGCTCGCAGGGGAATCCCTGCATTTCCGGGATATCCGAACAAGACCCATGGCCAGGCAGCGCACCCTCCGCAACACCATCCGCGCCACCGGCGTGGGGCTGCACAGCGGCGAGAAGGTGTACCTGACCCTGCGTCCGGCCCCGGTCGATGCCGGCATCGTGTTCCGCCGCGTGGACCTGGACCCGGTGGTCGAGATCCCCGCCCGCGCCGACCTCGTCACCGAGACCATGCTCTGCACCGGCCTCTCGCGCGACGGCGGCAAGGCGATGACCGTCGAACACCTGATGTCCGCGCTCGCCGGCCTCGGCGTCGACAACGTCTACATCGACCTGTCCGCGCCGGAAGTGCCGATCATGGACGGCTCGTCCGGCCCGTTCGTGTTCCTGCTGCAGTCGGCCGGCATCGTCGAGCAGAGTGCGCCCAAGCGCTTCATCCGCATCCTCTCTCCGGTGGAAGTGCGCGACGGCGACAAGATCGCCCGGTTCGAGCCGTACGACGGCTTCCGCCTCGGCTTCACCGTCGAATTCAGCCATCCGGCCATCCCGTCGTCGCAGTCGCGCGCGGTGGTCGAGTTCTCCACCGAGAATTACGTCCGCGAGGTCAGCCGCGCCCGCACCTTCGGGTTCATGCGCGACCTCGAATTCATGCGCGAACGCAACCTCGGCCTCGGCGGTTCGATGGACAACGCCATCGTGCTCGACGAGTTCCGGGTGCTGAACGACGACGGCCTGCGCTACGCGGACGAGTTCGTCCGCCACAAGATCCTCGATGCCGTGGGCGACCTGTATCTCGCCGGCCATCCCATCCTCGGCGCCTACGAGGGCTTCAAGTCAGGCCATGCCCTGAACAACAGGCTGGTCCGTGCCCTGCTCGCCGAGCAGTCGGCATGGGCGTTCGAGACCTTCCCCGAAGACGCCCCGGTGCCCGTGGTCTTCGGCGCCCCGGTCCTGGCCTGATCCCCTCGCCCGAGGGCGACACGTCGCCCCTGAACGGGCCGGGCGGATTGCCCGATCCGTGAGCGGGGTCGGGCGTTTTACCGAATCTTAACGAAAATGCCCCCGTTTTCTTAACTTGCGGTCGGCATCTGGCCGGTAGCATGCGGGCTTCGTGCTCGTCCGGACCGCCTTCCCCACGTGGCGGACCCTTCGGGCAGACCTCAGGACGGGTCCTTCCGCGGCGGTGTGTCGCGGGCAGCGAGCGCGGTCGCGAAGGCTTCGCGTGCGGCCGCGGACAGGGAGGAAACGGGCGTCGTCGTGGACGCGCCGGGGCTCGACGGCCGCAAGCCCAGCGGCCCGGTCGCGGTGCGCACCACCAGGTCGTTCGCTTCCAGCCCGAGGGATCGGGCGGCGTCGAGCAGTTCGGTGGCGGCCAGGCGCATCCGCGCGTGCCACACCGGGGCATCCACGAGGTACACGAGCCTTCCGCGGTCGATGTTCGCCAGGCGCGCATGCGCTGCGAGCCCGGGCGGAAGGCGGGGACGAAGTTGCTGATCCAGCGCGTCCAGCCACAGCGCCCGCCGCAGCGAATGCGTGCCCGGGTCGCTGGCGTCGGCGCCCAGCAGGGCGGCGAGCGCTTCCTTCGGGCCGCCGGAGGCGGGCGGGGACGTCGGGGGTCGTGAACGAGACATGAGATCGATGACTGTACACAGCTACCTCCAGCTTGCGCATCGTCACGCCGCCCACGCGGCGCACGCCGTTCAGGCGACCGCGGTGCATACCTGGGAACGCCTGCAGCCGCGGATGCGTCGCGGCGCCGCGACGTGCGTCCGCACGATCCGCCGGAACCCGGCCTACGCGGCCGTCGCGCTGTTCACCGTCGGCACCCTGTTCGGCACGTTCGCCCAGGGCTGGCTGCGCGATGCCGAGTTCGAGCGGCTCAAGACCGATGTCGTCGCCCAGCGCGACGGCCTCCAGGCCACGCGTCGCGAAGCGCAGCGCGAAGTCAACGCCCTGGCCGCGCGCCTCGGCGAACTGCAGGCCGAGGCCAACCGCCTCAACGCGCTCGGCGAGCGCCTGACCCGCGTCGCCCAGCTCGGCGACGGCGAGTTCGATTTCGACAAGCCGGTCGGCATCGGCGGTGCCGGCCCGGTCCGCGACATGCCCGCCGGCGAACTGCGCACCGACATGACGTCCCTGGGCGTGCAGTTGCATCACGCCGGCGGCCAGCTGTCGGTGCTGGAAGCGCTGCTGTTCAACCGCGAGCTGGACCGCAACGCGACCCCGTCGCGCGCACCGGTGGCACACAGCTACATCACCTCCGGCTTCGGCGGCCGCGCCGATCCCTTCGGCGGCGGCGGCCAGTTCCACAAGGGCATCGACTTCGACGCCAACACCGGCGATCCGGTGCTGGCCGTGGCCGACGGCGTGGTCACCTACTCCGGCGTGCGCAACGGCTACGGCAACGTGATCGAGATCGACCACGGCAACGGCTACGTCACCCGTTACGCCCACAATTCCCGCCTGATCGGCCAGGTCGGCGATCTGGTCCGACGCGGCCAGGAGATCGCCAAGGCCGGCTCCACCGGTCGCTCGACCGGTGCCCACGTGCACTTCGAGGTCTGGGAGAACGGCGCCGTGGTCAATCCCAAGCAGTTCCTCGGCGTTGCCGACGCCGCGACCCCGGCCGAGAAGGGCTGACGACCGGCCGGTCGGCCGGGCTTGATACCCCGGGGGACCGGCACCAAGTACAATCGGCTGTTGCGGAGGGGCGCAGTGCGCCCCTTTTTGTTGCCGGCCTCCGCCGCAGGGCGCCGCCGGCCCGATTCCTCTTCCGAAACGTCCCCGACCTCATGTTCAATCGCCTGTTGACCAGCATCTTCGGCAGTCGCAACGACCGCCTCGTCAAGCAGCTTGGCGGCATCGTCAAGAAGATCAACGCCTTCGAGCCGCAGATGGAGGCGCTGTCCGACGCCGACCTGCAGGCCAAGACCGCCGAATTCCGCGAGCGCATCGCCGGCGGCGAATCCCTCGACAAGGTGCTGCCGGAGGCTTTCGCGGTCTGCCGCGAAGCGTCGAAGCGCGTGCTCGGCATGCGCCATTACGATGTGCAGCTGATCGGCGGCATGGTGCTGCACCTGGGCAAGATCGCGGAGATGCGCACCGGCGAGGGCAAGACCCTCGTGGCGACGCTGCCGGTGTACCTCAACGCGCTGCAGGGCAAGGGCGTGCACGTGGTGACGGTGAACGACTACCTCGCCCGTCGCGACTCGGCCTGGATGGGGCGCCTGTACAACTGGCTGGGCCTGTCGGTCGGCGTGGTCTATCCGGGCATGCCGCATTCGGACAAGCACGCCGCCTACGCCGCGGACATCACCTACGGCACCAACAACGAATTCGGTTTCGACTACCTGCGCGACAACATGGCGCTGTCGAAGGAAGATCGCTACCAGCGCGGCCTGCACTACGCGATCGTCGACGAAGTCGACTCGATCCTGATCGACGAGGCGCGCACGCCGCTGATCATCTCCGGTCCGGCCGACGAATCGCCGGAGCTGTACGTGAAGGTCAACCGCATCGTGCCGCAGCTCAAGCGGCAGGACGTGGAGGACGGCGTCGGCGACTTCTGGGTCGACGAGAAGGGCAAGCAGGTGCATCTGTCGGAAGCCGGCCAGGAACATGCCGAGGACCTGCTGCGCCGCGCCGGCATCCTCGAGGCCGAGGACGGCCTCTACGCCGCGCACAACATCCATGTCGTGCACCACCTCAACGCCGCGATGCGCGCCCACGCGATCTACCAGCGCGACGTCGACTACATCGTGCGCGACGGCGAAGTGATCATCGTCGACGAATTCACCGGCCGCACGCTGGCGGGCCGGCGCTGGTCCGACGGCCTGCACCAGGCGGTCGAGGCGAAGGAAGGCGTGCCGGTGCAGCGCGAGAACCAGACGCTCGCCAGCATCACCTTCCAGAACCTGTTCCGCATGTACGGCAAGCTGTCGGGCATGACCGGCACCGCGGACACGGAAGCCTACGAATTCCAGAGCATCTACGGCCTCGAGGTGGTGGTGATCCCGACCCATCGGCCGATGGTGCGCAAGGACCATCCGGACGCGGTGTTCCTCAACAAGACCGGCAAGTTCCGCGCCGTGATCAACGAGATCAAGGACGCCAACGCCAAGGGCCAGCCGGTGCTGGTCGGCACCACCTCGATCGAAGTGTCCGAGATGCTCTCCGAGCAGCTCAAGGCCGCCGGCATCCCGCACGAAGTGCTCAACGCCAAGCAGCACGAGCGCGAGGCGCACATCGTCGCCCAGGCCGGCCGTCCGGGCGCGGTGACCATCGCCACCAACATGGCCGGCCGCGGCACCGACATCGTGCTCGGCGGTTCGCTCGAGGCCGAGCTGCAGGCGCTTGAGGAAGAGAAGGGCGGCGAACTGGACGAGGTGACGCGCCAGCGGGTCAAGGCCGAATGGCAGAAGCGCCACGATGCGGTGAAGGCCTCCGGCGGCCTGCACATCATCGGCACCGAACGCCACGAGTCGCGCCGCATCGACAACCAGCTGCGCGGCCGCTCCGGCCGCCAGGGCGACCCGGGCTCCTCGCGCTTCTACCTGTCGCTGGAAGACACGCTGATGCGTATCTTCGCCGCCGACTGGGTGCAGCGGATGATGGCGCGCATGGGCCTGAAGGAAGACGACATCATCGAAAGCCCGCTGGTGACCAAGCAGATCGCCGGCGCGCAGCGCAAGGTCGAGGCCCACAACTTCGACATCCGCAAGAACCTGCTCGACTTCGACGACGTCAACAACGACCAGCGCAAGGTCATCTACCGCCAGCGCGACGAACTGCTCGACGCCGAAAGCGTGAAGGAGAACGTCGATGGCATCCGCGGCGACGTGGTGGCCGAGCTGGTCGACCGGTTCGTGCCGCCGGAATCGATCGACGAGCAGTGGGACCTCCAGGGCCTCGAAGCCGAGCTGGCGGCCGAATTCGCGCTGCAGCTGCCGATCGCCGAGCACGTCCAGTCGCAGAAGGAAATCGACGCTGCGGGCATCGCCGCCTACGTGCAGGACGCGGTCGCCAAGATCTTCGAAGACAAGGAGGCCGTGGTCGGCGGCGAGACCATGCGCATGCTCGAGAAGCACATCATGCTGACCGTGCTCGACCAGAGCTGGAAGGAACACCTCGGGCGCATGGATTACCTGCGTCAGGGCATCCACCTGCGCGGCTACGCGCAGAAGCAGCCGAAGCAGGAATACAAGAAGGAAGCGTTCGAGCTGTTCAGCGAGATGCTGGAGAAGGTGAAGGGCGAGGTGGTGTCGCTGCTGGCCCGCGTGCGTATCCGTACCGAGGCCGAGATCGCCCAGGCCGAAGCCGCCGAGCGCGCGCGCGCCGAGGCGGTGGCCCGCCAGATGCAGTTCCAGCACGCCGACACCGGCGGCTACGGCACCGACGAGGAAGCGGCCAGCCCCGACTTCCAGGTCGCCGACGAGGGCCTGCCGAAGGTCGGCCGCAACGATCCGTGCCCCTGCGGCTCCGGCAAGAAGTACAAGCACTGCCACGGGCAGATCGCGTAACCGCCGCGGTGCAGCTTCCTGAAACGCCCGCGCAAGCGGGCGTTTCCGTTTGGGGTGGCGCGCCCGCAGCAGCGGGCGTTTTCGCGTCCCGGCCGCCGCCGGTCTTGCCCAGGACATGCCGGGCCGGTAAAACGGAATGCGCACGGACTCCGCATTCCTCCCGTACCGCATGAGCGACCCGGACCGAAGTCGTCACGAAAAGCAGATCCACGTCGTCGCCGGTGTCATCGCCGATGCGCGTGGCCGCATCCTGCTGGCGCGCCGCACCGCAGGTCGCGATCTGGCGGGGCTGTGGGAATTCCCGGGCGGCAAGGTCGATCCCGGCGAAACGCCCGAACAGGCGCTGGTGCGCGAGCTGCGCGAGGAACTGGGCATCGAGGCGCGCGTCGGCGAACCCATCATCGACGTGCCGCAGCGCTATCCGCACAAGCGCCTGCGCCTGGACGTGCGCCATGTCGCCTCATGGACCGGCAGCGTGAAGGGCCTCGACGGCCAGGCGCTGGCCTGGGTGCCGCCGCACAAGCTCGCCAGCTACGCG
>JBGAFR010000004.1:0-112627 GCA_044227145.1 Lysobacteraceae bacterium
TTCGGCAACCTGTCCGATCCGTCCTTCGTGGCTCTGCGCCGGGAATTCGGCCTCGTCCCGTTCGAAGGCTTCCGGCAGAAGGCCGAGGGCGATTTCGACATCGCGTTCGAGGTGTTCCCGGAGGAAGGCAGCTTCCGCATCCACCTGCAGAGCGACCCGAACCTCTACCCCAACGACACCATCCGCGCGCTGATGGCGCATTTCCGGGTGCTGCTGGATGGCATCGGCCGCGACCCCGACCGGCCGGTCGCGGAATACCCGATCGCCACCGAGGAGGATCGCCGTCGGGTGCTGCATGCGTGGAACGACACGCCCGCGGACTATCCGCGCGATCGCTGCATCCATGCGTTCTTCCTCGACAACGTCGCCGCCATGCCCGATCGCCCGGCGGTGCTGTTCGAAGGCCGGAGCGTGTCCTACCGCGAGCTGGGCGAGGCGACCCATGCCCTGGCCCTGGTGTTGCAGGCGCACGGCGTCCGCCCGGACACCATCGTCGCGCTCTGCGTCGAGCGCTCGGTCGAGATGATGACCGGCATCACCGGCATCCTGCGCGCCGGCGGCGCGTACATGCCGATCGATCCGGATTACCCGGACGATCGCGTCGCCTGGATGCTCGAGGACTCGAACGCGACCGTGCTGCTTACCCAGGCGAAGCACCGCGACCGGGTCGCGGCGCTGGCCGGCGAGGGCGTGCGCGTGATCGCGCTCGACGCCGACTGGGACGTGGTCCTGCGCGAGGCGGCGACGCTGGCCGCGCAGGGCGAGGCCCTTGCCGAGGACGTCGGGCCGACCAACGTCGCCTACGTGATCTTCACCTCCGGGTCCACCGGCAAGCCCAAGGGCGTGCTGGTCGAGCATCGTGCGCTGGTCAACCGCGTGCACTGGATGCAGAAGGCCTACCCGATGGACCACCGCGACATCGTGGTGCAGAAGACGCCGTACTGCTTCGACGTGTCGGTGTGGGAGTTCGTGTGGCCGCCGATGGTCGGCGCGGCGCTCGCCTTCGCGGTGCCGAACGGCCATTCCGACGCGCAGTACATGGAGTCGCTGATCCGCGGCGTCGGCGTGACCACGCTGCACTTCGTGCCGTCGATGCTGCATACCTTCCTCGACAACAACCGCGAACCCTGCGACAGCGTGCGCTTCGTGTTCTGCAGCGGCGAGGCGCTCGACCGGCATTCGGTGGACCGCTACCGCAAGGCGTTCCCGAACGCCGCACTGCATAATCTCTACGGCCCGACCGAAGCCGCGATCGACGTCACTTTCTACGACTGCACGAAGATCGAGTACCCGTTCGTGCCGATCGGCACGCCCATCGACAACACTCGGATCTACATCGTCGACACGCACAACAACCCGCAGCCCGTCGGCGTGCCCGGCGAGTTGCACATCGCCGGCGACAACCTCGCCCGCGGCTACCTCAACCGACCCGAGCTGACCCGCGAACGCTTCATCGACAATCCGTTCGAGCCCGGCGCGCGGATGTACCGGACCGGCGATCTCGCGCGCTGGCTGGACGACGGCAACATCCAGTACCTCGGGCGGATCGACGACCAGGTGAAGATCGGCGGCGTGCGCATCGAAACCGGCGAGATCGAGGCGCATCTGAATCGCCATCCGGCGATCAGCGAGAGCGTGGTGATCGCGCGCGGTCCCGATGGCTACAAGCAGCTGATCGCTTTCTACCGCGCGGCCGGCTCGCGCGAGGACGACGTGGTCGCGCTCGCGCACGGCGAATTGCGCGCGCACCTGCTGGAGACGCTGCCGGAGTACATGATCCCCGCCGCCTTCGTCGCCATGCCGGCGATGCCGGTCACGTCCAACGGCAAGGCCGATCGACGTGCGCTGTCGAAGATCGAGGTCGGCCTGGAATCGAGCCGCGAATACGTGGCGCCGCGCAACGAGACCGAGCGCCGCCTCGCCGAGATCTGGGCCTACGTGTTCAAGGAAAAAGGCTTCGTGCTGGAGCAGGCGAAGATCGGCGTCGACGACAATTTCTTCGAACTCGGCGGCAATTCGCTGCTCGCGACCCAGTTGCTGTACCGGATCCGCTCGGCGTTCGGCGTCGAACTGCCGGTGCGCGCGCTGTTCGAGCAGGTGACGATCGCACAGCTGGCGGACACCATCGGGCGGATCGCCGCCGGCGATGCGCGGGCGGCTGCCGCGGGCCCGGTGGTCGCGATCCAGCCGCACGGCACGGGGCCGGCGGTGTTCGCGCTGCCGGGCGTCGGCGGCAACGTGCTGTCCTATCGCGAGCTGAGCCGTGCGCTCGGTCCAGAACAGCCGTTCCATGCCGTGGAAGCGATCGGCCTCGACGGATCGACACCGCCGCCGGACAGCGTCGAGGCGACCGCGCAGGCCAACCTGGCCGCGATCCGCGCGATCCAGCCGCAGGGGCCGTATCGCCTGGTCGGGCATTCCTACGGGGGTGTGGTCGCCTACGAAATGGCGCGCTCGCTGCTCGCACAGGGCGAGCGGGTCGACTACCTGGCGCTGCTGGACGCGGCGACGCCGGAGGTGCTGTTCGCGGCCGACGCTGGTGCCGGCGACGAGGCCGAGGACATGCGCCGGCTGTGCGCGGAGCTCGCCGAACAGAATGGCCGCCGTTTCGACCTGTCCGCCGATGCGTTGCGCGCGATGCCCGTGGACGATGTACTCGTGCAACTGGAAGGGCTGGGCATCCCGGTCGACCGCGACCGCTACGAGGCGCTGACGGCCGTGTTCCGCGCGAACCGCGACGCCTATCGCCGGTACCGCCCGGCGCCGCTGCCTGGCCCGATCGAATGGCATCTGTTCCGCGCGACCCGGTCGATGCCGGCCTCCGACGCCTGGCCCGGCGACTACGGCTGGCGGGCGGTCGCGGGCGCTGCGCCGACGCTCCATGACGTCGATGCCGACCACCACTCGATCCTGCACGGTGCCGCGGTCACGATGATCGCGGGCGTGCTGGCCGAGATGTCGAGCCGACGCACGGCCGGCGAGGCCGCAGAAACCGCGCACTGAGGGTGTCCGGGTCCCGGCGCATCAACGCCGTGCAAGAAAAAACCGGCCGCTGCGAAGCGGCCGGTTTTTTTCGTGCGTCATCGGGCATCGCCCCGGCACGGATGCCGGCGCGGGGACTCACTCCGCGCGGCCGCCGAACTCGCCGGTCGTGGTGTTCACCCACACCTTCTCGCCGTTGACGATGTATTCCGGCACCTGGATCTCGATGCCGGTGTTGAGCTTCGCAGGCTTCGGGCGCTTGGTGGCGGTGCCGCCCTTGAGTTCCGGCGGGGTCTCGACAACTTCCAGCACCACGCTCTGCGGCAGTTGCAGGCCGACCGGCGCGTCGTCGATCACCTGCACGTAGCAGCCGGCGAGGCCGTCGGTGATGTAGCCGGCGCCGTCGCCGACGACGTCGGCATCGAGCGTGTACGGCGTGAAGTCCTCGTCGTCCATGAACACGAACGCGTCGCCGTCCTTGTACGAGAACGTCGCCTGGCGGCGGGCGAGGTCGACTTCCTTGAGGTCGTCGTCGCCGCCGACGCTGATGTCCAGCTTGTTGCCGCCGGGCACGCTGTACATGGTGAAGCGGTACTTCACGTTGCCGCCGCGGCCCTGCGGCGAGCTGCGTTCGATGTCGCGGATCTGGTACGCGCCGCCGTTGTATTCGACGACGTTGCCCTTCTTGATGTCGTAAGCCTTCATGGGGGGATTCCGTTGCGGGTCTCGGTAGGGTGGGCCTTGGCCCACCATTGCGACGTTTCCGTGGAAGGTCGCAATGATCGTGGTGGTTTCGTGGGAGGTCCGGAGCGATCGGGTGCGTCGTGATGGCGGGCCAGGGCCCGCCCTACGCACGCCGGATCATTTCGGAGCGAGGCGCGTCGCGCCGTCGAGGCGGATGGTCTCGCCGTTGAGGTAGACGTTGCCGAGAATGTAGGCCACGAGGTCGGCGAACTCCTCCGGCTTGCCCAGGCGCGAGGGGAACGGGATCGACGCCGACAGCGACTGCTGTACGCTCTCGGGCATGCCGTCGACCATCGGGGTCCAGAAGATGCCCGGGGCGACGGTCATCACCCGGATGCCGAAGCGCGAGAGTTCGCGCGCCATCGGCAGGGTCATGCCGACCACGCCGCCCTTGCTGGCCGAGTAGGCGGCCTGGCCGATCTGGCCTTCGTAGGCCGCGACCGACGCGGTATTGACGATCACGCCGCGCTCGCCGTCGGCGTTGGCGTCGTTGGCCTGCATCAGCTGCGCGGCGGCCTTGGCGACGTTGAAGCTGCCGACGAGGTTGACCATCACCGTGGTCTGGAACTGCGACAGCGGCATCGGGCCTTCCTTGCCCAGCACGCGGCCGGCGCCGAGGATGCCGGCGCAGTTGATGGCGGCGTTGAGGCCGCCGAGGAACTCCTTCGCCGCGGCGACGTTGGCGACGACGCCGGCTTCGTCGGTGACGTCGGTGCGGAAGTAGCGGGCGTTGGCCTCGCCCAGTCCGGCGACCGCGGCGGCGCCCTTGTCGTCGTTGACGTCGAACAGGGCGACCTTGCCGCCGTGGGCGACGAGATGCTTCGCCACCGCGAAACCGAGGCCGGAAACGCCGCCGGTGACGAGGGCGCGGGTGTCGGAAAGCTGCATGCGCATGGTCCGTGAATGCGAAAGGCGGGATTTTAGCGCACCGGCCCGCAGCGTCGGCTGGGCCGCGGCTGCCGGCGGCGCCGGCCCGGGACAGACGCCGGCCGGCGTGGTATACCTGCCGGGCCCGTTTCGGCCTCGGCCGGCAGGCAGACAATCCCGCTTTCCAGTCGTATCCCTTCAGAGACGCGTCATGGCTGATACGAGACTGCCGGCAGTGGCCACTGCCGGAGCCCACGGGCGCCGCCGCGCGCCTGCGCCCGTCGCGCGCTGCGCGGGGCGCCGCCGATCGGCCCGCCGGGCCGTCCCTCCGCAGGCCGCCGCGTACCTGCCGTTCCTGCGTTCCGCAGCGCCGCTCTTCACCCGGTTTCCCACGCTTTACGGGGCCGCCCGCTCCCCCGCAGCCGTCGCGCCTGTCCGTCTCCCCCGAGTCCACGGCGGCGCGGCGGCTTCGCCCTGTCCGCGGGCGCGTTCCCGTTTTCTTGCACGGCCCGTCGCGGGCCGGGGCGGCGCATGACCGCGCCCGCCGCCCGCCCGCGGCAACCGATCCCGACCCGCCGCGCCGTCACGGCGCTGGCCCTGCTGCTGGCGCTGGCCGGCTGCCGAGAGGCGCCTGCACCGGCAACGCCCGAGGCGACCCCGCCGGTCCCGACCGCCTCGCCCGCACCTGACGCCGCGGCCACGCCCGCGGCCGCCTCCCAGGGGAAGACCCAGATGACGGAACTCGACGCTCTCCTCGCGCTGTACGTGACCGACGCGGGCGCGCAATGGCGCGCCTACGACGGCTTCGCGCAGGTGCACTGGAACGACCCCGCGCCGGTCGAGAACGACGCGGTCGCCGACCCGGCGCTGCGCTTCTCGCGCAGCGGTCGCGTGCTGCTGGCGGGCTTCGGCGAGGCCGCGCTGCCCGATGGCGGCACCGGCGCCGACGCCGGCGTGCGGATGGGCAACGAGGGCGAGGCCGGGCTGACGCTCAACGGCGAGGCCGACCGCGTGAACGAGATCGCGGTCGTCAAGTTCTACCCCAGCGACGACTACGAAAAGGTGCTCGCCGCGCAGTTCCCGGCCGCCGCGGTCGCGCCGGTCGCCGACCAGTGCTCGCTCGACGCCTACGGCAGCGAGAACGTGCAGCACAACGCGTTCTACCGCATCGACCTGGGCGGCGAGCGCGCGGTCTTCGTCGAGGCCTACGTCGACGAGGACGGCGGTTCCGCCGGCCCCGGTTCCACCACGTTCGTGTTCACCCGCGACAAACCCGCGGCGCGCATCGCGTCGATGCGTTGCCGCGAACGCTGACCGGCGCCCGCGCCGGTTCCTTTCCACCACGTCGATATCCACTCGAGGGGCAACACCATGGCTGATGATCGACAGAAGGCAGTGGCCACTGCCAACGCGTACCACCAAGGCAACATCGCCGGACTGGACCAGGCCGAAACCCGGCGCCTGGTCGCGTCCACGGTGCTCACCGAAAGCAGCGGCGGCGACCTGACCGTCACCAACAAGCAGGGCTACGTCGGCCGCTACCAGGCCGGCGCCGGCTGGCTGGTCGAGGCGGGCCTGGTCGACCGCGAGAAGTACGAGAAGGCGTTCAAGGCATCGGGCGCCCGCACCGAATGGGAGTGGGCCAGCAACGGCGGCATGACCCGTTTCCTGCGCGAGGACGGCAATTGGAAGGACGGCCTGAGCCTGGACAAGTACAAGGGCTCCGCCGACCTGCAGGACAAGGCGTTCAAGACCAACAGCGACAAGTTGTACGCGCACGCCGTCCGCGACCACCTGCTCGACGAAAACAGTTCCGCCGAGCGCGTTGCCGGCTTCCTCAAGGCCTCGCACCTGGGCGGTTACGGCGCCGGCAAGGCGGTGCTGGAAGGGCGTCCGGTGCATGCCGACGCCAACGGCACCACGCCGTACAAGTACTACAACGACATCGCCCGCAACGGCGACAACCTCGACCAGCTGATGGCCCGTGGCGGTCGCGACCATGCGCCCGTGCGCACGGCCGACGCGCAGGCACCGTCGCCCGCGCGCACGGCCGCCGCGCCCGAGCCGTTCGCGGCCAGCGCGTTCCTGCGCCAGCAGACGCCGGAAACGCGCGCCTATCTCGATCTGGTGGCGTGGAAGGAAGTCGGGCATTCGCTCAACGCCGACGGCTCGCCGTCCGGCTACCGCGAGCGCAATGGTGTGCCCGGCAGCCGCGGGTTGATGCCGGAATCGGCGATCGCCGACAACGGCACGCTGCCGCGCGACGAGCTGCGCTACAACGTCGGCCGCTACCAGATGAAGCTGGTCGACGTCGAGGACATGCGCAATCGCTATGACCGCAAGATCGACGACTTCTCGCCGGAAAGCCAGGACCGCATCGCGGTGGCGAAGATGCGCGACCGCGGCGTGATGCGCGAGCTGGAGCAGGGCGACATCCGCGGCGCGATCGAGCGCGGCGGCAAGGAGTGGGCGTCGCTGCCCGGTTCGCCCTACGGCCAGGTGCAGCGCGGCTACACCGTCGATCAGGCGGTCGATTACTACGAGCAACGGCTCGCGTTCCATCGCGCGCTGGACCGCGGCCAGCCGCCGCCGGCGCAGACCGGGACGCCCGCGGCGTCGCGCGATCCGATGGCCGACGGCGTGCTCAAGCACGGCGAGCGCGGCGATGCGGTGAAGCACCTGCAGGAAGCGCTGAACAAGGCCGGCATCCGCGACGACAAGGGCCAGCCGCTGCCGACCACCGGCTACTACGGCGACATGACCGAAGCCGCGGTGCGCAAGTACCAGACGCAGCACGGGCTGTCGGTCGACGGCAAGGCCGGCCACGACACGCTGGGGACGCTCGGCCTGCCGCAGAAGCCGGGCCAGGAGCGTGCGACGACGCCTGCGCACCCGCCCGAGGCGTCTCCGTCGCCGCAGCGCAGCGATGCCGGTGCGACGCCGCCGCCGAAGCCCGACCCCCAGAAGCCGGACGCGCCCAAGCCCGAGGCGCCTGCGCACGGCGGAGGGCAGCCGTCGATCGCCGATCCGAAGCATCCGGATCACCGGCTGTACGAGCAGGCGCTGTCGAACCTGCAGCAGCTCGGCCCCAGCGGCGGCTTCAAGTCGCAGGACGAACTGGTCAAGGCGGCGGCCGCCGTCGCCGCCGACGCCAAGGCCACCGGCCTGTCTTCCATCGACCACATCAGCAAGACCAACGCGGTCAACGGGCAGACGCTGCTGGTGGCGGTCGAAGGCAGCCCGCTCAGCCCCGCGGCGAAGAACTCGTACATCGACTACACGCAGGCGACGACGCAGACGGTCGAGCAGAGCAGCCGCATGGCCGAAGCGGCGAAAGCGCCCGAGGCGCAGGTCGCGCACGAGCAGGCCCGGAGCGTGTCCGGCCGCTGAGGCCGGCGTTGGGCAGAAAGCGGGGCCGCGTCCGCGCGGCTCCGCTCGCGATCGATCAGGCCAGCAGCGTCTCGATCAGGTCGCGATGGCGTACCGCCTGCGCTTCGCGGCGCAGGCGGCTGGCGGTGAAGATCGCGCACATCTCGTCGACCGCGGTCTCGAACGTCTCGTTGACGATCACGTACTCGAATTCGTCGTGGTGCGACATTTCCTCGCGCGCATTGGCGAGCCGGCGCGCGATGGTCTCCTCGCTGTCCTGGCCGCGCTTGCGCATGCGCTCTTCCAGCGCTTCGCGCGACGGCGGCAGGATGAACACGCCGACGGCGTCCGGCACGTGGCGACGCACCTGCTGCGCGCCCTGCCAGTCGATCTCCAGCAGCACGTCGCGCCCGGCGGCGAGCTGCGGTTCGACCGACTGGCGCGCGGTGCCCTTGAGGTCGCCGTGCACGTTCGCCCACTCGAAGAAGTCGCCGGCGTCGATCATCGCGCGGAACTCGTCTTCGCTGACGAAGTGGTAGTGCTGCGCGTGGCGTTCGCCTGGGCGCATGCCGCGCGAGGTGAACGAGATCGACAGCGCGATGTCGGGGAAGCGCGCCAGGCAGGCGTTGACGATGCTGGACTTGCCGGCGCCGGACGGGGCCGCGACGATGAAAAGGGTTCCGCGCATGTTCGCTTTCGCAGGCTCGATTCGTGGTTCCGGCGGGCGTGGCGGCAAGGGGCGCTCGGGCCGCCCGTGCCGGGGGGAGGGGAGTGTACCCCGTTCCCCGGGCGGGGGCCGGCCGCCGGTCGCGGCGGCCGGATCGCGTGATCGGATCACTCGATGTTCTGGGCCTGCTCGCGGATCTGGTCGATCAGCACCTTCAGCTCCACCGCCAGCGCCGAAGTGCGCGCATCCACCGATTTCGAGCCGAAGGTGTTGGCCTCGCGGTTGAACTCCTGCAGCAGGAAGTCGAGCCGACGGCCCACCGCCTCCTTCTGCTTCAGCGCGCGGCGCAGTTCGGCGATGTGGCTGTCGAGGCGATCCAGCTCCTCGTCCACGTCGAGTTTCTGCAGCGCCAGCACCAGCTCCTGCTCGAACCGGCCCGGGTCCAGCGGCTGCGGCAGGTCGGCGAGGCGGTTCTCCAGCTTCTGCCGCTGCCCGGTGCGGATCGCCGGCATCAGCGTGCGTGCGTCGGCGGCATGCTTCGTGATCGCATCGACGCGATCGAGGATGACCGAGGCCAGCTTGCCGCCTTCGCGTTCGCGGGCCTCGACGAATTGCGTCAGCGTCTCGTCCAGCAGCGACAGCGCCTCGGCGTGCAGTGCTGCCGGGTCGTCGGCGTGCGACTGCAGCACGCCGGGGAATTTCAGCAGGTCGGTCATCTCCACGCGCATCGCCGGGAAGTGCTCCTGCAGGTTGCGGCCCAGTGCCGCCAGCTGGGCGACGCGTGCGGCGTTGAGCTGCAGCGCGTCGTCGCGGTCGTCGGCGCGCAGGCGCATGGCCAGGTCGAGCTTGCCGCGCGAAATGCGCGTCGCGATCCGCTCGCGCAGCGCCGGCTCGGCCGCGCGCAGGTCGTCGGGCAGGCGCGTGCCGACTTCGAGGAAGCGGTGGTTCACCGCGCGCAGCTCGCAGCCGAGCGTGCCCCAGGGCGTGTTCCGCTCGGCGGCGGCGAAGGCGGTCATGCTGCGGATCATCGGGAGTCCTGGCCGGGCGCCGGAGTCGGCGGGGATGCCATTGTCCGCCATCCGGCGGGTGGGTTGGGATGCGCCGTTCCCGGACGGGGTTGTCCGGCCCCGGTGCTAGACTGCGCCGCCCGCACGCCGAGCACACCGCATGACCATCGCCCGCCCCAGTGGCCGCCGCCCCGACCAGCTGCGTCCGGTCCGCATCGAACGCGGCCATACGCGCCACGCCGAGGGCTCGGTCCTCGTCTGCTTCGGCGAGACCCGCGTGCTGTGCACCGCCAGCGTCGACAACAAGGTGCCCGGCTTCCTCCGCGGCAAGGGCGAGGGCTGGGTCACCGCCGAATACGGCATGCTGCCGCGTGCCACCCACACCCGCAGCGACCGCGAGGCCGCGCGCGGCAAGCAGGGCGGGCGCACGCTGGAAATCCAGCGCCTGATCGGCCGCGCGCTGCGCGCCTGCGTCGACCGCAACGCGCTGGGCGAACGCACCATCACCCTCGACTGCGACGTGCTGCAGGCCGACGGCGGCACCCGCACCGCGGCGATCACCGGCGCCTATGTCGCGCTGGTCGACGCGGTGCGCTGGCTGCAGACGCGCAGGGACTACGTGCCGCCGAAGGGCGGCCGCGACCCGATCCACGGCGCGGTCGCCGCGGTGTCGGTCGGCGTGTATCGCGGCGTGCCGGTGCTGGACCTCGACTACGCCGAGGACAGCGATTGCGACACCGACATGAACGTGGTGATGAACGACGGCGGCGGCTTCATCGAATTGCAGGGCACGGCCGAGGGCCATGCCTTCCGCCGCGACGAACTCGACGCGCTGCTGGGCCTCGCCGAGCAGGGCATCGGCGAACTGCTCGCGGCGCAGCGCGCGGCGCTGGCGGGCTGAGCACCGTGGCCGCACGCAAGCACATCGCCTGCTTCGCGCTGGTGGTCGACGACTACGACCGCGCGATCGACTTCTACGTCGACGCGCTCGGCTTCGAACTGCGCGAGGATCGCCTGCTCGGCGCGGTGCCGGGCAACGCCGCGAAACGCTGGGTGGTGGTCGCGCCCGCGGGCGCCGAGACCGGCGTGCTGCTGGCGCAGGCCGCGAACGATGCCCAGCGCGCGAGCATCGGCCGCCAGACCGGCGGTCGCGTCGGTTTCTTCCTCTACACCGACGATTTCCGCCGCGACCACGCCGCGATGACCGCGAAGGGCGTGCACTTCGTCGAAGCGCCGCGCGAGGAAGCCTACGGCACCGTGATCGTGTTCGAGGACCCGTACGGCAACCGCTGGGACCTGGTGGAACCGCGCGGATGAAGCTCGTCCTCGCCAGCGGCAACGCCGGCAAGCTCGCCGAGCTGCGCGACCTGCTGGGCGATCTCGACGTCGACCTGCACGCGCAGTCCGAATTCGGCGTCGAGGACGCCGACGAGACCGGCCTGACCTTCGTCGAGAACGCGATCCTCAAGGCGCGGCATGCCGCGCGCGCCACCGGGTTGCCGGCGCTGGGCGACGATTCGGGGATCTGCGTCGATGCGCTCGACGGCGCGCCGGGCCTGTACAGCGCGCGCTACAGCGGCGTGCACGGCGACGCCACGGCGAACATCGCCAAGCTGCTCGACGCCCTGCGCGACGTACCCGACGAGCGCCGCAGCGCGCGCTTCGTTTGCGTGCTCGCGCTGCTGCGCCACGCCGACGACCCGCAGCCGCTGATCGCCGAAGGCGTCTGGGAAGGCCGCGTGCTGCATGCGCCGCGCGGCGCTGGCGGCTTCGGCTACGACCCGGTGTTCTTCGATCCGGAACGCGGGCAGGGCGCGGCCGAACTCGATGCCGCGCTGAAGAACCGCATCAGCCATCGCGGCCGCGCGCTGGACGTGCTGCGCGCGCGCCTGCACGAGGCGCTGCGCTGAGTCTCCGGATGCTGTCGTTGCCGCCCCTGTCCCTCTACGTCCACCTGCCGTGGTGCGTGCGCAAGTGCCCGTACTGCGACTTCAACTCGCACGAGTATCGCGACGGTGCCGGCGGCCCGCCGCCGTTCACGGCCTACGTCGATGCGCTGATCGCCGATCTCGATGTCGACCTGCCGCTGGCCTGGGGCCGCACCGTGCACAGCGTGTTCTTCGGCGGCGGCACGCCCAGCCTGTTCCCCGCCGAGGCCATCGACCGTTTCCTGCAGGCGGCGAGCGCGCGGCTGCGCTTCGCGCCCGGCTGCGAGATCACGCTGGAGACCAATCCCGGCACCGCCGAGCACGGTCGTTTCGAGGACTACCTGCGCGCCGGCGTCAACCGCGTGTCGTTCGGTATCCAGAGCTTCGACGACGACTGCCTGCGGCGGCTGGGCCGCATCCACGACAGCGCGCAGGCCGAAGCGGCGGTGAAGCTGGCGCAGGACGCGGGCATCGACAACCTCAACCTCGACCTGATGTACGCGCTGCCCGGGCAGACGCTGCCGATGGCGCTGCACGACCTCGACCGCGCATTCGCGCTGGCGCCGGCGCACGTCAGCCATTACCAGCTGACGCTGGAGCCGAACACCGTGTTCGCCGCGCGTCCGCCCGAGCACCTGCCTGACGAGGACCTCGCCTGGGACATGCAGGAGCAGGGCCAGGCCGCGCTCGCTGCCGCCGGCTACGCGCAGTACGAGATCAGCGCCTACGCGCGGCCGGGCCGCCAGTGTGCGCACAACCTCAACTACTGGCGCTTCGGCGACTACCTCGGGATCGGCGCCGGCGCGCACGGCAAGCTCACGTTGCCGGCCGGTGGCGAAGGCGGGGACGGTGCCGGCCGGATCCTGCGGCGCTGGAAGACCAAGCACCCGGCCGCCTACCTGGTGCAGGCCGGCACGCCGGCCGCGATCGGTGGCGACGAGGACATCGCGCCGTCGCAGCGGCCGTTCGAGTACATGCTGAACCTGCTGCGGCTGCGGGAAGGCTTTACCCCGGAGGCGTTCGAGGCGCGCACGGGGCTGTCGCGGGATGCGATCGCGGCGCCGCTGTCCGAGGCGCTGGCGGCCGGCTGGCTGGTGGAGGAGGCCGGTCGGCTGCGGCCGACCGAGGCCGGCCTGCGTTTCGCGAACGACGTCATCGCGCTGTTCCTGCCGGCGCCGGGCACGGCCGTCGCTGCGCAGGCCGCCGCGCACGGCGACGTGCCATGAGCGGCCGGGGACGCCCGGAACGCCTCGTTTGCGGGGGCGGGAGTTGGCTCGCGATGCCCGGGCGTGTTAAGAAATGCGGATAATGTCGCACTTCCACAGGCCGAAATGAGCCCGCCCAACGACCTGCCCGACCAAGCGCCAAAGACCCTGGCGGCCGCCGGCCTTCCGCGTCGCGTGCGGCGCACGCTGGACCGGGTGCTCGCGTTGGCCAGCGAGGAGTTGGAGAAGAACCTGGTCGCGGCCGTCTCCGATTTCGAGGAGGAGCTGTTCCGGCTCGGCGAACGCGGCGGTACCACCGGCGGCGGTTCGGTCGTCGACTACATGCACACCCTGCGCGTCGTGCGCCTGAACCGCCACGACCTGGTGCCGCGCTTCATGCAGCTGCTGGAAGCCAGCCTCGCCGGGCTGCGCAGGCCGGGCGCGATCCAGAGCCTGTCGCGCCCGTCCTCGACGCCGCCGCCGGCGCTGAACTTCCGCAACCTCAGCCTCGTCGACGAGTCGATGATGGACGAGGGCGCCGTGCTGCACGAAATCGCCTCGCGCCAGGAGTCGCGCACCAACCTTGTGCTGCACCTGCTGGGCCAGCGTTTCGCAG
Organism: Lysobacteraceae bacterium; assembly: GCA_044227145.1. Taxonomy (GTDB): domain Bacteria; phylum Pseudomonadota; class Gammaproteobacteria; order Xanthomonadales; family Xanthomonadaceae; genus Lysobacter_I. Next base: position 13,386 of record JBGAFR010000004.1, read on the forward strand.
TGCTCGCGGCGGCGCCGGCCTTCGACGGCGAGCGCGTCCCGCTGGGCCCGCAGGCGCTGTGCCGCGCGATCCGGCAGGCGGTCGAGCCGCTGCAGCTCAACCATGCCGCGCGGCCGCTGTTCTATCGCACCTTCGATCGCCGGGTGATGGCGTACTACCCGATGCTGTGCGAGAAACTGGACGCGCTGCTGATGGAGGAGGGTGTGCTGCCCGGCCTCAGCTACGTGCCGATGCGGACGCGTGCGTCCGGTGCCGACGACCAGGACGGCTCGGAGCAGGGCAGCGCCGCGACGGGCCCGCGCCCCGAGACCGGAACGGCGCCCACCCGCTCCCCCGGCGGCGCTGCCGCGGCGTTCGGCGAACGGCGTGCAGCGGGCGATGCCGGTGGCGGGTTCGGCCGCGGCGCTGCGGGCGGCGCTGGCGAATCCGGCGGATCGTTTCCCGGCGACATAGGCGGTGCCGGCCCGGGCGCGTCCGGTGGCCCCGGTGGCAGTGCGGGCGGCGGCCATGGCGGCGGCGCGGGCGGTGGTCAGGCCGGCGGCGGGGCCTACGACGGCAGTCGGCCGCATACGACGTGGATGGGGCAGGCCATGCCCCATGCCGAAGTTGACGAGATGCAGGCTTTCCGCGAGCTGCACCAGCTGCTGAACCAGCGCCGCATCCGCAACGAACGGATGAATCCTGTTCCTCCCGGGGCCCGCAACGAAACGCCCATCTCCACCCGCGACCTGCTGCAGAGCCTCGGGCGCCTGGACGCCCAGCCCGACCTGCCGGGCGGCGCCTCCAGCATCGAGGACATCAAGCAGTCGATGCTGGCCCAGGCGCGCCAGCAGCATGGCGGACCGGTCGCGCTGGCGCCGGCCGACAACGACACGTTCGACCTGCTCGGCCTGCTCTACAACCACCTGAACCGCGAGATCCGCGAGGACGCGCCGGCCGCCGCGCTGATCAAGCGCCTGCAGCTCACCCTGCTGCGCGTGGCGCTGCAGGATCGCGCCTTCTTCGTCCGGCCGAACCACCCGGCCCGCCAGCTGCTGAGCACGGTCTCGGAGACCGCGGCCAAATGGCTCGCCGACGACGACATCGACCCGTCGCTGCTCGCCCCGCTGCAGGAAGCCGTCACCCACGCCGTCAAGAATTTCGATGGCGACGTCGGGGTGTTCGAGCAGAGCAACCGGCAGCTCAAGACCCACATCGACGCGCAGGCCAAGCGCGCCGAGACCCTGGAGCGCCGCCACGTCGAGGCCGCGCGCGGCAAGGAGAAGCTCGAGGCGGCCAAGCTCCGCGCCGAGCAGACGCTGGCCGAGGTCGTCGGCGACGCCACGCTGCCGAAGTTCAACCGCGCGCTGCTGAACCAGTCGTGGGCGGACGTGCTCACGTTGACGTTCCTGCGCCACGGCGAGGGCTCGGAGGAGTGGAAGCGCCAGCTCGACGCGACCCGCCAGATCGTCTCCGCCTGCGCCCAGCGCGATACCGAGGCCGAACATCCGGCGCTCAAGGCCCACGTCGAAAGCGCGCTCAAGCAGGTCGGTTACCACGAGGAAGAGGCCGACGTCATCGCCCGCCGGCTGTCGAGCAGTCTGCGCGAGGACGAGGACGGGGAGTCCCGCACCGAGCTGACGATGAAGCTCAAGGCGCGCGTGCGCCTGGGCGAGGAAGCCGAGCAGAAGGCGCGCAAGCCCGATTTGCCGCCGCGCAGCGAGCACGAGCAGGAATGCTACGAACAGCTGCGCCTGCTGCCGTTCGGCACCTGGCTGGAGTTCGTCACCAACCAGCAGGGCGACGTGGTCCGCCGGCGCATGTCGTGGTTCAGCCCGATCACCGGCAACGCGCTGTTCGTCAACCAGCGCGGCCAGCGCGTCGGCGAGCATTCGCTGGACAGCCTCGCGAGGATGATGGCCAAGGACCAGTTGCGCATCGTCACCGCGCAGCGCGCGGGCCTGGTCGATCGCGCCTGGCACGCTGCGCTCAACGCCCTGCGCACCCTCACCGGCAATCGTCGCGAAGACCAGGAACACGAGGACGAGGCCGCAATGCCGTCCGACGTGGCCGTGCGTTCTGCGCCCGCGGCCCCGATCGAACCGATCGAACCGATCGACGGGCCGGCCGCGCGCTCGGTGCCGACGCCTGCGCCGCCCGCCTCGGCCCCGCTGCGTCGGCCGGTCGAACCGTACCCGGGACTGATCGGCGACGAGTCCGCGCCGCCGCCACAGGGAGATGAGCGATGAGCAAGCGCGAACATCGCCGCTCGCCGCGGCGCAAGATCGCCGAAACCGTGCGCGTGGCCGACACGATGACCGAGGAAATCGTCGGCCGTCTCGGCAATCTGTCCGAAGGCGGCATGCTGCTGGTCGCCAGCGCACCGCTGGTCGAGGATGCGCTGTACCAGTTCCGCTTCCGCCTCCCGGGCGCGGAGGCCCTCGACATCGAGGCCGGCGCGCACCTGCTGTGGCTCGATCGCTCCACGTCGCTGGGCCAGTCCTGGGCGGGGTTCCGCTTCATTTCCATGAGCGAGGACCACCGCGACGCGCTGCATGCGTGGATCGAGGCGCCGGGCGCCCACTACGACTGATTCCCGGGCCGTCGCCCGGACGCGGCCCTGTCTCCACTTCTCCGCGAGTTCGCCATGTCCGCCGATCCGTCCCGTCTCTACGCCGATCATCTCGCCGTCGTCCGTGCGCGCGCCGACGCCGCCCTCGAACGCGGCGGCTTCGACCATCTGGTCGTGCCCAGCGGCACGCTGCATTACCAGCTGTTCGACGACCGCGACTATCCGTACGCGGTCAATCCGCAGTTCAAGGCGTGGCTGCCGGTCACCCGCGCGCCGGGCAGCTGGCTGGTGCACACGCCGGGTGAGCGCCCGCAGCTGATCTTCCTGCAGCCGCACGACTACTGGCACGTGGTGCCCGAAGCGCCCAGCGGCGAGTGGGTCGAGCATTTCGACATCCACGTCATCCGCGAGCCGGAGGACGCCAAGCGCCTGCTGCCGAAGAATGCCGCGCGTTGCGCGATCCTCGGCGAGGCGCAGAGCGCGCTCGGCGCGTACGGCGCCTATGCGCCGAACAACCCTCAGGCGGTGCTCGACTACCTGCACTACCACCGCGCGTACAAGACGCTGTACGAGATCGCGATGATGCGCGAGGCCACGCGCTGGGGCGTGCGCGGGCACCGCGCGGCCGAGCGCGCGTTCCGCGCCGGCGCCAGTGAGTTCGGCATCCACCTGGCGTACTGCCAGGCCGCGCGGCAGGACGCCAACGACCTGCCGTATGGCAACATCGTCTGCGTGAACGAACACGCCGCGGTGCTGCACTACACCGATCGCGACCGCAGCCCGCCGGCGCACGCGCGCAGCTTCCTCATCGACGCCGGCGCCAGCCATCGCGGCTACGCTTGCGACATCACCCGCACCTACGCCGCGGACACGAACGGAGAGTTCCAGGCGCTGATCGACGCCGTCGACGGCGCGCAGCTGCGCATGTGCGCACAGGTCCGCGCCGGCACCGACTACCGCCAGATCCACCTCGACGCGCACCTGTCGCTGGCGCGCATCCTCAAGTACTTCGAACTGATCCACGTCTCGCCCGAAACCGCGGTGGAAACCGGCGTCAGCAGCGCCTTCTTCCCGCACGGCATCGGCCACGGCATCGGCCTGCAGGTGCACGAAGTCGCCGGTTTCGCCGCCTCCGATGCCGGCGGCACGATTCCCAAGCCCGACGGCCATCCCTACCTGCGCCTCACCCGCACCCTCGAGTCCGGCATGGTCGTCACCATCGAACCCGGGATCTACTTCATCGACATGCTCCTCGATGCGCTCAAGGACAAGGGCCTCGGCCCGAGCGTGAACTGGGACCGCGTCGCGCAGTTCAAACCGTATGGCGGGATCCGCATCGAGGATGACGTGGTGTGTACGGAGGGGGATGCGGTGAATCTCACCCGTGAGGGGTTTGCGGCGGGGTGATGCTTTCTTGGGCGGGTCGTGGGTCGCGACCGAGATATCGTCTCGCCCCCCCTCAAGGTCGATCATTTGGGAGGCTCCTCTTGGCTAAGCTCGCTCTCGTTGCCGCCTTCCTCAAGGAATTCGCATCAGAAAATGGATTCGAAACCCATGATCGCATGAAGGCTGGTATCCGGTGTATTGGGGCAAAGATATTGCCCCCGTCAGTCGATTGAAGGCGCATGTTCAAAACCACAAGAACGGGAATGCGAGGCTCCGGAGCAGAGACGAGTTGAAAGATCGTTCGTTGATCTTCGGGGCGGTGATCGTGTCGCGCTACACGGCATTCGAACGCATGCTGCACTCCCGCTTTAGGCCGCTCTATGGGTCGTCACAGGGCGGACGCAGCACAACCGTTGTCCGAGTTCTCGACGACGTGTAGCAGCGCGTATTTTATGTCGCGACGAAAGAGTCTCCTGCTTTGTCCCTACATCGAAAGGGGTAACGAACCTCCACGGGCTTCGCCCGCGTTCGGGATGACAATCAATGGGGAGCGATGTGTCTGATACGCAGGCGCGTGCTTCGTTCGATGCTCGGCGTGATCGACCGCGTCGCGATGGCCCGCCAAGGCCCGCCCTGCACACCGGTTTCGCTATGCTGTGCGGCGTCCGTTCCGCCGGCGCGTGGTGTGCCGGCCCGTCGTGTCTCCGGTGATCGCCATGATGCCCCTGTTCGTCCGCATCCTCATCCTCGTCGGCCTGGCCTGGTGGCTGCTGGTCGGGATTGGCCTGCTGCCGTCGCCGTTCAGTCGGACGACGATCCGCATCCGCAACGGGCAGATCCGCATCGCCGGTGCCGACCTGCCGCCGCGGGCGCGCGAGCACGTCGCGGACGTCGTGCGTGAAGCGGGATTGCACGGCGGCTTCATCGCGGTGTCGAAGGCGCGTCGGGTGACGTTTTCGCGCGGCATCCCCGAAGGCATCCGCCAGCGGCTGCGCAACATCCTGCTGAATTGAAGGACGGTTCGGGCGCCTGTCTGCATCCGATGCGGGGTCGCGACTCACGTCGCTCCTGCGAAATCCTCGTCGAGATCACGGGCGCGGCGATGGCCGCCGCGACTTCTCCCGCGCTTCGCGATGCGCGGTTTCGGCCATGACCTTGAACTGGCGTTCGCGCTTGAGCCACAGCTCGTGGCCGTCGAGCGCTTCCTGCGCGAGGCCGACGTCCTCTTCGAGGTCGGTCTTCGGGATCTGGCCGAAGGCGATGCGCATCGGGGCGGCCTTCTCGGCCAGCGCGTGCTGCATCGCGCCGAAGTACAGGGCGTTGTTGCCGTAGCGCTGGTTGATCCTGTCGAGCACCGCGCTCATATCGCGGCTGCGGTGGCGTTCGGGCATGAGTTCGCCGCTGACTGCACCGCGAGGTTCCAACTGCACCAGCGTCACCGAGACCGACAGCGGCGGATGGCGGCGCTCCTTCCAGCGACCGCTGGCGAGCGCGCGTTCGAGCGGACGCAGGCTGTCGCCGAGCAGCTTGAGGAAGGTCGGCGTGTCGTCGATCGGTGCGAACGCCAGGTCGCGCTCGAAGCGTTCGTCGCGGCCGACGAAGCGCATGCGGATGGCGAGGCCGCCAGCGAGGAAGCCTTCGTGGCGCAGGCGCATCGCCGCCTTCGCCAGCAGCTTGAACAGCACCGAGCGCGCGCCTTCGTAGCTGCGCAGCTCGGGCCCCAGCACGTGCGAATGCCCGACCGATCCGCGTTCGGTCTTGCGCTCCGGCAGCTCGAAACCGCGCAGTTGCAGCCAGTAGCGTTCGCCCTCGATGCTGCCCCAGGCCGCGCGCAGGTGTTCGCGGGTCGCGGTGCACAACTGCTCGACGGTGCGGATGCCCGCGCGCTGCAGGCGCTTCTCCATCGACGGACCGATGCCGCAGAAATCGCGCAGTTCCAGCGCATGCAGCCGGTGCGGCAGGTCGTCCTGTTCGAGCACGGTCAGACCGTCCGGTTTCTGCATGTCGGAGGCGGTCTTGGCGAGGAACTTGTTCGGCGCGATGCCGATGGAGCAGCCCATCGCGTCGAAGCCGCGGTCCAGGATCGTGCGCTTGATGCGTTCGGCGATCTCGATCGCGTTCTCGCGCCGGCGCTCGCGGCCGATCAGCCAGCACGGGACTTCGTCGATGGACTCCGCCTTGCCGTGCGGGATGCAGTCCTCGATCGCCGCCATCAGCGCATGGTGCACCTCGACGTAGCGCGCCGGCCGCGCCTGCAGCAGCACGATGTCCGGGCAGTGCTGTCTCGCCTCCCACACCGGCGTGCCGGTCTTCACGCCGTACGCCTTGGCCTCGTAGCTGGCGGCGATGCAGCAGGTGGTCTCGGCCATCACCGGCACCACGCCCACGGGCCGGCCGCGCAGGCGCGGGTCGTCCTGCTGCTCCACCGAGGCGAAGTACGAATTGAAGTCGACGAAGAGGCAGCGCAGGGTCGCCCCGGGCCCGGTCGCCGGACCGGAAAGGGGATTATGGCACCGTCGGCCGGGCGTCGATGCCACCGCCGACCGGAGGACGAAGATGAACGGCGGGCCGGTGGTGGCTGCCGCCGGCTGGAGGCCGCTTCGCCGGCGTGCCCATACTCGGCCCTCATCCACGAGCGGGGGCTGTGCCATGACCAGCGGGCTGCGGGGAATCGTGCTGACGGTGGGAGTGCTGACGGTGGGGCTGCTGACGGTGGGGGCTGCGGCGGCGAGCGGGATCAACGGGATCAACGGCGGGATGCCCAACCGCATCTCCATGAACGTGACGGTGCCGAAGCAGACGCAGGGCGCGACCTTCGGCGAGAAGGTCAACGCCGGCCTGCATGCCGCCGCCGGCGCCTTGGCCCAGGGCGCCAGCCTGACCATCGTATGTGGCCCCGCGAACTGCACCGTGTCGCTGCCCGACGGCAGCGGCTACCGCGCTGACCTGGACGCGATGACGCTGGCGCCGCTGGCAGTGGGGCAGTCCGGCGCTGCGGCGGGCGCCGGCCCCGGCGCGGGCATCGTGTCGGCCGCGGTGTCGTCGGTCGGCAACTTGTCCGGCGGCGGCAGCGGCGCCGCGGCCGCCTCGTACGCGCGCACGGCGACGTTTGCGCCGCTCGCCAGCCGGCGCAGCCCCAACGGTGACGTCGACGTCGTCGAGCCGCTGGGCGACGGCGATTACATGCTGAGCGTGGTGGTCGAGAAGGCGACCAGCGGCCTCAAGGACACCCTGAAGACGCAGGTGCGCATGGCCGCGCCGCAGCGCGTCCGCATCGACCTGGCCTTCCGCGTGGAAGCCGGCGTGTTGAAGGTCGCGCACGACACCGCGAAGAACGTGATCGGCAACATCCGCTGAGGATCGCTGTCGATCGCGGTCGGCGTCAGAGCACTGTCGGCGGTTCGCCGCCGACGATCACCACGTCCGCCGGGCGGCGCGCGAACAGGCCGACGCTGACCACCCCCGGGATCTGGTTCAGGTCGCGCTCCATGCCGACCGGGTCGGTGATCGCCAGGCCGTGCACGTCGAGCACCCAGTTGCCGTTGTCGGTGACCACGCCGTCGCGCCACACCGGCTGGCCGCCGGTGATCCGCAGGATCTCGCGCGCCACCAGGCTACGCGCCATCGGGATCACTTCCACCGGCAGCGGGAAGCGGCCGAGGATGCCGACCTGCTTGCTCGGGTCGATGATGCAGACGAACTTCGCGCTGGCCTCGGCGATGATCTTCTCGCGGGTCAGCGCGGCGCCGCCGCCCTTGATCAGGCGGCGGTGGCCGTCGCATTCGTCGGCGCCGTCCACGTACAGCGCGAGCGGACCGGTGGCGTTGAGGTCGAGCACCTCGATGCCGTGGCCGCGCAGTTGCGCGGTGCTTTGCTCGGAGCTGGAGACTGCGCCCCGGATGCGGTCCTTGCGGCGGGCGAGCCCGTCGATGAAATAGGCGACGGTGGAGCCGGTGCCGACACCGACGATCATGTCGTCCTCGACGTAGTCGAGGGCTTTCTCGGCGGCCTGGCGTTTCGCTTCGGACATGGGGGACCTATTCGAGGGAGAGGATGATCTTCCACTGCGCGGGGGTGACCGGCAGCACGGACAGGCGGTTGCCCTTGCGGATCAGCGCGAACTCCTCGCCCAGGCGCTCGGCCTGGCCGCGGAGGTCGTCCAGCGTGATCCCGCGCTCGAGGGTGCGCACATAGCGCACGTCGACCAGGTCCCAGCGCGGCTGTTCGCGCGTCGACTTCTCGTCGAAGTACTTCGACTTGCGGTCGAATTGCGTCGGGTCCGGATACGCCGCGCTGGCGACTTCGGCGATGCCGTACACGCCGGGCACGTCGGCGTTGGAGTGGTAGAACAGCACGCCGTCGCCGAGCTGCATCTGGCGCATGAAGTTGCGGGCCTGGTAGTTGCGCACGCCGGTCCAGGGTTCGACCTGGACGCGGGCGAGATCGTCGATGGAGAAGTCCTCGGGTTCGGACTTCATCAGCCAGTAGTGTTTGCGGCTCATGGCGAAGGAGTGTGCGGAAGGAACGTGTCGGTTTCGGTGCAGACCGCGTCCAGCGGAACATCCCAGGCCTCGACCGCGAGGGCATCGACGCGCTGCGCATCGAACGCGGCGCCGACCAGCCACGGCGGCGCGGCGGCGGTGCTGCGGAAGGCGAGGCTGCGATCGTACCAGCCGCCGCCCATGCCGAGGCGATGGCCGTCGACGTCGAAGCCGACCAGCGGGGTGACGATCAACGCCATGGCTTCCGCCGGGAGCGGTGCGGAGACGGGTTCGGGAATGCCGAAGCGATTGGCGACGAGGTCCTCGCCCGGACGCCACGGCGCGAAGCGGAGCAGGTCGTCGTCGCCGAGCACCGGCAGGCAGTAGCGCACGGCGGGCGGCAGCCGCAGTTGCCAGACGTGCAGCGCGATCTCGCCATCCATCGCCCAGTAACCGGCGACGTGGCCGTCCTGCGGCGCGAACGGCAGCGCCAGCAGCCGCGCGGCCAGCGTCTCGGCGGCGGCGATGCGCGTCGCCGGCGGCAGCGCGCGGCGACGTTCGCGCAGGAGGCGTCGCAGGGCATCGCGCGCCGGAGCGGGGGAATCGGTCATCGACGGACGCGCGCCACGGGAACGGAGGCGCATTGTGCGCCATGCGCCGCGTCGACTTCAAAGCGATGCGTGTGTCGTGATGCGGCTGCGCGAACGAGAAGAGCCCGTGCCTTGCGGCACGGGCTCCGAATGAAGGCATCCTCCGCCATGTCGATGCGCGCGAAAACGACCTTGAACCCGGGGTTCAAGTGGGGACGCTTGGCTTCCATCGGGCTTTCCGCTCGGAGGCGGACATGCACACCCGGATTCCGCTGCGCCCCCGTGGTCGTCATTAAGGGACAAGGCGAATGTTTGCGCGCGCCGTCGAACACGGCAGAGGACGCAGGCGCAGTATAGGCGCGCATCGTGCGTTCGCAAGGGGCGTCGGTCGCATCCTGCGCGGTGGGGATGGTGCGCGGAATGCGAAGAAGAGGTCTTTTCCGTCGCGTTGCCGCGGAATCGCGCGAACCGCGATCAATCCGTCGACGGCAGCGCGTCGAGCTTGCGGTTCAGCTCGGAGAGCGTCTGCGCGAGTTCGCGGTCGCGCGCGCGCTGGTCGGCGCGCATCAGTTCGAGTTCGTGCGCGAGGTTGAGCGCGGCCAGCACCGCGACGCGATCGACCGCGGCCATGCGGTTGCTGCCGCGGACTTCGCGCATCTTCGTTTCGAGCAGCCGGGCGGCGGCGAGCAGGCTGTCGCGCTGCTCCGGATCGACGCCGACGGTGTACTCGCGGTCGAGAATGCGGATGGTGACCGCTTCGCTCATGGGCGGTGGCTCACGTGTGCTGTTCCAGCGACTTCAGCCGCGCGATCATCGCCTCGACGCGGGAGCGGGCCTGTTCGTTCTTGGCGAGCAGCTGCGCGCGTTCGCTGGCCATCTGCTCCTGCTGCTGGCGCAGGCTGCGGTTCTCCTCGCTCAGGCGCTGCACGCGCTGGGCGAGCGCGTCGACGCGGGCGGCGAGGGCGCGCAGTTCGGCGATGGCGTCGGCGGTCTGCATGAGGGGCACGATAGGCAGGCGCCCGCCGGGGGTCAAGCGCGGTCGGCGGCCGCGGCGGCGGCCCCCTGCGACGCGCCCGGGGCGGACCGGGGCCAGTCGTGGATGAAGCGGAGGCAGGCGTCCGGATCGACCGGGCGGGACAGCCAGTAGCCCTGGATCTCGTCGCAGCGGAAATGGTCCAGGAAGCGAAGCTGGGTCTCGGTCTCCACGCCCTCGGCGACCACGGTCAGGCCCAGCGAGTGGGCCATGGTGATGACGGTGGTGGTGATCGCGGTGTCGTCCGGGTCCCGGTTCAGGTCGGTGATGAAGGTCTTGTCGATCTTGAGCGTCGTGATCGGCAGGCGCTTGAGATAGGCCAGCGACGAGTAGCCGGTGCCGAAATCGTCGATCGCCAGCGACACGCCCATCTCGCGCAGTGCCTGCAGCTTGGCCGCGGACTGCTCGGCGTTGGCCATCAGCACGCTCTCGGTCAGTTCCAGCTCCAGCGCGGTCGGCGGCACCCCGGTGTCGGCCAGCGCGCGGCGGACGGTTTCGGTGAAGTCGCCGCGCAGCAGCTGCAGCACGGAGACGTTGACCGCCATCGTCAGCGATGCGTGCCCGGCGTCGCGCCAGCGCCGCAGCGTGCGGCAGGCCTCGAACAGCACCCATTCGCCGATCTCCAGGATCATCCCGCTTTCCTCGGCCAGCGGGATGAACTGGGCCGGCGGCACTTCGCCGTATTCCTCGCTGGTCCAGCGCAGCAGCGCCTCGACGCCGGTGATCCGGCGCGAGGCGAGCGACAGCCGCGGCTGGAAGGTCAGGCGCAGTTCGCGGCGGTCCAGCACCTTGTTCAGCGCCGCCGAGAGCTGGGCGCGCCGGCGGTTGGCGATCTCCATGCTGTCGTCGTAGCGCACCGAGGTGCGGCGGCCGGCGGCCTTGGCCTGGTACATCGCGGTGTCGGCCTGCTTGAGCAGTTCGGTCGGCACCTGACCGTGGTCGGGATACAGGCTGATGCCGATCGACGGCGAGATCACGACTTCCTGGCGGTCGTCCAGCACCAGCGGCGCCTCGAACGCGGTGATGATCTCGCGGGCCACGCGGTCGGCGTCCTCGGGCTGCTGCAGGCTCTCCAGCACCACGGTGAACTCGTCGCCGCCGAGCCGGGCGACGGTCTGCTGCTCACCGACCGTCTCCTGCAGGCGCATCGCGGCGGCGCGCAGGATGCGGTCGCCGGCGGTGTGGCCCAGCGAGTCGTTGATGTCCTTGAAGCGGTCGAGGTCGAGGAAGAGCACCGCGATCCGGTGGTCCTGCCGGCGCGCACGCACGATCGCCCGCGAAAGCCGCTCCGAGAGCATCGCCCGGTTCGGGAGGTTGGTCAGGGTGTCGAAGTTGGCGAGGTAGCGCAGTTCCTGCTCGGCGCGCTTCTGCTGGGTGATGTCGGTGATCACGGCGATGTAGACGCGGTGTTCGCCGTGGATGCCCTCGGTCGCGTTGGACTCGATCTGGCAGCCCAGTGGCCTTCGTTGGCGAGGCGCTGGCGGATGCGGTTGTAGAACGCCACGTCGTGCTGGTTGCTGTCGAGCAGGCTGGCGTTCTGGCCGATGACCTCGCGTTCCGAGTACCCGGTGGTGCGCGTGAACGCCGGGTTCACCGAGATGAAGTTGAAGTCGCGATCGAGCACGACCACCGCTTCGTTCATGCTGCGCAGCACCGCGATGGCGATGCGCCGCTCGCGCTCGGCCTGGCGGCTGCGGGTGATGTCGCGGGCGGTGCCGGCGATGCGGCGCGCGCGGCCGTCGCCGCCGGACTCCACCGCACGCCCCCGGGCGCGGACCCAGACCCATTCGCCGCGGGGGTCGAGGATGCGGTGCTCGGAGATGAACAGCTCCGCCTCGCCGCGCAGGTGCGCGCGGAGCTTGGCGTCGACGCCGGGCCGGTCGTCGGGATGGATGCGGTGGTCGCCCTCGGTGAGGTTGCGCACCTGCAGGTCGCCGTGGTTGCCGCGGGTCTCGACCCACATCCGGTGCATGTGCCCGGTCTTGAGGTCGTAGTCCCAGTACTGTTCCGAGGACGCCCACAGCGCGAGCCTGAGCCGTTCCTCCCGGTCGCGCAGCTGCGCGGTGTACCGCTTCTCGGCCCGGGAGCGCCGGGTCCAGACGAACAGCAGCATCAACGTCAGCGCGCTGGCCAGGGCCAGCGCGGCGTAGAGCGGCAGATTCGCGGATTCCGGCATGGGCCCCCCGCACCCCGGAGAAGCGCCCAGTGTAAGGGAATCCCGCAACGACTCGGCGGGTCCGCGCGCCAATCGGACGATCGGGCGCGTGGCGGGTGGGCGGCGGGTGCGTTGTACACTGCGCCACCCGCCGAGGATCGCCCCCGCCACCGATGATGTCTGCCGCCCCCAGCCCGGAATTGCCCGCCCTCGACGACCTCGAGGACGCGATCCGCGCCCGGGGCCTCGGCGTGGGGGCCTCCGAGCTGCACGGTGCGTTCTGCGGATGGCTCGCCGGCGGCGGCGCCGACTCCCCGCGCTGGCTGGCCCAGGTGCTGGCCGACGACGCCCTGCCGGCCCCCGAGGCCGGCGGCGTGCTGGACCGGCTGCGCGTCGCCAGCCTCGCCCAGATGGAAGACCGCGACTTTGGCTTCGAGCTGCTGATCCCCGGTGCGGACGCGCCGCTGGTCGAGCGCAGCGGGGCCCTGTTCGACTGGTGTCGGGGGTTCCTCGGCGGCTTCGGGCTGGCCGCCGGCCAGGCGCCGACGCTGGGCGAGGACAGCCGCGAGGCGCTGGCCGACCTCGCGAAACTCGCCGCCGCCGTTCCGCAGGAAGAGGGCGACGAGGAGGACGAGGAGGCCCTGGCCGAGATCGAGGAATTCGTCCGCGTGGCCGCACTGCTGCTGCACGGCGACTGCGCGATGGCCGCCCGCCATCGTCGCCAGCTTCACTGAGCCGCCTTCCACCGACGCCACCGAACCCCGCCGCCCCGACGCATGGCCACGCAGACCGGCATTTCCGCCCAGACCTACGCCCGCCGCCGCCGCCAGCTGATGCGCATGGCCGGCGACGAGGCCATCGTGGTGATCCCGGCCGCGCCGGAACGCATCCGCAGTCGCGATACCCACTATCCCTACCGGCAGGATTCCGATCTCTGGTACCTGTGCGGCTTCGCCGAGCCCGAGGCGGTGCTGGTGCTGATCCCCGGCCGTCGGCACGGCGAGTCCCTGCTGTTCTGCCGCGAGCGCGATCCCGAGCGCGAGGGCTGGGACGGCCCGCGCGTCGGGCCGGACGGCGCGGTCGACGCGCTGGGCATGGACGACGCCTACCCGATCGACGACCTCGACGAGATCCTGCCCGGCCTGCTCGAAGGCCGTACCCGCGTGTACTACCACTTCGGCCGCGACACCGAGTTCGACCTCAAGCTGATCGGCTGGGTCAACCGGGTCCGCGCCCAGGTGCGGATGGGCGCGCAGCCGCCGCACGAATTCCTCGAACTCGGCCACCTGCTGGACGAGATGCGGCTGTTCAAGGACCGCGAGGAGCTGAAGCTGATGCAGCGCGCCGCCGACATCAGCATCGCGGCGCACCGCGCCGCGATGCGCGCGGCGAAGCCGGGCTGCCACGAATACGAACTGCAGGCCGAACTGGAGCGCGTGTTCCGCCGCCACGACGCCGAGCCGGCCTATGCCAGCATCGTCGGCGCCGGCGACAACGCCTGCGTGCTGCACTATCGCGACAACCGGGCGCAGGCGAAGGACGGCGCGCTGGTGCTGATCGACGCCGGCGCCGAATACCGCGGCTACGCCGCCGACATCACCCGCACCTTTCCCGTCAACGGCCGCTTCACGAAGGCGCAGCGCGCGCTGCACGACCTGGTCGGCGACGCCCAGCGCGCAGCGCTCGCGCAGGCGCAGCCGGGCGTGCCCTACGAGGCTGGCCATGTCGCTGCGGTGGAGACCCTGACCGAGGGGCTGCTCAAGCTCGGCCTGCTCAAGGGCACGCTGGAGAAAAACCTCGCCGAAGGGCACTACAGGCGCTTCTATCGGCACAAGACCGGTCACTGGCTCGGCCTGGACGTGCACGACGTCGGCGAATACCGCCTCGATGGCGAATCGCGTCTGCTCGAACCCGGCATGGTGTTCACCATCGAGCCCGGCCTCTACATCTCCGCCGACGACAAGTCGGTGCACGAGCAGTGGCGCGGCATCGGCATCCGCATCGAGGACGACATCCTGGTCACGAAGGACGGCCACAAGGTGCTGACTGAGGGCCTTGCCCGCAGCGCGGACGAGATCGAGGCGTTCATGGCGGGCGGCTGAGCCGACTGCTTGCCGGTAGAGCGGCCTTCAGGCCGCTGCTTTCCGACACGCCCGATCCACCTGCTTCAGCAGCGTCGGCAGCCGGTGCGCGCCGTGCATAGCGCGGATGTGCGCCTGTGTCTCCTCCAGCGGCAGGCCGGCCGCGGTCACGTACAGCGGGCGCCTGCTGTCGCCGCGCAGCACCTCGAAACGCACGTCCATGCCGACGAACGCGGTCTTGGCGACCCCGATCACCGGCACCCGGCCGCCAAGCGCATCGAACAGGTGCTTGCCGAGCCCGGCGCGGCCGGCATCGTCGAGGAAGACTTGGCCGTCGACCACGATGACGTCGGGATGCAGGGCATGGTCACGCAGCAGGCCAAGGAGGCACGGCAGCTCGCGACGGTAGAACGCGCCGGGCACGTAGACCTCGACCGTATCGAAACGGCTGATCACGGTCCGCAGCGGCGTCGCGGCGCCCCAGTCGTCGAACAGTACGCCCGCGGCGACGGCGCCGGGTTCGGTGTAGTGCACGTCGGTCGCGAGGATCCGCATCGGCGCGGGCGATCGAGGGGTCAGGCACTACCCCCGCTCAGGCGACCGGCGACCCGTCCGGGTTGCGGTCGATCATCCACAGCCCGCCCCAGAGCTTGAGGTCGAGTTCGTAGCCTTCGCGCTGTTTGCGCATGAGCCAGGCCGGCGCCTCGGCGCGCGGGACGGCGTGCACGGTGATGTCCTCGCCGTCGACGCCGCCGCCGTCGCCCACGCGCACGAGGCCGGTGGCGCGGACGAAGGCGATGCGTTCGCTGCTCATGCCGGAGGACGTAGGGCCGACCAGCAGCACGTCGACCTTCTCGGGATGCCAGCCGGTCTCCTCGGCGAGTTCGCGCTGCGCGGCGCGTTCGAGCGTGTCTTCCATGCCGTCGCCGTGGACGAGGTCGCCGACCAGCCCGGCCGGCATCTCGATGGTGCGCGCGCCCAGCGGCACGCGGTACTGCTCGACGAACAGCACCTCGTCCTGCGGCGTGACCGCGACGATGATCACCGCCATGCCGTCGCGGCCGTGGGTGCGTTCGCAGTATTCCCACTGGCCGCGGCGCTTCATGCGAAGCCATTTTCCTTCGTGGACGGTTTCTTCGATCTCGGTCATGCGTCTTCCCGGAAGTCGTGGTCGGCGACGGGTGCGTGCTGCGCGAACGCCAACCCACCCGCGGCATACAGCCGGCGCCGGGTCATCGGCCCGAAGCGCAGGTGTTCGCACAGCATGCCGAGGGCGTCCGCGTCGGCACCGCCGCGGTGGAAACGCGGCGCGGTGTCGCCGACCGGGGCGTCGCAGGCGATGGTGGTGAGCCGACGGAACAGCAGCGCGTTCTCGCGATGCTCGCGCAGGCGCGCGGCGGTCTGCGTGGCGCCGCGCAGGCGCAGGAAGGGCACTTCGTCGACCCGCGCCAGCAGACTGTCGAGGTCGCCGAAATGCGCCAGCAGCACCGCGGCGGTCTTGGCGCCGATGCCCGGCACGCCCGGGATGTTGTCGACGGCGTCGCCGGACAGCGCGAGGTAATCGGCGATCTGGTGCGCCTCCACGCCGTGGCGCGCCTTCACGCCGTGCACACCCCAGCGCTGGTTGCGGGCGTAGTCCCACTGCTCGTCGCCGAGGTGCAGCAGCTGCGAGAGGTCCTTGTCGGCCGAGAGCACGATGCCGCGATGCCCCGCGGCCCGTGCCTGCACCAGCGCGCTGCCGATCAGGTCGTCGGCCTCGTAGTCGGGATGGCCCAGCACGCTCAGGCCGAGGGCGGCGCAGACCGCGCGGCAGTGCGCGAACTGGCGTTTGAGTTCCTCCGGCGCCGGGTCGCGGTTGGCCTTGTACGCCGGGTACAGCGCGTTGCGATAGCAGGTGTCGAGCGCCTCGTCGAAGGCGACGACGATGTGCTTCGGCCGTTCGCGCTCCAGCACGTCCAGCAGGAAGCGGGTGAAGCCGGCGACGGCATTGGTCGGCCAGCCGTCGGCGTCGGTGAAGTCGTCCGGCATCGTGTGCCAAGCGCGGAAGACGTAGATACTGGCGTCGATCAGGTACACCGGCGGGTCGCCGGACGGCAGGTCGCGGTCGAGCACGTCCTGATGGAAGGCGTCGTCGTCCTGCCCGAACCCGGTCATGCCGCGGTCCAGTCGGTCAGCAGCGCGGCGGGATCGGGGCGTTCCCGCTCCGGGGCCTCGGCCTGCGCGGTGCCGATGTGGATGAAGCCGGCGACGACCTCGTCCGCGGCCACCCCGAGCAGGGCGCGGATCTCCGGGTCGTAGGCGGCCCAGCCGGTCAGCCACTGCGCGCCGAAGCCGGCCGCCTGCGCGGCCTGGAGCAGGGCGAAGCAGACGCTGCCGGCGGTCAGCAGGCGTTCCTGTTCCGGAATCTTCTCGTCCGGGCCGAGCCGGGCGATGACGGTGACGATGACCGGCGCGAACGAGAACCGCAGCCGGTCCTTCTCGATCGCGGCCTCGGCGGCGCCGGGGTCGCGGTCGCGGCTGCGCGCCGCGAGGCACTCGCCCAGCGCAAGGCGGGCATCGCCGGCGATGCGCAGGAAGCGGAACGGCACGCGCTTGCCGTGGTCGGGCACGCGCACCGCCGAGCGCAGCAGGCGCAGCAGGGTGGCCTCGTCCGGGCCGGGCGCGCCGAGCTGGCGGCTCGGAACCGACCGTCGGGCATCAAGGAGTTGCAACATCGGGAAGGAATGATCTGAGGAGGAAGTCACAGAAGCCGCCCACGCCTTTCGAGGATCGTTGTAGTCTGGATTCGCGGCTCCCATTCTCCCCCGAAAGCCACGCCGAAACGACCCGTATGGACGACAACAGCCGGTATGCCGGCGGGCACGGCCCGCTGAGCCGCCCCAGCGCAGAGAAAGTCTTCGAATCGGTCCGCCGCGATGCGGTGACCGCGCTGTCCGGCGTGCTGGCGGGCTTCTGGGGCGACATCGAGGAACAGGTCCGGCTCGCGTCGATCGCCAGCCCGGACAGCCGCGCGATCTACGACGACCGGCTCGCCATCCGCCTGCTCAGCCAGCGTGCGCTGGAGCTGGCCAGCCGCTACCGCGAGGCGCTGGAGACCGCGTTCGACCAGTGGCGCAACCCGCGCCCGCGCGCGGTCGACAACAAGAGCCTGAGCCTGATGTCCGAGGCCCAGCTCGAGATCCATCTCTCCGGGCAGCAGATCGTCGAGCTGCTCGAATACCAGCTGATGCATCCGCTGCACACGCTGCACGAGCGACTCGATGCGCTGGCGACGCCGCTGGGCCTGCCGCGGCAGGGGCCGGCGACCAATCCGCTGCGCCCGGAAGTGCCGGTGCAGGCGTTCGTGAAGCTGTTCGGCGAGGACGATCTCACCCCCGAACTGCGCCGGCTGGTGTTCCTGCAGCTCGAGAAGCGGCTGTCGAAGGCGCTCGACGAGCTCTACACCAAGATCAACGCCCAGCTGCAACAGGGGTTCTCGTCCCGCGAGGAGGCCGGCAACGCGCCGCTGCCGCCGCAGGCCGGGGGCTGGACGCCCGATGGCGGGCTGGTCGAGGGCCGCGCGCCGGCCACGCCCTACACCGGGTCCCCGCAGGACGCGTCCACGCTGCCGCCCGGCGCCGGCGGCAGGCTGTCGGAAGGCGGCCAGCGCCCGCTGCGTTATCGCGAGACCGTGCACCAGCAATTGCGCGCGTGGCGACAGGCCGTGCTGCGTCGTGGCGGCGGGCAGGCGCCCGCGCCCGGTGCCGCGGGTGGCGGCTCGGTGTCGTCCTTCCCGACCCAGGGCAGCCACGGCGGTGGGTTCGCCACGGGCCATCCGGGCGGACCGGTGGACGGCGGCGGTCATGCGCCAACGACGGGGCGCGACGCGTCCGCTGGCGGCGGCCAGTGGTTCAACGGTGTGCGCATGCTGGCCCCGCAGGAGCTGATGGGCATCGCCGACATGCTCCAGGGCGACGACCCCGAACCCTACGTCCGCGCGCTGACCGACGAGGCCGACCGCCCGCTGTCGGCGGTGATCCGCGACCAGATCGTCACCGGCTCGCGGCAGATGGGGCTGGACCCGACCCAGACCCGGTTCAACGAAGTCGACGAGGACGCGATCGACCTCGTCGGCATCATGCTGCAGACCCTCGCCCGCGGCTACGCGCCGATGCCGCGGTCGCGCGCCATGTACGGCCGGCTGGTGCCGCCCTACCTCAAGCTCGCGCTGAGCGACGACGGTCTGTTCGACCAGCGCGGCCATCCCGGCCGCCGCCTGCTCGAGGCGCTGAGCGAGGCCTGCGACGGCAACAGCGGCGAGACCCCGCAGGACCAGCAGACGCTGACCCATGCCGAGCTGGCCGTGGACAAGGTCGTCGAGGAGTTCCGCGACGACAAGACGATCTTCGAGCTGGCCGCTGCCGAACTGCGCGAGCACCTCGACCAGCAGCGCAAGATGCGCGAGGTCGCCGAGCAGCGCGCGAGCGAGGCGGTCGGCGGGCGCGAGCGCCTGCAGCACGCGCGGCGCACGGTGGACGAACTGCTGGCGGCCAAGATGAGCCAGCATGCGCTGACCGAAGGCATCGCCGAATTCCTGACCGGGCACTGGCGGCACCACCTCGTCCAGACCTGGCTGCGCGAAGGGCCGAGCTCGGCGCAGTACCTGTCCGCGCTGTCGATCGGCGACGGCCTGGTCCAGGCCGACCTCGACGCGTCGCGCTGCGAGGGCGGCAAGGTCGCCGACAAGATCCTCGAACTGCAGGGGCCGCTGGGCCGCTGCTACGCCAGCTGCGGCCTGGACGCCTCCGCCGCCCGCGATTCGCTGGCGCGGATCGTGTCCGCGCTGGCCTTCCCGGACCAGGCGCGGCAACTGCACCCGCTGGCCGTCGAGGATGCGACCCCTGAAGTCAACGACGCCGTGCAGTGGGGCGGCCTGCGTCCCGGTGCGGGCGCCGACGCCGATCCGGCGCTGGTCGCCAGGATCCGCCGCCTGCGCGTGGGCCAGAACCTGCGGCTGGTCGACGAGGACGGGCGTGAAACCTCCGCCCGGATCGCCTGGTCCAGCCCGCTCAGCGCGCGTTTCCTGATCGTCAACCGGCGCGGCATGCGCAAGCTGGTGCTGTCCCCGGAGGACATGGCGGTGCTCGTGGCGCGGGGACGGATCGTGCTGCGATCTTCGGAGCCGCCGTTCGACGAAGCGATGCGCGAGATGTGGCAGCAGCTCGAACTGCCGGACATGGCGCCGACCTCGTCCGCGCCGCGTTCTTCCTGACCTTGCCTTCCGACCCTGCCTCGCCCGACGACGTGCCGCCTCCGGCGCGGGTCGGGCGCGGGCTGCCTGCGCTTACGGCAGATCAAGCGCTTGCACGATCGCTTCGTCGGTGCAGCCCGCCATGGCGGCAACGCCCGGCCGTTTCTTCGGCGGCCTGCTAGGATGCCGCCAACCGGTTCGGAACGAAGGGGAGTCAGGCGATGACGGAAGCGGCGGAAACGGCGGCGCCCGCGGCGACGGCCGCGACAGTGATCGTCGGCGCGATGCGCGAACGCGCGCCCGGCGAACGGCGCGTGGCGCTGACCCCCGAGACCTGCAAGAAGTACGTCGCCGCCGGCGCGCGGGTCGCGATCGAACGCGGCCTCGGCGAAGGCGCGAACCAGCCCGATGCCGCCTACGCCGATGCCGGCGCCGAACTGCACGACGACGCGACCGCGGTGCTCGCCGCCGCGGACATCCTGGTCTGCGTGCAGCCGCCTTCCGCCGACGCCATCGCCACGATGAAGCCCGGCGCCGTGCTCGTCGGCATGCTCCAGCCGCAGGCCGACGCCGCCCGCGGCGAAGCGCTGCAGGCGCGCGGCATCGTCGCGTTCCCGCTGGAACGCCTGCCGCGCACCACCCGCGCACAGGCCATGGACATCCTCAGCTCGCAGGCCGGCATGGCCGGCTACAAGGCGATGCTGATCGCGGCGCAGCTGGCGCCGAAGTTCTTCCCGATGCTCACTACCGCCGCCGGCACCATCCGCCCTTCGAAGGTGCTGGTGATCGGCGCCGGCGTCGCCGGCCTGCAGGCCATCGCCACCGCCAAGCGCCTCGGCGCGCAGGTCGAGGGCTTCGACGTGCGGCCCGAGACCCGCGAGCAGATCGAATCGCTCGGCGGCAAGTTCCTCGACCTCGGCGTCAGCGCCGCGGGCGAGGGCGGTTACGCCCGCCAGCTCACCGACGAGGAGCGCGCGCTCCAGCAGCAGCGCCTCGCCGAACACCTCAAGGGCGTGGACGTGATCGTGTCCACCGCCGCCGTGCCGGGCCGCCCGGCGCCGAAGATCGTGAGCGCGGCGATGGTCGCCGGCATGAAGCCCGGCAGCGTCATCGTCGACCTGGCCGCCGAGACCGGCGGCAACTGCGAGCTGACCCGCCCGGGCGAGAACGTCGCGCACGGCGGCGTGGTCGTCTCCGGCCCGCTCAACCTCGCGAGCGCCGGCGCCATGCACGCCAGCGACATGTTCGCCCGCAACGTGCTGAACTTCGTGTCGCTGATGATCGACAAGACCGGCGCCCTGCATTTCGACTGGAACGACGAGCTGCTGGCGAAGACGGTCTGGCCGGAGCGCGCGCCGGCCGCCTGACCGCCGTCGGCGCTTCGCCCGGGCCCCGGCGCCTGTTCCGCGACCGCCGCTTCCGCAGTATGCTCGGCCCGCCGGCCCGGACAGGACAGGGGCGTCCACCGGCGACTC
Organism: Lysobacteraceae bacterium; assembly: GCA_044227145.1. Taxonomy (GTDB): domain Bacteria; phylum Pseudomonadota; class Gammaproteobacteria; order Xanthomonadales; family Xanthomonadaceae; genus Lysobacter_I. The sequence continues at coordinate 34,368 of JBGAFR010000004.1, forward strand.
CAGGAGAATCGTCATGAGTGAACGCTTCGCAGGACACACGCCCGGCGCCGCGGGCCACGAGGAAGCCCCGCGGTCGACCGGCGCGCACGGCGTTGCCGGCCCCGACCTCGAACGCCAGGGCCCGATGCTGCAGACGCCGCAGAAGCGCCAGGAGCTGGAGATGAATCCGGCCGAGCGGCAACTGTTCGAGCGCGCGATGAACCTGGTCCAGAACAGGACCGGCATGACCGAGGACGACGCGAAGAAGGTCGCCACCGACGTGGTGCTGACCGCGCGCCACACGCCGGGCCTGTCGGAGAAGCCCGAATACATGGACGTGCGCAACGGCCACGTGATGATGGCCGAGAAGGTGGGCAAGGAGCCGATCTTCAACGGCTACGTCAACATCGAGCAGTCGCAGCAGCAGAATCCTTCGCAGCAGCAGGACCGGGTCGCGATGGAGAACCGGCAGCGCGAGCAGCAACAGCAGGCCGAGGCCCAGCGCACGCAGCGCGAGCCGGAACAGCGCAATGCCGCGCAGGTCTTCGAGGACAACGCGGCCTGGAGACTGTCGGGGCACCGGACGCTCTGAACGATTCCGCGAGTTTCCCGACGACGCGAATGAAAACGGCGCCTTTCGGCGCCGTTTTCGTGTCTGCGTGTCGCGTGGGGCTCAGTGCGCGGGCGCGCCGGCCACCGGCGGCGGGTTCGCCTTCATCATCGCGTCGCGGGTGGCGCGGAAGGGATTGCCGGGATACCAGTTCGGCCAGCCTTCGCCGTTCGCCAGCGTTTCGCCGACCTGGTACAGCGCGTCGAGGTCCTCCATCGTGCCGTCGAGCTTCCACGTCGCCGCGTCGTACTGGTCGCCGGGCTTGTGGTATCGGTGCTCGTTGTAGTCCTTGCCCGCCGCCTCGCCGGCCGCGGTGCCGCCTTCGAGCAGGTCGGTGCCGCCGTCGGCGAACAGCGCCGGCACGCCGGCCTTGGCGAAGTTGAAGTGGTCCGAGCGGAAGTAGTGGCCGGCGGCCGGCGTCGATTCCTCGACCAGGTGGCGGCCCTGCTTCGCGGCGATCGGCGCGAGGATGTCCTCCAGTTCGGAATTGCCCTTGCCGACCACGACCATGTCGTGCGAGCGGCCGGCCACGCTCATCGCGTCGATGTTGATCACGCCCACGGTGCGATCGAGCGGGATCGTCGGGTGCGCGACGTAGTATTTCGAGCCGAGCAGGCCGGATTCCTCCAGCGTGACCGCCGCGAACAGCACCGAGCGTTTCGGCTTGCCCTGCTTCGCGAAGCGTTCGGCCAGTTCGAGGATGCCGGCGACGCCGGTGGCGTTGTCGATGGCGCCGTTGTAGATGTGGTCGCCCGGTTCGTCCGGATGGTTGCCCAGGTGGTCCCAGTGCGCCATGTAGACGATGGCCTGGTCGGGGCGTTCGGTGCCGGGCAGCAGGCCGAGCACGTTGCGCGATTCCTTCTCGGCGATGGTGCTCTTGAGGGTGACGCTGAACTTCGCCGGCATCGGTACCGGCTTGAAGCCGCGCTTGTTGGCCGCCTTGCGCAGCGCATCAAGGTCCATGCCGGCGTCGGCGAACAGCGCCTTGGCCTGCTCGCCGGTGATCCAGCCCTGGATCGGCAGGCGCGGCGCCGGGTCGTCGGCGGCGCGCAGGTCGTACTGCGCGCCCGACCACGAATTCTTCACCACGTCCCAGCCGTAGGAGGCGCCGGGCGTGTCGTGGATGATCAGCGCGGCGGCGGCGCCCTTGCGCGCGGCTTCCTCGAACTTGTAGGTCCAGCGCCCGTAGTAGGTCATGCGCTTGCCTTCGAACAGCGTCGGGTCGTCGACGTGGAAGCCCGGGTCGTTGACGAACATGACCACGGTCTTGCCCTTGACGTCGACGCCGGCGTAGTCGTTCCACTTCTGCTCCGGCGCGTCCACGCCGTAGCCGACGAACACCAGGTCGCTGTCCGCGACCTTGACCTCCGGCTGGCCGGTGCGGGTGCCGATCACCATGTCCGCGCCGAACTTCAGCGCGTGCGGCGTGCCCTTGACGTCGAGGGTCGCGACCGTCGATTCGTCGGCGGTGGTTTCCATCATCGGCACGGTCTGGAACCAGCTGTCGCCGTTGCCAGGCTTCAGGCCGATGCGCTCGAACTGCGCCTTGATGTACTCGACCGTCTTCTCCTCGCCCGGCGAGCCCGGGCCGCGGCCCTCGAAGGCGTCGGAGGACAGCGCCTTCACGTGCTCGGCGAAGTCGCCGCCGTCGATCGCGTCCTGGAAGGCGTGGGCGGGGGCGGCGGTCGCTGCGGTCGCGGGCGTGGCGGGTGCGGCCGGTGCTGGCGGCGTCGCGGCGTCGCGCTGGCAGGCGCACAGCGCCGCGGTGGCGGCGAGCGTCAGCAGCAGCCCGCGCGTGGCGGGCATCGGGAAGGCGGGCGTCTGGAAGAGACGGGACATCGGGACCTCCGGAGGTGCGGAGGCCCGAGTGTACGGTCGACCGGCCGGACCGGCGCCTGCCGGAAGTCCGGGGCGCGCGCCGGTCCCGGGACGCCGGGGGCGATCAGTCCTTCGGCGCGGCCGGGCCGTCGAACGGGATGGCGGTCGCGCCGGTCACCGCGCCGATGCGCGCGGTCTTGTGCACGTACAGCTTCACCTCGCGCTTGAACACCAGCGGGCCGTCCACGATGGCGCCGGGGCCGATCACGATCCGCGGGGTGCGCGGCTTGAAGCTGATGCCCATGCCGCCGCCGCGGGGCTTCTCGACGGTGAGCCCGCCGCGGACGTGGGAATCGACGCCGATGGTGACATCGCCATTCACGGTGCTCACGCTGCCGCCGACATCGGTGTCGACCAGGCCGATGGCGCCGTTCACGGTTTCGACGTCGTGGGACACGTCGCTGCCGCGGCCGGCGAAGATGCCGCCGTTGACGGTCTCGATGCTGCCGACGCGGTTGCGGCCCTCGACGCGGATGCCGCCGTTCACCGTTTCCAGCGAGCCGGTGGTGACGTCGACGTCGGCCTTGATGTGGCCGTTGACGGTTTCGACGTTGCCGGTCTTCGCGCCGGCGGCCAGTTCGACGTTGCCGTTCACCGTCTCGATGTCGCCGGTGCTGGCCCTGGCCTCGACGTCGATGTTGCCGTTCACGGTCTCGAGGCTGCCGTACTCGGTGCCGGCGTGGGCGGTGATGTTGCCCATCACCTTCTCGATGCTTTCGGCGGCACTGGCGGCGGAGGGAAGCAGCGCGCAGGCGAGGGCGGCGGCGAGCAGGGATCTGGACAGGGTCATGGTGGGTCTCCGTGCGAAAGCGGCCCGTGCGGGCGACAGGGGCAGGATGCGACCGCTTCGTTACAATCGCATCTGCCCGAAGTCACTGCCCCGAAGGTCACATGTCCGCTGCCGTCGACACTCCGAAGCCCGCGGCCCCCAGGCCCGTCGTCCTGATGATCCTGGACGGCTGGGGCCATCGCGACGACCCGGCCGACAACGCGCTGGCGCTGGCCGACCTGCCGAATTGGCGGCGTCTGCTCGCGCAGCGGCCGCACACGCTGATCCACACCGAGGGCCGCCACGTCGGCCTCCCGGACGGGCAGATGGGCAATTCCGAGGTCGGCCACATGAACCTCGGCGCCGGCCGCATCGTCTACCAGGACCTCACCCGCATAGATACAGCGATCGAGGACGGCAGCTTCTTCGCCAACGCCGAGCTGCGCGCCGCCTGCGCCGCGGCGAAGGCGGCCGGCGGCACCCTGCACGTGATGGGCCTGCTCTCGCCAGGCGGCGTGCACAGCCACGAACAGCACATCTTCGCGATGCTCGACCTCGCCGCGCGCGAAGGCGTGGCGCGGGTGGCCGTACACGCCTTCCTCGACGGCCGCGACACGCCGCCGCGGTCGGCCGAACCCAGCCTGCGCGCGCTCGAAGCCAAGTGCGTCGCGCTCGGCAACGCGCACGTCGCCACGGTAGGCGGCCGCTACTTCGCGATGGACCGCGACAAGCGCTGGGATCGCGTGCGCCGCGCCTGGGACGCGATCGTCGACGCGCAGTCCGACGTGCGTGCCCCCGATGCGCTGGCCGCACTCGCGGGTGCGTATGCGCGTGGCGAGAACGACGAGTTCGTCGCGCCGACCGTGCTCGACGGCGCGCAGCCGATGCAGAACGGCGACGCGGTCGTCTTCATGAACTTCCGCGCCGACCGCGCGCGCCAGATCACCGCCGCGTTCGTCGATCCCGGCTTCGACGGCTTCGAGGCGCGTCGGCCGGCGCTGTCGCGCTTCGTCTGCCTCAGCGAATACGACGCGAAACTGCCGGCGCCGGTGGCCTATCCGCCGGACGACCTGCGCGACACGCTCGGCGAGGTGCTGGCCGCGCACGGCATGACCCAGCTGCGCATCGCCGAGACCGAGAAGTACGCGCATGTCACCTTCTTCTTCAGCGGCGGCCGAGAAGAGCCGTACGCAGGCGAGGAACGCATCCTCGTGCCCAGCCCGAAAGTCGCGACCTACGACCTGCAGCCGGAGATGAGCTGCCCCGAGGTCACCGAGAAGCTGGTCGACGCGATCGGCTCCGGCCGCTTCGACGTGGTCGTCTGCAACATCGCGAACCCGGACATGGTCGGCCACACCGGCGACCTCGCCGCGGCGATCAAGGCCGCGGAAGCCGTCGACATCGCGATCGGTGCGGTCGAGGCCGCGGTGCGCGCGCCCGGTGGCGCGCTGCTGGTCACCGCCGACCACGGCAACCTCGAAATGATGCGTGACCCGGAAACCGGCCAGCCGCACACCGCGCACACCGTCGGCCCGGTGCCGTTCGTGCTGGTCGCCGACGGTCGCCCGCAGGCGCACCTTCGCGCGGGCGGCGCGCTGCGCGACGTGGCCCCCACGATCCTCGATCTGCTCGGCCTGCCGGTGCCGGCGGCGATGAGCGGGCGCAGCCTGATCGCGGCGGGATGAGCCGGACGCGGCGCCCGTGCTGGCCCGGTCTCGCGCTGCGGTGCGCGTTGCCGCTGCTGCTTGTCGTGGCCGCGCCGGCGCTGCCTGCGGACCCTGCGACGAAGGGCGCCGCCCCGCAGAACAGCCGCGACGCGCAGCGCCGCCTGAATGCGATCCGCCGCGAATTGCAGGACGTCGCCGCCGACCGCCGGCGCCTGGAAGGCCAGCGCGGCGAGGCCAGCCGCTCGCTGCGCGCCGCGGACGAGAAAGTGGCCGCGTCCAGCCGCGCACTGCACGACACGGAGCGTCGCCTGACCCAGGCGAGTACCGACCTCGAGACGCTCGCCGCGCGTCGGCAGGTCCTGCTCGGCGAACAGGCCGAACATCGCCGCCGGCTCGCCGCGCTGCTGCGCGCCGCCTACGCGCGTGGCGATGCCGCGCCGCTGAAGCTGTTGCTGGCCCAGGACCGCATCGCCGACGCCCAGCGCCAGCTCGCCTACGACCGCTACCTGCAGCGCCAGCGGCTGGCGCAGACCACCGCGCTGGCGTCGGAGCTGGCGGAGCTGGACCGGGTCGAACAGGCGATCGGCGAGCGCCGCGCCGTCCTGGACGCCGCGCACAGCGCGCGCAAGGCGCAGCTGGCCGCGCTCGCCCGCGACCGCGCCGCGCAGGCGAAGACCCTCGCCGGGCTGGAGACGCGCTACCGCGACCGCCAGCAGCGCGAGGCGGCGCTGGGCAGCGATGCCCAGGCGCTGCAGGACGTGATCGCCCGGCTGCGCGCCGCCGCGGCGAAGGCCGAGGCCGAGCGCGTCGCCGCCGCCCGCGCGGCCGCGGCCAAGGCGCGGGCCGACGCCGCCCGCGGCGACACGCGCCGCGGCACCGCCGCGAAGCCAACCCGCCAGGTCGCCAACGCCGCGCCGATCCGCGTCGGCGGCCTCGGCTGGCCGCTGTCGGGCACGCTGCTCGCCGGCTACGGCGGCCGCATGCCCGACGGCCGCGCCAGCAGCGGCCTGCTGATCGCCGCCGCCGCCGGGACGCCGGTGCGCGCGGTCGCCGACGGCACCGTCGTGTTCTCGGAATGGATGACCGGCTACGGCCTGATCCTGATCGTCGACCACGGCAACGGCACGCTCAGCCTGTACGCCCACAACGAAAGCCTGCTCAAGAACGCCGGCGACACGGTGAAGCGCGGCGATGCGGTGGCCCGGGTCGGCGATTCGGGCGGGCTGGCGCAACCGGCGCTGTATTTCGAACTGCGGCGGAACGGCAAGCCGGTCGACCCCGGCAACTGGTTGCGCCGGCAGTGAACGGCTGGGTTAAGGTGCAGCGTCCGGCGGAACCCGCGGCTGCCACCGCGGTCCCAGCCAAGATCACCACCGTGAATCCCGCCGCGATCCTTCCCCCGGAGTTGCCGATGCCCCTGTCGTCGCCGTCGAACCGTCTCCGCCGCACCGCGCCGGCGCTCGTCCTCGCGCTGTGCACCGCCTGCGCGGGCGCGCCTGCCTTCGCGCAGGATCCGAAGCCCGCCACTGAAAAGCCCGCAGCTGAAAAGCCGGCCGCCGAGAAGCCCGCCATGGACGCCGCCGACGCCGTGGACGCGACCGCGAAGGACGAGGGCAGCCGGATCCCGCTGGAGGAGATCCGCCGCTACGTCGGCGTGTACAACACCGTGAAGCAGGCCTACGTCGAGCCGGTGGACGACCGCAAACTGATGCAGTCGGCGATCCGCGGCCTGCTGCAGGACCTCGATCCGCACAGCGCCTATCTCGTGCGCAGCGACGCGCAGGCCTTCGACGAGGACGCCAACGGCGCCTACCAAGGCATCGGCGTGGAAGTGCAGCAGCAGCCCGACGGCCCGATCCTCGTGGTCTCGCCGATCGACGGTTCGCCCGCCGCCGCCGCCGGTCTGCGCGCCGGCGATCTCATCGTCGCGGTCGACGGCAAGCCGCTGACCGCCGACAGCATCGAGGCCAATCCGCTGCGCGGCGAAGTCGGCTCCACCGTCAACCTCACCATCCGCCGCAAGGCCGAGAAGGACCCGCTGTCGATCGCGGTCAAGCGCGACGTGATCCGGGTCGGCAGCGTGCGCAGCCGCATGCTGGAGCCGGGCTACGCCTACGTGCGCATCGGCGCCTTCCAGGCCGACACCGCCACCGACTTCGAGCGCAACCTCGACCAGCTGCAGGCCAAGGCCGGCGCCAAGGGCCTGCGAGGCCTGGTGCTGGACCTGCGCAGCAATCCGGGCGGCCTGCTCACCTCGGCGGTGCAGATCGCCGACGACCTGCTCGACAAGGGCGACATCGTCAGCACCCGCGGCCGCGATCCGGTCGGCGACGCGCTGTTCCGCGCCACGCCCGGCGACCGCCTGCACGGCGCGCCGATGGTGGTGCTGGTCGACGCCGGTTCGGCCAGCGCCGCGGAAGTGCTGACCGCCGCACTGCGCGACAACCGTCGCGCGCAGGTCGTCGGCAGCCGCACCTTCGGCAAGGGCTCGGTGCAGACCGTGCTGCCGCTGGACAACGGCGATGCGATCAAGCTCACCACCGCGCGCTATTACACGCCCAGCGGCAAGTCGATCCAGGCCCATGGCATCGACCCGGACGTCGTGCTCAAGCCCGACGGCGGCGCGCGTCCGGCCGACTATTCCGAAGCCGGCCTGTCCGGCCACCTGCGCGGCGACGAGGAAAGCGAGAACGCCGGCACCGGCGACGTGCTCGACGGCGACGCGCCGATCGCCTCCGCGCTCGCGGTGCTGAAGCAGCAGGTCGCGGCGCTGCCGATGCCCGACCGCCGCTGAGCGGCTCCCACTTCGCGGCCCCCGCGTCGCGCGTGCCCGCATCGCAGGGCGCGCGGCGCGGCGCATCGTCCGGAAGTCAGGGGCACCGTCGTCACGTTCCGGTGCGTGCATGACCATCGGCGGGTCCGGCAACGCGCGGACCGTTCCCAGAATGGCGGCGCCCGGATGCGCCGGGCCTCGCCAGGGACCGTGCCATGCTGACCATCCGCAACCTCCGCAAGACCTACGCCAACGGCGTGTGCGCGCTCGACGACGTGTCGCTCGACATCCCGCGCGGCATGTTCGGCCTGCTCGGCCCGAACGGCGCCGGAAAATCGTCGCTGATGCGCACGCTGGCGACCCTGCAGGAGGCCGACGGCGGCAGCGCGCTGTACGACGACGGCGCCGGCGAGCGCATCGACGTGCTGCGCGACAAGGACGCGGTGCGGCGCAGGCTCGGCTACCTGCCGCAGGATTTCGGGGTGTATCCCAAGGTCAGCGCGATCGACCTGCTGGACCACTTCGCGGTGCTGAAGGGGATCGTCGAGCGTCGCCGCCGCCGCGAGGTGGTCGAAGCGCTGCTGCAGCAGGTGAATCTCTGGGACGTGCGCAAGCGCAAGCTCGGCGGGTTCTCCGGCGGCATGCGCCAGCGCTTCGGCATCGCCCAGGCGCTGCTCGGCGACCCGCGCCTGGTCATCGTCGACGAACCGACCGCCGGCCTCGATCCCGAGGAGCGCAACCGCTTCCTCAACCTGCTCGCCTCGATCGGCGAGAACGTCGCGGTGATCCTGTCCACGCACATCGTGCAGGACGTGACCGACCTGTGTCCGAACATGGCGATCATGAACAAGGGCCGCGTGCTGCTCACCGGTCGCCCGGCTGACGCCATCGCCGCACTCGAAGCGCGGATCTGGCGCCGGCAGGTGCCGCTGGAGGCGCTGCCGCGCTACCAGCAGTCGTTCGCCGTGCTGTCGACGCGATTGGTCGGCGGTCACCCGGTGATCCACGTCTACGCGGAGTCGCAGCCGGAGGAGGGCTTCGAGCGCATCGCGCCGGACCTCGAGGACGTGTACTTCCAGCGCCTCCGCCGCGATCTCGTCGCAGCCTGAGGGGACGGCCATGTTCGAATTCTTCCGTTTCGAGCTGCGCCAGCAGCTGCGATCGCCGGTGCTGTGGCTGCTGGGCACCCTGTTCGCGCTGCTGGCCTTCGCCGCGCTGACCACCGATGCCGTGCAGGTCGGCGGCGCCATCGGCAATGTCCACCGCAACGCGCCACGCGTGATCATCGGCCTGTCGGTGGCGTTCAGCCTGATCGGCATGCTGTTCGTCGCGATGTCGGTGCACGCCGCGCTGCTGCGCGATTTCGAACTGGGCACCGCCGAGCTGATCTTCGCCAGCCCGATCCGGCGCCGGGACTTCGTGCTCGGGCGGATCGGCGCGGCCGTCGTCGCCTGCCTGTGCGTGTACGGGCTGATCGTCGGCGGCATGTTCCTCGCCCAGTTCATGCCGTGGGTCGATCCCGCGCGCCTCGGCCCGGCGACGATCGCGCCGTACGCGTGGAGCCTGGCGGTGATCGTGCTGCCGAACCTGCTGTTCAGCGCCGCGCTGCTGTCGCTGCTGGCGCTGCTGACCCGCAGCATCCTCTGGGTCTACATCGGCGTGCTCGGGTTCCTGGTGCTGTACGGCGTCGGCGTGGCGCTGCTCGGCGACCTGGACAACGTGAACGCGGTCGCGCTGTGGGAGCCGTTGGGGCGGATCGCGTTCGCGCGCACGGTGCGCTACTGGTCGGCCGAGGAGATGAACACGCTGCTGCCCGCGCTCGACGGCATGCTGCTGGCCAACCGATTGCTGTGGACCGCGCTGTCGCTGGCGCTGTTCGGCGTCGCGCTGGCGCTGTTCCGGCCGCTGCGCAGCGGCACCGGGCGTGGCCTGCTCCGTCGCCGCGCCGCCGCAAGTCAGGCCGCGGAAGCGTCGGTCGGGCCCGTGCCGGCGCGCATCGTCGCCGCGCCTTCGACCGGCGCCCGCGCCGCGTTCGCCCAGTTCCTGGGGCAGTTGCGGTTTGACGCCGCCGGCGTGTTCCGCGGCATCCCGTTCGTGATCATGCTGCTGTTCGCGCTGGCGAACTTCGTGCCGAACGCGCTGTTCGCCAGCACGCTCTACGACACGCCGGTGCACCCGGTGACCTCGCAGATGGTGACCGCGCTGCAGCAGTCCTACAGCTTCGTGCTGATGATCATCGTGCTGTTCTACGCGGGGGAGCTGTTCGGCCGCGCGCGTGCGGCGAAGACGCACGAAGTGGTGGACGCCATGCCGACGCCCGACTGGGTGGCGCCGGCGGCGAAGTTCGGCGCGCTGGTGCTGGTGGTGTTCGCGTTCCAGCTGTTCGGTGGCCTCACCGCGGTCGCGATCCAACTGGCCAAGGGCCACGTCGCGATCGAGCCGCTGGTCTATCTGAAGACGCTCGCGGTCGACAGCATCGTCTATCTCCTGATGGCGGGGCTCGCGCTCAGCCTGCAGGCCTGGGCGAACAACAAGTTCGTCGGCTACGGGCTGATGATCCTGTTCCTCGCCGTGCAGCCGGCGATGTCGGCGCTCGACCTCACCCACAACCTCTACAACTACGGGTCGGCACCGAACGCGCGCTGGTCGGACATGAACGGTTACGGCCACCTGCTCGCGCCGCAGCTGTGGTTCCAGACGTACTGGGGCCTGTGCATGGCGGCGCTGTTGCTGGTCGCGGCGGCGCTCTGGGTACGCGGTATCGGCGGCGGCTGGCGCGAGCGCCTGCGACTGGGCGGGCGACGCCTGCGCGGGCCGCTCGGTGCGGCCCTGGCCGTGGTGGTGCTGGCCTGGGCCGGCGTCGGCGGCTGGATATTCTGGAACACCAACGTCCGCAACCACTACCGCACCCCGGACGAGCAGCTCGACCTGCAGGCCCGCTACGAACGCGAGTACGCCAGGTACCGCAACCTGCCGCAGCCGAAGATCCTCGCCGCGGACATCGACGTCGACCTGCACCCGGAGACACAATCGATGGTCGCGAACGGCACGTATCGGGTGCACAACCCGCACGCGACGCCGATCCGCGACGTCCACATCGCGATGATCGACGACGAGTCGCTGACCTCGATCGACCTCGGCGGTGCGGATCTCGTGCATCACGATGCCGACGCCGGCTACCGCATCTATCGGCTGGCGAAACCGCTCGCGCCGGGCGAGGAGCGCACGTTCCGCTTCCGGGTGACGGTCGCGCCGAAGGGATTCACCAACGACGGCGTCGACACGAAGATCGTCGACAACGGTACCTTCTTCAACAACACGCTGTTCCCGTCGTTCGGCTACAACGAGGAGTACCAGATCGGCGACCGCAACGAGCGCCGCAAGCGCGGGCTCGGCGAACCGCAGCGGATGCCGAAGCTGGAGGACGTGGCCGCGCGCCAGTACAACCCGCTGAGCGACGATGCGGACTGGATCGACTTCCGGACCACGCTGTGCACGGCGCCGGACCAGATCGCGCTGTCGCCCGGCTACCTGGTCCGCGAGTACCGCAACGACGCCGGCCGCCGCTGCTTCCGCTACGAGATGGACCGGCCGATGCTGAACTTCTATGCGTTCCTGTCGGGGCGCTGGCAGGTGCGGCGCGGGGCGTACAAGGGCTTGCCGATCGAGATCTACTACGACCCGAAGCATGCCTACAACGTCGACCGGATGGTCGCCGCGGTGCAGCGCTCGCTGGCGTACTACGAGAGCAACTTCACCCCGTACCAGCATCGCCAGGTGCGGATCATCGAGTTCCCGCAGTACGCCCGCTTCGCGCAAAGCTTCGCCAACACGATCCCGTTCTCGGAGAGCATCGGCTTCATCGCCGACCTCGGCGACGCCGACGACATCGACTACGTGTCCTACGTCACCGCGCACGAGGTCGCGCACCAGTGGTGGGGCCACCAGGTGGTTGGTGCGAACGTGCAGGGCTGGAGCATGCTGATCGAATCGCTGGCCCAGTACTCGTCGCTGATGGTGATGGAGAAGGAGTACGGCCGCGGCAAGATGCGCAAGTTCCTGCGTTACGAGCTGGACCGCTACCTCGCTGGACGCGCGGGCGAGGTGGTCGAGGAGCAGCCGCTGTACCGGGTGGAGAACCAGCAGTACATCCACTACCAGAAGGGCTCGCTGGCGTTCTACCGGTTGCGCGAGGAGATCGGCGAGGACGCGCTGAACCGGGCGCTGCGCAGGTTCCTGCACGACAACGCCTTCCAGTCGCCGCCGTACACGACGACCCGGGCGCTGCTCGACGACATCCGTGCCGAGGCGGGCCCGGGCCACGAGGCGCTGATCACCGACCTGTTCGAGAAGATCGCCTTCTACGACAATCGCCTCGAGGCGGCGACCGCGAAGAAGCGCGCCGACGGCAAGTACGAGGTCACCCTCGGCCTGCGTGCCGCCAAGCGTTACGCCGACGGCAAGGGCCGCGAATCGCCGGGCCGGCTTGACGACTGGATCGAAGTGGGGGTGTACGCCAGGGCGCCGTCGGGCAAGGAAGCCGACCAGAAGCCGCTGTACCTGCAGCGCCACCACGTCACCGCCGAACGAACGACGCTGCGCATCGTGGTCGACGCCGAGCCGTATGAAGCCGGCTTCGATCCCGACAACAAGCTCATCGACCGGGTGCCGGCCGACAATCGCCGCAATATTGATCTCTGAGCCCGCACACGCGGCGGCGCGCCCGCGCCGCCGCCGGCGGCCTCAGCGCGGCTTCGGCGGCATCGGGAAGGGCGTGACGACCTTCTCGCCGCCGGCGTCGCGGATCGCGGCCTGGCCCTTCTTCTCGACTTCCTCGACGCGGACGATGCTCTGCATCGGCAGGTGCAGGACCCTCGTGTCGGCGAATTCTTCGCGCAGGCGCTCTTCCGCGGTGTCGACCAGCAGGCCCTCGTGCACGTCGAACACCAGGTCGGCGACCTCGACGAACCCCCACAGGCCGCCGCTCGTCACCCGGCGCGCGTACAGCTCGTAGATCTTGCCGTGGTTGTGGAAGGTGACCTTGTAGAGCGTCCTGGACATGGCGGGATCGAGGTGGAGGGGCCGGGCACTTCCGGGGATGCGGGCACGACCATGCCGGCGCAAAGGGTCAGGCGCAAGGATCCGGAGGCGCCGGGTCAGAAGCCGCGATTGCGGCGCAGGCGCCGGGTGATCGCGGCACGCACCGCCGTCGCGAACAGTACGCCGAACAGGAAGCCGGCGATGTGCGCGCTCCAGGCGACCGGACCGAAGGCCGGGCCGATGTAGGCGAACCCGACCTGCAGCGCGGCCCAGACGCCGATCAGCAGCGAGGCCGGCACCCGGATGAATTCGAGGAACAGCCCCAGCGGCAGCACCACGCCGAGCCGTGCCCGGGGAAACAGCGCCAGGTAGGCGCCGATCACCGCCGAGACCGCGCCGCTGGCGCCGATCAGGGAACGCTCCGGCCCGCCGATCGTGAACACCGTGGCGAGGTTCGCGACCGCGCCGCCGAGCAGGAACAGCGCGAGGAACCGCCACGGGCCCATGGCCCGTTCCGCCGGCAGGCCGAAGATCAGCAGGAACACCAGGTTGCCGAGCAGGTGCGCCCAGTCCGCGTGCAGGAACAGCGCGGTGAACAGCCGCAGCCCGCGGCCCTCGGCCCACAACGCGTGGAAGGTGTCGGCCGCGACCGGCCCGCCGGTCAGCGCCCCCCAGCCCAGCAGCAGGGCGGCCTGCCGACCCTCCGGGCGGGTGCCCACCCAGAGGAAGGTCGCGGCCAGGGCCGCGCAGACCAGCGGAGTGGCCCAGCGCGGACCGGCCCGGCGGCGGACTGGAAGCTGAACGAACATCGTGGAATGGCGCGCCTGTCGGGCTCGGCGAAGCCCGCATGAAACCACATCGGACCGCCGAACGGGCTTGTTAGCGTTCGGTTAATGGGCACGGTATAGTGCGTACGGCGTCGTACGTCGGGAGGGGGCTTCCGGCAGGAACGGCACGGGCGAGGAACAACGTCCGGCCGCACGGCGCAGACCACTATCCTGTCCACGGAGACGCAAGCACCATGCACACCCACTCTCGTATCGTCCAGATGTCCGCGCTCGCGCTGGGCATCGCCGGCGCGCTGGCCTTCGGTCAGGCCCAGGCCTCGGGTTTCCAGCTGAAGGAAAACAGCGCCAAGGCCCTGGGTCGCGCGTTCGCCGGCTCCGGCGTCGCCCCGGGCGACGCCTCGGTCGTCGCCAACAACCCGGCCGCGATGACCCGCTTCTCGGGCACCACGATCCAGGCCGACGTCACCATCATCGACCTCAATGCCAAGTTCAGCGGCAGCGGTTATGCCGGCTACGGCACGCCGGTCGCCCAGCCGCTCACCGGCGGCAACGGCGGCAACGCCGGTGACGTCACCCCGGTGCCGGCCATCTCCTTCATCCACAAGTTCGACAACGGCCTGGCCCTCGGCGCCATGGTCAGCGCGCCGTTCGGCCTGAAGACCGAATACGACGACGCCTGGATCGGCCGCTACTCGGCGATCAAGTCGGAAGTGAAGACGGTCGACCTGACCATTTCGGGCGCCTACGAAATCATTCCCGACCGCTTCTCGGTCGGCGCGGGCATCGTCTACGAGACCGGCGAAGCCGAGCTCTCGAAGGCCGTCGACTTCGGCACCGCGCTGTTCGCCAACCCGGCGACCCGTCCGCTGCCCTTCGCCCGTCCGCAGCTGCGCGACGGCAAGGCCGTCGTCACCGGCGACGACCACAGCTTCGGCTGGATCGTCGGCATGACCCTCCGCCCGACCGACAGCCTGTCGTTCGGCCTGTCGCACCGCTCCGAGATCGACCACGAGCTCGACGGCAAGGTCGACTGGACCGTGCCGTCCGACGTGGCCACGATCTTCGCGTCCAACCCGGCCAGCGCCTCGCTGTTCAAGGACGGCGGCGCCATCGCCAAGCTCACCACGCCGAGCGTGACCTCGTTCAGCGCGATGTGGCAGGTCAACGACACCCTGGCGCTGATGGGCGACTACACCCAGACCGACTGGCATTCGCTGCGCGAAGTGCGCATCGACTTCGACAATCCCGATGCGGATTCGGTCGAGCCCTTCAACTGGGGCGACACCGTCTTCTGGTCGCTCGGCGCCGAGTACAAGCTGTCCGACGCCTTCACCCTGCGCGGCGGCTACGCCTACGACGAGACCCCGACCACGTTCCACACCCGCACCCCGCGCCTGCCCGATGAAGACCGTCGCTGGTACTCGCTGGGCCTGACCTGGAACGTCAGCGACAGTCTGGAACTGAATGCGGCGTACACCCGCATCCAGCCGGACAAGCCGAAGGTCGGCATCATCGACTCGCAGGGCCACGTGCTGTTCGGCAGCTACAGCAGCGACGTGAACCTGTTCGGCATGTCGGGCCAGTACAAGTTCTGATCGCCGCGGCGACCGAACGACACCCGGGAAAACCCCGCTTCGGCGGGGTTTTTCTTTGCCTGCGCGGCGGGCAGGGTGGAAGAAGACCCCGGGCCGCCGGATGCGGGTGAGGACGACTCAGCGCGCGGCGGCCGGATCCGCTTCCGCCTCGGGTGGCGGCGCGTCGAACCGGTACGGCGTCGCCTGCGCCGAGGGGCGCTCGCGGAAGGCGTCGGCGAACGCGGTGAGTCGCGGCATCGCCGTCAGGTCCAGCGGGTTGCGGAACGGCAGGTGCTCCAGCAGCGCGAACAGGCCGAGGTCGAACAGCACGATGCGGTCCGCGGGCAGGGTCGCGCGGAGGGCCGGCCATTCGCGATCGAGCCAGAGGAGGCAGCCGACCAGGCTCGCGCGGCGCTTGCGCGAGGTGGCGTCGGGCGGGCGCTTCGAGACGATCTCGTGGAACACGACCTCGACCTGCGCCGCCATCGCATGCGCCAGCACCTCGTGCGCGTTCATGCACAGCGGGTCGCGGGCCTGTTCGGGCAGGAACACGCGGTCGGCGCCGCCCGGCGTGCGGCGCACCAGCCAGCGGCAGGCGTTGGCGCTGCCCCAGACGACGGCGTCGCCGTCGCGCAGCGCCGGCAGCTTCAGCGCCGGGTTGCCGCCGTAGGTGGCCGGGTCGTCGCTCAGCAGGTCGTGGATCGGCGCGAGGGCGTACGGGACCGCGAGTTCGTGCGCAAGCAGCCGCACCTGGCGGGTGTAGTGCGAGCTTTGCCGGCCGAGCAGTTCGAGCGTGGGCATGACGAGGCCTGTCGTCGGGACGTCGGCGCATCGTAACGGCGACGGACATGCCGGCTGGGCTAGAATGCGGGCTCCGCGCAGGACAGACCGTGCCATGACCGCCCAGCCCGCCCAAGCCAACGCCCAGCAACGCTACGAAGTGCACCGCAGCGACCTGCCGCTGAGCTGCCCGACCCCGGAGATGGCGCTGTGGAACTCGCATCCGCGGGTGTATCTCGCGATCGAGGCCGAGGGTGGCGCCTCCACCTGCCCGTACTGCGGCGCGCAGTACGTCCTGATCGATTGACCGCGGCCGTCGGCGCCATGCCGCGCCGCTACACCGTCGTCCAGTTGCTGCCGGCCCTGGCATCGGGCGGGGTCGAACGATCCACGCTCGAGATCGCCGATGCGCTGGTCCGCGCCGGCCACCGTGCGGTGGTCGTCTCCGCCGGCGGCCGCCTCGTGCCGACGCTGGAGGCGCTGGGCGCCGAGCACGTCACCCTCGACATCGGCCGCAAGTCGCCGCTGACCTTCCGCCACGTGCCGCGCCTGCGCCGGCTGTTCGCCGACACCGGTGCGGACATCGTGCATGCGCGATCGCGGCTGCCGGCATGGATCGGCTGGCATGCGCTGCGCGGGATGCCGGCGGCGTCGCGGCCGCGGTTCGTCACCACGGTGCACGGGCTGAATTCGCCGTCGCGCTACAGCCGGATCATGGTCCGCGGCGAACGCGTGATCTGCGTGTCGGACACCGTGCGCGGCTACGTGCTGCGCCACTACCCCGACACCGATCCGGCGAAGCTGCGCACGATTCCGCGCGGGATCGACCCCGCCGCCTTTCCGCGCACGCCGATGCACGATCGCACGGCGCGCGCGCGCATCGCGTCCGCGCACCCGACGCTCGGCGGCGACGGCCCGCTGCTGCTGCTGCCCGGGCGCGGTACCCGGCTCAAGGGCCACGGCGACGCGCTGGCGCTGCTGGCGGCGCTGCGCGGCGAGGGCCGCGACGTCCGGCTGTGGATGCCCGGGGCGCGCGAGCCCGGCCGCGAGGCGTATCTCGCCGAACTCGAGGCCGAGGCGGCGCGGCTGGGCGTCGCCGGGGCGCTCGTGATGACCCCGCCGACCGTCGCGATCGCGGAGGCCTATGCCGCCAGCGACCTGGTGCTGCAGGTCTCGCGGAAGCCGGAATCGTTCGGGCGCACGGTCATCGAGGCGCTGTCCGTCGGCCGGCCGGTGCTCGGCTGGGCGCACGGCGGCGTCGGCGAACTGCTGGCCGCGCTGTTCCCGGCCGGCGCGGTGGCGCCGTTCGACGCCGATGCGCTGCATCGCGCCGCCGCCGCGCTGCTCGATGCCGGCATGCTCGACGCAGACATGCCCGATGCGAGCGGGTCCGCTACGATGCCCGCGTGGCCGCTGCCGCAGTCGCTGGTCGCGATGCAGGCGGCGACGCTGGCCTGCTACGACGCACTGCTTTCCCTTTCGACAACGGACGCCGATACGCGATGAACGCCATCACCACCGCCGACGCGCCGCATGCGCCCGCCGGGTGGCGCTGGGCACCGTTCTGGGTCCTGGCCTTCGTCGTGCTGTGGCCGGTACCGGGCGTGGCCCAGGGTGTGCTGTCGCTGGGCGCGCTGATCGCGATCGGCCGGCTGCTGTACGTGCGCTTCCGTGGCGGTGCCGCGCTGCTCAGCCCGCAGGCCTGGGCGCTGACCAGCGTGCTGTTCATCACCTACTGGCTGCCGGAGCTGGTCTCCGCGTTCGACGCGATCGATCGCCTCGACGCGCTGCGCGCGGTCGCCGTCGACCTGCGCTACCTGCCGTTCCTGTGGCTGGCCGCCGCCGCGGTGGCCGGCGCCCGCGACCGGTACATCACCTTCGTCGGGCTGGCGGTCATCGTCGGCCTGTGGACGCTGGATGCGCTGGTGCAGGTGGCCGCCGGCACCAGTCCGGTGTTCGCCGCGCTCGATGCCGCCAAGGTCGCGATCAGCGGCCACGGGTTCTGCACCGCGGAGGAGGTCGCGGCGCTGGATCGACTCAGCGGCGCGTTCGGCCCCTGCAACCTCAAGCTCGGCGTGATCCTCGCCAGCCTCTCTCCGTTCGCGCTGCACGCGGCGGCCGCGCGCTTCGGGCGCGTCGGTTGGCTGGTCGCGGCGACGTCGGTCGGCATCGCCATCCTGCTCGGCGGCTCTCGGGCGTCCTGGCTCACCTACGGCCTGGTGCTGCTGCTGTCGGGCTGGCACCTGCTGGGCTGGCGGCGGCTGCTGGCGGTGTTCGCGGTCGGTGCGGCGCTGCTCGCGACGCTGGCGATGGTCTCGCCGCACGTGCGCGAGCGGGTCGAACGCACCGCGTTCGCGCTCAGCGCCGACGCCGAGGGCGTCGACAGCGCGCTGTCCGGCCGCGGCCGGATCTGGGGCGCGGCGCTGTGCATGGCGAAGGCGCATCCGATCAACGGCGTCGGCCCACGCCAGTTCCGGCTGGCGTTCGCGGCCTGCGATCCTGCCCCCGGCGAGCGCGCGGCCTGGGGCATCGGCCCGGCGTTCCATGCGCACCAGATCGTGCTGGAGATCCTCAGCGAGACCGGTGCGTTCGGCCTGCTGCTGTGGCTGTCGGGCGTCGCCCTCGCGCGCCGCGCCTGGCGCTATGCCGAGCCGGCCGCACGCGAAGCGGCGTATCCGGCGATGCTGGCGCTGGCGGTGACGGTGTTCCCGCTCAACACCCATCTCGCGTTCTATTCGAGCTTCTGGGGCAGCGCCACGCTGCTGCTGGCGGCGCTGTACGCCGGCAGCCTGCTGGGGCGGGAGCGCGGCGTCAGCGGCTGAGCGTGTCGCGCATCACGGCGTGCATCCCCGCGCGCACCGCGGCGGCGACGTCCGCCAGCGGCAGCGACGACAGCGGCGAAGCACTCAGGCGCTGCAGCCCGGCGCGTTCGCCGCTGGCATGGAAGCTGGGATTGTCGTCGTCGAGCAGCAGCACCGACGGCGTGCCCATGCAGGTCGCCAGGTGCAGCGGGCCGCTGTCGTTGCCGACCACGCAGGCCGCGGCGCGCGCGATCCCGGCCAACCGGCGCAGGTCCACCGCGCGATCGCCGTCGCGCAGCACGCAGTCGGCGTAGCCCGGACCGAGGTCGGCCTCGTCCGGCCCGGGGACCGTGACCACGCGGACGCCGTCCGCGACCAGCGCCTGCGACAGGTCCGCGAAGCGCGGCCAGCATTTGTGGGTATTCCGCGCCGAGGCGCCCGGCAGCAGCAGCACGAACGGCTCGACGGCCGGATCGATGCCCGCGCGCTGCAGCAGCGCGGAGGCATCGGTGGCGATCCACGTCGGCGTCGGTCGCGCTGCGTGCAGCGCGGCCACGCCCGCGGCCATGAGCTGGCGCGCGTGCAGCGCAGGCACACCGCCGCCATCGCGCGGCGCGTTCCGCGCCATCGTCGACCAGCGCGGGGCGCTGTCGCCGGCGAGCCAGCGCCGGTAGAACGCCGTGCGCCGCGAATTTTGCAGGTCGTAGACCCGGGCATAGCGGCCGTCGAGGAACCGCCGGCGCCAGGCCAGCATCGCCCCGAGTCGCCAGCGCGGGCGGTTGTCGTCGACGACGACCGCATCCACCCACAGGCAGTCACGCATCAGCGCGGCATACGGTGCGCGGGTGAGCAACGTGATGTGCGCCTGCGGGTGGTGCGCCCGGAGGTCCTGCAGCGCGCCGTCGGCGAGCACGAGGTCGCCGAACGCGCCGAGCTTGAGGACGAGCACACGCTCAGTCGTAGACACGCACGCCGTCCGGCTGGCGCTTGAAGCGCCGGTGGATCCACAGGTACTGCTCCGGCGCTGCGCGGGCCATGGTCTCGATCGCGCCGATGACGCGGGCAGTGTCCGCGGTGGCGTCCTCGGACGGGAAGTCCGCGAACGCCGGCCAGAAGCGCAGGGTGTAGCCTCCATCGTCGCGCCGCGCGTGCTCGAACATCACCACCGCCGCACCGGACAGGCGCGCGAGCTGGTGGGTCGACGCGAGGCTCTTCGCCGGCCGGCCGAAGAACGGCACGTACACCGCTTCGCCGCGGCTGGGATCCTGGTCGGGCGCGTACCAGAGCAGGCCGCCGCGCTTGAGGTGCTTCACCGCGCCGCGCACGTCCTGCTTGGCGAACATCGCCGCGGCATAGCGCGAGCGCCCGCGCAGCACCGCCCACTCCATCGCCGGCTGCGGGTAGGGCCGGTACATGCCGGCCAGCGGCACCGCATCGCAGGCGAGGCGCGCGCTCATCTCCAGGGTGGTGAAGTGGCCGGACACCACGATCACCCCGCGCCCGGCGGCGCGCGCGGCCTCGATGTGTTCCGTGCCCTCGATCCTCAATCCGTGCCGCTGCGGTGCCACCGAGCCCCACCAGGCGCGACCGAACTCGAACAGCGAGATGCCCAGCGCACGGAAATGCCGGCGCAGCAACGCCTGGCGCGCGGCGGCGTCGAGGTCGGGGAAGCACAGTTCCAGATTGCGCGCGGCGATCCGCCGGCGATCGCGCAGCAGCAGGCGCAGCGCATCGCCGGCGATGCGGCCGAGCCCGCGCTGCAGCGGCCAAGGCAGTCGCGCCAGCGCGGCCAGCGCGCCGATGCCCAGCCACGCGGGCCAGGTGGCGGGCGAGCGCGGCGGCGGGGCGTCGAACGGGAAGGGCATGCGGCATTGTAAGCGGCGTCCGGCGGGCCGGGCCGGTTATCCTTGCCGCCATGCGGGCCGGCCTCCTCGAACGCGCGATCGAACGCACCCTGCGCGGCCTGTACTCGGCCGCGCTGTACCTGCTGCTGCCCGTCACCGTCTACCACCTGATCTGGCGCGGCTTCCGGCAGCGCGCCTACCTGCTGCGCTGGAACGAGCGCTATGCCCTCCACGGCGCCGCCTCGGCGTCGGGCGTGCCGCATCTGTGGGTGCATGCGGTCTCGGTGGGCGAGGTCAACGCCGCCGCGCCGATGATCCACGCGTTGCTGCGCGAACACCCCGGCCGACGACTGCTGGTCACCACCATCACGCCGACCGGGTCGGATCGCGTCAAGGCGCTGTGGGGCGAACGCGTCGCCCACGTCTACCTGCCCTACGACCTCACCGGCGCGGTGTCGCGGTTCCTGCGGCGGTTCCGGCCGGTCGCCGGGCTCATCGTCGAGACCGAACTGTGGCCGAACCTGCTGTTCGCCTGCCGCGACCACGGCGTGCCGACGTACCTGGTGAACGCGCGGCTGTCCGAACGCTCGCTGCGCGGCTATCGCGCGCTGCGGCCGCTGGTCGGCCGCGCGCTGCGCACGTTCCGCACCATCGCCGCGCAGTCCGAAGGCGACGCCGAGCGCTTCGCGCGGCTCGGTGCGCGCGCCGACCAGCTCGCGGTGTTCGGCAACCTCAAGTTCGACGTGCGCATCGATGCGCAGGCGATCGACGCGTTCGCCTCGGCGTTCCGCGCCGGCGTGCCCGGCCGCCCGACGTGGATCGCCGCCAGCACCCATCCCGACGAAGAAGCGCAGGTGCTCGCCATCGACCGCGCGCTGCGCGCGCGCTGGCCCGACCTGCTGATGCTGTGGGCGCCGCGCCATCCCGAGCGCTTCCGCCCGGTCAGCCAACTGGCGATCGCTGCGGGCCTGCGCGTGGCGACGCGCACGCTGACCCTGCAGCCGGACGCCGGCGACGCGGTGTTCGTGATCGACACGCTGGGCGAACTCCAGTCGTTCTATGCCTGCGCCGACGTCGCCTTCGTCGGTGGCAGCCTGCAGCCGGTGGGCGGCCACAACCTGCTGGAGCCTGCGGCGGTCGGCGTGCCGATCGTGACCGGCCCGCACCTGCACAACTTCAGCGACATCGCCGCGCAGCTGCGCCGCGTCGACGCGGTGCGCATCGCCGACGATGCCGCGGGCGTGGGCGCGGCGCTGGAGGCGCTGCTGGCCGATCCGGCCGAGCGCGCGCGCATGGCCGAAGCCGGGCGCACGCTGGTCGAGCAGGGGCGCGGCGCGCTGCGACGCACGCTCGATCTGATCGCGATCTCGCCGTCGACACCCGCCCGCTGAGCGTCGCGAACGGCGTCGGTCGGGTGCGTTGCGTGTATCTCCACACGCGAATCGATCGTGTCGTTCGATGCGAGCGTGCATTTTCCACGATCGATTCGAAGCGCTCTATGCGCGTCGCCGAATCCATCGAAACGCCGTTGCGCGATCGAAGACGCACGTGATTCAGATCAATTCCGGCAGCCCCCTCGCGGCGCTACAACATGGTCGCGGGGCGTAGCGCCGTCGCGCGAAAGTCCCGCGCCGACTCACGTCACTTCTGGAGGCTTCCCATGTCACGCATGTTCTTCGTCGCCCTCGCCGCAGTCGTGTTCGCCTTCGGCATGGCCTTTCCCCAGCCCGCCTCGGCGGCCTCGCTTCCCGCGTGCACGCTCGACAACCTCTGGAGCGTCGAATGGATCGAGACCGACTTCCCGGATGGTTTCTCGATCGATTACTACCTGTGCATGCCGGACGGATGGCTGCTGGTGGGCACGTTCGTCTGCACGGACGGCAACTGCAGCGCCGATTGATCGCCGCCGCTCCGGGCGATGGCGCGCCCGAAACGCGAAGGCCGCACCGTCGCCGGTGCGGCCTTCGTCGTGCGTCGCTTCGTCGCCGATCGGCGGTCAGGGCTTCGGCTTGGCCGTCGCGTCCGCCGTCAGCAGCCGGTTGACGTCCTTCAGGTCCTCGACGTCGAGCGTGCCGGCGGACTGCTCCAGCAGCAGGCGGTTCTGGAGGAAGTTGTAGCGCGACAGCGCGTATTCGCGTTCGGCGTTGAACAGGGTCTGCTGGTTGTTCAGCACGTCCAGCACGGTGCGGGTGCCCACTTCGAGGCCGATCTGCGAGGCCTCGTAGGCGCTGCGTGCGGCGAACACCGACGCGCGGCGGGCCTCGACCTCGCTGATGCCGGCGACCAGCGACTCGTAGGCGTTGCGGGTGCTGCGCACCAGCGCGCGCTTCTGCTGCTCGAGCTGGTCGGCGGTGATGTCGCGCTGGGCGATCGCCGAGCGCACCTGCGACTGGGTCGCGCCGCCGGCGAAGATCGGCACCGACAGGGTCAGGCCGATGCTGCGCGAGCGGCTCTCGTTGTCGAACGCGGTCGTGGCGCTGGTGAGGTTGTTGGTCTGGTCGCCGTCGGTGCGGGTCTTGCCGTAGTTGGCACCGAGATACAGCGTCGGCAGGTGGCCTGCGCGGGCGCTGGTCACGTCGCTATCCGCGGCATTCACCCGGTATTCCTGGGCCTTCAGCGCGGGATTGTTGTCCAGCGCGGCCTGCACCCAGCCGTTCGCGTCGAGCGAAGAGGGCAGGGCCGGCTGGAAGTCGGACGGCAGGCCCTTGAGCGTGGTCGCGTCCAGACCGGTGATCTCGCCGAGGGCGCGATAGGCGTCGTCCAGTGCGTTGCGGGTGACGATGGTGTTGGCGCGGGCCGCCTCGTACTGGGCGCGGGCCTCGTGCACGTCGGTGATCGGCGCCAGGCCGACTTCCAGCCGCTTGTCGGCGAAGTCGAACTGCTTCTTGAGCGCCTGCTCCTGCGCCTCGGCCGCGGCGAGGGTTTCCATCGCCACGAGCACGTTGAAGTAGGCGGCGGAGGTGCGGGTCATCAGCGAGTCGCCCGCGGACTTGAGCTGGAAGTCGCCGGCGGTGGCCAGCGCGTTCTGGCTGCGCACCCGGCTGAACAGGCTGCCGTCCCAGACCACCTGGCGCAGGTTGACGCCGTAGTCGCGGGAGTTGGTGGTGCCTTCGCTGTCGCTGACGACGAGGTTGTTGGCGAAGACCTGCGAGCCGTTGCTGTCGCTCTTGGAGCGGTTGTAAGACGCGCTGCCGCTGAGCTGCGGCAGCAGCGCGGCGCGCGCCTGCACCGCGCCTTCGTGCGAGATCACCTGGGTGGATTCGGCGGAGGAGAACTGCGGGTCGCTGTTGCGCGCGGCCTCGTAGGTCTGCAGCAGGTCGTCGGCGGAGGCCACGGCCGGCAGCAGGGCCGTCAGGGCGAAAGCGAGGGCGTGGGCGAGGGGGCGGCGGGTCATGGGCATCCTTCGGTGTGTGCGGTCCGCGGGGCTTCCGGCATCGATCCGTGGATCAGAGCCGGAACTGCGGTGCCGGCGCGCCGCCGGCCAGGTAGGGGAGTTCTGTTTCGAACAGCGATTCGACGACGAAGCCGGCGTCGGCGGCGGGGCGCACCAGGGCGGCCTCCATCGCGGGCGCGCGGCCATGGACCACGAACATCCGGCCGCCGGGGCGCAGCCAGCGCACGAACCGCGCCGGCACCGCGTCGACCGCGCCGCCGACGCAGATCGCGTCGAACCGGCGCTCGGTGTCCCAGGCGAAGGCATCGGCGGTCTCGATGCGGACGTTGGCGATGGCCTGCGCCTGCAGCCGGCCGCGCGCGGCTTCGGCCAGGTCGGCGTGCCGTTCCAGGCTCACCACGTCGCGCGCCAGCGCGCCGAGGCAGGCGGTGAGGTAGCCGCTGCCGGTACCGATCTCCAGCACGTCCTCGCCAGCGCCGATCGCCAGCGCTTCCAGCGCGCGGCCCTCGATCACCGGCTTGAGCATCGACTCGCCGTGGCCGATCGGCAACGCCAGGTCGGAATAGGCCAGCGCGCGATGCGCGTCCGCGACGAAGCGTTCGCGCGGCAGGCGGGCAATGGTCTCGAGCACGCGGGGCTGGAACACGTCCCACGGCCGGACCTGCTGTTCGACCATGGTTTCTCGGGCTTTGGCGAAATCGATCGTCATCGGGGAGTCTCTCGCGACGGGCGCGGCGGAAGGGGGCTGGCACAGCCGCCAAGTTTAGCGGCAGGACCGTCGCGTCGCAGGATCGGCGTCGTCTTCGGGGGCGCGCTCAGGATCGCCGGAAGCCGGCGGCGCGACTGAGTGCCGGAAGTCACCGGGACCACCGGTGCCGCGCAGGGCCCTCGGGCGGCCGTGCGGCGGCGGTCCGGCGAGGCGGCCGGGCCTCGCCCGCGGTCACCGGTCGCGCTCCACGGCGTAGCCGCGCAGGAACAGCTCCACGGTCGCGGCGACATGGCGTTCCATGTCCGCCGCCGTGGTGCCGCAGCAGATGCCGCAGAGCAGTTGCATGTGGAGATCGCCCTTGACCAGGCACAGGAACTGGGACGCCGCGCCGGGCAGGTCGGCGATGACCAGTTCGCCGCGCGCGACCCGCACGCGCAGGAATTCGGTCAGGGCGTCCTTCACCGCCTGCGCCCCGGCCTGCCAGAACAGTTCGCGGACGTGCGAGTCGCCGGTACCCGGCGCCATCATCATCCGGTGCATGGCGATCGCTTCCTCGCTCGTGATCAGCGTGAAGAAGGCGCGGGCGATCGCCGAGAGCTGTTCGCGCAGGTTGCCTTCCAGGCCCGAGAGGAACAGGGTCGGCGGCATTTGTTCCTCGCACTTGGCGCGGATCGCCGCGCTGAATAGCGACTCCTTGTCGCCGAAGTGGCTGTAGACGGTCAGCTTCGAGACCCCGGCCTCGGTGGCGATCTGGTCCATGCTGGTCCCGTCGAAGCCCGACTGGATGAACAGGCGCTTGGCCGCGTCGAGGATCGCGGCGCGCTTGCCGAGGTCCTTGGGCCGCCCTGGACCGGCCTTGGCGGTGTGGGCGGTGGCGTTGTCGGGACGGGGACACATCATTGCGTGAATACTAGACCAATTGGTTTGTTATATATACGATACCCACCGGTTCATTAATTCCGGACGACCCGGAGCAGGCAGGGTGCCATGGCGATGAACGCATTGCGGATGTTCGGGTGGACAGAGGCAAGCGGCCTGGTGTTTGCGCTCGCGCTCGCCGGGTGCGCCGGGCAGGACGCCGCGCCGCTGCCGCCGAAGCCGGTGCTGGTGGCGCATCCCGACACCGCGGCCGCCACGGGTCCCGGGAACACGGTCGCCTATGCCGGCGAAGTCAGGGCCCGCGAGGAAAGCACGCTCTCGTTCCGGGTGCCGGGGCGGCTCGCCCGGCGCCTGGTCGATACCGGTGCCGTCGTCCATCGCGGCGATCTGCTGGCCGAACTCGATCCCGACGACCTCCGCCTGCAGAGCGAAGCCGCACAGGCGCAGCTCACCGCGGCCGAAGCCGAGCTCGCCCGGGCCCGCGCCGATCACGCCCGATTCGCCGCGCTCGCGAAGGACCGTCTGGTCAGCCGCTCCGCGCTCGACCAGCAGACCGCAGCGCTGCGGGCCGCCGAGGGCCAGGCGCGCGCGGCGCGCGCGCAGCGCGACGTCAGCGCCAACCAGAGCGGCTACACGCAGCTGCGCGCGCCCGCCGACGGCGCGATCGGGCAGCGCCAGGCCGAAGCCGGCCAGGTACTGGCCGCGGGCCAACCCGTCTTCACCTTCGTGGCGGAGGGGACGCGCGAAGTGGCGTTCGCGGTGCCGGAGGCCAATCTTGCCGACGTCCACGTCGGCCAGCCCGTGCTGGTGCAGCTGTGGAACAGCGGCGGCGCGCCGCTGGCCGGGACGATCCGCGACATCGCGCCCAGCGCCGATCCGCTCACCCGGACCTACGCCGCGCGGGCCACGCTCGCACCCGAGGCAGTGGCGGCGGTCGCGGTCGGCCAGAGCGCGCGCGTCTACATCGGCACGCCGGGAACGGATGCGCCGGCGCTGCGGGTGCCGCTGCCCGCGGTGCAGCGCGACGCGCAGGGCCGCACGGTCGTCTGGGTCGCGGACCCCAAGGCCGGGCGCGTCCGGCCGGTGCCGGTGGCCGTCGGCGCCTATGCCGCCGACAGTGCGCCGGTGCTGTCCGGCCTGAAGGCGGGCGACTGGGTCGTGATCGCCGGTGCGCATCTGCTGACGGCGGACCAGGCGGTGGTGCCGGTCGATCGCAGCAATCGCCCCGTCGTCGCACGCTGAGCGGAGACCGCACATGCGCCGTTTCAACGTCTCCGAATGGGCGCTCGCGAACCGGGCGCTGGTGCTGTACGCCATGCTGCTGCTGGCGGTGATCGGCGCCTGGTCCTACCGCCATCTCGGCCAGTCCGAGGACCCGCCCTTCACCTTCAAGGTGATGGTGGTGCGCACGCTGTGGCCCGGCGCCACCGCGGAGGACGTGGGCCGCGAAGTCACCGACCGGATCGAGAAGAAACTGATGGAGACGGGCGACTACGAGCGCATCGTCTCGTATTCGCGCCCGGGCGAGTCGCAGGTGATCTTCATGGCCCGCGATTCGATGGTCAGCCGCGAGCTGCCGCAGCTGTGGTACCAGGTCCGCAAGAAGGTCGGCGACATCCGCCAGACCCTGCCCGAGGGCGTGGTCGGGCCGTTCTTCAACGACGAATTCGGCGACACCTTCGGCAACATCTACGCGCTGACCGGCGACGGCTTCGACGACGCGCTGAAGAAGGACTACGCCGAACGCCTCGAACTGCAGCTGCAGCGCGTGCCGGACGTGGCCAAGGTCGAGCTGATCGGCACCCAGGACGAGAAGATCTGGATCGAGCTGTCGAACACCAAGCTCGCCACGCTGGGCGTGCCGCTGACCGCGGTGCAGGAGGCGCTGGCCGCGCAGAACGCGGTGACCCCGGCCGGATTCTTCGAGACGCCCACCGACCGCGTGCAATTGCGTGTCGACGGCGCGTTCCGCTCGGTGCAGGACATCCGCGATTTCCCGATCCGCGCCGGCGACCGCACGCTGCGCCTGGGCGACATCGCCACGATCACCCGCGGTTACGCCGATCCGGCGCAGCCGCGGATGCGCTACATGGGCAAGGACGCGATCGGCATCGCGGTCGCGATGAAGCCGGGCGGCGACATCCTCAAGCTGGGCGAGGCGCTGGAGCAGGAAACCGCGGTGCTGCAGCGGCAGTTGCCGGTGGGGCTGTCGCTGTACCGCGTCGCCGACCAGCCCGCGGCCGTGCACGATTCCGTCGGCGAGTTCGTGCGCGTGCTGGCCGAGGCGGTGGTCATCGTGCTGCTGGTGAGCTTCTTCTCGCTGGGGATGCGTACCGGCCTCGTGGTCGCGGTCACCATCCCGCTGGTGCTGGCGATGACCTTCGGCGCGATGCACTACTTCGGCATCGGCCTGCACAAGATCTCGCTGGGCGCGCTGGTGCTGGCGCTGGGCCTGCTGGTGGACGACGCGATCATCGCGGTGGAGATGATGGCGATCAAGATGGAGCAGGGCTTCTCGCGCATGCGCGCGGCGGCGTTCGCGTACGAGACCACCGCGTTCCCGATGCTCACCGGCACGCTGGTGACCGCGGCGGGTTTCCTGCCGATCGCGACCGCGGATTCGAGCACCGGCGAATACACCCGCTCGCTGTTCCAGGTGGTCACGCTGGCGCTGCTGGTGTCGTGGGTGGCGGCGGTGCTGTTCATCCCCTATCTCGGCGACAAGATGCTGCCGGACCCGCACGCGACGCCGAAGCCGGGGTCGCTGCCGGCCCGCGTGCGCGCGTTCCGCGAGCGGCTGGCCGACCGCTGGCCGCAGTACGCCGGACTGCTCGCGCCGGTGCCCGTCGCGGACGCCCACGGCCACGATCCCTACGGCACCCCGTTCTACCGCCGCTTCCGCACCCTGGTGCGCGCCTGCATCCGCCACCGCTGGCTGGTGATCGGTGCCACCTTCGCCGCGTTCGCGCTGTCGATGTTCCTGTTCCGCTACGTGCCGCAGCAGTTCTTCCCCGATTCCACCCGCCTGGAACTCATGGTCGACGTGGAACTGGCTGAAGGCAGCTCGCTCACCGCGACCGCAGACGCCGTGCATCGCATCGAACAGCGACTGCAGACGCGCAAGGACATCGACAACTACGTCGCCTACGTCGGCACCGGCTCCCCGCGGTTCTACCTGCCGCTGGACCAGCAACTGCCGCAGACCCACTTCGCGCAGTTCGTGGTCCGCGCGAAGGACATCGCCGGCCGCGAGACCCTGCGCGACTGGATGATGGGCGAGCTCCGCCGGGACTTCCCGCAGTTGCAGCTGCGCGTGACCCGGCTCGAGAACGGGCCGCCGGTGGGCTATCCGGTGCAGTTCCGCGTGTCCGGCGAACACGTCGAGCGCGTGCAGGCGCTCGCCCGGCGGGTGCTGGAGAAGGTCCGCGCCGATCCGGACGTGCTCAACGTCAACCTCGACTGGGATGAGCCGAGCAAGGTGGTGAAGCTGGTCATCGACCAGGACCGCGCCCGGGCCATGGGCGTGTCCTCGCAGCAGGTCGCGTCGTTCCTCGCCAGCGCGCTGTCCGGCCAGCACATCAGCACCTACCGCGAGGACAACGAGCTGATCGAGATCCTGCTGCGCGGGCCCGCCGACGAACGCGCCCGGCTCGACCTGCTCGGCAGTCTCGCCGTGCCCACCGCCAACGGCGGCAGCGTGCCGGTGATGCAGATCGGGCATCTGGAATCGACGTTCGAGAACGGCGTGATCTGGCACCGCAACCGGCTGCCGACCGTCACCGTGCGCGCGGACATCGTCAACGGCCCGACGCCGCCGACGGTGGTGGCGCGGATCCTGCCGACGCTGGAGGAGATCCGGAAGGACCTGCCGGACGGCTACCTGCTGGAGACCGGCGGCACCGTCGAGGACTCGGCGCGCGGGCAGGATTCGATCAAGGCCGGCATGCCGCTGTTCGTGCTGGTGGTGGTGACCCTGCTGATGCTGCAGCTGCGCAGCTTCCCGCGCGTGCTGCTGGTGCTGTCCACCGCGCCGCTGGGCATCATCGGTGCCGCCACCTTCCTGCTGGTGTTCCGGGTGCCGTTCGGCTTCGTGGCGATGCTCGGCGTGATCGCGCTGTCGGGCATGATCATGCGCAACTCGGTGATCCTGATCGACCAGATCGAGCAGGACATCCTGTCCGGCCACGATCGCTGGACGGCGATAGTGGAAGCCACCGTGCGCCGCTTCCGGCCGATCGTGCTGACCGCGCTGGCCGCGATCCTCGCGATGATCCCGCTGTCGCGCAGCGCCTTCTTCGGGCCGATGGCGGTGGCGATCATGGGCGGCCTGATCGTCGCCACCGCGCTCACGCTGCTGTTCCTGCCGGCGCTGTACGCCGCCTGGTTCCGGGTGCGCCCGGACGAGGCCGGCGTCGCGAAGGCCTGACCCTTTTTCGCATCCGGGCCGCCCTGCGGCTTCCTCCCCCTCCCACCGCGGGCGGCCCGGGTCGCGAATCGCCTCCGCGTAAGACGCGCTTAAGTCCGCGCGCGCACGCTGCCGTCATCCTCCGATGAAAGGCGTCGTGCCATGCATCCCGAACTCGCCCGTTTCCTGCGTCAGCTCGCGCGCATGGCGGTCGCCTGCGCCGTCGTCATCGCGACGTTCGTGTTCGTGACGATGCCCTGGAGCCTCGGACGGCTGCCCGGCGGCGATGCGCCGGCCGGGATCGAACGGCACATGACCTGATCGAGTGCGGATCGCCGGGAACCGTGATCGCCGATGCCTCAGCGGTCGAGCAACCGTTCGCGCAGCGCCGCATCGTCCGCAGCGAGGGCTTCGCCGTGCGCGGGCTGCGCCAGACAGTCAGCCAGCGCCGGCGGCACCTCGACCGCATGCCCGACCAGCGGCTCGACGATGCTGTCGAACTTCGCCGGATGCGCGGTGGCGACGACGGCCCACGGACGCATGTCACCGGCGTCGCGCAGTCCCTCCAGCACGTGCAGGCCGCAGGCGGTGTGCGGGCACGCGACCACGCCATGGCGCTCCGGCGCGGCGGCGATCGTCGCGCGGATGGTCGCGTCGTCCACCGATGCCGCGCGCAGCGCGGCGCGCAGTGCGTCGTCGTCGGCGAACCAGTGGCGCAGGCGTTCGAAATTGCTGGGCGCGCCCACGTCCATCGCGTTGGCGAGCGTGGCCTTGGTCGCTTCCGGCGCGTAGTCGCCGCCGGCGAAGAACCGCGGCAGCACGTCGTTGGCGTTGGTGGCGAGCACGATGTCGCCGATCGGGAAGCCCATCCGCTTCGCCAGCAGCGCCGCGGCGGCGTTGCCGAGGTTGCCGGTGGGCACGACGAGGTTGAGCGCCTCGCCCTGCGCCGCGAAGAAGTTGCGCGCGGTGTGCGCGTAGTACGCCAGCTGCGGCAGCAGGCGGCCAAGACTGATGCTGTTCGCCGAGGTCAGCGCCATGCGCTCGCGCAGGTCGCGGTCGGACAGCGCCGCCTTCGCCATGCGCTGGCAGTCGTCGAAGCTGCCGGCGACGCGGAACGTGCGCACGTTGTCGCCCCAGCATTCCAGGCCGTGCGCCTGGCGCGGCGACACGCGGCCGTCGGGGTAGAGGATCACCACACGGAAGCCGGGCCGGCGATGGAACGCGCCGGCGACCGCTGCGCCGGTGTCGCCGGAGGTCGCGACCAGGATCGTCGTCTCGGGCGCGTCCGGCGCGCGCAGCGCCGACAGGCTTTCGGCGAGGAAGCGCGCGGCGTAATCCTTGAACGCGGCGGTCGGGCCGTGGAACAGTTCGAGCAGATGGTCGCCGTCGCCGCGCATCGCGCGCAGCGGCGCGTCGAAGGCATAGGCCCGCGCGCACAACGCCGGCAGCGCCTCGCGCAGCGACGAGTCGACGAAATACGGCGCCAGCGCTTCGGCGGCGGTGGCGGCGAGCGATGGCGAGGCCGCCTGGGTGACGGCCGCGTCGAACGTCGGGATCGTTTCGGGCACGTAGAGGCCACCGTCCGGGGCGAGACCGGCGATCAGCGCGGCGTCGATGGCGGTGGCGGGCGTGCCGCCGCGGGTGCTGACGAAGTTCACGGCATCACCTCCGCACGCGGTCCGCAGACCGGCGAGACGTGGGCGCGCGATCCGTAGCCGGCATCGAGGAAGGCCTGGCGCATCGCCGGCGCCGCGGCTTCGGCCTGCAGCTTCGACGCGAACCAGGCGAACACGCTCGGGCCGGCGCCGGAAATGCTGGCGCCGAGCGCATCGTGCGCCAGCGCCGCGGCCTTCACGGCATCGAATCCGGGGATCAGCGGCGCGCGGCGCGGCTCGACCAGCCCGTCGCGCAGGCCGTCGCGGATCAGCGCGACATCGCCGCGCTGCAGGCCGACGAGGAACAGCGCCAGGTGCGTGCTCTGTTCGACGAAGGCGTGCAGCGGATAGGGTTCGGCCAGCGCGGCGCGGGCGCGGCGCGTCTCCAGCACCTGGTCGGGATGCACGACCACGCAGTGCAGGCCGGCTGGCACCGGCAGCGGGATCATCCGGTCGAGCGTCGCCAGCACCACGCCGCCGAGCAGCATCGGCGCGACGTTGTCGCCGTGCGCGCTGCCGCTGGCGACGGCCTCGCCGGCCAGCGCGAACGGATACAGCGCCTCGCGGGACAGCGGCGCGCCGTTGTCGCACGTGTCGAGCAGGGCGTTCGCCGCGACCAGCGCGGCCACGCACGAGGCTGCCGAGCCGCCGAGACCCGAGCCGAGCGGAATGCCTTTCTCCAACGTCGCTTCGAACCCGAACGGCAGCGCCAGCGCCTCGCGCAGCGCGATCAGCGCGCGGCCGGCGGTGTTGGCGTCCGCGTCCAGCGGCAGCGACGCGACGCCGGGCACGTCGCCGTGGATCGCGGCAATCCGCACCTCCGGCGCGTCGATGCGGCGGACGCTCGCGATGTCGCGCGGCCCGTCGATGGCATGGCCGAGCAGGTCGAAGCCGACGCCGATGTTGCCGACGCTGGCGGGCGCGAAGGCGCGGATGGTGGTGCTCATGCGGCGACGCCCGCCGTGCGCGCGCCCAGTGTGGCTGCGATCGCGAGGATGTCGCCGAATACGCCGGCGGCGGTCACGTCGGCGCCGGCGCCCGGGCCCTGCACCACCAGCGGGTTGTCGGCGTAGCGGCGGGTGCGGAACTGGATGAGGTTGTCGGTCAGGCGGCTGTGCAGGCTGGCGTGCCCGTCTTCGGGCATCGCCAGGCCGACCCGGGCGCGGCCGTCGGCATCGAGCTGCGCGAGGTAGCGCAGGCCGCGACCGGCGGCGCGCGCGGCGTCGAGTCGCGCCTGCATCGGCGCGTCCATTTCGTGCAGGCGGGCCATGAACTCCTCGCGCGACACATCGCGCAGCGCTTCGGGGACGAGGCTTTCGATCTCGATGTCGGCCAGCGACAGCGACGCGCCGGCCTCGCGGGCGAGGATCACCAGCTTGCGCGCGACGTCGGTGCCGCTGAGGTCGTCGCGCGGGTCGGGTTCGGTGTAGCCCAGCGCCTTGCCCTCGGCGACCAGCTGCGAGAACGGCACGCTGCCGTCGTAGCGGTTGAACAGCCAGGCCAGCGTGCCCGAGAGCACGCCCTCGATCCCGGTCAGCGCATCGCCGGTGTCGAGCAGCGAGCGCAGGGTCGCGATCACCGGCAGGCCGGCGCCGACCGTGGCTTCGTAGCGGAACAGCGCGCCGTGCTGCTCGGCCTCGCGGATCGCGAGGTAGCGGGCGCGGTCGCCGCTGCCGGCATGCTTGCTCGGCGTGACCACGTGGATGCCGGCGGCCAGCCAGTCGGGATAGTGCGCGGCGACCGCGTCGCTGCCGCTGCAGTCGACGATCAGCGCATGCGGCAGATGCTCGGCGCGGACGTGGGCGACGAAGCGGTCGAGGTCCAGCGGCTCGGCGTCCGCCAGCGCCGCATGCGCCTGCGCCGGATCGAGCCGGTCGGCCAGCGCCATCCGGCGGCTCGACGCCACCGCGCGCAGGCGCAGGTCGAGCCGGTGCTCGGCGCGCGGGCCGCAGGCGAAGCGCGGCATCGCCTCGGCGAGCTGCGCGAGCAGGGCGCGGCCGACGTTGCCCGGGCCGATCAGGCCCACCGACAGGGTCGCCGGCGACAGCCAGAAGGCGCTGTGCGCCGCGCGCAGGCCGCGCACGGCATCGGTGTCGGCCACCGCGACGGAGATGTTGCGTTCGCTGGCGCCCTGGGCGATCGCGCGGATGTTCACGCGGGCGCGGGCGAGACCGGCGAACAGCCGCGCCGACACGCCGGGGGTGCCGACCATGCCGTCGCCGACGGCGGCCAGCACGGCGATGTCCGGCGTCACCTCGACGCCCTCGACCAGGCGGTCGGCGATGGCGTCGGCGAACGCGGCTTCGACCGCCGCGCGCGCGCGGTCGGCCTGGTTCGCGGGGACGATGCAGCAGATCGAATGCTCGCTGGAGCCCTGCGAGATCATGGTGACGGACACGTTGGCGTCGCGCAGCGCGGCGAACATGCGCTCGGCGGTGCCGGGCACGCCGATCAGGCCGGCGCCGGTGAGCTCGAGCACGGCCATGCCGCGGACCACGCTCAGGCCCTTCACCGGCGCGTCCGGGCTCGCGGGCGCCTCGCCGGAGATCCGGGTGCCGGGCGCCGCCGGATTGCGGGAATTGCGGATCAGGATCGGCAAGCCGTCCTGCATCGCCGGCGCCATCGTCTGCGGATGCAGCACCTTGGCGCCGAAATAGGCCAGTTCGCAGGCTTCCGCGTAGGACATCGCCGACAGGCAGACCGCGTCGGGCACCAGGCGCGGATCTGCGCTGAGCACGCCGTCGACGTCGGTCCAGATGGTCAGCTCGATCGCATCGAACAGCACCGCGAAGATCGCGCCGGAGTAGTCGCTGCCGTTGCGGCCCAGGGTCGCCGGGCGATCGTCGGCGTCGCGGGCGACGAAGCCGGTGATCACCGTGTCGGCGTGCCGTTGGCGTGCGCGCCAGTCCGCGAAGCGCGCGCGCGTCTGCGGCCAGTCGACCGCGACGCCGAGTTCGCCCGGATGCACGACCAGCACGTCGCGGGCATCGAGCCGGCCCCAGCCGGCGTCCTCGCCGCCGAGCGTGACCTGCAGCAGCCGCGCCGACCACACCTCACCCAGGCCCTGCACGGCGGCCAGGTCGTGCGCGGGCAGGGCGTCGCCGGGACGTTCGTCGGCGATCCGGCCCAGCAGTGCGGACAGCGCGGAAAATTCGGCATCGAACCAGGCGATCAGCGCGTGCGCGTCCTCCGGATCGAGCGTGCGCGCCTCGGCGAAATGGCGATCGCGCAGCCGCGACCAGCCGTCCTGCCAGTCGACGCCGGCCGCGGCCTCGTGGACGAGCGCGGTCAGCGCGTCGGTGACGCCCTGCATCGCCGAGACCACGACCGAGCGCGGCCCGGGGGCGTCGCGCAGCAAGGCGGCTACATCGCGGTAACGGTCGGCGCCGGCCACGCTGCTGCCGCCGAATTTGTGGGCATGCTGCCGCGGCGACGACATCGCGGCGGCGGAAGGGGAGGGGCGAAGGTCCATGTCGGTGGGAAAGTCCATGAAGGGGCTCCGGTGGGGGCCCCGCGTTCCAGATTGCGCGGCGACCCTCCCCGCGCCCCTGGAGGGTGCGGGGCGTGGGGTCGAGAGGGTCAGTCCTTCCCGCCGCCGCAGCCCGCACCACCGGGAGTACCGGTCGTGCGGGTCAGGGTGATGGTCGCGATCGACGACGCGGCGATTCCGCACGGGAGGCGGAAGGCGGCGTCGGCGAGGGCAGCGGTGGGGGACATGCGGCAGGTGTAAACGATCGGGCGGCGGGGCGTCAACCAATGTTCGGGTGCGGGGCGATGGCCGCCTTCGCGGCGGCTCGGCCCGGGCGGGTCAGTCGCGCAGGACCACCGCCGTGCAGTCGATTTCAAGCCGCGCCACGATGGCGGCGGTCATCGATTGCGTGTCGGTCGCGGTGCCGGCCGGGGCCAGATCCGCAGTCAGCGCGCCGTGGTCGATGGCCGCGGCGACCGCCTTCTCGATGCACTGGGCCTCGGCTTCCAGTCCCAGCGAATGGCGCAGCAGCATCGCCGCGCTGAGGATCGCGCCGCAGGGATTGGCGATGCCGCGGCCGGCGATGTCCGGCGCCGAACCGTGGATCGGTTCGTACACACCGAGCCTGCCTTCGCCCAGCGACGCCGACGGCAGCAGGCCCATCGACCCGGCCAGCATCGACGCCTCGTCGGTGAGGATGTCGCCGAACATGTTCTCGGTGACGATCACGTCGTAGTCGCGCGGCCGCGAGATCAGGTGCATCGCCATGCTGTCGACGAGCTGGTGCTCGATCGTCACGTCCGGGAATTCGTCGCGGGCGACGCGGGTGGCCACGTCGCGCCACAGCCGCGAGGTTTCCAGCACGTTGGCCTTGTCGACCGAGACCACGTGCCGGCGGCGGCCGCGCGCCAGCGTGCAGGCGCGGCGGACGACGCGCTCGATTTCCGCGACCGAGTATTCGCACAGATCGCTGGCGCCGGTGTCGGTGCGGGTGCGGGCACCGAAGTAGACGCCGCCGGTGAGCTCGCGCACCACGATCATGTCGACGCCCGCGAGCAGGTGCGACTTGATCGGCGAGGCCGCGAGCGTGACCGGATGCGTGCGCACCGGGCGCAGGTTCGCGTACAGGCCCAACTCCTTGCGCAGGCGCAGCAGGCCCTGTTCCGGACGCACCGCGCCGGTGCCCCACTTCGGGCCGCCGACGGCGCCGAGCAGCACCCCGTCGGCGCGGCGGCAGGCATCGAGGGTGGCGTCGGAGACGGGCGCGCCCTCGGCGTCGATGGCCGCGCCGCCGATCAGACGGCTCTCGAAGCGGAAGTCGTGGCCGTAGCGGCGGCCGGCGGCCTGCAGCACGGCCACCGCGGCGGCGGTGACCTCCGGACCGATGCCGTCGCCGGGCAGGAGGACGATGTCAGCGCGCATGGAAAGCACCTTCGAAGCGTTGGATGTGGGGAAGTTGGCGGAGCAGGTAGCCGAGCTGGTCGACGCCCTCGAGCAGGCAAGTGCGTGCGAAGCCGTCGATCGGGAAGCCGAAGACGCGGCCGTCCGGCAGTGTCACCGTGGCCGCGGCCACGTCGATGTCGAGTTCCAGGCCGGGCTGCGCCAGCAGTTCGTCGACCACGGCCTCGTCGAGGACGATCGGCAGCAGGCCGTTCTTCAGTGCGTTGCTGCGGAAGATGTCGGCGATCTCGGCGCTGATCACCGCGCGCAGGCCGGCGTCGCGCAGCGCCCACGGCGCGTGCTCGCGCGAGGACCCGCAGCCGAAGTTGCGGCCGGCAACCAGGATCTCGGCGCCCTGCGCCTCGGGGCGGTTGAGCGGGAAATCCGGATCGGGCGAGCCGTCCTCGCGCCAACGCCAGTCGTTGAAGGCGTGGCGGCCGAGCCCCGCGCGCGTGGTGGTGGTGAGGAACCGCGCCGGGATGATGCGGTCGGTGTCGATGTTGCGCTCCGGCAGGCAGACGGTGCGCGACTGCAGGCGGACCAGGGCCTCGGCGCTCATGCGGCATGCTCCTTGATGGCGTCGCGCACCAGCAGGCGCGGGTCGACGACATGGCCCGCCACCGCACAGGCGGCAGCGGTGATCGGCGAGGCCAGCACGGTGCGCGCATCGCGTCCCTGGCGGCCCTCGAAATTGCGGTTGCTGGTCGACACGGCGAGCTGGCCGGGACCGACCAGATCGCCGTTCATCGCGATGCACATCGAGCAGCCGGGTTCGCGCCATTCGGCGCCCGCGGCGCGGACGATGCGGTCGATGCCTTCGGCCTCGGCCTCGCGCTGCACCTGCACCGAACCGGGTACCACCAGCATCCGCACCCGCGGATGCACGCGGCGGCCGCGCAGCACCTCGGCGACCTGGCGCATGTCGCCCAGGCGGCCGTTGGTGCAGCTGCCGACGAACACCACGTCGACCGGCTGCTCCAGCAGCGGCGCGCCGCCGGCGAACTTCATGTAGTCGAGCGCGCGCTGCGCGTCGGCGTCGTGCGCGACCGGGATGTTCGCGTCGATCGCGACCACCTGCCCGGGGTGCGTGCCCCAGGTGACGGTGGGCGCGATGTCGGCGGCGTCGATGCGCACGACGCGGTCGAAGGTCGCGCCCTCGTCGCTGCGCAACTGCGACCAGCGCGCGACCGCGGCCTTCCAGTCGGCGCCGCGCGGCGCGCGCGGGGTCTTCGCCAGCCACTCGAACGTGGTCGCGTCCGGCGCGATCAGGCCCGCGCGCGCGCCGGCCTCGATCGACATGTTGCAGACGGTCATGCGTTCTTCCATCGACAGCGCGCGGATCGCGCTGCCGCGGTACTCGATGACGTGGCCGGTGCCGCCCGCCACGCCGATCGTGCCGATCACGTGCAGGATCAGGTCCTTCGCGGTCACGCCCGGCGCCAGCGTGCCTTCGACCTCGATCGCCAGCGTCTTCGGCTTGCGCTGCAGCAGGCACTGCGTCGCCAGCACGTGGCCGACCTCGCTGGTGCCGATGCCGAACGCCAGCGCACCGAACGCACCGTGCGTGGCGGTGTGGCTGTCGCCGCAGACGATGGTCATGCCTGGCTGGGTCAGGCCCAGCTCCGGCCCGATCACGTGGACGATGCCGCGGTGGTCGCTGCCGAAGTCGAACAGTTCCACGCCGTGCTTCGCGCAGTTCGCGCGCAGCGTCTCGACCTGCTTCTGCGCGTCGGGCGTGTAGTAGTCGTGTGTGCCGTCGGCCTTCGCCGGCGTGGTCGGCGTGCTGTGGTCCAGCGTGCCCTTGGTCAGGTCGGGACGGCGCACGGTCAGGCCGCGCGATTCCAGTTCGGCGAACGCCTGCGGCGTGGTGACTTCGTGGATGAGGTGCAGGTCGATGTAGAGCACCGCGGGGGCATCCGCGGTCTCGGGGACGACGACGTGCGCCTCCCACAGTTTGTCGAACAGCGTCTTGGGCGTGTGATCTTGCGACATGGGGACGGAGGACTTCTCGGAGGGAAGGAAGGATCAGGCGATGGCGGCGCGCGGACGCGGCGTCGGGACGCCGGGCGTGGCGGCTTCACCGGTGTTGGCGAGGTCGTCGCGTCGCGCCGCCGCGGCGTCGCGGCGATGCAGGCGGTTGACGATGTCCAGCCATGCCAGCGCGCTGGCTTCGAGGATGTCGGTGCTCGTGCCGGAGCCGGTGATCTCCTCGCCGTCGATGCGCGCGGTCAGGCTGGCCTGGCCCTGCGCGTCCTCGCCGGTGGTCACGCTGGAGACCTGGTAGCTCTCGATGTCCAGGTGCAGGCCGGTGCCGCGCGCGAGCGCGGCGAAGATCGCGTGCACCGGGCCGTCGCCGGTCGCCGCCTCCGTGCGGCGCTCGCCGTCGGGCGAACACACTTCGACGCTGGCGGTCGGCAGGATGCCGTCGCCCACGCCGGTGCTCACGTGCAGGCGATGCAGGCGCCAGCCGCCGATGGTGGCGGTGCCGCCTGCGTTGCTGTCGATACCCAGCGCCAGCGCTTCGAGGTCGGCGTCGAACACTTCGCGCTTCTTCTCGGTCAGCGCCTTGAAGCGGCCGAACACCTGGTTCAGCTGCGCCTCGTCGAGCGTGAAGCCCAGTTCCTTCAGGCGATCGGCCAGCGCGGCGCGACCGCTGTGGCGTCCCATGATCATCTGCGACTTTGCCCAACCCACGGCCTCGGGGCGCAGGATCTCGTAGGTGCCGCGATGCTTGAGCATGCCGTGCTGGTGGATGCCGGACTCGTGCGCGAACGCATTCGCGCCGACGATCGCCTTGTTGCGCTGCACGTGCATGCCGGTGATGCGGCTGAGCAGACGCGAGGTCGGCACCAGCCGGCGGGTGTCGACGCCGGTGGTCGCGTTGAACCACGCGCCGCGCGTTTCCAGCGCCATCACCAGCTCTTCCAGCGCGCAGTTGCCGGCGCGCTCGCCGATGCCGTTGATGGTGCATTCGACCTGCCGCGCGCCGCCTTCGATCGCGGCCAGACTGTTGGCGACCGCAAGACCGAGGTCGTCGTGGCAGTGCGTGCTGAACACCGCCTTGTCGGCGTCGAGCACGTGCGTGCGCAGGTGCTCGAACAGCGCGCGGATCTCCGCTGGTGTGGTGTAGCCGACGGTGTCGGGGATGTTGAGCGTGCGCGCGCCGGCGGCGATCGCGGCCGAGCAGATCTCGACCAGGAACTCAGGCTCGGTGCGCAGCGCGTCCTCGGCCGAGAACTCCACGTCGTCCACATACCGGCGCGCCTGCTCCACGCCGGCGACGGCACGGGCCAGCACTTCATCGCGGCTCATCATCAGCTTGTGTTCGCGATGCAGCGGGCTGGTGCTGATGAACACGTGGATGCGCGGGCGTTCGGCGCGTTCCAGCGCGCGCGCGCAGGCGTCGATGTCGCCCGGGTTGCAGCGGGCAAGGGTGGCGATGCCGGCGCCGCGTACCTCGCGGGCGATCGCGGCGCAGCCGTCGAGGTCGCTCTGCGAACTGGCCGGGAAGCCGGCCTCGATCGTGTCCACGCCGAGTTCGGCGAGCGCATGCGCGAAGCGCAGCTTTTGCACGGCTGTCATGCTGCAGCCGGGCGATTGCTCGCCGTCGCGCAGCGAGGTGTCGAAGATCGCGACCCGGGCGGGTGCGGACGGTCGGACGTCGACGCTTGTCGGATCAGTGTCCATCAGGCGATGGCCTCCAGAACAGGGGAATCGGGGAGTGCGCAGTGCGCGCTCATGTCGGCTTGGAAGCCCGACGACGCCAACCGGACGACAGAGGGAGAGATCCCTGCCGTCCGGCCGGCGCGCGGGGTGGGGGATTTCGTGGCGTGTTCCGCGACGACCGGGCGCGCGTCGTCCTGGCTGCGGCGGCGCGGCTTGCGCGGCGCGCGCGGACGCACGTCCGCGAGCAGTTGCGCGAGCACGACCGCATCGATGTTGCCGCCGGAGACGACGGCGCATTTGCGCTTCCCTGCGACACGCCGGCCGGCGGCCAGCGCGAGTGCGCCGGCGCCTTCGGCGATGAGATGTTCCTCCAGCGCCAGACGCACCAGCGTCTCGCGCAGTTCGGCCTCGCGCACGATCACCAGGTCGTCCAGCAGCCCGGCCAGCACCTGCCGCGTGAGCACGCCGGCTTCCTTCACGCGCACGCCGTCGGCGAGCGTGGCCGCGGGCATGATCGGCGACGCATCGCCCTTCAGCGCGCGATGCATCGCGTCGACGTGTTCGACCTGCGCGCCGACGATGCGCACGCCCTGCGCCTTCAGCGCCAGTGCGACGCCTGCGGCGAGGCCGCCGCCGCCGATCGGCACCAGCACCACGTCCGGCGCCAGCGGCGCGATCTCCATGCCGACCGTGCCCTGGCCGGCGATCACGTCGGGATCGTCGAATGCGGACAGGAAGCGATAGCCGTTCTTCTCGGCCAGTTGCATGGCGAACAGGCGGGCTTCGTCGAAGCTGTCGCCGTGCTGGCGCACGGTTGCGCCCCAGTGGGCGACGCCGGCGATCTTGGTGTCCGGCGCGCCGTGCGGCATGACCGCGATCGCCGGCACGTTCAGCCGGTACGCGGCCCAGGCCAGGCCCTGCGCGTGGTTGCCGGCGGAGGCGGCGATGACCGGGCGATCGTCGCCGCGTTCGCGCGCGGCCAGCAAGGCATTCAATGCGCCGCGCACCTTGTACGAACCGGTGCGCTGCAGGTTCTCGAGCTTCAGCCAGCAGCCGAAGCGTTCGGCGTGGTGCAGCGGCGTCGGCGGCAGGTAGCGCCGCAGCCGCGCCTGCGCGGCGAGGATGTCACCGGCCTGCACGCTGGGCGGGGTGGGAACCGGGCCGACGTCGCTGTCCATGTTCAGACCTCGGTCAACCACGCCGACGCGTGGCTGTCTTCGCCGCGCACGGCCTTCGCGTAGGCGGCGGCGATGTCGCGCGAGACCGGGCTGCCTTCGACATACGTGCGGCCGTCGATCTCGGCGATCGGCGACACTTCCGCAGCGGTGCCGCAGGCGAACACTTCGTCGGCGTCCAGCAGTTCCGCGACGGTCACCGGGCGCGATTCGGCGCCGGTCAGCGCCAGCAGCGTGTCGCGGGTGATGCCCGGTAGCGCGTCGCGGTGCTCGACCGCGGTGATGCGGCCGTCGCGGATCAGGAAGAGGTTGGCACCGGTGCACTCGACCACGAAGCCGGCGTCGTCGATGAACATCGCCTCGTCGAAGCCGCGCGCCTTCACTTCGCGCTTGGCGAGGATCGAATTGACGTACGCGCCGCACAGTTTCAGTGGCGGCAGCGCCGACGCCGGATTGCGCCGCCACGACGACGCCGACACGCGCGTGCGGTTGCCGTTGAGATGCACGTTGGTGGACGAGGTGGCGACCATCAGATGCTGCGGATGGCCGGCCACGTCCAGGCCGAAGCTGCCGTCGCCGTACCACGCCAGCGGGCGGATGTACGCGTCGCGCTGGCGGTTCGCGCGCAGCGTCGCCAGCACCGCTTCGGTGGCGACGGCGGGATCGAACGTCATGCCCAGCAGCTCGGCGCCCTTGCGCATGCGTTCCAGGTGTTCGGGCAGGCGGAACACCGCTGCGCCGCGCCTGGTGGCGTAGGCGCGGATGCCCTCGAACACGCCGCTGCCGTAGTGCAGCGCATGCGTGTGCACGGTCGCCTGCGGTGTGCCGGTGTCGATCAGTTCGCCGTCGAACCACAGCTGCGGCGTCGCGGGGACGGCCTGCGGCTGCGCGGGGCGCGAGGCGACGGCACTCAGCTGCATGGCTGCACCTGCACGTCGAGGCAGTCGTAGAGTTTCGCGAGTTGCTGGTGCAGGCCTTCCGCCGGGCGTTCGCCCTCGACGGTCATCTGCAGGTGCCAGCGATCGCCGTCGGCGCGGGCTTCGCCTTCGACGGCCAGCGGCCGGAAGCCGCGGCGTTCGGCGGTGCCGAGCACCCGGGTGAGTGCGCCTTCGGACTGGCGCAGGGTGAGATCGAGTCGGTAGCGCATGGGGGCGTGACTCCTTAGGAAGCGGTGGGGGTGGAATTCGGAGCAGCGTCGGCGGCGGGCGCGGGCTGCGCGCCGGCGTCCGGCGCGGTGCTCGGTGTGGCAGCGCCCTGCGGCGCGGGTGCGCTCGCGGGGACGCGCGCGACCGGCGTGCTGGCGGCCTGCAGCGCGGCAATGTCCGGGTCGTCGGCGTCGACCAGCGCCTGCACGGCGTCGGCATCGTCGTTCGCGTCCAGCATCTGCGCGTTGTTGTGGTTCGGCGGCACCAGCGGCCAGACGTTGGCGTTCTGGTCGATCGCCACGTGCAGCAGCGTCGGGCCGGGCGCGGCCAGCAGCGCGTCCAGCGCGGCGTCGACGTCCGCGGCGCGGTCCACGTGCATCGCCTGCAGGCCGAACGCCTGCGCCAGCGCGAGGAAATCCGGGTTGTCGGACAGATCGATCTCGGAGTAGCGGCGCTCGAAGAACAGCTCCTGCCACTGCCGCACCATGCCCAGCGCCTGGTTGTCGATCAGCACGATCTTGATCGGCAGGCGGTAGCGCGCGACCGTCGCCAGTTCCTGCACGTTCATCAGGAACGAGCCGTCGCCGCTGACGCAGATCACCTGCGCCGTCGGGTCCTGCATCTGCGCGCCGATCGCGGCGGGCAGGCCGAAGCCCATCGCGCCCAGCGCGCCGCTGGTGAGGTGCTTGCGCGGATGGTCGAACGCCCAGTGCTGCGCCACCCACATCTGGTGCTGGCCCACGTCGCAGGCGACGATCGCATCGGGCGCGCGCGACGACAGCCGCTTCAGCAGCGACGGCGCGTACACGCCATCGCCCGGGGCGTCGTAACGCGGCGCGGTCTTCGTCTTCACCGCCGCGCAGGCGTCGCGCCATGCCAGACGGG
The DNA here is from genome assembly GCA_044227145.1 of Lysobacteraceae bacterium. GTDB lineage: Bacteria > Pseudomonadota > Gammaproteobacteria > Xanthomonadales > Xanthomonadaceae > Lysobacter_I. The sequence continues at coordinate 77,693 of JBGAFR010000004.1, forward strand.
TGGCGCCGTGGCGCGCGTGCAGATGGGCGGCGGCCGCGGCCTGCATGCGGCGCATGCTGATCGCGACGTCGCCACGCACCGGCGCATCGGCGAAGCGCAGCTTGCCCAGCTCGCAGGCGTCGACGTCCAGATGCACCACGCGGGCGTTGGGCGCGAACTCGGCCAGCTTGCCGGTGGCGCGGTCGTCGAAACGCGCGCCCACGGCGAACAGCAGGTCGCAGGCCTGCACCGCGAGGTTCGCGGCGCGGCTGCCGTGCATGCCGAGCATGCCGAGGTTCAGCGGATGCGCGTCCGGCAGCGCGCCCAAGCCCTTCAGCGTCAGCACGGTCGGGATCTGCGACGCCTCGACGAACTCGCGGAACGCTTCCACCGCATCGCCCAGCGCGATGCCGCCGCCGGCGTAGATCAACGGCTTCTTTGCAAGCGCCAGCTGCGCCAACGCGGCATGCAGCGAAGCGTCGCTGGCGCCGGGCACGGCGTCGACCGGCGCCGGCATGTGCGTCGGCAGATGCGATGCATCGGCGACCTGCACGTCCTTCGGCAGGTCGATCAGCACCGGGCCGGGGCGGCCTTCGCGCGCCAGCCGGAAGGCTTCGCGCAGCACGGTCGGCAGCTCGTTGACGCTGCGCACCAGGAAGTTGTGCTTGACGATCGGCAGGGTCATGCCGAAGACGTCGAGTTCCTGGAACGCATCGGTGCCCATCAGGTGGGTGGCGACCTGGCCGGTGATGCAGACCATCGGCACGGAATCCAGCATCGCGTCGGCGATGCCGGTCACCAGGTTGGACGCGCCCGGACCGGAGGTCGCGACGCAGACGCCGACCCGCCCGCTGGCCCGCGCCCAGCCGTTCGCGGCGAACGCGGCGCCCTGCTCGTGGCGCACCAGCACGTGTTTGAGGGGCGATCCATGCAGGGCATCGTAGAAGGGCATGATCGTGCCGCCGGGATACCCGAACAGCGTGTCCACGCCCTCCGCCAGCAACGCCTGCACCAGCCAGCGGGCACCGTTCATCACGCAGTCTCGGCAATGGGATTGGGTTGCGCGGCCGCGGCGGCCTGCGTGTCGTTGGCGGTCGATGCGGCGGCGGGATGCGGCGCGGCCTGGCCCTGTTGCAGCCACTGCATCTTCGCGCGCAGTTCCTTGCCGACCTTCTCGATCGGATGGTCCTTGTCGGCCTGCTGGTAGCGCTTGTAGTTCGGCAGGCCGGCGTCGTATTCGGCCACCCACTTCTGCACGAAGGTGCCGTCCTGGATCTCGCTCAGGATGTCCTTCATGCGCGCCTTGGTCTCGGCGTTGATCACGCGCGGACCGCTGACGAAATCGCCGTACTGCGCGGTCTCGGAGATGAATTCGAGCATGCGGGTGATGCCGCCTTCGTAGAACAGGTCGACGATGAGCTTCAGCTCGTGCAGGACTTCGTAGTAGGCGATCTCCGGCTGGTAGCCGGCCTCGACCAGCGTCTCGAAGCCGGCCTGCACCAGCGCGCTGGCGCCGCCACAGAGCACGGCCTGTTCGCCGAACAGATCGGTCTCGGTCTCTTCCTTGAACGTGGTCTTGATCAGGTTGGCGCGTGCGCCGCCGAGGCCGCCGGCGTAGGCCTTCGCCAGCGCTTCGGCGTGGCCGCTGCGATCCTGGTGGATCGCGTAGATGCAGGGCACGCCGCGGCCGATCTCGTATTCGCGGCGGACCAGCGCACCCGGGCCCTTGGGCGCGACCAGCACCACGTCGAGGTCGGCGCGCGGCGAGATCATGCCGAAGTGCACGTTCAGGCCGTGCGCGAACAGCAGGCAGGCGCCCTGCTTCATGTTCGGCGCCAGCACGTCGGCGTAGAGCTTCTTCTGCACCATGTCGGGCGTGAGCACGGCGACGAGATCGGCCTGCGCCGCGGCTTCGGCCGGCGACTTCACGGTGAAGCCGTCGGCGAGCGCCTTGACCTCGGTGGGGCCGCCCGGACGCAGGCCGACGACGACGTCGAAGCCGGAATCGCGGAGGTTGAGGGCGTGGGCACGGCCCTGGCTGCCGTAACCGATGACAGCAATCTGGGGCTTGGCGGAAGCGTTCATGGCGAGGTCTCGTTGGAAAGTGAAAAGGGAGGGAAGGGAGAGGCCGGGAGGGAGCGGGAAAAGCGATCAGGCGGGTTCGGAAGCGATGAGTGCCGCGTCGATGCGTTTCGCGTCGGCGGCCGCGGCGTCGAGCAGGCCGGGCGAGGTCACTGCGCCGCGCGAGGCAGAGCGCACGTCGCGCGCGTACTTCGCCAGCACGCCGTGGCGCACGCGCGGGGCGATGCGCGCCGGTGTGCGCGCGGCGAGATCGGCGGCCACGTCGAGGCGGCGCGCGACGACGTCGATCGTCACCACGTCGTCGTCGCGCAGCCGTGCGATCGGGCCGCCGTGCGCGGCTTCCGGCGAGATGTGGCCGACCATGAAGCCGTGGGTCGCGCCGCTGAAGCGACCGTCGGTGATCAGCGCCACGTCGTTGCCCAGGCCTTGGCCGACCAGCGCCGCGGTCACCGCCAGCATCTCGCGCATGCCGGGGCCGCCGGCCGGGCCTTCGAAGCGGATCACCACCACGTCGCCGGCCTGGATCTGCCGTGCCTGCACTGCGGCGAACGCGGCGTCCTCGCTGTCGAACACGCGCGCCGGGCCGCTGTGCTTCTCGCGGCCGTGGCCGGCGAGCTTCACGATGCAGCCTTCCGGCGCGAGGTCGCCGTAGAGGATCGAATAGCCGCCGCGCGGCTTGATGGGATCGGACACGGGACGCACGACATCCTGCGTGGGGGAGGTCGTCGCGGCGTTCGCGTCCGCAAAAAAGCTGCGGCCGGCGACCGTCGGAATATCCTCGATCAAGCCGGCCGCGATCAGCGCCTGCGCCACCAGTGCGGTGCCGCCTTGTTCGAACATCTCCGCCGCCGTGTAGCGGCCGCCCGGTTTCAGGTCGGCGATCACCGGCGTGTTGGCGCTGGCGGCCTCGAATTCCTCCAGGTCGAACACCACGCCGGCCTCGTGCGCGATCGCCAGCAGGTGCAGCGCGGCGTTGGTCGAGCCCGCCGTCGCCGACACCGCGCGTGCGGCGTTGCGCAGCGCGGTCGGGGTCAGCAACTGGCGCGGCGTCGGGCCGCCGTCGCGCAGCAACTGCATCACGCGTTCGCCGCAGCGTTCGGCGGCCTTCGGCTTGTCGGCGTGCACGGCCGGGATGTCGTTGTCGCCCAGCGGCGACAGGCCGAGGAAGGTCAGCACCATCGCCATCGTGTTCGCGGTGAACTGGCCGCCGCAGGCGCCGGCGCCGGGGCAGGCGCGGCGCTCGATCTCGCCCAGTTTGGCATCGTCGATGCGGCCGGCCGAATGCGCGCCCACCGCCTCGAACACGTCCTGCACGGTCAGCGCGCGCTCGCCTTCGCTGCCGTCGGCGTGCTTCGACTTGCACTTGCCCGGCAGGATGGTGCCGCCGTAGAGGATCACCGTCGGCACGTCCAGCCGCGCCGCGGCCATCGCCGCCGCGGGGATGGTCTTGTCGCAGCCCACCAGCAGGACCATCGCGTCCAGGCAGTGGCCGGACACCGCGAGTTCGATCGAATCGGCGATGGTCTCGCGCGACGCCAGCGAGGCGCGCATGCCCTCGCTGCCCATGGCGATGCCGTCGGTGACCGCGATGGTGTTGAACTCGATCGGCGTGCCGCCGGCGGCGATCACGCCGCGGCGCACGTCCTGCGCCAGGTCGCGCAGGGTCAGGTTGCACGGGGACACGTCGGACCAGGTGTGGATCACGCCGACGAAGGGTTTGGCGATGGCGGCATCGTCCAGCCCGGTCGCGCGCAGCATGGCGCGGGCGGGGGCGCGGGAGGGGCCGGATTTGATCGCGTCGCTGTGCATCTGGTGGTGGATCCTTCGGACGATTCGGAAATTGCGGGGCCCAGAAAGCGAAAACCCCCGCACCTGGGGAGGTGCGGGGGTTTCGTCTGAAACCGGGTTGTCTGTCGCGCAACCCTATCCCGCACCGTATGGCGAGGTAATAAGGACGACGACAAGAACGAGGGTTGCGAGCGCGAAGCTCGCGGCCAGGAACCTGACGCGCGCCACGTCCGCACGGGCCCGCGCCGCGGCGATGGCGGTCGGTCGGGTCGGGCGATGGATGTTGCGCTGCGTCATGCCTGCAGAGAAACACGCTCTTTCGCGCAATGTCAACCCCGGGACTCGTGACGAATCGGCATATGCCGGGCGAGGGTGTTGGCGGTCGCTCGTAATCCCATGAGAATCAACGCACTAGAACAGCTGCAATGATGTCAGACGAAAGTCGAATGCCGGTGGATGCGTGTGTTTCCGCCGCGGGCTGAAACCGTATGCAGCCCCGGGACTGCGCGGAATCCCGATTCGACGCGTGCGGCGCGGCCCCCCGTGACGCCCGCCCGAGTGCGGGGCTAGACTCGGCCTGCAACGCGTAGGCCGACGCCCTCGGTCGGATGCCAGCATGGGGTCGCAGTGAAGCCGACCGATCTCCAGGACCCGGATACCTTCCACCGGGTCGTCGATTGCCAATGGGCCTGCCCGGCGCATACGCCCGTTCCCGAATACATCCGCCTGATCGCCGCCGGCCGCCACGCCGATGCCTACATGGTGAACTGGCGAAGCAATGTCTTCCCCGGGATCCTCGGCCGCACCTGCGACCGTCCCTGCGAGCCGGCGTGCCGGCGCGGACGGGTCGAGGAAAACAACGGCACCGTGCCTGGTGAAAGCCGCCCGGAGCCCGTGGCGATCTGCCGGCTCAAGCGCGTCGCCGCCGATCTCAAGGGCGACGTCTCCGCGCGGATGCCGAAGCCGGCGATGCACCCAAACGGCAAACGCATCGCCTGCGTCGGCGCCGGGCCGTCCGCGCTGACCGTGGCCCGCGATCTCGCGCCGCTGGGCTACCGGGTGACCGTGTTCGAGGCTGATCCCAAGGCCGGCGGCTTCATGCGTACCCAGGTGCCGCGTTTCCGCCTGCCCGAGGAGGTCATCGACGAGGAAACCGGCTACGTGCTGGACCTCGGCGTCGAGTTCATCGGCAACCATCGCATCACCTCGATGCGCGACCTGCTGGCGCAGGGCTTCGATGCGGTGTTCGTCGGCAGCGGCGCGCCGCGCGGGCGCGACCTCGACCTGCCCGGCCGGCAGGAGGCCACGGCGCAGATCCACATCGGCCTCGACTGGCTTGCGAACGTCTATTTCGGTCACGTCACGAAGGTCGGCAAGCGCGTGATCGTCCTCGGCGGCGGCAACACCGCGATGGACTGCTGCCGTTCGGCGCGGCGGCTCGGCGGCGAGGACGTCAAGGTCATCGTCCGCTCCGGTTTCGACGAGATGAAGGCCAGCCCGTGGGAGAAGGAGGACGCGATGCACGAAGGCATCCCGATCCTCGACTGCCGCGTGCCGAAGAGTTTCGTCCACGCCAGCGGCCGGCTCACCGGCATGACCTTCGAGAAGGTCCGACCCGAGTACGACGCCAACGGCCGCCGCAAACTGGTGCCGACCGGCGAACCGGACGAGTTCCACGCCTGCGACGAGGTGCTGATCGCGGTGGGTCAAGAGAACGCCTTCCCGTGGATCGAGCGCGACCTCGGCATCGACTTCGACGAGTGGGGCATGCCGGTCGTGGACAAGACGACCCATCAGTCGAGTCTGCCGCACGTGCTGTTCGGCGGCGACGCGGCGTTCGGGCCGAAGAACATCATCTGGGCGGTCGCCCACGGTCACGCGGCGGCGGTCAGCATCGACCGCATGCTCAATGGCGAGGACCCGGCGGTGCGGCCCGCGCCCGACGTCACGCTCGTCTCGCAAAAGATGGGCATACACGAGTGGAGCTACGACAACGCGGTGTCGCCCGACGAGCGCTACAAGGTGCCGTGGTCGGAAGCGGCCAAGAAGCTGGACAGCATCCGGGTCGAGGTCGAGCTGGGCTTCGACGCGGCGACGGCGTGGAAGGAAACGCAGCGCTGCCTCAACTGCGACGTGCAGACCGTCTTCACGAAGGACAAGTGCATCGAATGCGATGCCTGCGTCGACATCTGCCCGACCGATTGCATCACGTTCACCCCGAACGGTGACGAAGCCGATCTTCGCGGACGACTCACCGCGCCGGCATTGAATGCCGAGCAGCCGCTGTACGTCGCCGGCCCGCTGAAGACCCACCGGGTGATGGTCAAGGACGAGGACGTCTGCCTGCACTGCGGCCTCTGCGCCGAGCGCTGCCCCACCGGCGCCTGGGATATGCAGAAGTTCCTGTTGCAGGAAACCCACGCCGGCCCGCGTTGCCGCGACGCCAAGAAGAAGGAGGCGGCATGACGGCCGGCCACGCTCCACTGCAGTCGATCAACGATTTCGTCGTCAAGTTCGCCAACGTCAACGGTTCCGGTTCGGCCTCGGCCAACGAGCTGTTCGCCAAATCCATCCTGCGCATGGGCGTGCCGGTCAGCCCGCGCAACATCTTCCCGTCGAACATCCAGGGCCTGCCGACCTGGTACGAGGTGCGCGTCTGCGAAGCCGGCTGGCTGGGCCGTCGCGGCGGCGTCGACCTGATGGTCGCGATGAACCCGCAGACCTGGGACGCCGACCTCGCCGAGATCGAGCCCGGCGGCTACCTCGTCTACGACAGCAGCAAGCCGATGCCGCGGTCGAAATTCCGCGACGACCTGCAGGTGATCGGTATTCCGCTGACCGAACTCTGCAACGCGACCTACAGCGATCCGCGCCAGCGCCAGTTGTTCAAGAACATCATGTACGTCGGCGCGCTCAGCGCGCTGCTGGACATCGATCCGGCCGAGATCGAGCGGCTGATCGGCGAGCAGTACAAGGGCAAGGAAAAGCTGCTGAAGCCGAACGTCGAGGCGCTGCACCTCGGCCGCGACTGGGCGCTGCAACACCTCTCGTGCCCGATCGGCCTGCGCGTGCAGCGCGCCGACAAGGTCGGCGACCGCATCTTCGTCGAAGGCAACGCCGCCGCGGCACTGGGCTGCGTCTACGGTGGGGCGACGGTCTGCGCCTGGTATCCGATCACGCCGTCGTCGTCGCTGGCCGAGGCGTTCCAGAAGTATTGCCAGAAGTACCGCAACGACGAGGACGGTGCGAAGAAGTACGCCATCCTGCAGGCCGAGGACGAGATCGCCTCGATCGGCATGGTCGTCGGCGCAGGCTGGAACGGCGCGCGCGCCTTCACCGCGACCTCGGGCCCGGGCGTGTCGCTGATGAACGAATTCATCGGCCTGGCGTACTTCGCCGAGATCCCGGTCACCATCATCGACGTGCAGCGCGGCGGCCCGTCCACCGGCATGCCCACGCGCACCCAGCAGTCGGACATCCTCGCCGCCGCGCACGCCTCGCACGGCGACACCAAGCATGTGCTGCTGTTCCCCGAGGACCCGCACGAGTGCTTCGCGTTCGCCGCGGACGCGCTCGATCTCGCCGACCGCCTGCAGACGCCGGTGTTCGTGATGACCGACCTCGACATCGGCATGAACCAGCGTCTGTGCGCGCCGTTCGCCTGGGACGATCGCCGCGTCTACGATCGCGGCAAGGTGCTGAGCGCCGAGGATCTCAACGCGGGCAAGGAATTCGCGCGCTACAAGGACATCGACGGCGACGGCATCCCGTACCGCACCTATCCCGGCACGCATCCGGACAAGGGCGCGTACTTCACCCGCGGCACCTCGCGCAATCCGCAGGCGCAGTATTCCGAACGCGGGCCGGACTACGTCTACAACATGCAGCGGCTGCTGCTGAAGTTCGATACCGCGCGCGATCTGGTGCCGCAGCCGGTGTTCGACCGCGGCGACGTGCCGGCGCGGCATGGCGCGCTGTTCTTCGGTTCGACCAGCCCGGCCATGGCCGAGGCCATCGGTCGCCTGCGCGGCGACGGCATCGCGCTCGATACCGTGCGCGTCCGCGCCTATCCGTTCCCGGACAGCGTGCGCGACTTCATCGCCGCCCACGAGACCATGTTCGTGGTCGAGCAGAACCGCGACGGCCAGCTGCGCCTGCTGCTGATCGACCAGTTCGGGATCGATCCGGCGCGGCTGGTCGCGGTGCTGCACTACGACGGCACGCCGATCACGGCGCGTTTCATCGCCGACGCCATCGCCGCGAGCCTCGGCCGAAGCGACGCGCAACAGGACAAGGTGGCATGACATGACCTACCTCGCCAAACCGAAGCTGCACCATCCCACCCTGGCCTGCAACGCGATCGGGTTCACCCGCCGCGACTACGAAGGCAAGATCAGCACGCTGTGCGCGGGCTGCGGCCACGATTCGATCTCCGCGGCGATCATCCAGGCCTGCTGGGAACTCGACATCGAGCCGCACCGCGTCGCCAAGCTGTCGGGCATCGGTTGCAGCAGCAAGACGCCGGACTACTTCCTCGGTCAGTCGCACGGTTTCAACACCGTGCACGGACGCATGCCGTCGGTGCTCACTGGCGCCAACCTCGCCAACCGCGACCTGATCTACCTCGGCGTGTCGGGCGACGGCGATTCGGCCTCGATCGGCATCGGCCAGTTCGTGCACGCCATCCGCCGCGGCGTGAACATGGCCTACATCGTCGAGAACAACGGCGTCTACGGCCTGACCAAGGGCCAGTTCTCGGCGACCGCCGACCAGGGCTCGGTGTCGAAGAAGGGCGTGGCCAACACCGACAGCCCGCTCGACCTGGTGACGATGGCGCTGCAACTCGGCGCCACCTACGTCGGTCGCGGCTTCTCCGGCGACAAGAAGCAACTGGTGCCGCTGATCAAGGGCGCGCTTTCGCATCGCGGCGCGGCGTTCATCGACGTCATCAGCCCGTGCATCGCGTTCAACAACCATGCCGGCAGCACCAAGAGCTACGACTACGTGCGTGAACACAACGAGGCGGTCAATGCGCTGGACGTGATGCCGCACCGCACCGAGATCGTGGTCGACTACGCCGACGGCGAGACGCTGGCGATCGAGCAGCATGACGGCTCGGTGCTGCGCCTGCACAAGCTGGATGCGGGCTACGATCCGCGCGACCGGATCGCGGCGATGAACCTGATCCAGCAGCGCCATGCCCGCGGCGAAGTGGTCACCGGCCTGCTCTATGTCGACGCCGAGGCGCAGGATCTGCACGGGCATCTCGGCACCGTCGCCCGCCCGCTGAACACGCTGGAAGCCGTGGACCTCAACCCCGGCGCAGCGGCGCTGGAGAAGCTCAACGCCGCGCTGCGCTGATGCGCTTCAGTGTTTCGCGGGGTCGCGTGGCGCATCCTGCACGGTGCGCCCGGCGGCGTCCGCGCGGGGAATGCGATTGAGTTCGTCGATCACGCGCCGCGGTGCGCTCAGGCGGATCTGCACCGGGAACGATTCGTAGACGACGACGTCCTTCACTACGCCGCGGGCTTCCAGTTCGCGTACGCGGTCGAGTACCGGGTCCGGCGTTTCGGCGCTGCCGACGATGAGCGTGCGCTCCATCGCAGGCGGATGGGCGGTCGGCGGCGCGCCGGCCATGCCGCAGCCGGTGGACAGGACCAGCACGACGGGGAACAGATGTTTCATGCGCAGGGGCTCGCTGTACGTTGTCATGGGGGAGAGCCGGGATGCGCCGCCGGCGCGGCGCATCCCGGGGTTGCGGAGCACGCGGTCGTGGAGCACGCGGAAAGGGCCTGAACTCAGTTGGGGTAGGTCGCGATCCAGTTCTGGAGCGTGCTGTAGACGGTGCTGGTGATCCGCGTGCCGCAATTCTGCGACGAGGAACCGGTCGTGTGGATGCCGCGGACGTAGACGCCGCCCCCGTCGGCGATGCCGCTGCCGCTCTGCCCGCCGGCGGTGTCGATCGTGTAGCACAGCCGGTAGGAACCGCTGGTCGACACGCTGCCGGAATGGGTCCACATCGTGCCCGTGGGCTTGTCGCCCGGATAGCCGGTGATGGTGTGGGTGCCACCGGAATAGACGCCCCAGCCGGAATTGCCGCCGTGCGGTGCCGCGCTGAGCACGATCAGCGCGTAGTCGTAGTTCGAATCCGCGCTGTTGTGCCATGCGGTCGTGGTGACGGCGCGCGTCCACGACTGCGTGCCCCACGGCGCATAGCTTCCGTTCTGCGCGACCGTGAAGTTCAGGTTGGAGTACCAGGTGCCGGCGCCGTTGGAGACGCAGTGTCCGGCGGTCAGCACGTGCTTCGGCGAGATCAGCGTGCCGGTGCAGCCCACGGCGATGCGGCCGATGTGCCAGTACGGGGACGTCACGGTGTTGGTGACCTGGACGCGATTGTCGGCGCCGATGACCACGCTGGGCGTGAACATCGTCTTCGCGCCGGACATGGGCAGTGTCGGCGGCGTGCCGAAGGTCGTGGCGTTGCGGCCGAGGCGCTCCAGGTCCTTGATGGCCTTCTCGAAGACGGCGACGTCCTGCGGGTCCATCCTGGATTCGTAAAGGTCGCCGTTGGGCGTGACCATGACCGCGCTGAGGCCGGCGGCCTTTTCCTGCGGCGTCTGGAGGGCGGCGGGCCTGCTCGCGCCGATTTCGGGCAACGCGTGCGTCACCAGATTGTCGCCGCGGAGGAAGACGGCCTTCCCGGGCAGTCGTTTGAACGAATTCCTGCTCGCATCGGTCGCGTGCACCGTCGGCACGGCGATCAGGAGCATCACACAGAGGGCACTCATGCGTTTCATGACGAACTCCTTGTCTGTCAGTGGGGTATTTCCATCTGCAGTGGCGCGCATGCGATCCGGTACGCCCTGCGAGCCCGACTCTAGGAACGACGGCCTGCGGGGTCAATCGGCGCCAAGTGCATGGTTTGCCCGCGCGCGTGCGCAATCCGCGATGCGCGTGGAGGCAAGCGCGGCGCGGGCGAAAGGAATCGTCACTCGCGTATCGAAGATGCACGACGCGGTCGATAGCCGTCGTCATTCGCGCACGATGGCGCTGCGATGTCTCCCGCGAGATTCGTGAACGCGGCATCGGCAAAAAGGAAGGTTCCGCGCCCTGCATCGCGATCGCGTGATTCCGATTCCGAATCGATCTCGACGCCCTCGAAGCGCCGCAGCGACGGCGTTCGAAGGGCGCCCCGTTCGTCGCCGGCGCTCGTGCATTGGGAGTGCATTCAGTCTCGCGCGGCGGGAGACGCTGGCGGCAGGGGGGGAAGAATGGTTCAATGCCGGTTCGAGAAGCGGGGGTATCGCCCGCGGCCCCGGCCGCAGGCGGTTGAGACAGACCCTTCGAACCTGGGCGGCGTCCTGTACGGGCCGTGGCCACTGACCGGTTCAGACCGGCGTAGGGAAGCTTCGCAACGCTCGCACCGTCCGTGCGTCCGACGCGCCGCCGCTTCGTCCGATGGGTCCGCTCCGCGCGGGCCTTCCGTATCGCAGGACGAATCCAGAATGAGCGTGCCGATGAATGCCGTGCCTTCCCCGCTGTTGCAGCAGACCGAACAACTGTCCGAATCCGTGACCCGGCCGATCCCGGGCTCGCGCAAGATCTTCGTCGATGGCGCGCAGCCGGGCGTGCGCGTGCCGATGCGCGAGATCGCGCTCGCCCGCACGCCGACCCTGTTCGGCGGCGAGGACAACCCGCCGGTCACCGTGTATGACACCTCCGGCCCGTACACCGATCCCGATGCGCGCATCGACCTGGCCGCCGGCCTCGCGCCGCTGCGCGCGAGCTGGATCGAGGCTCGCGGCGATTCCGAACAACTGCCGGGCCTCAGCTCCGAGTTCGGCCGCGCGCGCGAGCACGACCCGAAGCTCGACGCCGTGCGCTTCCCGAACCGCGCGCTGCCGCGCCGGGCGAAGGCCGGCGCCAACGTCACCCAGATGCATTACGCGAAGCGCGGCATCGTCACGCCGGAGATGGAATTCGTCGCGATCCGCGAGAACCAGCGGCTGGAGGCGGTGCGCGAGGCGCACCTGCTGAAGCAGCACCCGGGCGAGCACTTCGGCGCGAACATCCAGACGATCATCACGCCCGAATTCGTGCGCGACGAGATCGCCCGCGGCCGCGCGATCCTGCCGTGCAACATCAACCACCCGGAAAGCGAGCCGATGATCATCGGCCGCAACTTCCTCACCAAGATCAACGCGAACATCGGCAACAGCGCGGTGTCCTCGGGGATTGCAGAGGAAGTCGAGAAGCTGGTGTGGGCGATCCGCTGGGGCGGCGACACCGTGATGGACCTCAGCACCGGCAAGCACATCCACGAGACCCGCGAGTGGATCGTGCGCAACGCGCCGGTGCCGATCGGCACAGTTCCCATTTACCAGGCACTGGAGAAGGTCGACGGCCGTGCCGAGGCGCTGACCTGGGAGATCTTCCGCGACACGCTGATCGAGCAGGCGGAGCAGGGCGTCGACTACTTCACGATCCACGCCGGCGTGCTGCTGCGCTACGTGCCGCTGACCGCGAAGCGCACCACCGGGATTGTCTCCCGCGGCGGTTCGATCATGGCGAAGTGGTGCCTGGCGCATCACAAGGAGAATTTCCTCTACACGCACTTCGAGGACATCTGCGAGATCATGAAGGCCTACGACGTGGCCTTTTCGCTGGGCGACGGCCTGCGCCCGGGTTGCCTGGCCGACGCCAACGACGCGGCGCAGTTTGGCGAGCTGGAAACGCTCGGCGAGCTGACCAAGATCGCGTGGAAGCACGACGTGCAGACCATGATCGAAGGCCCCGGCCATGTGCCGATGCAGCTGATCAAGGAGAACATGGACAAACAATTGGAGTGCTGCGACGAGGCGCCGTTCTACACCCTCGGCCCGCTGACCACCGACATCGCGCCGGGCTACGACCACATCACCAGCGCGATCGGTGCGGCGATGATCGGCTGGTACGGCACCGCGATGCTCTGCTACGTCACGCCGAAGGAACACCTCGGCCTGCCCAACCGTCAGGACGTGCGCGACGGCATCATGGCGTACAAGATCGCCGCGCACGCCGCCGACCTCGCCAAGGGCCATCCCGGCGCGCAGGTCCGCGACAACGCGCTGAGCAAGGCGCGCTTCGAGTTCCGCTGGGAGGACCAGTTCCATCTCGGCCTCGATCCGGAGAAGGCCAAGGAGTTCCACGACGAGACGCTGCCGAAGGACGCGCACAAGGTCGCGCACTTCTGCTCGATGTGCGGCCCGCATTTCTGCTCGATGAAGATCACCCAGGATGTGCGCGATTACGCCGCCGAGCACGGCGTCGACGAAACGCAGGCGCTCGAGGCCGGCATGGCCGAGAAGTCGCAGGAATTCCTGGCGCAGGGCGCGCAGGTCTACCATCGCGAGTGAGCGTGCGAGGTCGAGCGGGTGTCAGCCCGCTCGACCCGACGTCAGGCGGGTCAGCCAGCGACGACCTCGAACGTCAGGCCGGCCTTCGACCGCAATCGCTCGACGAGCGGCATCCCCATCGCCGCGCCGGGTGTCCACACGCCGCCGGGCGTGCGGTCGTGGTCGAGATCGCGGGCGAGGCAGAGCGCGGCCTCGGTGATCATCTTCGAGGTCGAGCCGTAGCCAGGGTCGCGGTCGCCGGTCACTTCCGCGGTCAGCTTGCGGCCATCGGCGGTCTCGCCGAAGAACAGCACCGCGTAGCGCCCCTTCTCGCGCTGCTCGGCATTGGGACCCTCGCCGGGTTTCGGCAGCGCGAAGTGGGCGAGCAGGGCGCGGGTGGGTGCGAACGCGAGCAGCGCGTTCTGGGTCTTCGCCTGGCGCAGCATCTTCTTCGCGCGCTTTTCGCCGGCCGGGCCGTCGCCGGTCAGCATGCGCTCGCTGTAGACGAACTCCTTGCCCCAGGGATGGCCAAGCAGGGCGTGGCTGCGATGGACATTCTTGGTGTTGATCGTCGCCATCACGAACGGCGCGGTCCAGCCGCCGGCGAGCGCGTCGTGTTCGGCGACGAAATCGTTGGGCTGGCGCGCGCCCTTGAAGCCCGGCGTCAGCGCGAACGGGTCGAACAGCACGCGCTTGAGTGACGGGTCGGCCTTCGTCGCCTCGAAGGTCGCGAGCATGCTGGCGATGGTGCCGCCGGAGAACGTGCCCTTCATCGTCTTCACGCGGCCGTGCACGCGCGCGAGCGGTGCGCCCAGGCGCGCCTGTGTCTCGTGCTGCGCGTACACGACGCCGAGATCGAACGGGATGGAATCGAAGCCGCAGGAGAACACGATGCGCGCGCCGCTGGCCCGTGCGATCGGTTCGAGTTCGGGGATCATCTTCGCCATCCAGCCCGGTTCGCCGCAGAGGTCGACATAATCGGTGCCGGCTGCGGCGCAGGCGCGGATCAGCGGCTCGCCGTAGCGCTGGTAGGGGCCGACGGTGGTGATGACGACCTTCGTGCGGCGCACGAGCGCGGCCAGCGCGTCGGCGTCGGCCGCGTCGGCGACCAGCAGCGGCAGCGTGGCGTCGATCCCGAGCGCGTCGCGGACTTCGGCGAGCTTGGTCGCGCTGCGTCCGGCCATCGCCCAGCGCACGTCGCCGGCATCACCGCAGGTCTGGTGGAGGTATTCGGCGACCAGCCGGCCGGTGAAGCCGGTCGCGCCGAAGAGGATGAGGTCGAAGTCGCGGTCCATGCGCGCCATGATGGCATGGATCGCGGAGCATGGATCGAGGCGGGGCCGCGCAGGCGTGGCGGCGCCTGCGCGGCCACGAGGTCACTCGGCGACGACCGAACCGCTGCGCGGATAGATGCGGTAGTTGCGGCCGTACCCGTTGTCGCGGACGCGAATCTCGTCGCCGGCGACGCCGTCGAGGTTGGCGTAGTTCAGCAACGACCACCATCTCCCGGCATTGAACGTGTTGTTGCCGTTGATGAGCTGCACGGTGCCGGTGCGCGGATAGATGATGTTGATGTTGCCGTCGCTGCGGGAGACCGCGATCTCGTTGCCGGCGGTGCCGTCGAACTGGCGCACGCCATCGGAGAGGATCGCGTACTGGGTGTTGATGATGTAGTTGCTCATCGACCCGGTGACGTAGCTGTAGACGCTGATGTAGTTGGGCAGGATCAGGATCAGTTCGGCGCCGGCGGTGCCGTTGAGGTCGCTGACGCAGCCGGGAATGCCAGGATCATTGCAGATGGCCCAACTGCCGCTGCTCACCGGCGTGCTGCTCATGCTGCGCGTGCGGTAGTTGTAGACGCGCAACGCGGAGCCATTGGCGATCGGGACCTCGGCGCCGGGCTGGCCGTCGAGATCCTTGATGCCGTAGACCGCGACGGCGTAGGTACCGGACATCGGCTGCGAACTGACGCTGCGTGCGCGATGGTCGACGACCTTCAGGGAGTCCGACGCCACGATCAGGATCTCGTTGCCGGCGGTACCGTTGAGGTCGGTGATGCCGCCGGGCGATGCGGCCCACGAGCCGGTGCTGATCTGGTAGTTGTAGCTGCTGCGCGTATTGTGGTTGATCACCTTCAGCGCACCGCCGATGTTGATCGGAATCTCGGCGCCGGGCGTGCCGTCGAGGTCCTGCACGCTGCTGAAATTGCCGTACAGCAGCGCCCACGAGCCGGTGCTGACCTGGTAGTTGTAACTGCTGCCGCTGGTGTTCTTGACGGTGATGTACGCCCCGTTGTTGTAGACCGTTTCGGCGATGCCGTCGCCGTCGAGGTCGGCGCTGCCCATCAGGACGCCCTGGGCCGAAGCGCTGCCCGGCAGCCATGCGCCGGCCACGAGGGCGAGCGCGAGCAGCAATACGCGAAGTGGATGTGTCATGGGGTGCTCTCCTTGAGCCGAGGTGTCGATGCGCCGGACTGGCGCACACATCGTGACGAAGCGGATGCGGGCTTCCCGCCGTCTTCGGTGTCGCGTTGCGCATGTTCCTGACGAGCGGTCCGGGGTTTGCGTGCTCCGTCACATTGCGACACGCATGCTGCACAGTGCGGCATGCGTCGTCGATAGGCGCGGCCGATGCAGACGCCCGTTCGTGCGGATTCGGGAACGGATCAGCCGGTGTAGGCGTACACGAAGTACAGATGCATCACCCCGAGCGCCGCGAGCAGGCAGCCGGCGCAGATGTGCAGTGCGGTGGTCCACTGGCCCCAGGTCCCCAGCCGCTTCGCGGGCAGCAGGTTCAGCAGCGCGCCGGCGGCCACGACCAGCATGGTCACCGCGAAGGTCGCGTGCAGGAAACCGGCATGGGCGAAGCCGGCATGCATGACCAGCAGGACCAGCATGGTCAGGCCGAGGAAGCGATGCGCCAGCTGCAGCGTCCGCTGCGCGCCGCTGCCGATCAGCCGGCGCTTGATCAGGGCCAGCGACAGGTCGAAGGTCAACAGACCGACCAGGCAGTAGCCGGTCACCTGCTTGTAGGCGTGCAGCCGCTGCAGCGCGGTCAGCGACTCCACGCGCGGCCCCCACAGCCAGGCGATGCAGGCGATCGAGACGCCGGTCAGCGCCGTCCACGAGGCCACGACCAGCGCGGTCTGGTAGGCGGTGCGAGGGGCCTTCGGTCGTTGCGCCAGGGGGGCGCCGTCGGTGGCGGCATTCATGGCGCGCTACCGGTCTTGCCGGCTATCGGGGCGCTGTCGTCCTTGCGCTTGTCGGCGCCTGCGCCCGCGACCTCGCGCCGACTTGGCGTGCGCAGGTCGAGCAGCAGGTTGAGCGAGGCGATCGAGTTCTGTCCCTCGACGCGGTCGCGGAAGGTTTTCGCATCGGGGACGTACAGACCGTCCTTCGGCCATTGATCGCCGACCTTCGGCTTTTCCTTCTCGTCGAAGCTCGCGGTCTTCTTCAGATAGGCGTCGTAGGCGTCCAGCGCCGACGCGCGGTAGGCGGCGAGGATCGCGATCACTTCGTCGGTCGAGAGCCTGTCGCGCGGGAACGACCACGTGGTGGCGCCCATCACGTCGTCCTGCTTCCAGTCCTTGCGCGGGCTCTTGGGGTGGTCGTTGTGGCAGGTGACGCAGGCCGGGGCCGAAGCGATGTCGGCGAACATCGCGGTCTGCCGGCCGGTGCTGGCGTCGAGGAAGAAGCGCGGCTGGCGATCCTTCTCGATCTGCTCGAAGTACGTCTGCTGCGCGCCCTTGAACTTGTTGGAGATCTCGATCGGATAGCTCGACCCGAGGAACAGGCTCAATTCGGGGATGCGCTGCTGCAGGCGATTGGCCGTCTCGCGCAGCAGCAGCGCGGGCAGCGGACCGGCATGCACGTCCTTCTTCTTCCAGTCCTCGTGGAACCGGAGGCCGGCCTTCTGCCCCGGGGTCACGATCTCGCCGGTGTAGATCTTGCGGATCGAGGCGTTCTCGGCATTGAGCAGCCGGAACAGCGTCTCGACCGGGACGTCGCGCGCGCCGACGCCGTCTTCGTCGAGGTCGGCCGGCGCGGTCGCGAACAGGTAGATGCCGACGACCGCCAGTGCGGCCAGCGCGATCGCGGAACGGGGAATACTGGTGAGCGTCATGGCGAATCCTGCGGGGTCCTGGCTTTCACAACCCGTTCGCCGTAGGGCGAGGGTCCGGTCTTGAGATAGGTCGCGATCACGTCCGGCGAAATCGCGTCCTTCAGGTCGCGCGGCGGTTCGAAGTGGTGGTTGCCGTGGAAATCGTGACAGCCGAGGCAGGTGTCCCAGCGCTTGTCGCGGATCAATGCGGCATGCGTGGGCGTGGCCGGGTCGTCCTTCACTTTCGTGTCGGCGTGGCAGCTCGCGCAGAAGCGTGCGTCGGTGCGGCTGATGCGCGTGCCGGTGTGCTCGCGATGGCAGCTGACGCAGTTCTGCGGCGCGAGCGTGCGGCGCGCGGCCTCGAAGCGCGGCTCCAGGAAGCGATGCGCGGGATGCCGGTCGTCCGGATTGTCGTGGCAGCCGATGCAGGCGGCGTTGCCGACCGCATGCTTGCCGAATTCGGCGCCGTCCGGACGCAGGCCCAGCAGGTGCTTGGTCTTCGCCTGCAACTGCTGGCGAAGCGTGCCCGGCGCCGCCTGGTGGCAGTCGGTGCATTCGAGTTTTTCGTGCCCCGGATTGTGGACGTCGTTGGGGACGAACGTCGCCAGCGCCGGGGCGAGCAGCAGCAGCGGCAGGAACGCCGCCGCCAGCCCCACGGCATACGCCAGTCGGCGGATGCTGCGTGGCGGCCGCACCTTCGATTTCAGGAAGAACGCCTCCACCCGCACGTCCGCATCCGGCACGCCGGCCTTGCGCAGGCCGGCGACCACGTTGTGCGTGTAGGCCTCGGGGCCGCAGACGTAGAAACGCGCGCCGGGGAACAGCGACACGGTGTCGGCGATGTCCTCGTCGTCGATGTAGCCGTCGACGTCGTCGGCGCGCAGATGGCAGCTGATCTCGTCGCTGCTCGTGGCGGAGGCCTCGATCCGGTCGGCGTAGACCATGTCGCCGCGGTAGGCGGCGCTGTAGTCGATATGCAGTCGCTGCCCGGGACGCCGCCCGCTGAGCAGGGACAAGGCCAGGGTCACGCCGACGCCGGCGACGAAGGCGACGACGGTGCGTCCGTCCGCGGGATCGGCCTCGCCCGCGGGCACTGCGATGCGCAGCGGGATCGCGGCGAAGATCGTCTCGTCGGCATCAAGCAGGCGCGTGGTCAGCTCGCCGTAGGGCAGGCGCCGCATCGCGATGCTGACCCGGTTGCCGTCCTCGGACTGGTCGACGACCGTGTAGGTGCGCGTCACCCATTCGTCGTCGATCCACGCCTGCAGCACCACGTGCTGCGCCGGCTGCGCCTTCGGGTAGGGCGGATAGCCGGCGAGCTGCAGGTCCAGCTGCACGATGTTGCGCTGCGGGAACTTGCCGTCGGTGAGGACGGTGCGGGTCGCGTTCGCCACTTCGTACCACGGCGATTCGCCGAGCATTTCCTGCAGCAGCGGGCGACAGCAGCCGCAGTGCACGCCGCAGCCGAGCTGGCTGCCGAGGGATTCGAGCGTCGAAGCCGGCGCCGTGGCGATGGCGGCCTTGATCCGGGCACGGCCCACGCCGGCGCAATGGCAGACGAGATCGTCCTGGTCCGGGGCTAGTCGTTTCGGTAGTGCGTCCATGCGTCCCCTGTCGGCCCTTCGCCGCCGGTGGGGCGGCAAACCGGATGCGGCGACGCAAGGCGTCGTCGCGATCCGCGACCGGCCGGGTTCGTGCATGAACCCGGGCCGATGTACGGGCCTCCTGTTGATCGATGCCGCGATTCACGGCATCGATCACCCGTGGCGATATGGTTAACCTTCCCCGCGTCCTTTTTCAAGGTGGGCGACGGGGCGCGAACATCGACTTTGGTCGCGAATCGGCATTCCGCGTCGGCGCATGAGAACGATTAGCATGATGCGGCGCGCGCTTTCGCGCCCATCGCAACGCACAGGACCCGTCGTGCCCAATCCGATCTTCGACCGTCTGTTCGCTCCGCTCGCGGAGAATCCTGCGCCGTTTCTGAAACAAGCCGATGGCGAGGCCGTCTCCGGCGACGCGTTCCTGGCGATGGTGCATCGCAGCGCCTCCGCATTGCGTGCGCTCGGCGTGCGCCCGGGCGACCGGGTGGCCGCGCAGGTCGCGAAGACCCCGGAGGCATTGGCGCTGTACGGCGCCAGCGTGGCCGCCGGGGCGGTGTTCCTGCCGCTCAACACCGCGTACACGCCGACCGAGGTCGACTTCTTCGTCGGCGACGCCACGCCGCGCGTGCTGCTGGCCGATCCGGCGAAGGCGACGGTCCTCGCGCTGATCGCGGCCGAACACGGTGCCACGCTGGCCACCCTCGATGCACAGGGCCGCGGTGACTTCCGTGCGCTGTGCGACGCGCAGCCGGATCATGGCGACGTCGCCGAGCGCGACCCGGACGACCTCGCCGCGCTGCTCTACACCTCCGGCACTACCGGGCGCTCGAAGGGCGCGATGCTCAGCCATGGCAACCTGCTGTCGAACGCCGAGGCGCTGGCGGCGGAATGGCGGTTCACGGCCGATGACGTGCTGCTGCACGCGCTGCCGATCTTCCACACCCATGGCCTGTTCGTCGCCTGCAACGTATCGCTGCTGAGCGGCGCGTCGATGGTGTTCCTGCCGGGCTTCGACCTCGAGACGATCCTGCGCCTGCTGTCGCAGGCGACGGTGCTGATGGGCGTGCCGACGTTCTACACCCGGCTGCTGGACGATCCGCGCTTGGATCGAGACCTCGTCGCGCACATGCGCCTGTTCGTCTCCGGCTCGGCGCCGCTGCTGGCCGAGACCCACCTCGCGTTCGAGGCGCGCACCGGGCATCGCATCCTCGAACGCTACGGCATGACCGAGACCAACATGATCGCGTCGAACCCGTACGCGGGCGATCGCCGTGCCGGCACGGTCGGGCGCGCGCTGCCGGGCGTGGACGTGCGCGTGTGCGATCCCGCGGGCAGCGGCGCGCCGCTGCCCGCGGGCGAGACCGGCGTGGTCGAGGTGCGCGGCCCGAACGTGTTCCGCGGCTACTGGAACCTCCCGGAGAAGACGCGCGAGGAGTTTCGCGACGACGGCTTCTTCATCACCGGCGACCTCGGCACGCTTGGCGATGACGGCTACCTCACGCTGGTCGGCCGGCAGAAGGACCTGATCATCACCGGCGGCTTCAACGTGTATCCGAAGGAAGTCGAGCTGCTGCTGGACGAGATGCCCGGCGTGCTCGAATCCGCGGTGGTCGGCGTGCCGCATCCCGACTTCGGCGAAACGGTGCTCGCCGTGCTGGTGCCGCAGCCGGACGCGGAGATCGACCTCGTTGCGATCGACGCCGTGCTGCGCGAGCAGCTCGCCCGCTACAAGCAGCCGAAGGCGCTGGAAGTGCTGCCGGAACTGCCGCGCAACACGATGGGCAAGGTGCAGAAGAACCTGCTGCGGGAGCGGTTCGTGCATCGTTTTACCGCATCGGCGACGTAGGGCAGGCCCCTGGCCCGCCATTGCGGCCGATCGCTTCGGTAGAGCGGCCTTCAGGCCGCTGCTCTTCGCGATGCAATGAAGCAGCGGCCTGAAGGCCGCTCTACCGACGTCACTGCCTCTCGGCATTGAGGTCGCGCCGCGCGCGCAGGCCGTCGGGGCGTATGGCAGTCAGCCGCCGAGGTGCTCCAGCCGGCGGCGCAGGCGGCGGACGCGCTGGCTCCGGTGCGCGTTCGGTGCGCGGGCTTCGAGACGGTCGATTTCGTTGCGCAGCGCCGTGCTCTCGCGGATGCGGTCCAGATGGACCTGCATGTCCCGGTCCGCCTGCCGTTGCACGAGCCATGCGTGCAGTGCGGACCAGTCGCGCTGCTTGCGCTTGGGCGGGACGGGAATCTTCCGGCCGAGATAAACGCAGAGCCGGCCGCAGTTCGGGCAAGGCACATCGCCTGCATAGTGCGTATGGCGACGAACGGCGCTCCGGCAGTCGAAACAGATCCACGCGGCGGTTCCCACACGATCACCTCACGCTCGAAGCCACCGCAGCATCTGCGGGTACTGGATGCCGACCGGTTCCGGCGTGAAGCCGCGGGCCGCGGTCATCCCGCTCTCGCACAGGCCGCGCAGGCCGGGCACGACGCCGACGGCGTACATCTGCAGCACGGCGGCCGATTGCCCGTGGTAGCCGCCCTCGTGCATCAGCACCTCGGGCGGCAGACCGATCGCGTGCACGGCGGCCCAGGCCCAGGCCATCGCTTCGGTTTCGCCGGCATGCGGTACGTCCTGCTCTTCGGCGAGATCGTCGCTGGCCTGCGCGCGCAGCGCCGGCGGCAATACGGCGAGATGGCCGGCTTCGTGCAGCAGGTCGCCCGGCCATCGCAGCCGATCGGGATCGACGATCAGCCCACCGTCGCGGATGGCGATGCCGGGCAGGAAGGTGTCGCCGGGCAGCGCGGCCTCGGCGACCGGCAATCCGATGTCGCGCAGGAAGTCGACGATCGGCCGATAGTGTCCGGCGTGTTCCATCGCGGCCGACGACCTGCTCAATCGCCGCCGCCGCCGCCGTCTCCGCCACCGCTGTCGCCGGCGGCATCGCAATCGTTGCCGCCGGCGTCCGGGCCGCAGTCGTTGGCGTCGTACGGGCGCGTGCCGTGGCCGTCGGAGAACGAGGAGGTCGTGCCGGTGTCGCCGTTGCCGGACCAGATGTCGGGCGTGGAGGACGACGATGGCCTGCCGGTGCGGGTGGTGCGCCTGGAGAGGATGATGACGAAGGCGACGATGCCAACGACGATGACGACGGACAGGGGCATCTCGGCACCTCCGGGAAGCACGGAAGCCCGGACGTTACCGCATCGGCGCCGGGATGCGGAGTGCCGGAGGTTGATCCATGCGGCCGGATAGCGCAGGTCGGGAGCCCGCCCTGCGCTGATGCGGATCCCTCAGTTGTGGGGGTCGTCCATGTCGATGTTGCTGTCTTCCTGGTAGGTCGTGTCGAACCTCGGCGCAGTGAGCCAGTCGAGGAGGGGCGAGGTGATGGCGCCGCCCGACACGGCTCTGGTTTCCTCGACGGCGAGCGTGCGGCCGAGGACGCGGGGAGTTTCCTTGTGCGATGGATCCAGGGAAGTCGGCGGCTTTCCGCCGATCCGGGCGGGCCATGGCGGATCGCCTTGCCGCTCCGTCCATCAGTGGTTTCGTGATGCAGCGCGACGGGCGGACATGGCTTGTGCCCCGTCGACGAGGCCATGGCGGATGCCACGCCTGGCCGGCATCGCGGTGCGACGCGGCCAAGCCGGGGCGCGGGAAGGTGGTCGCGATGCCGGAGCGTGTGCCAACGTCGCCGTCGGTGCCGTCAGGGCAACCGCGCCAGCGCGAAGTCTCCGCGCCCACTCGCCGCGGTGATCAGCGCCAGCACGCGGGTCGCTTCGCCGTCGATCATGTCCCAGGTGAAACGCCAGCTCCAGTTGTGGTCGCCCATCGTGCCCGGGGTATTCATGCGATGCTCGGCGCCGAGGCCGAGCACGTCCTGCAGCGGGAACACGGCGAGGTTGGCGACCGAATTGCAGCAGGCGCGGATCATCGCCCAGTGGATGTCGGCGTCGCCGGCGGGCAGGTAGCTGCCGGCGTAGGCGCGTTCGTGCGCGCTGGCGCTGTCCCACCAGCCGCGCGCGGTGTGGTTGTCGTGGGTGCCGGTGTAGGCGACGAACGGGCGGCCCCAGTGGTGCGGCAGGTATTCGTCGGTCGCGTCGTGGCCGAAGCCGAACTGCAGGATCTTCATGCCCGGGAAACGCAGGGCGTCGCGCAGGTCGTGCACGTCCTGGGTGATGAAGCCGAGATCCTCGGCGACGATCGGCAGCGGGCCGAGCACGCGTTCGATCGCGTCGAACAGCGCCTTGCCCGGGCCGGGCACCCAGGTGCCTTCCTCTGCGGTCGGGCTGCTCGCGGGAATCTCGTAGTAGCCGGCGAAGCCGCGGAAATGGTCGATGCGGAACACGTCGGCCTGGTCCAGCGCACGGCGCAGGCGCGCGGTCCACCACGCGAAATCCTCGGCCGCCATGCGGTCCCAGCGATACAGCGGATTGCCCCAGCGCTGGCCGGTCGGCGCCATCGCATCCGGCGGGCAGCCGGCGACGATGGTCGGCTGGCACTGGTCGTCCAGCGAGTAGAGATCCGGACGCGACCAGCAGTCGGCGCTGTGGTGCGCGATGAAGATCGGCAGGTCGCCCATGATCGCGATGCCGCGCGCGTTGGCGTAGGCCTTGAGCGCCTGCGCCTGCGTGTCGAAGCACCACTGCGCGAACGACCAGAACGCGATCTCGCTCGCATGCGCGGTGCGCGCGGCGGCGAGCGCCGCGGCGTCGCGGTCGCGCAGCGGCGCCGGCCACAGCCACCACGGCTGGCCGTCGTGTGCGGTCTCCAGCGCCATGAACAATGCGTAGTCGTCGAGCCAGCCGGCTTGCGCCTTGCGATAGTCGGCGAATGCGGCGCGTTCGGCTGCGTCGCGCTTGGCGGCGAAGCCGGCGTGCGCGGCGCGCAGCTGCGTCTGGCGCCAGCCGATGACCTTGCCGAAGTCGACGCGCTGCGGATCGAAGCCATCCTCCGGCAGCGCCGGCGCGGCCAGCCAGCCGGCGGCGATCAGCGGCTCCAGCGCCACCATCAGTGGGCTGCCGGCGAAGGCGGAGACGCTCATGTACGGCGAATTGCCCGGGCCGATCGGCGTGGTCGGCAGCCATTGCCAGATGCGCTGGCCCGCGGTCTGCAGCCAGTCGACGAAGCGATAGGCCTCCGGCCCGAAATCACCGATGCCGTGCGGTCCGGGCAGCGAGGTGACGTGCAGCAGCACGCCGGCCGCGCGCTGTTCGAGATCGATCATCGGGAACTCTCCTGGAAAGGCGTGTCGTCCTGCGCCGGCGCAGGCTTTGTCGATGCATGCCGCAGCAGCAGCAGGGCGCGGGACGGGATTTCGAGCGCGCTGTCGTCGGTGCGCGCTTCGCGGCCTTGGGCGGCGGGCGCGGCGCTGTCGACGGCGACGCGCCACGGCCCGTCGGGCAGGCGGAAACGCACCGGCTGCGCGCCGGGATTGAACAGCAGGCACCAGTGCGACGTCGAGCCCGCGTCGGGCGCGAGCAGGCAGGCGAAGGCCTGCGCCTGCGCGTCGTGCCAGTCGTCGACGGCCATCGGCGCGCCGTCGGGGCGACGCCAGTGGATCGCGGGTTCGTCCGCGGCGGGCGTGGCCGGGAACCAGCGCGGGTGGCGCAGCAGCGGTTCGGCGCGACGCAGCGCGACGAGCTGTGCGACGAAGTCGATGTCGTCGTCGACGCCGGCGCTCGACCAGTCGAGCCAGCCGAGCGCGTTGTCCTGGCAGTAGGCGTTGTTGTTGCCGCGCTGGCTGTCGCCGAACTCGTCGCCGGCGCGCAGCATCGGCGTGCCCTGCGCCAGCAGCACGGTCGCGAGCAGCGCACGGCGCACGCGGCGGCGGGTCTCGACGACCTGCGGGTGGTCGCCGGGGCCTTCGATGCCGAAGTTCGCGCAGACCTCGTGGCCGTGGCCGTCGCGGTTCTGCTCGCCGTTAGCGAGATTGTGCTTCTCGCGATACGTGACCACGTCGGCCAGCGTGCGGCCGTCGTGCGCGGCGACGAAGTTCACGCTCGCGGTCGGTGCGCGCTGGCCGTGGTGGAACAGGTCGCTGGAGGCGACGAAGCGGCGCGCGAATTCGCTGCGCCCGACCGGCGCGTTGCCGTCGGCGCCCAGCCAGTAGCCGCGCGCGGCGTCGCGGAAGCGGTCGTTCCATTCGAGGAAGCGGCCCGGGAAACGTCCGAGCTGGTAGCCGTCATGGCCGGCGTCCCAGGGCTCGGCGATCAGATGCACCTGCGCGAGGATCGGGTCCTGCCGCAGCGCGACCCAGAACGGCGCGGTCGGATCGAAGCCGTGGCGCGTGCGCCCGAGCGCCGGCGCGAGGTCGAAGCGGAAGCCGTCGACGCCCATGACCTCGACCCAGTAGCGCAGGCAGTCCAGCACGAACCGGGTGACGTACGGATGGATCAGGCGCAGGGTGTTGCCGCAGCCGGTGACGTTCTCGTTGCGGCCGCGGTCGTCGCGCAGCAGGCGATACCAGCTGGCGTTGTCGAGCCCGCGGAACGACAGCGTCGGCCCGTGTTCGTCGCCTTCGGCGGTGTGGTTGAAGACAACATCGAGGATCACCTCGAAGCCGGCGGCCTGCAGCGTCGCGACCATCGCGCGGAATTCGGCGATGGCGCCGCCCGGGCTGCGGTCCGCGGCGAGGCGCGGATCGGGGCAGAAGAAGCCGAGCGTGTTGTAGCCCCAGTAGTTCGTCAGCCCGCGCTCGATGAGGCCCTGTTCGTCCAGCGCCTGCTGCACCGGCAGCAGCGACAGCGCGGTCACGCCCAGGCGCTTTAGGTGCGCGATCGACGCCGGATGCGCCAGCCCCGCGAACGTGCCGCGCAGCGCGTCGGGCACGCCGGGCAGCGTCATCGTGAAGCCCTTCACGTGCAGCTCGTACAGCACGTGCTCGGCGACCGGACGCCGCGGCTGCGTGGGCCGGCGCGACGCGGGCGCATCGGACGCGGTCACGCGGGCCTTCAGCGCGAACGCGCCGTTGTCGCGGGTGTCGGCGACGCGCGCACCGTCGGGATGTCCGCGCACGTGGCCGAAGTGTTCGGCGCGCCACTCGAAGCGCCCGGCGATCTCGCGGGCATGCGGATCGAGCAGCAGCTTGTGCGGATTGAAGCGGTCGCCGGTGTCCGGCGCGTAGCGGCCGTGCGCGCGATAGCCGTAGAGCAGGCCCGGCGCCGCATCGGGCAGCAGACCGTGCCAGACGCCGTCGTCGGGGCTGTGCATCGGATGGCGCTGCAGTTCCTGCGTGCCGCTGGCGTCGAACACGCACAGTTCGATGCGCGTGGCGCGCTGCGAGAACACCGCGAAGTGCACGCCGCCGTCGACGGCGTGCGCGCCCAGCGGCGCCGCGCGGCCGGGCAGCAGCGCGTTCGATGCGGCGATGGCGGGCGCGGAATCGGTCATGCCGGCAGCAGCACCAGCGTGGCCAGCGGCGGCAGCGTCAGCGACAGTGCGCCGCCGTCGACGTGCAGCGCCGCCGCGCCGTTGCCGAGATCGCTGCCGCCGTAGTGGCGCGAATCGGTGTTCAGCGCCTCGCGCCAGTGCGCGGGGGCGTCGTCGGGCAGTGTCACGCGATAGCCGCGGCGCGGTACCGGCGTGAAGTTGCACACCACCAGCGCCATCCCGCCGTCGCCGTCGCGGCGCAGCCAGGCGAACACCGACTGGTCGCGATCGTCGCCCACGCGCCACTCGAAGCCGGCCGCCACGCAGTCGAGGCGATGCAGCGCCGGCGTGTCGCGATACAGCCGGTTGAGGTCGCGCACGAGATCGCGCATGCCGGCGTGGCGTGCGTCGCCGAGCAGGTGCCACGGCAGCGTCTCGTCGTGGCGCCATTCGCCCGGCTGCGCGAATTCCTGGCCCATGAACAGCAGCTTCTTGCCCGGATGCCCCCACATGAAGCCGAGGTAGGCGCGCAGCGTCGCGAATTTCTGCCAGTCGTCGCCCGGCATCTTCTGCAGCAGCGAACCCTTGCCGTGCACCACTTCGTCGTGCGACAGCGGCAGCATGAAGTTCTCGCTGAAGGCATACACCAGACCGAAGGTCATCAGGTCGTGGTGCCAGCGCCGGTGCACGGGATCCTCGTGCACGTAGCGCAGCGTGTCGTTCATCCAGCCCATGTTCCATTTGAAATGGAAGCCGAGGCCGCCCACGTGCGTGGGTGCGGACACGCCAGGGAAACTGGTGGATTCCTCGGCGGCGGTGATCGCGCCGGGCACGTCGCCGCCGACCATCGCGTTCATGGTCTGCAGCAGCGAGATCGCTTCGAGGTTCTCGCGGCCGCCGAAGGCGTTCGGCACCCATTCGCCGTCGTTGCGCGAGTAGTCGCGATAGAGCATCGACGCCACCGCGTCCACGCGCAGGCCGTCGAGGCCGAACTGCTCCAGCCAGTGCAGCGCGCTGCCGACCAGGAACGCGCGCACCTCGGTGCGGCCGAAGTTGTAGATCAGCGTGCCCCAGTCGCGGTGCTCGCCTTCGCGCGGATCGGCGTATTCGTACAGCGCGGTGCCGTCGAAGCGGGCGAGGCCGTGTGCGTCCTTCGGGAAATGCGCGGGCACCCAGTCGACGATCACGCCGAGGCCGTGCGCGTGGCAGGCGTCGACGAAGCGCGCGAAGCCTTCCGGCGTACCGAAGCGCGACGTCGGCGCGAACATCCCCAGCGTCTGGTAGCCCCACGAGCCGTCGAACGGATGCTCGCTGACCGGCAGCAGTTCGATGTGGGTGAAGCCGAGGTCGGCGGCGTAGGCCGGCAGGCGTTCGGCCAGCGTGTCCCAGTCGAGGAAGCCGCCACGCTGATCGGCGCGTGGCGATCGTTGGCCGCCGCGCGCTCGGGTGACAGCGCGCGCGGCGTCATCGGTTCAGCGACGCGGCTGGCGGTGCCGGGGCGCAGTTCGGCGGCGCGCGCGAACGGATCGGCGCGCACGTGCAGCGCACCGTCGGCGCCGATCAGCTCGAACTTGTAGAGATCGCCCGCCGCCGCGTGCGGCACGAAGATCTCCCACACACCGGCGGTGTGGCGCAGGCGCATCGGATGGCGGCGGCCGTCCCAGGCGTTGAAGCTGCCGACGACGCTGACGCGACGCGCGTTAGGCGCCCACACCGCGAAGCGCACCCCGTCGATGCCGCCGACGCAGACCGGATGTGCGCCGAGGAACTGCTGCGGCCGCAGTTCACGGCCGTCGCGGAAATCCGCCAGCTGCGTGTCGTCGAGCTGCGGGCCGTACGCGAAGGCGTCGGCGTAGACGCCTTCGTCGCCGTTGGCCCAGCGCACCTTGAGGCGATAGTCGAAACGCTTGCGCCGCAGCGGCACGCGGGCCTCGAACAGCCCGTCGCGCAGGTGCGGCACGTCGATCAGAGTGCGCTCGCCGGCGACGTCGATCAGTTCGACCGACGTCGCGCCCGGCAGCAGCGCGCGGATCCACAGCTTGCCCGCGTCGTCGGCGTGCAGGCCCAGCACCGCGAACGGATCCGGGTGTCGTGCCTCCACCAGTGCCGCGATGTCCCCCTGTCCGAGCATGCTCACCCGGGCGTGTGCGCCGGTGCGGCCCAGACCTGCGCGGCGTATTCGCGCAC
The DNA here is from genome assembly GCA_044227145.1 of Lysobacteraceae bacterium. Taxonomy (GTDB): domain Bacteria; phylum Pseudomonadota; class Gammaproteobacteria; order Xanthomonadales; family Xanthomonadaceae; genus Lysobacter_I. Next base: position 106,162 of record JBGAFR010000004.1, read on the forward strand.
GGTGCGGTCGGTGGAGAAGAAGCCCATGCCGGCGACGTTGCGCAGCGCGCAGGCGTTCCACGCGGCGGGATCGCGGTACAGCGTATCGACGCGCGCCTGCGCGGCGAGGTAGTCGGCGAAGTCGGCCAGCAGCAGGTAGGGGTCGGCGTTGAGCAGGCCGTCGACCAGCGCGCGGTAGCGGCCCGGCTCGCCGGGGCTGAACGCACCGCCGCCGATCGCGTCGAGCACCGCGCGCAGCTGTGCGTTCGTGCCGGCGATCGCGCGCGGGTCGTAGCCCAGCGCACGCAGTTCGGCCACGCGCTCGGTGCGCAGGCCGAACACGAACAGGTCGTCCTCGCCGATGGCCTGCGCCATCTCGATGTTCGCGCCGTCCCAGGTGCCGATCGTCAGCGCGCCGTTCATCGCGAACTTCATGTTGCCGGTGCCCGAGGCCTCGGTGCCGGCGGTGGAAATTTGCTCGGACAGATCGGCGGCGGGGATGATCGTCTCGGCCAGACTCACGCCGTAGTTCGGCAGGAACACGACCTTGAGCTTGCCGGCGAGGCGCGGATCGGCATTGACCACACGGCCGATGTCGTGGGCGAGGCGGATGATCTGCTTCGCGGTCTGGTAGGCCGACGCGGCCTTGCCGGCGACGATGACCGTGCGCGGCACCCAGCCGCGGCCGTCGGGGCCTTCGGGCTGCGCCAGCATCGCCTGCCAGCGCGCGACCACGTGCAGCAGGTTCAGCAGCTGCCGCTTGTATTCGTGGATGCGCTTGATCTGCACGTCGAACAGCGACGCCGGATCGATCTCGATGCCGAGGTCGCGGCGCACGCGTTCGACCAGCCGCTGCTTGTTCGCGCGCTTGACCGCGGCGAAGCGCGCGCCCAGCGCCGGATCGCTTGCCAGCGGCCGCAGCTTCGCCAGTTCGCCGAGGTCGCGGCGCCAGCCGTCGCCGATGGCGTCGTCCAGCAGCGTCGACAGCCCGGGGTTCGCCTGCTGCAGCCAGCGCCGCGGGGTGACGCCGTTGGTGACGTTGAGGAAGCGCTCGGGGAACAGTTTCGCGAAGTCGGCGAAGATCGTGTCGACCATCAGGTCCGAGTGCAGCTTCGCCACGCCGTTGACCTTGTGCGAGGCCAGCACCGCGAGCGCGGCCATCTTCACCCGGCGACCCTGGGTTTCGTCGATCAGCGACACGCTGCGCACCAGCGCCTCGTCACCGGGATGGCGCGCGCGGACGTCGGTGAGGAACGCGTGGTTGAGGCGATAGATGATTTCGAGGTGCCGCGGCAGCAGCGCTTCGAACAGCGCCAGCGGCCAGGTTTCCAGCGCTTCGGGCATCAGCGTGTGGTTCGTGTACGACACCGCCTGGCGGGTGATCGCCCAGGCCTCGTCCCAGCCCAGCCGGTGTTCGTCGACCAGCAGCCGCATCAGTTCGGCCGGCGCCAGCGCGGGATGCGTGTCGTTGAGGTGGATCGCGTTGCCGCGGCCCAGCGTGTCCAGCGGACGGCCTTCGGCGAGATGGCGGGCGATGAGGTCCTGCAGCGAGGCGCTGACCAGCAGCGCTTCCTGCTTCAGGCGCAGCGCGCGGCCGGCGTCGGTGCTGTCGTCGGGATACAGCACCCAGTTCAGCGCGTCGGCGGCCAACTGGTGGCGCGCGGCGCCGCTGTGGTCGCCGCGGCAGAATGCGGCGAAGTCGATCGGCGCTTCGGCGCTGGCCTGCCACTGGCGCAGCGTCGACACGCGATCGCCGTGGTGCGCGGGGACGATGAAGTCGAAGGCGCGGGCGACGACGCGTTCGGCCGGCTGCCAGCGGCGACCGCCGATGCCGTCGGACTCGACCCGGCCACCGAAGCCGACGACGTATTCGATGTCGGCGCGCTCGATGTCCCACAGCGCGCCGTGGCGCAGCCAGTCGTCGGGACGCTCGACCTGGCGGCCGTCCTCCGTGCCCTGCGCGAACATGCCGTAGCGGTAGCGCAGGCCGTAGCCGAACGAGGCGAGGCCGGTCTCGGCGAAGGAGTCGAGGAAGCAGGCAGCGAGACGACCGAGGCCGCCGTTGCCGAGCGCGGCGTCGGGTTCGGCCTCCAGCACGTCGCCCAGCGACAGGCCGCGTTCGGCCAGCGCGGTGGCGATCTCGCCCTCCAGCCCCAGCGCGGCCAGCGCGTTGCGCAGGGCGCGGCCCATCAGGAACTCCATCGACAGGTAGTGCACGCGGCGCTGCGACGGATCGCGGCGGGCGTCCTCCGCCTGGGTCGCGGCCCAGCGTTCGGCCAGCGCCTCGCGGCAGACCTCGGCGGCGGCCCGCAGGGCGCTGCGCGTGGCGGGCGAGTCGCCTGCACCTGCCTGCGCCTGCGCCAGCGCGGTACGGAAGGCCGGCAGCAGGTCGGCGGCGGTGTGGCGCGGGGCGCGTTGCTGGACTGGATGCATCAAGGAATCTCCCGCTCGGGGCCCGATGGCCCGGATGACGGGTCGTCGCCGACGCCGCCTCTCAAACCGCCGAAGCTTAGGAGCCGTTCTCATCCACGGCGAGCCCGTACAATCGTATTCAACCGGCGGGCCCGGAAACTCGGGCATCGTGCCGGGCTGCATACGTATTCATGCGCGACGGCAGCGGTGCCGGGTTTTGCATTGCAGCACCGATGTTGCGCGAGTCTGCTCAACGATCCCGCTCGGCGGTCCCGTCGAGCAATCCCGCCGGATCACGGCGACCCTCCGGAGGCCGGCATGCGACGCAGGACCTTCCTCGGCGGCAGCGCCCTCGGTCTCGCCGCCGCGGCCCTGCCGCGGGCGTTCGCGGCGACGGAGTCATCGCCGTGGGACGCGGTCTTCGCGCGCATGCCGCCCGCACTGGTCGCGGTCGCGCGCGATCCCGCGCACGAGGTGCAACTGCGCTGGGTGCGCATCGACCGCGATGCGGACGGCATGCCGCGGTTCACCACCCACGATTTCGGCCTCGCGCCGCGACGCTGGTTCCCGGCGGCCAGCGTCGCCAAGCTGCCGATGGCGCTGCTGATGGCTGAGGCCGTGCAGGCCGCCGGCGGCGACGCGGAGACGGTGCTGGCGCTGGACGCGGCGCCGGCCACCGGCGAATGGGGCGACGAACCGCTGGCGGAGCCGTTCGCGCGCGGACTCGATCGTACCTTCGCGGTCAGCGAGAACCGGCCGTTCAACCGCTGGTACGAGTTGCTCGGTGGCGATCGCGTGCACGCGCGGCTCGCGGCGCTCGACTACCCGCATGCGCGGCTGGTCGCGCGGCTGGGCTCGTCCGATGTCGCCGCGAACCGACGCAGCGGCGGCGGCACCCTGCGCGCGGCGGACGGCCGCGTGCTCGCGCGGTGTGCGCCGGCGATCGCGCGCGAGCGGCGGTTCCCGTTCGGCGCTGCGCTGCGCGGCGAGGGCTGGCTCGGCGGCGACGGCGTGCTGGTGCCTGGGGCGCATGACTTCTCGCACGCGAACTTCCTGCCCCTGGCCGACAGTCTGCGGATGCTGCAGGCGTTCGTCGCTCCGGAAACGGTGCCGCCGGCGCAGCGCTGGCGGATCGACGGGCCGCTGCGCGCGCGGCTGCTGCGCGCATTGGCGCTGCGCCCGCGCGAGAGCGTCGACCCGGTCTATCCGGAAGCGTCGCATCCGGACGGCCATGCCCGCTGGTTCTTCGTCGGCGACGGAATGCAACGCTACCCGGAGGGACTGACGGTGTTCGGCAAGAGCGGCATGGCCTACGGCAGCCTCAGCGAAGTCGCCTGGGTGGTGGATCGCGCCTCGGGCGCGGAATGCCTGCTCGCCGCGCACGTGCTGTGCAACGCCGACGGCATCTACAACGACGACCGCTACGAATACGACACGATTGGCCTGCCGTTCCTCGCGGCCTGGTCGCGCGCGGTGCTCGACGTCGAACGCGAGCGCCGCGCCGGAGACGGGACATGACCCTGCCGCTGCGCCGCTGGATGCGCCATCCCTCGCGCACGCTGCTGCTGGTGCAGCTGGCCGCGCTGCTGCTGTATCCCTTCGTCGGCGACAGCCGTGCGGGCCAGGTCGCGTCCACCGCGATCAGCGTCGGCGTGCTGTCCGCCGCGGTGTGGATGGTGCATCGCTCGCCGCGCCCGGGCTGGATCGCCGGCCTGCTGGCCGCCGCTGGTGTCGGCGCCTGGGCGGCGTACAACGTCTTCGATGCGCGCTGGCTGGGCACGCTGGGCGCCGCGGGCTACGCTGCGGCCTATTTCTACGCGGCGCTGTCGCTGATCACGTACATGATGGGCGACCGGCGCGCGACCCGCGACGAACTGTGGGCAGCCGGCGCGACGTTCATGCTGTTCGTCGAGGCCTACGCCTGGGTCTACGTGCTGTGCCAGCTGTGGGAGCCGCACGCCTTCCAGTCGCCGGCCGGCACGGATCGCGCGCCGGTGTGGGTGGAACTGCTGTTCCTCAGCGCCACCAACTTCTCGGCCACCGGCCTCGGCGACATCCTGCCGCTGTCGCCTGTGGCGCGGGTGATCACGGTCGTCGCGCAGTGGAACGGCGTGATGTACATGGCGCTGATCGTCTCCCGCCTCGCGGGGATGATCGGCGGTGGTGGCCATCGTGAGGACTGAGCGCGGCGATGACGGATGCGTTCGCGGCGCACCGTTCGCGGGTCCGGGCGCGCGACGCCGGGCTGATAAGCTGGACTCGTGTCGTCGTTCGCGTCCGCAACCGTCGCCCGGAAGCCGGCCATGCTGAAGTCGCATCGCAACCTGCTGGAGCCGCGACCCTCCGATCGCCTGCGCATCGGCGAGCGGGTGATCGACGTGCCGTTGCGCGAGATCGCGCCGCTGACCGGCGGCGAGGCGATGCGCGTCACCCTCAAGTCGCTGGGCGTGCTGCTGGTGCTGGTCGCGCACGCGGGCCGGCCGGTGAGCCGCGAGGCGCTGCTGGAATGGGTGTGGCCGGACACGCTGCCGACCGACGACGTCATCACTCAGGCGATCACGCAGCTGCGCAAGGCGCTGGGCGACGACCGCGAGCATCCGCGCTATATCGAGACGCTGGCCAAGCAGGGCTACCGGCTGATCGCACCGGTGGAATGGCTGGCCGATCCCGAACGCGCGCCGGTGCCGGTCGCGGCGGCGGCCGCGACGGCACCGCGCAGGGCGCGACGCGTCTGGGCGGTGGTCGACACGCTGGGCGTGCTGGCGCTGGTCGCCGCGATGGGCGCATGGCTGTGGAGCCGTCGGCCGGAGGTGTCGACGCCGGTGCCGCAAACGCCGGCCGTCGCGTCGGCGGGCGCCGCGGCGCAGGTGCCGGTGCAGCGCATCGCGACCTCGCCGCTGAGCGAGGGCGCGCCGTCGCTGTCGCCCGACGGCGCGCTGCTGGTCTACACGCGCCATCGCGAGGACGGCCGTGGCGCCGCGCTGATGCTGCAGACCGCCTCGGCGGTGCCGCCGCGCGCACTCACCGAATCCGCTGCCGATCGCTGGGACATGTCGCCGGCCTGGTCGCCGGACGGGCGCCAGATCGCCTTCCTGCGCAGCGAGGACGCACGCTGCCGGATCATGCTGGTGGCCGCCACCGGCGGTACGCCGCGCGAGATCGGCGACTGCCTGCCGGGCGCGGCCGAAGTCGCCTGGTTCCCCGACGGCCGCGCGCTGGTCGGCGGCGGTGCGACCCCGGACGAGAACGCGACCTCGACCGACGGCCGCCGCCTGCAGACGATGCGCATCGACGAAGGCGTGTGGCGGCCGATCGCCTATGCCCGCAGCGACGAGGACATCGACATGCGTCCGCGGGTGTCGCCGGACGGCCGCTGGATCGCGTTCCAGCGCAATCTGTCGCTCGGCGACCTGTGGCGGATCCCGGTCGCCGGCGGCACGCCCGAACGCATCACCCGGCTGCGCACCAACTTCTTCGGACTGGCCTGGACGCCGGACAGCGGCGAGCTGGTGTACGGACGCTATCGCAGCGACGGCGTCGTGCTGGTGCGGCAGCGGCTGGCCGACGGTGCGACCGCGGAGTACCGCCTGCCGGGTAGCGAGCTGACCTCGCCGACCGTCGCGCTGCGCGGCGACCGTGTCGCGTTCGTGATCGAACAGTCGCAGTCGCAATTGCATACGGCGCGCATCGCCGACGGCGCGCAGGCCCATGCGCGCGGCGAGGTGCTGTTCCCGTCGACCCGGTCCGACCTGCTGCCCGCGGTGTCGCCCGACGGCAGGCAACTGCTGTTCCTCTCCGATCGCGACGGTACGATGCGGGTGTGGTGGGCGGAACTCGCGCGGCCCGATTCGCTGCGCGCGGTGGAAGGGGTCGAACCCATGCCGCGCTTCCCGCCGGTGTGGAATGCCGATTCGACCCGCGCGCTGGTGGTCGCCGACCATGCCGACGGCCGCAAGACCGCGGTGGAGATCGACCCGCGGCTGGGCCGGGTGCGCACGCTGCCGGTGCCCGACGCGGTGCCGGTGCATCTGTCCTGGCACCCGGATCCCGGCCGCCTGCTGGTGGTGGCCGAACG
>JBGAFR010000097.1:0-11667 GCA_044227145.1 Lysobacteraceae bacterium
CCGCGCGAGATCCTCGACGTCCTCGACCAGTACGTGATCGGCCAGCAGCGGGCGAAGAAGACCCTCGCCGTCGCGGTCTACAACCACTACAAGCGCATCGAGAGCCGCCAGAAGAACGATGACATCGAGCTGGCGAAGTCCAACATCCTGCTGATCGGGCCGACCGGCTCGGGCAAGACCCTGCTGGCCGAGACCCTGGCCCGCCTGCTCAACGTGCCGTTCACCATCGCCGACGCCACCACGCTGACCGAAGCTGGTTACGTGGGCGAGGACGTCGAGAACATCATCCAGAAGCTCCTGCAGAAGTGCGATTACGACGTCGAGAAGGCACAGCAGGGCATCGTCTACATCGACGAGATCGACAAGATCTCGCGCAAGAGCGAGAACCCGTCGATCACCCGTGACGTGTCCGGCGAAGGCGTGCAGCAGGCGCTGCTCAAGCTGATCGAAGGCACCGTCGCCAGCGTCCCGCCGCAGGGCGGTCGCAAGCATCCGCAGCAGGAGTTCCTGCAGGTCGACACGCGCAATATCCTGTTCATCGTCGGCGGCGCGTTCGCCGGCCTGGACAAGATCATCCAGCAGCGCAGCACCGAGGCCGGCGGGATTGGTTTCGGCGCCAAGCTCAAGAGCGCCGAGCGCAAGCAGGACGTGAGCAAGGTGCTGTTCGACGTCGAGCCGGAAGACCTGATCAAGTTCGGCCTGATCCCCGAGTTCGTCGGCCGCCTGCCGGTGGTCGCGACCCTGGAGGAGCTGGACGAGACCGCGCTGGTCAAGATCCTCACCGAGCCGAAGAACGCGATCAGCAAGCAGTTCCGCAAGCTGTTCGAGATGGAGGGCGTGGAGCTGGAATTCCGGCCGGACGCGCTCTCGGCCATCGCGCGCAAGGCGCTCAAGCGCAAGACCGGCGCGCGCGGCCTGCGTACCATCGTCGAATCGGTGCTGCTCGACACCATGTACGACCTGCCGTCGCTGGAGAACGTCAGCAAGGTGGTGGTCGACGAATCTGTGATCGAGCACAAGTCCGAGCCCTACCTGATCTACCAGGCGCAGCCGAACAAGGTCGCCTCCGCCGAGTGACGGCGAGCGCGGGGCCGTGCCAGCGGGCATCCGGGTCGCACCGGGTGCCCGTTTCGTTTCCGGAACCGCTCCGTACTTCGCCTCGCGCCGCGCTTGCATCCTGCGCCGTACGGCCCCATAACGGGGCGAAGGTCGGCGCCCGCGGGGCGCCGGCACCCCGATCGGAGCCCCCATGAGCGACACCGCCGCCCGTTCCCTCGTCGACATCCCCGTGCTGCCGCTGCGCGATGTCGTCGTGTTCCCCAGCATGGTCATCCCGCTGTTCGTCGGCCGCGAGAAATCGATCCGCGCGCTCGACCTTGCGATGGACCGCGACAAGCGCATCCTGCTGGTCGCGCAGAAGTCGCCGGAGACCGATGATCCCGTCGCCGCCGACCTGTACGAAGTCGGCACCCTGGCGCAGGTATTGCAACTGCTGAAACTCCCCGACGGCACGATCAAGGTGCTGGTCGAGGGCGTCGCGCGTGCGCGCCTGTCACGCGTGCACGAGGCCGACGATTCGCTCGCCGCCGATGCCGAACTGCTCGATCCCGTCGAGCCGAGCGACCCCCGCGAGGTCGAGGCGATCGTGCGTTCGCTGATGAGCCTGTTCGAGCAGTACGTCAAGACCAATCGCAAGCTGCCGCCCGAACTGATGCAGACGCTCGCGGGCATCGACGAACCGCAGCGCCTGGCCGACACGATCTCCGCGCATTTGAGCGTGCGCCTCGCCGAGAAGCAGCGCCTGCTCGAATCGGTCGATGTCGGCAATCGTCTCGAATTGCTGGTGGGCCTGGTCGACGGCGAGATCGATGTGCAGCAGCTGGAGAAGCGCATCCGCGGCCGCGTGAAGTCGCAGATGGAGAAGAGCCAGCGCGAGTACTACCTCAACGAACAGATGAAGGCGATCCAGAAGGAACTGGGCGACCTCGACGATGCGCCGAACGACATCGAGGACCTGACCCGCAAGATCGCCGAGGCCGGCATGCCCAAGCCGGTGGAGGCCAAGGCCAAGTCCGAGCTCAACAAGCTCAAGCAGATGTCGCCGATGTCAGCCGAAGCGGCCGTGGTCCGCAACTATCTCGACTGGCTGCTCGGGGTGCCGTGGAACAAGCGCACCAAGGTCCGCAAGGATCTCAAACTCGCGCAGGAGACGCTCGACGCCGACCACTACGGCCTGGAGAAGGTCAAGGACCGCATCCTCGAATACCTCGCGGTGCAGACCCGGGTGAAGCGCATGAAGGGCGCGATTCTGTGCCTGGTCGGCCCGCCGGGCGTGGGCAAGACTTCGCTGGGCCAGAGCATCGCCAAGGCCACGAACCGCAAGTTCGTGCGCATGTCGCTGGGCGGCGTGCGCGACGAGGCCGAGATCCGCGGCCATCGCCGCACCTATGTCGGTTCGATGCCGGGCCGGATCGTGCAGAACCTCAACAAGGCCGGTTCGCGTAACCCGCTGTTCGTGCTGGACGAGATCGACAAGATGTCGATGGACTTCCGCGGCGACCCGTCGGCGGCCCTGCTCGAAGTGCTCGATCCCGAGCAGAACAACGCCTTCAACGACCATTACCTCGAAGTCGACCTCGACCTGTCGGAAGTGATGTTCGTGGCGACCTCCAATTCGCTGAACATCCCCGGCCCGCTGCTCGACCGCATGGAAGTGATCCGCATCCCGGGTTACACCGAGGAGGAGAAACTCAACATCGCAGAACGCTACCTGCTGCCGAAGCAGCTGAAGGCGAACGGGTTGAAGCCGGCGGAGCTGAAGGTGTCGGAGGACGCCGTGCGCGACATCGTGCGCTACTACACGCGCGAATCCGGCGTACGCAATCTCGAGCGCGAGATCTCCAAGATCTGCCGCAAGGTGGTGAAGGAAATCGCGCTGGCCGGCCCCGCGCCGGTCGCGAAGACGAAGGCCAAGGGCAAGCCGAAGGCGGTGAAGAACGTCGCGGTCACCGCGAAGAACCTCGACAAGTACCTGGGCGTGCGCCGTTTCGACTACGGCCGCGCCGAGCGCGACAACGAAGTGGGGATGGTCACCGGCCTGGCCTGGACCGAAGTCGGCGGCGACCTGCTGCAGATCGAATCGACGCTGATGCCGGGCAAGGGCCAGCTGATCCTCACCGGCCAGCTCGGCGACGTGATGAAGGAATCGGCGTCGGCGGCGCTGTCGGTCGTGCGCGCCCGCACCGAACGGCTCGGCATCGATGTCGACTTCCTGCAGAAGCTCGACGTGCACCTGCACGTACCGGACGGCGCCACGCCGAAGGATGGCCCGAGCGCAGGCATCGCGATGACCACCGCGCTGGTGTCGGCGTTGACGAAGGTGCCGGTACGTGCCGACGTGGCGATGACCGGCGAGATCACGCTGCGCGGCAAGGTCACCGCGATCGGCGGCCTGAAGGAAAAGCTGCTCGCGGCGCTGCGCGGCGGCATCCGCACCGTGCTGATCCCGGAGGAGAATCGCAAGGATCTCGCCGACATCCCGAAGACGGTGACCGACCGCATGAAGATCGTGCCGGTGCGCTGGATCGACGAAGTGCTCGATCTCGCGCTGGAGCATCCGATCGCCGCGCCGGCGCAGGCGAAGAAGGAACCGCGTGCGGTCGCCCGCAAGGCGACGCGTCCGGCGTCCGGCGCGAGGCGCGACGTGCGCAGGCATTGACGGCGCGAATCCTTTCGCGATCGTCCGCGATCCTGCGGACGATCGCGGTTTTCCGACGATCGGTCGGATGCGCGTTTTTCCCGCAAATTCCAGCGATTTCTGTTGCGTGGCCGACCCCCGGCCTGTATAACGAACGCCCGCGGACGCCCCGTCCGTTTGCGCTGCGCCGAGGCGTTCCCCTGTCCGCGCACGTTGCACCGCGACGGCGAATCCCGTCGTCGTCGCCCCTCATCCGACCCGGAGTCCATTCATGAACAAAGCCGACCTCATCGACGCGATCGCCGCTTCCGCCGAACTGTCCAAGGCCGATGCCGGACGCGCGCTCGACGCCACCGTCGCCGCCATCACCCAGGCGCTGAAGCAGGGCGACAACGTCGCGATCCTCGGCTTCGGTTCGTTCGTGGTGCGCGCGCGCGCCGCACGCACGGGCCGCAACCCCAAGACCAAGGAAGAGATCCAGATCCCGGCCTCCAAGAACCCGGTGTTCAAGGCTGGCAAGGCGCTGAAGGATGCCGTAAACTGAACAGCTGTTCCCGTTTGGGTGCTTAGCTCAGCGGTAGAGCGTCTCCTTTACACGGAGAGGGTCGGGGGTTCGAAACCCTCAGCACCCACCAGGGCAGGCGGATCGGAGGGCTTCCGTTTCGCCGAAGTCCTGCGCTAGAATAGTCGACCCGGGCAGCCACGCTGGCTGTCGGGCGAGAAGGTCCAAAACGCGGAGTGGTAGTTCAGTCGGTTAGAATGCTGGCCTGTCACGCCGGAGGTCGCGGGTTCGAGTCCCGTCCACTCCGCCAATCCTTCCAAACCATGCTGCACACGACGAAGGCACCGGAAACGGTGCCTTTCGCGTTTCCGGAAGCCGGCATCGCCGCCGGGCCGGGGACGGCCGGCGCCGGGGCATGCCGAGTCCGGCCGCAGCCGGTACACTAGGCGGCTCCTCTTCCGTCGACGTTCGCCAATGCTGCAGGCCCTCCGCGACAAATCCTCTGGCTGGATCGCCACCGTCATCCTCGGACTGCTGATCGTCCCGTTCGCGTTCTTCGGCGTCGAGCAGTACCTCGTCCAGCGCAGCGACACCTATGTCGCGCGGATCCAGATGCCGCCGAAGTGGTGGCCGAACGCGCCGGACTGGGCGATCGTGCGCAAGCTCGCATGGCAGACCGAGGACATCGGCACGGACGAGTTCCGCAATCGCTTCGAGCAGGTACGCCAGCAGCAGCGCGCGCAGGCCGGCGATGCCTTCGACCCGCGCGCTTTCGAGAGCATCGACACCAAGCGCCGCATCCTCGATGCGCTGATCGACCAGCGCGTGATGCGCTTGGCCGCCGAGCGCGACGGCCTGGTGGTCGGCGATGCGCAGCTCCGTGCCGAGATCGAGGCGATTCCCGACTTCCAGGTCGACGGCAAGTTCGATACGCAACGCTATCGCACGCTGCTCGCCACGATGCCCACGCCGCAGACGCCGCTGCAGTTCCAGCAGACCATCCGCGACTCCCTGCGCGACCGCCTGCTCGCGCAGCGCCTGTCGGAATCGGCGTTCCTGACGCCGTCCGAAGGCCAGCGCCTGATCAAGCTGCTGAGCGAAAAGCGTGACGTGACCTTCGCGATCCTGCCGCCGGCGCCGGCGCCGGCCGATGCCGCCACGCCGAGCGCGGCCGACATCGCCGCCTGGTACAAGGCGCATCCGTCCGATTTCCGCACGCCGGAGATGGTCACGATCGAATACGTGGACGTCGACGGCGCGGCGCTGCCGCCGCCGCCCCCGGCCGACGAAGCCGCGCTGAAGCGCCAGTACGAGCAGGAGAAGGCGCGCTTCGTCGAACCCGAGCAGCGCCTGACCTCGCACATCCTTGTCAAGGTCGATCCCAAGGCCGATGCCGCGGCGCAGAAGGCCGCTGAAACCAAGATCCGCGACGTGCTCAAGCAGCTGCGCGCCGGCGCCGACTTCGCGACGCTGGCCCGCCAGGTGTCGGAGGATTCCACGAAGGACGCCGGCGGCGACCTCGGCTGGATCCAGAAGAACGGACAGATGGTCAAGCCGTTCGAGGACGCGGTGTTCGCCACTGCGGCCGGCAGCATCTCCGAGCCGGTGAAGACCGACTTCGGCTGGCACCTGGTGCAGGTGCGCGAGATCAAGCCCAGCCACGGCAAGAGCTTCGAGGAAGCGCGTCCGGAACTGGAGCGTCTGGTCGCCGAGAGCGATCGCGAGCGCGCCTACAACGACCTCGCGGGTCGCCTGGCCGACGAAGTGCTGAAGAACCCGAACTCGCTGGCGTCGGTGGCGAAGACCGCCAACCTGCCGGTGCAGCGCCTCGGGCCGTTCGCGCGCGGGCAGGGCACGGGCATCGCCGCCGATCCGGCGGTGCAGCGCTTCGTGTTCTCCGACGAGGCCAAGGAGCGCCGCCAGAGCAGCGATCCGATCGAGATCGCGCCGAACCACAGCGTGCTGGTGCGTGTGGTCGAGCACAGCGCCGAGCAGGTGCAGCCGCTGGACAAGGTCGGCGCCCAGGTCGTGGCGGCCATCCGCGCCGATCGCGCCGCGAAGGCCGCCGAAGCCGAGGCCGATGCCGCGCTGGCCCGCCTGAAGAAGGGCGAGACCCTGGCCGCGGTCGCCACCGAGAAGCACTGGCAGCTCAATCCGGTGCCGGGCATCCCGCGCGGCGCGCCGGTCCCGGATGCGCAGGCGAACGAGGCCTATTTCCAGGTGGCGCCGCCGGCCGAGGGCAAGTCCACGCCGGGCAAGGCGCGCACCGCGGACGGCCGCTGGATCGTGTTCGAAGTGACGAAGGTCGGCCACGCCGACGAGAGCGAGATCAAGCCCGAGCAGCGCACGCAGTTCCTGAGCGTGCAGGCCGAGCGGCTGGGCGACGAGGATGCGCTCGCGACGGGTCGCCAGGAGCGCAAGCGGATGCGGGTCGACATCGCCGAAGACCGGCTCTGACCGGTCCTTTGCGGCAAAGAAAAAGCCCGGCGCAGGCCGGGCTTTTTCGTGGGCGGCGTCGCGTCGCGCGAATCGCGATCAGTCCTTGTCGATGCCGGTCATGCCGAGGATGTTGTAGCCGGCGTCGACGTAGGTGACTTCGCCGGTCACGCCGCCAGCGAGGTCCGAGGAGAGAAACGCGGCGACGTTGCCGACGTCCTCGATGGTGACGGTGCGGCGCAGCGGCGCGTTCTGCTCGACGTGGCCGAGGATCTTGCGGAACCCGGCGATGCCGGCGGCGGCGAGGGTCTTGATCGGCCCGGCCGAGATCGCGTTGACGCGGGTGCCTTCGGGGCCGAGGTTGTAGGCCAGGTAGCGGACGTTGGCTTCCAGGCTGGCCTTGGCGAGCCCCATGACGTTGTAGCCGGCCAGCGCGCGCTCGGCACCGAGATAGGTGAGGGTGAGGATCGAACCATTGCGGCCGGCCATCAGCGGCCGCGCGGCCTTGGCCATCGCCGCCAGCGAGTACGACGACACGTCGTGGGCGATCGCGAAGTTCTCGCGGGTGAGACCGTCGAGGAACTGCCCGGCGATGGCCTCGCGCGGGGCGAAGGCGATGGCGTGGACCAGGATGTCGAAGCCGTCCCAGTGCTGGCCGAGCGCATCGAAGCAGGCGGCGATCTGGGCGTCGTCGGCGACGTCCAGCGGGATCACGATGTCCGAACCGTGCTCTGCCGCGGCGCTCTCGACGCGCGATTTCAGCTTCTCGTTCTGATAGGTGAAGGCCAGTTCGGCGCCCTCGCGGCGCATGGCCTCGGCGATGCCGGTGGCGATCGAGCGCTCGCTGGCGATGCCGGTGATGAGCGCGCGCTTGCCTTGCAGGAAACCCATGGGCGGTCTCGTCGTTCGTCGGGGCGGCTAGTGTGCCACGCGGGTCCCACCGTGGGCGCCCGTATGGTCGGGCGTAACCGCGGCTCCGCGATCAGGCGCGGAAGCCGTCCTTCCAGGCACGCAGCGCGGCGAAGGTATCGATGCGATCGGCCGGCGCATGCCCCAGCCGCGCCGCGGCGGCCTTGCGCACGGCGGCGGCGTCGCAGCGCAGGAACGGGTTGGTCGCGCGCTCCAGCGCGATCATCGACGGCAGGGTGGACGCGCCGGCGGCGCGCAGCGCGCGCACCTCGTCCGTCCGGGCGTGCAGGGCGGCGTTGCCGGGCTCGACGACCCGGGCGAAGGCGGCGTTCGAGGCGGTGTACTCGTGGGCACAGCAGACCCGGGTGTCGCCGGGCAGCGCGGCGAGGCGGTCGAGCGAGGCCAGCATCTGCGCCGGCGTGCCCTCGAACAGCCGCCCGCAGCCGAGGCTGAACAGGGTGTCGCCGCAGAACGCGATGCCGGCGTCGATGTCGCCAGGCGTCGCGCAGAGGTAGGCCACGTGGCTGCGGGTGTGCCCGGGGACGGCCAGGGTTTCGAAGGTCCGGCCCAGCGCCTCGACCCGGTCGCCGTCGCCGACCCGCCGGGTGGCGTGCGGGATGCGATCGTCGTGCGGGGCATGGACCGCGAGCCCGGGCCAGCGGGCCAGCAGCGCCGGCAGGCCGCCGATGTGGTCGCCGTGATGGTGGGTGACCAGCACCGCGACCGGCCGCAGGCCGTCGTCCGCAGCGGCGAGCACCGGCGCAGCGTCGCCCGGATCGACGACCACGGCGGCGCCGTCGTCGGCGACAAGGGCCCAGACGTAGTTGTCGTCGAAGGCGGGCAGGGCGATCAGGCGCATGGGCGAGGATGGTGACCGGGGTTGGCGAGGTGTCGCGGCAGCGTGAGGTGGCGGCGTGGGGTGGCAGCGCGGGGCGACGGCATACAATGGCGCAATGCCTGCATTGTCCCACCAACCCCCGCTCGACGCCGCGATGCACTGGTTCGCGCTGCCGGCCGGGCGCGCGGTGCTCGACAGCGAGACCACGGTGGTCGCCGATGCGCTGGCCGCGCACCCGGTGATCGGCCTGCCCTGGCTGTGGCTGTCGCCGTCGCTGGACGGCGATTCGCCCGAAGGCCGCGGCCTGCGCCTGGCGGCCAGCGGCACCGGCTGGGCGGGTGCGATCCGCTGCGGGTTCCCGCTGCCGCTTCCCAGCGAGTCGCTGGGGGCGATCGTCCTCCAGCATGTCCCCGGCGAAGGGCCCGGCGAGGCCGCGGCCCTGCTGGAGGAATGCGCCCGGGTCCTGGTGCCCGGGGGCCGGCTGGCGCTGCTGGCGCTGAATCCGCACTCGCCCTACCGCCTGCGCTGGCGCGGCCGCCGCCTGGTCGCGCGGGAACCGATCGCCTGGCGTCGGCGCATCGCCGAAGCCGGACTGGCGCCGGAACCGGCGGCCCAGGGCATCGGCCCGCAATGGTCGCCGACCGCATCGCCGACCCTGCAGTCCGGCGTCGGTCTGCGCGCCGCCTTCCTGCAGCGCGCCGAGAAGCGCGCCCTGCCCATCACCCCGATCCGCCCGCGGCTGCCGCTGGCGATCGCCGAAGGAGTTCCCACCGCTTGAACGCGTCCGCCACGCCCGCCCCCGGCCTGAAGCAGGTCGAGATCCACACCGACGGCGCCTGCCTGGGCAATCCCGGCCCCGGCGGCTGGGCCGCGCTGCTGCGCTACAACGCCACCGAGCGCGAGATCGCCGGGGGCGAGCCGCAGACCACCAACAACCGGATGGAGCTGATGGCCGCGATCATGGGCCTGGAGTCCTTGAGCCGGCCCTGCGTCGTCACCCTGTTCACCGATTCGCAGTACGTCCGCCAGGGCATCACCGAGTGGATGCCGAACTGGCTGCGCCGGCACTGGAAGACCGCCGGCGGCGATCCGGTGAAGAACCGCGACCTGTGGGAACGCCTGCATGCGGTCGCGCAGCGGCACACGGTCGACTGGCGCTGGGTGAAGGGCCATTCCGGCGACCCGGACAACGAACGGGTCGACACCCTCGCCCGCGATCAGGCGGTCGCGTTCCGCGCCGGGGGTGGCCGCGCATGAGGCAGATCGTCCTCGATACCGAAACCACCGGCCTGGAGTGGAAGAAGGGCAACCGCGTCGTCGAAATCGGCTGCGTGGAGCTGGTCGAGCGCCGGCCCACCGGTCGCACCTGGCAGCAGTACATCCACCCTGAGCGCGAATTCGAGCCGGGCGCGCAGGAAGTCACCGGCCTGACCCTGGAATTCCTCGCCGACAAGCCGAAGTTCGCCGAGATCGCCGACGCGTTCCTCGACTTCATCGACGGTGCCGAGCTGATCATCCACAACGCCGCGTTCGACGTCGGCTTCCTCGACCACGAACTGTCGCTGCTCGGGCCGCAGTACGGTCGCCTCCACGATCGCGTTGCGGGGATCGAGGACTCGCTGGACATGGCGCGCAAGCGCTATCCGGGCCAGCGCAATTCCCTCGATGCGCTGTGCAAGCGGCTGGGCGTGGACAACGCCCATCGCCAGCTCCACGGCGCGCTGCTCGATGCCCAGCTGCTGGCCGAGGTCTATCTCGCCCTGACCTCGGGCCAGAGCGAGATCGGCTTCGGCCAGCCGGCCGCGACCGACGGCGGCGGCCCGGGCGCGGAGGCGGCGTTCGCCCACGCCATCGCCGACGCCAGCCTGCGCCCGCGGGTCCGGGCCACCGAGGCGGAACTCGCCGCCCACGCGGCGCGGCTGGAGGTGCTCCGCAAGAAGTCCGGCCGCTGCGTCTGGGACGCGGCCTGACCCGGGCGTTCAGCTTCGCGGTGCCCAACCCCTGGCCGCAGCGGTCCGGCGGGTACAATCCGCCGGTCGTTTCCAGCAACTCGTTTCCAGCAACCAAGGAGTCCACGCGTGCCGACATGGTTCGTGACCGGCGGCGCCGGTTTCATCGGGGGAAATTTCGTGCTGGAGGCCGTCGCGAAGGGCGTCCGCGTCGTCAATCTCGACGCGCTGACCTATGCCGGCAACCGCGACACCCTCGCTGTGCTGGACGGAAATCCCGACCACGTCTTCGTGCGCGGCGACATCGGCGACCGCGACCTCGTCGCCTCGTTGCTGGCGACCCACCGGCCCGACGCGATCGTCAACTTCGCGGCCGAGAGCCACGTCGATCGCTCGATCGACGGCCCCGCGGCGTTCGTGCAGACCAACGTCGTCGGCACGCTGGCCCTGCTCGAATGCGCGCGGGACTATTGGAAGTCGCTGGAAGGCGACGTGCGCGACGCCTTCCGCTTCCTGCACGTGTCCACCGACGAGGTCTACGGCTCGCTCGGCGACACCGGCAAGTTCACCGAGACCACGCCGTACGCGCCGAATTCGCCGTACTCCGCATCGAAGGCCGCGTCCGACCACCTGGTCCGCGCCTTCCACCACACCTACGGCCTGCCCACGCTGACCACGAACTGCTCGAACAACTACGGGCCGTTCCAGTTCCCCGAGAAACTCATCCCGCTGATCATCGCGAAGGCGTTGGCCGGCGAGACGCTGCCGGTCTACGGCGACGGCCGCAACATCCGCGACTGGCTGTACGTCGGCGACCACTGCAGCGCGATTCGTGCGGTGCTGGAGCGCGGACGGGTGGGCGAGGTCTACAACGTCGGCGGCGACGCCGAGCGCGAAAACATCACCGTGGTGAAGACGATCTGCGCGCTGCTCGACGCGCGTCGTCCGCTGGCCGACGGCCGCGCCCGCGAATCGCTGATCGCCTTCGTCAAGGATCGTCCCGGCCACGATCGCCGCTACGCCATCGACGCGACCAAGCTGAAGTCGGAACTGGGCTGGGCGCCGTCGCTGAGCTTCGAGCAGGGCATCGCGCGCACCGTCGACTGGTACCTCGACCACCAGGACTGGGTGGCGCGCGTGCTCGACGGCAGCTATCGCCTCGAACGCATCGGAGCGGCGGCATGACGGCGCGTCGCGGCATCATCCTCGCCGGCGGTTCCGGCACGCGGCTGTATCCGATCACCCAGGCGATCAGCAAGCAGCTGCTGCCGGTGTACGACAAGCCGATGATCTACTACCCGCTGAGCGTGCTGATGCTCGCCGGCATCCGCGAGGT
>JBGAFR010000098.1:0-11414 GCA_044227145.1 Lysobacteraceae bacterium
GCGAAGTTCTGCTCGCGGTTGCGCGCGGCGATGCCCCACACCGCGTGCTGGTGGCTGCGGTAGTCGTCGACGATCTGCACGGTGATGCGGTCGCCCTCGACCCGCGCCACGCGCATCTCCGCCTCCTCGTCGCCGGGCAGGAAGAGGAACTGGTTCGGGTACCACTCCTCGTCGCCGTCGCGCGAGAATTCGTAGAAGGTGCGGCCTTTCTCGGTCCACGAGCGCAGGTCGTTGCCGTGGCGCTGCCAGAAATCCTCCGGCAGCGCGGAGACGCCGGTGTAGAGCAGGCTGAAGTCGTCCAGCGCGCGGTCGTTCTCGTAGTCTTCCGATGCGATCCCGGCGATCGAGGCCTTGATCCGCAGGTTGATGTCCTTGGAGACGAACACCACCGGCGCGCCGGCCTCGGTTTCCTGCAGCACGAGGATCGCGCCGAGGATCTGGTTGTCCGGCATCACCGCGCCGAACTTCTTCGCCGAATCGAAACTGCCGGTCTGGAAGCGCAGCTTGCCGATGCTGTCGGCGGCGCGTAGTTGCAGCCCTTTCGGCCGGGTCAACGGGACGCCGGTGACCAGCTTGTCGGTGCCATGGGCCTCGATCAGTTCGTTGATGAAGCGGCTGACCTGGCGCGCGTTGCGGCTGGCTTCGGAGGTGCCCTTCTTGGCGTTGTCCAGTTCCTCGATGACCTGCATCGGCAGGAAGACGTCGTGCTCCTCGAACTTGAACAGCGCGGTCGGGTCGTGCATCAGCACATTGGTGTCGAGGACGTAGATGCGCTTGCCTTTGGTCATCATGCGGATGCGGGGCCTCGGTCGTGGGAGGGGAACGACGATGGGGAGACGGAATGCAGGCGCGACGGAACCGCCGCGGCCCGCGGAGCGGGGCGACGGGTCGAAGTCGCGGAGAAGCGGGTCACTGGCTTTGGGCTGCCTTCAGCGCATCGAACACGGCCTGGGCGTGGCCGGGCACCTTCACGCCGCGCCATTCGGCGGCCAGCTTGCCGCCGGGGGCGATCAGGAACGTGCTGCGGACCACGCCGAGCACCTTCTTGCCGTACATGTTCTTCTCGCCGATCACGCCGAAGGCATTGCACAGCGCTTCGTCGCCGTCGCTGACCAGCGGGAATTTGAATCCCTGCTTGGCGCAGAAGTTCTGGTGCGACTTGATCGAGTCGCGCGACACGCCGAGCACGTCGCAGCCGAGTTTCGCGAACTTCGGCAGCAGCGCGTTGAAGTCCAGGCCCTCGGTGGTGCAGCCGGGCGTGGAATCCTTCGGGTAGAAGTACAGCGCCAGCCAGCGGTCGGCGTGATCCGACAGCTTCGCGGTCGAGCCGTCCGACAGCGACAGGGGCAGGGCGAGGGTGGATTTGGGAAGCGCTTTGCCGAGGACGGGGAGTTTCGCGTCGGTCATCGTCAGAACTTCATCGGGTCCATGATGGCGTCGAGGTTCAGGTGGTCGCAGAACTCGAGGAAATCGTCGCGCAGCGCGGCGATGTGCATGTCCGCCGGCACCCCGATCGTGACCTGTGCCGAGAACATGTCGGCGCCGGTCTGCATCGCGCGGTAGCGGGCGCAGTGCAGGCTTTCGATGGTGATGCCCTGCCGGTCGAAGAAGTCCGCCAACTGGTAGAGGATGCCGGGCTTGTCGGCGGCCACCACCTCGACCACGTACGGCAGCAGGTTCGACTGCACGGGCTTGGGGCCGGTGCGATACCAGTTGAGCTTGACGCCTTCCTCGCGCTCCAGACGGGTCAGCATCGCTTCGAGCTTGGCGATGGCGTCCCAGGGACCGATCGCCAGCGCCGTCACCGACACATCGCGGCCGACGGTGGACAGCCGGGCATCGACCAGGTTGCAGCCGCTGTCCGAGATCCGCCGGGTCACCGACAGCAGCGGCGACTGCGGATGCGTCGTGTAGGCGTTGATCAGCAGGTAGTTCTCGTTCGGCGCTGGTCGTGCGGCGGTGGAAGGTTCGGTCAAGGCGGCGTCCGCGGCGGGGAAATGTTGCGAAGAGGGTGGCGCGCAGGTCCGTCGTGCGCACAGCGCCGGGGACACCGCGCCAGCATACTGGTCCGCGGTTTCATGCCGCAAGGCGAATGCGGGGCACCCGGGTGGCAGTGGCGGCGAAGCGCCGGCATCGGTCGCGCCAAGTGGTTGATTCCCATGACGCCCGACAGGACCGTCGCGCGCGGAGGATGGCCTGTTCAGACCTTCCCAAGTAACATCGCCGGGTCGTCGCCGCAGCCGGCGCGACCCCCTCCGGTCCGAGACAGTTTCCAGGGCATCCGCGTGCATCCTTCCGGCAGCATCACCGCGCTGGCGACGCCGTTCACGGCGTCCGGCGCCCTCGACTTCGACGCCTGGGACCGGCTCATCGACGCGCAGATCGCCGCGGGCACCCAGGGCGTGGTGGTGGCCGGCTCCACCGGCGAGGCCAATGCCCTGGACGATGCCGAATACGACGCCCTGCTGCGCCGCGCGGTGACGATCGCCGCCGGACGGATTCCGGTGCTCGCCGGCACGGGCCTGCCCAACACCGCCAAGACGATCGCGCTGACCCGCCGTGCTGCCGACTGCGGCGCCTACGCCGCGCTGGTCGTCGCGCCGCCCTACGTGCGGCCCACGCAGGCGGGGTTGGTCGCCCATTTCACCGCCGTGGCCGACGACGGCGGGTTGCCGGTCGTCCTCTACAACGTGCCCAGCCGCACCGGCTGCGATCTGCGCCCGGAGACGGTGGCCGCACTGGCGCCGCACCCGCGCATCGTCGGCATCAAGGAGGCGCGTCCGGATCCGGAGCGGATGGACGCACTGATCGTCCTTCGTTCGCCCGGTTTCGCGATCCTGTCCGGCGACGATCCGACCGCCGCCCGGGCCATGCTGGCCGGCGCCGACGGCGTCATCTCGGTCGCGTCGAACGTGGTGCCTGCCGCCATGCGCCGGCTCTGCGACCTCGCCCGCGCCGGTCGGCGCACCGACACCGAAGCGCTCGACGCCGCCTTGGCGCCGGTCTTCGATTTCATGGGCATCGAGCCCAACCCGATCCCGGTCAAGGCGATCCTCGCGCGTCAGGGCCTCGGGCATGGCCTGCGCCTGCCGCTGACCCTGCTGTCGCCGGCCCACGCCGCCGCGGCCGACGCCATGACCACCCGCATCGCCGGCCTCGAGCGCGACGTCGCCGAGGCCGCCCACCGTCTCGCGGCCGCCGGCTGAGCCTGCGACCGCCCCGTTTTCTTCCAGGAGTCCGCATGTCCCCGATCCGCCCGAACGTCCGTCCCGCCCTGTCCCGTGCCGCGCGGTTCGCGACCTTCGTCGCGCTGTCCGCTGCGCTGCTGGGCGCGTCGGGCTGCCACTGGTTCCACAAGAAGGACATCTATGCCGCCGAGGGCGACCAGCGGCCGCTGGAATTCCCGCCGACGTTCGATCAGGCCGCGGCCGATCGCGCCGCCGAGCCGACCGGCCCGGTGACCCGTTCCTCGATGGCGGGCGACCCGGCCGTGCGTGCCTCCAGCTTCAGCGTCGCCGGCGATCGTGCGACGGTGTTCGCGAAGGTCGGCGAGGCGCTTGCCGGCGTTCAGGGCGCCACCGTCGCCAACCGCGCCCAGCTGCTCGGGGCCTACGACATCGACTACGCCGGCGAGACCTTCCTCGTCCGCATCACCGATCTCGACGGCGGCCGCAGCCAGGTCGCCGCGGTCGATCCGCGCGGGCAGCCCGCCACGGGCGCGGGGGCGACCAAGCTGGTCGCGGCGCTGAAGGCGATGCTCGGCGGCCAGTAAGCCCCGTGGCGATGCCGGAAACGAAACGGGCGCCGATGGCGCCCGTTTTCGTGTGGAGCAGGGGAAGGCTTCAGCGTTCCAGCATCGACAGCTTGCCGGGCTTGCCGTCCCATTCCTTGGCGTCGGCGAGCGGCTCCTTGCGGGTGGTGATCACCGGCCAGCGCTCGGACAGCTCCTTGTTCAAGGCCACGAACGCTTCCTGGCCGGCGGGCACGTCGTCTTCCGGGTAGATCGCGTTGATCGGGCATTCCGGCTCGCACAGGGTGCAGTCGATGCACTCGTCCGGATCGATGACCAGGAAATTCGGGCCTTCGTGGAAGCAGTCGACCGGGCAGACTTCGACACAGTCGGTGAATTTGCATTTGATGCAGTTTTCGGTGACGACGAAAGGCATGGGGCGGCCGGATCCTGGAACGCAGGGCCGCTAGTGTAAGCCGGACGCGCCCCGGGGCGAAGCCGTGAAGGCGTCCGGGTGGCCTCGGGGTGGGGCTGGCCTGTCGGGCCCGCCGGTCCACCCCGGGGTTCGAACCCTGCGCTCGCGCCAAAGAAAAACCCGCGCCTTGCGGCGCGGGTTTTCGGGATTGGCGCTCCCTACGGGATGGACGCGGCACGTCCTGTGCCGCGCCCTGCGGGCGGCCTGCGGCCGTCCAGGTTCGCTCCGGGCGAACCTGTCGAACCCGGGGTTCGAACCCTGCGCTCGCGCCAAAGAAAAACCCGCGCCTTGCGACGCGGGTTTTCGGGATTGGCGCTCCCTACGGGATTCGAACCCGTGTTTTAGCCTTGAGAGGGCCACGTCCTAGGCCTCTAGACGAAGGGAGCAATGAAGCGGCGGGTCTTCGAACCACCCCGAACGCGACAACGGTGCGGGGCCGGACGGTCGAAGCCGACAGGCCTGCTAGTATAGCGGGTCCCCCGGCGTTTTGATCAACCTCCCATTCCAACCGAGTCCGCGATCACCGTCCCGATGACCGAGTCCACAACGCCACCGACCGACACGAGGACGATCCCGCGCGATCGGCACGCGATTTCGCGCAAGGACATCAGCCCCAGCGCGCTCCGCGTCCTGTACCGCCTGCACGAATCCGGGTATGCCGCCTATCTCGTCGGCGGTGCGGTCCGCGACCTGTTGCTGGGTGAGCATCCCAAGGACTTCGACGTCGCCACCGACGCCACGCCGGAGCAGGTCAAGCACCTGTTCCGCAACTGCAGGCTGATCGGCCGGCGGTTCCGGCTCGCGCATGTCGTCTATGGCCGCGAGATCATCGAAGTCGCGACCTTCCGCGCCAACAGCGACGACGGCAGCGGCGACCGCGAGACCGACGAGGACGGTCGCGTGCTGCGCGACAACGTCTATGGTTCGATCGAGGACGACGCGGTCCGCCGCGACTTCACCGCGAACGCGCTGTACTACTCGATCGCCGATTTCTCGGTGCGCGACGACGTCGGCGGGTTCGAGGACGTCAGCCACCGGGTGCTGAAGCTGATCGGCGATCCGGAGACCCGCTACCGCGAGGACCCGGTGCGCATGCTGCGCGCGGTGCGCCTCGCCGCGAAGCTGAACTTCACCATCGACCCGGCGACCGCGGCACCGCTGCCGGTGCTGGCGCCGCTGCTGCGCGAGGCCGCCGCGGCGCGCCTGTTCGAGGAATGCCTCAAGCTGTTCCTGTCCGGGAATGCCGAGGCCAGTTTCCTCGGGCTGGAGGCGCACGGCCTGCTGCCGGCGCTGCTGCCCGAAACCGCGAAGGCGCTGGCCGGCAACCGCAGCGGCGCGCTGCGGCGGATGCTGCTCGAAGGCCTGCGCGCGACCGACGCCCGGGTGGCGGCGGACGAGCCGGTGTCGCCGGCCTTCCTGTTCGCGCTGCTGCTGTGGCCGGCGTATTGCCGCACGCTGGCGATGCTGCAGGCGCAGGGCGTGCATCCGGCCGAGGCCGAACGCCGCGCCGCCGATCGCGTGACCCTGCACCAGGTCGAGACGGTCGCGCTGCCGCGCCGCTTCTCGCTGCCGATGCAGGAGATCTGGCTGCTGCAGTCGCGGTTCCCGCTGCGCCAGCGCAAGCGCGTGGTGCGCCTGCTGGCCCAGCCGCGCTTCCGCGCCGCGTTCGACTTCCTGCAACTGCGGCAGGTGGCCTCGCCCGACCATGCCGCGGACATCGCGTTCTGGGCCGAAGCGCAGCGCGATCCCGATCACGCCCTCGCGGTCGCCGCCCTGCGGCCGACCGCCGAGGGCGATGAGGAAGGCGAGAACGAAGGTGGCGAGGCGGGGCGCGGTTCGCGCCGTCGCCGGCGTCGCCGCCCGGCCGCCGTCGGCCACTGACCCGGATCCCGGAGGCTTCGCGTGGTGGCGCAGCGTCGCGACCCGGTGGTCGCCCATGTCGGTCTCGGCAGCAACGTCGGCGACAGCCCGTCCACGCTGAGCGCCGCGGTGCATCGGCTGATGACCGTGCCGCGCAGTCGCTACCTCGGCGTGTCGCGGTTCTATCGCACGCCGGCCTGGGGACTGGAAGACCAGCCTGACTTCATCAACGCCGTGGTTGCGCTGGAAACGATGCTGACGCCACGCGCGCTGCTCGAGGAACTGCTGCGGATCGAGCGCGACTTCGGCCGCCGCCGCGTGCCGGGGCGACGCTGGGGGCCGCGCAGCCTCGATCTCGACCTCCTGCTCTACGGCGATGTCGTCATCGACACGCCCGGCCTGCGGGTGCCGCATCCGCACCTGCACGAGCGTGCGTTCGCACTGGTGCCGCTGCTGGATCTGGTCGAGGACGTGGAGATCCCGGGGCAGGGCAGCGCGCGTAGTGCCCTGCAGCGCCTCGGTCGCGCCGGGATCTCGGCACTGCCGGAACGCTGAAGCCGGAACTCTGAAACACGGGGGCGACACGAGCGCCGCGGGCGACCTGTTACCCTTGGCGCCCCGCTGCCGTCCCGGCGGCGATCCCGCGATGCCATGGCCCTTTCCGACGACAAGCCCTGGACCGTTCCCGCGCTGGCCGAGGCCAAGCGCGAGGGCCGCCGGCTGGCGATGCTGACCGCCTACGACGCCGTGTTCGCCCGCGTCCTCGACCGCAACGGCGTCGACCTGATCCTGGTCGGCGATTCGCTGGGCATGGTGGTGAGAGGCCACGACTCGACGCTGCCGGTGACGGTCGACGACATCGCCTACCACACCGCCGCGGTGGCCTCGCACCTGAAACGCGCACTGCTGGTCGCCGACCTGCCATTCCAGGCCGATGCCACGCCCGAGCGCGCGCTCGACGCCGCCACGCGGTTGCTGCAGGCCGGCGCGCAGATGGTCAAGCTCGAAGGCGCAGGCCCGCACAAACTCGACGTGATCCGCTTCCTGGTCGAGCGCGAGATCCCGGTCTCCGCGCACCTCGGCCTGACGCCGCAATCGGTGCTGCGTTTCGGCGGCTTCAAGGTGCAGGGGCGAGAGGAGCGTGCCGCCGCGAAATTGCGCGAGGACGCGCTGGCCGTCGCCCACGCCGGCGCCTCGCTGCTGGTGCTCGAATGCGTGCCGACCGCGCTGGCGCAGGGGATCACCGCCGCCAGCCCGATCCCGACCATCGGCATCGGCGCCGGCCCGCACTGCGACGGCCAGGTGCTGGTGCTGCACGACCTGCTCGGCCTCGACGGCGGGCATCGCCGGCCGAAGTTCGTCAAGGATTTCCTCGCCGAAGGCGGTTCGGTCGCGGGTGCGGTGCAGGCGTATTGCACAGCGGTGCGCGAAGGCGCCTTCCCGGACGCGGAGCACGCGTACCAATGAGGGTCATCCGGCGCGCAGCCTGCTTCACGCTGATGGGGTTCGCGATCTTGCCGGTCGTCGTGGCCGCGGGTTCGATGCCGCCTTCCGATGTGCCCGTGCGCATCGGGGGACAAGCCGATCTCGATGCCTGCGGCAGTTGGGCCGCGGTGTCCGGGCTCAAGCCGGAGGGCGACGGATTCCTCGCGGTTCGCGGCGGTCCCGGCGCCGGTCATGCGATGCGAGACCGTCTTGGCGAAGGCGATGCGTTCTTCGTATGCGGCGCATCGGCGGACGGCAAATGGTTCCCGATCGTCTATCCGCGCAAGGGACAGGACGCCGCGGAATGCGGCGTGAGCAGCCCGATCGCGCGCGAAACCGCCTATCGCGGCCCCTGCGCCTGGGGCTGGGTACGCAGCGACTGGGTCAAGATCCTTGCCGGCTGACGCTCGGCACACGTCCTTCACACTTCCGCGAACCCATGATCGAAACCATCACCGAACTCGTCCGACTGCGCGAACGCATCCTCGGCTGGCGCCGCGAAGGCCTGCGCATCGGCTTCGTGCCGACGATGGGCAACCTGCACGCCGGTCATTATTCGCTGGTCGCGCTGGCGCGCCGGCACGCGGATCGCATCATTTCCAGCGTGTTCGTTAACCCGACCCAGTTCGGGCCCAGCGAGGACTTCACCCGTTATCCGCGCACGCCGGAAGCCGATACCAGCGGCCTCGAAGCCGCCGGCTGCGACGCGCTGTGGCTGCCGACCGTGGAAGGCATGTATCCGTTCGGCGTCGATCTCGCGGTGCGCATGCGCGTGCCCGGCGTCGCCGACGTGCTGGAAGGTGCGCATCGCCCCGGGCATTTCGACGGCGTCTGCACGGTGGTCGCGCGCCTGTTCAACCAGGTGCAGCCGGACGTGGCCGCGTTCGGCAAGAAGGACTACCAGCAGCTCGCGGTCATCCAGCAGATGGTCACCGACCTCGCGTACCCGCTGACCCTGCTGCGCGGCGACATCGTGCGCGAGGCGGACGGGCTGGCGATGAGTTCGCGCAACCAGTACCTGTCGCCGGAGGAGCGCCGGACGGCCACCGAGATCCACCGCACGCTGCAGTTCATGCGCGAACGCCTGCAGGCCGGTGCGCCGCGCGCGGAAGTCGAGGCCGAGGCCTCGCTGCGGCTGGTGCGCGCCGGTTTCGCCGTCGATTACGCGGCGATCCGCCTGCCGAGTCTCGACGAGCCCGCCGACGACAGCGGTCCGCGCGTGGCCCTGATCGCTGCGCGCCTTGGCCGCACGCGCCTGATCGACAACCTGGAATTCATCGTCGACTGAGGCGGTTCCCGGCGCGACATCGACAGCCCGTCTGGTTTCGTTTGCAGCGTCCGCGTGCGGGCGGACGGGGCGCGCGATCTGGCAAGATGGCGCTTTGGCGAACGCCTGCGAGCCCGTCATGTCCCTGTCGCCCGATGCCCTGAACGCCACGCTGCGTCCGCATGCCGTACGCCTGAACGACGTCACCGTCGCCAGGCTCGTCGCCGCCGACCCGGCGCGGCCGCGCGACTTCGCGCTGCGGGTCGGTCCGCTGTACGCGAACTTCGCGCGCCAGCATGTCGATCGCGCCGCGCTCGACGCGCTGTTCGGCCTCGCCGAGGCTGCAGATCTGGGCGGTGCGATCCATCGGCTGTTCGGGGGTGAGCAGGTCAATGCCACCGAGGGCCGCGCCGCGCTGCACACCGCGCTGCGCAGCGATCTCGCCGACGGCGTGCAGGCGCGCGAGGCGTCCGCGCAGGCGCGCGAGGCGCGCGCGCGCATGGCGATGCTGGTCGACGAGGTGCGTGCCGCCGGCGTCACCGATGTGGTCAGCGTCGGCATCGGCGGCTCCGATCTCGGTCCGCGACTGGTCGTCGATGCGCTGCACGATGCGTTCTCCGATGCGACCGGCCTGCGCGTCCATTTCGTCTCCAACGTCGACGGCAACGCGGTGCGCCGCGTGCTTGCGCTGCTCGATCCCGCGAAGACGGCCGCGGTGCTGATCTCCAAGACCTTCGGAACCCAGGAAACGCTGCTCAACGGCGGCGTGGTCCGCGACTGGCTGGGCGACGACCATCGCGTCTACGCGGTGAGCGCGAACGTCGCGCGTGCGGCGGCTTTCGGCATCGACGAGCGCCGCATCCTGCCGATGTGGGACTGGGTCGGCGGCCGCTATTCGCTGTGGTCGGCGGTGGGCTTCCCGATCGCGCTGGCGATCGGCATGGACGGCTTCGAGCGCCTGCTCGCCGGCGCGGCGCAGATGGATGCGCACGTCCACGGCGCGCCGTTGCGCCAGAACCTCGCGGTCTGGCACGCATTGATCGCGATCTGGAACCGCAACGCCGAGCGCCTGGCCGCGCAGGCCGTGCTGCCCTACGACGAGCGTCTCCGCCTGCTGCCCAACTACCTGCAGCAACTGGTCATGGAAAGCCTGGGCAAATCGGTGCGCCTCGACGGCGAGATGCTGACCACCGACACCGTGCCGGTGTGGTGGGGTGGGGCGGGCACCGATACCCAGCACAGTTTCTTCCAGGCGCTGCACCAGGGCACGCAGATCGTGCCGGCGGACTTCATCGGCGTGATCCGCGCCGATCACGCACACGAATCCAACCACACCGCACTGCTCGCGAACCTGCTCGCGCAGACCGAGGCCTTCGCCAACGGTCGCGCCAACGACGATCCGCATCGTGCCTACGCCGGCGATCGCCCCAGCACGCTGTTCCTGCTCGATGCGCTGACGCCGGAATCGCTGGGCGCGCTGATCGCGCTGTACGAACACAGCGTCTACCTGCAGGCGACGCTGTGGGGCATCAACGCCTTCGACCAGTTCGGCGTCGAGCTAGGCAAGGAAGTCGCCAATGCGTTGCTGCCGGCGCTGCGCGGCGAGGGCGAGGCCTCGGATCCGGTCACGCAGGCGCTGTTGGCGGAGATCCGCGCGCGATCCTGATCCTGCCTCGGCAGAGCGGCCTGACAGCCGTTCGGCTGTTGAATACCTGGTCGCTGCTTTCAATGCGAAGCCAAAACGCAGCCGCATGAAGGCCGCTCTACCGGGTGACGCCGTGCCGCGCCAGACCCCATGCGACATGCTCGCGGACCATCGCACTGTCGAAGCCGGCAGCGTCGATGTCGCGCCGGCTTTCCAGCGCCCCGACGACCTCCGGTGTCGTCGGCGCATTGCCCAGCGCGATGGCGAGATTGCGCAGCCAGCGTCCGTAGCCGCTGCGGCGAATCGGCGAACCCTCGGTGCGCTGCAGGAATTCCGCTTCCGTCCACGCGAACAGGTCGGCCAGCGATGCCTTGTCGAGGTCGTTGCGGGCGCGGAAATCCGGTTCGTCCGTGCGCTGCGCGAACTTGTTCCACGGGCAGACGAGCTGGCAGTCGTCGCAGCCGAAGATGCGATTGCCGATCAGCGGGCGCAGGTCTTCGTCGATCGCGCCTTCGTGCTCGATCGTGAGGTAGGCGATGCAGCGCCGCGCGTCGAGACGATACGGCGCGACGATCGCCTGCGTCGGACAAATGTCGATGCAACGCGTGCAGGTGCCGCAGTGCGCGGTCGCCGGCGGATCGACCGGCAGCGGCAGGTCGACGTAGAGTTCGCCGAGGAAGAACCAGGAGCCGCCATCCTTGTCGATCAGGCAGGTGTGCTTGCCGATCCAGCCGAGACCGGCGTTGCGGGCGAGGGCGCGTTCCAGCACGGGTGCGGAGTCGACGAACACGCGATGGCCGAACGGGCCGATCTCCGCCGCGACGCGGTCGGCCAGCTTCTGCAGGCGCATGCGCATCAGCTTGTGGTAGTCGCGGCCCAGCGCGTAGCGGGCGACATAGGCGCGTTCGCCGTCGTCCAGCGTCGCCCACGCCTCGTCGGGATCGCGGCCGTA
>JBGAFR010000099.1:0-11422 GCA_044227145.1 Lysobacteraceae bacterium
TCAGGCGCGGCGCTGGCGGCTGTCGCCGGCGGAGTCGCCGCCGTGGGCGAGGCGCAGCAGCTCGGCCACGTTGAGGATCTCGACCCGGCGGCCGGTGACGGCGATGACGCCGTCGTCCTGCAATCGGCTGAAGCCGCGGCTGACGGTCTCCAGCGCGAGGCCGAGGAAACGCGCGATGTCCTCGCGGCTCATCGGCAGCTGGAACTGGCGGTCGGACTGGCCGACGTTGCGGTAGCGCTCGCCCAGGCTGTGCAGGAACAGCGCGATGCGTTCGTTGGCCTGGCGGCGGACGAGGATGCCGAGGTGGTCGTGGTCGCGGCCGACGCTCTGGCCGATCACGCGCAGCAGCTGCTGCTGGAGGCTGGGAATCTGCGCGGCGACGGTGGACAACTGGTCGTACGGGATTTCGCAGACGTTGCCCGAGGTCAGCGCCACGCCTTCACAGCGATGCTCGCCACTGCCCAGCGCATCGAGGCCGATCAGTTCGCCCGGCAGGTGGAAGCCGAGGACCTGCTCCTCGCCGTCCTCGCTGATGCTGACCGACTTGAACGCGCCGTCGCGGGTGACATAGACCGCGGCAAGCGGGTCGCCCAGGCGGAACAGGCGCTCGCCGCGGGCGATGGGCCGGCGGCGCTGGACGATCTGGTCCAGGCGCAACATCTCGTCCGCGCCGATGCCGCCGGGCAGGCACAGCTGGCGCACCGAGCAGTACGTGCAGCCACGGCGCAGCTGGATCAGGTCGAGGACGGGAGATTCGCTCATGCGGGCGCTAGTGTGCCACGTGTGGGGCCCGGGTCGAATCCGACTTCCGTCCCAGCCTTCCGGGCGCCGACCCGGGGTTCGGGCGCCGCCGGGCGCGAATCCCTTATACTGCGCCGGTTGTGCGTCGGTTCCGGCGCACGGGCGCCACGGCGCCAGCTCCGTCTTCCGTTTCCCAATTTCGTTCCCGCGGGTGAGTCGTGCGCAACTACGATCTGGATTTCCTCAAGCGCTTTTCCATGGTCATCGCCTTCCTGGCGGCGGTGACGCTGGGCCTGATCCTGTTCGCCCACTACCTGCAGAAGGAAGTGCCGCAGACCGCCAACCCGGTCCAGGCCGCCCGCACCGAGGCCCGCATCGCCCCCACCGGCGAGGTCTATGCCGGCGCCACCGGCGCGGCCCAGCAGGCCGCCGCCGAGGAGGCCGCCAAGGCGGCCGCCAGCGCGGAAGTGGCCTACGGCGGCACCACCGATGGCAGCGTGATCTTCGGCAACCTCTGCGCCGGTTGCCACAAGTCCGGCGCCGGCGGCGCGCCGAAACTCGACGCCGCCGGGTTCGGTGCCCGCGCCGCCAAGGGCAAGGACCTGCTGTACCAGCACGCGATCGAAGGCTTCCAGGGCACCGCCGGCGTGATGCCCGCCAAGGGCGGCAACCCGGCGCTGACCGACGAGCAGGTCAAGGCCACCGTCGACTGGATGCTCGGCCAGGTCGGCAAGTCCTGAGCCCGGCCGTCCGCCGCACCGCTTCCGCAACGCCGCCTCCGGGCGGCGTTCGTCTTTCCGCTTCCCGGAGTGTCGCCATGGTCCATCGCGCCCGCCCGCTTCCCCTCCTCGCCGCACTGCTGCTGGCCTGTGCCGCCCAAGCGCAGACATCGGTCCCGACGCCGATCGGCACGATTCAAGGACGCGAGGCGCGCAGCCAGCAGGTCAGCCACGACGCGACCGTCGAAGGCGTGGTGACGGCGATCCGCAGCGACGGCTGGTTCGTGCAGGACGGCGGCGACCGCGACCCCGCGACCTCCGACGCCCTGTTCGTCGTCGGGCGGCCGGCGCCTGCGGTCGGTGAACGGGTCCGGGTCCACGGCACCGTCGCCGAACAGGACACCGGCCGAGACACCCGCACCGCGCTGCAGGCCATGGACGTGGCCGAGCTGGGCCGTGGCCGGCTGCCGAGGCCGGTCGTGCTGCGCGCGGTGCCGGACGACTGGGGTCGCTACGCCGGCATGCGCGTCCGCATCGCCGCGCCGCTGACGGTCGCCGGCAGCGATCGCATCGACAAATACGGCGAAGTCGCGCTCAACTTCGGCGATCGCCTGCGCACGCCCAGCGACGCCGTACGTCCCGGCGAGGCGTTACAGAAGATCGCCGCGGACAACACCCGCCGCACCCTGCTGCTGGACGACGGCAGCGACGCGGAGCGCCCGACGAGCATCGCCTGGCTGCCCGCGAGCGGCGCCCCGCGCGCCGGCACCCGCGTACGCGGGGTCGAGGGCGTGATCGACGAACGCCACGGCGCGGTCCTGCTGCTGCCGACCGCCGCCCCGCGTTTCGTCCGGCCCGCGACGCCGCGACCGCCGCAGATCGGCGGCGATCTGCGCGTGGCCGGGTTCAATCTCGAGAACTTCTTCAACGGCGACGGCCACGGCGGCGGGTATCCGACCCCGCGCGGCGCCCGCACCGAGGCCGAGCACCAGGCCCAGCAGGCGCGGCTGGTGGCGACCATCCGCGGCCTCAAACCCGACATCGCGGCGCTGATGGAGCTGGAGAACGACGGCTTCGGGCCGGATTCGGCGCTGACGCAGCTGGTCGCGGCGCTGAACCGCGCCGGCGACGGCGACTGGCGCTTCGTCGCCACCGACGCCGACCAGGGCGGGGACGCGATCCGGGTCGGGCTGATCTATCGCGCCTCGCGGGTGCAGCCAGTCGGCACCGCCGCGACCCTGACCGACGACCTGTTCGGCAGCCGCAGCCGGCCGCCACTGGCGCAGAGCTTCCGCACCGGCGACGGCCCGGTGTTCACGGTGGTCGCCAACCACTTCAAGTCCAAGGGCTGCGGCGGCGCGACCGGCGACGATGCCGACCGCCACGACGGCCAGGGCTGCTGGAACGCCGCCCGCACCGCGTCCGCGCGCCGGCTGGACGCCTGGCTGCGCACCGATCCCACGCGTTCCGGCAGCGATCTGGCGATGATCGTCGGCGATCTGAACGCCTACTCGAAGGAAGACCCGGTGCAGGCACTGGTCGACGCCGGCTGGCGCGACGCCTTCGCCGGACAGCGCGAGACCCCGTACAGCTACGTCTACGCCGCCCAGACCGGCCGTCTCGACCACGCGCTGCTCAGCCCGGCGCTGGCCGCACGCCTGGCCGGCGCCGCGGAATGGCATGTCAACGCCGACGAGCCGGACAGCCGCGGCTACCAGACGCATCCGGAAGACCGTTCGCCCCGGCGCAGTTCGGACCACGACCCGCTGGTGGTCGGCTTCCGCCTGCGGCGGCCCTGAGGGGCGCGTCGTCGCGGCGGGGGTCTTTCCCCGACTTCGACCCCTCCCAACCCTCCCCTTCGCCTCCGGCGAAAGGGAGGGCGTGGACCACGGCACGCCTGCGGTTCTCCCCCCTTGCGTGCAGCGCAGAGGGAGGCCGGGAGGGGAGAGCGTCCGGGGGGCTTTCTCCTACTTCGCCCCCTCCCCAACCCTCCCCTTCGCCTTCGGCGAAAGGGAGGGCGTGGACCACGGCATGCCTGCGGTCTCCTCCCCTTGCGCATAGCGCAGGGGGAGGTCGGGAGGGGAGAGCGTCCGAGGGCTTTCTCCTACTTCGACCCCTCCCCAACCCTCCCCTTCGCCTTCGGCGAAAGAGAGGGCTTGGACCCCGGGCGTGCCTGCGCGGCTTTCCTCCCCTTGCGCACAGCGCAGGGGGAGGTCGGGAGTGGGTCGCGTCATGCGGCGGCCGACGGCCCCCGACCGACCCCATCCGCTTCGCCCGGTATCATGACGCGATGACCTCGCCCGCCTTCCCCGACACCGCGACCACCCTGACCCTGCCCGGCCCCGCCGGCGGACTGGAGGTGGCGGTGGATCCGCCCGAGGCCGACGCCCGGGCGCAGCCGGTGGTGGCGCTGATCTGCCACCCGCTGCCGACCGAGGGCGGGACGATGCACAACAAGGTCGTGACCATGACCGCCCGCGCCCTGCGCGAGCTGGGCGTGACCACGGTGCGCTTCAACTTCCGCGGCACCGGCGCCTCGGAAGGCAGCTTCGACCATGGCGACGGCGAGGTCGAGGACCTGCGCGCCGTCGTGGCCTGGGTCCGCGCGGCCCGTCCGAACGATGCCCTGTGGCTGGCAGGTTTCAGCTTCGGCGCCTACGTGAGCCTGCGCGCGGCGGTGGACCTGCAGCCGGCGCTGCTGCTGTCGATCGCGCCGCCGGCCGGGCGCTGGGACTTCGACCGCATCGTCACCCCGACGATGCCGTGGCGGGTGCTGCAGGGCGAGGAAGACGAGGTGGTCGACCCGCAGGCGGTCTACGACTGGTTCGACAAGGTCGCCGCCCACCATCCCGACGCCGAGCTGGTGCGGATGCCCGAGACCAGCCACTTCTTCCATCGAAAGCTGATGGACCTGCGCGGGGCGATCAAGCACTTCGCGCAGCCGTACCTGCCCGAACCGCCGGCCGATCCCGCGGCATGAGCGACGCGGCGCTGCCCTCCGCGCGCTACGCCGAAGGCGTGGCCCGCGGCGACTGGGACGACGATCCGGCGCAGCAGCCCGCGCTGGCCGTGCTGGACCGCCTGCACGCGACCCTGGCGACCCCGCCGCCACGCAAGGGCCTGCTCGACGCACTGTTCGGCAAGCCGGTGACGCCCGGGCCGCGCGGACTGTACCTCTGGGGCGGCGTCGGCCGCGGCAAGACCTTCCTCATCGACCTGTTCTACGCCGGCCTGCCGATCGCGGAAAAACGGCGCACGCATTTCCACCGCTTCATGCGCGACGTGCACGAGCGCCTGCGCACGCACGCCGGCGAACGCGACCCGCTGGCCGTGATCGCCCGCGAGTGGCGCGCGCAGCTGCGCGTGCTGGTGCTCGACGAGTTCTTCGTCAGCGACATCGGCGACGCGATGCTGCTCGGGCGGCTGCTCGAACGCCTGTTCGACGAGGGCGTGGCGCTGGTCACCAGCTCGAATGCCGAGCCGTCCGAGCTGTACAAGGACGGCCTGCAGCGCGCGCGTTTCCAGCCGGCGATCGCGCTGATCGAACGCCACTGCGAGGTCGTGCACCTGCTCAGCGACCACGACTACCGCCTGCGCGCGCTGGTGCGCTCACCGGTGTACCGCGCGCCGCTGGACGACGGCAGCGAGGCCTGGCTCGACGAGCGCTGGCATGCGCTGGGCGGCGACGACGACCACCGCGACGCGGGCATCGTGGTCGAAGGTCGACGGATCGCGGTGCGCGCCCGCACGCAGGGCATGGCCTGGTTCGATTTCGCCGCGCTGTGCGAAGGCCCGCGCGGCAGCGCCGACTACATCGAGATCGCGACCGAGTTCCACACGCTGCTGCTCGGCGGCATCCCGGTGTTCGATCCGCGCGGCGACGACGCCGCCCGGCGCTTCGTCACGCTCATCGACGAACTCTACGACCGCCACGTCAACCTGGTCTGCACCGCCGATGCCGCGCCCGCCGCGCTGTACCGCGGCGAGCGCCTGGTCGGCGCGTTCGAGCGCACCGCCTCGCGCCTGATCGAGATGCAGGGCGAGGACTACCTGGCAGCCGAACACCGCGGCTGAGCGCGCTCAGCGCGTCGGCGCGCTCGTCTGCGGCGCAGGCTGTGCGACCGCCGCCTGCGGCTGTTCGCGCTGCAGCTGGGCCAGGTTCTGCTCCAGCGGCTGCTCCGCGGCCGCCGCCTTGTCGAGATAGCTCGTCTTCGCCTGCGGCGTCGACGGGTCGCCCTGGACGGCGATCAGTCCCTTGCCGTCGCGGCTCGCCAGCACCGCATCGACCCGGTCCAGGCCATCGTGCTGCGCCTTGACCGCCATCGCCGCGGCGACGGCGTTGAATTGCTCGCGATTGCCCAGCGCCGCGGTGTCGCCGCCGAGTTTCTCCAGCGCGGACACCGACTGCAGGTAAAGCGCCGGCTCGGCGGCGCGTGGCGCCGCGCCTTCGATCGGCGAGACGGGCGCCTTCGGCGCTGCAGGCTTGGGACTGGTGTCGGTGATCCCCGAGCCCGGCGGAAACGCCACCTTGCCGTCCAGCCCCAGCTCCTTGAGGTTCACGCGGACCTCGGGGGGTGTGTACTTCGGGTCCTTGGCCGCCGCGGCGGACTGGGCGGCGCCCTCCACGTCCACCGCCCGTTGCAGCGCGCGCACCCCGTAGATCTGCTGGTATCCGTTGGCGTCGTAGAAATGCTTGGCCATCGCTTCGAAATTCGCCTTGGTCGGCGCGATGTGCCCTTCCTTGTCCACGGTCAGCCCGGCCTTCGGCGCGAACGTCTGCTTGGGCGGCGTGCCGGAGACGTCGAAATACTGCTCCATCTGGTCGCTGGAGTGGTACAGCTTTTCGTACAGCTCGCCAGGCTTCGCCGACGGATTCTGCTTGCGGACATGCGCCGCGAGGGCATTGAATCCGCCGATCTGGTCGGTCGCCTCGCGCAGGCGTTCGCTGGCGTTGTGGGTCTTGATGACGTTGGTGTAGTCGTGCGGGGACGGGCCCTTCGCGATCTTCTCGAGACTGGCATCGAACGCCTTGTCCGCCTTCTCGATCGACTGCTTGTTGACCGCATGCGCCGACTCGTGGGTCACGACCATCCGCATCGTGTTCGACAGCTGCGCATCCTTGTTGATCACGTCGAGGATGCCGACCGGCAGCACCATGCTCTTGGTCGTCGGGTCGTAGCCTCCGAGCACGCCGGCGGGCAGGCCTGCAGGCAACGGCCCGATCTTGTCGAGATTGCCCTTGTGGATCGCGTCCAGCAGGTTCGCCTTGAGCGTCGGCGTGTCGTTGACCAGATCCCGGAAATTCTTCGCGGCCGCGGGATTGCCTTTCTCGAAATCGGCGATCAGCGCTTCGAGTTTCTTTTCGTCCTTCGTCGCCATCTCGCTCTCCTCACGCGTACGCGCTGATGATGAGTTTCGAGAGGCACGCCGGGCCGGCCGCCGGATCGACCTTGCCGACCGTGTAGGCCATCACGCCGATGTTGTCGCGGGTGAAATACCAGCCCTCCACGCCGCGATAGCCTTGCAGCGGCTTTCCGGTGTAACCGGCGGCGATCAGCGCCCTGGAGTAGTCGTCGAAGCCGGGGGTGCAGATCGGCGCCGGATCGGCGTGGTCCCGCGTGGTGTCGTCGAAGGAGAACCGCAGGCTGCTCGGCTTTTCGCCCTGCTTCTCCGGCGTTGAGACGAGGCTGTACGACCACGCGTCCGTGAGCTTGCCGCCGAAGCCATAGATGTTGCGGTCGTCGGGATTGAACTCGACCTTGAAGCCCGTCTCCTGCTCGATGCGTTCCGGCGAGAGATCGCGGGCATCGTGCAGGTTCCCGATCAGTTTCAATACGCGCCGACCGATCTCGTCGGCAGTCACGGAAGCGTCGGTGACGGTCATGGGAAGCTCCTGGGCTACGCGGGGCGGTGAAGACAGGGACGTACAGCCGGAGACGACGATCAGCGCGGCGATCGAGGCGAGCGGTGATCGGACAGGGGCAGATCGCGTGGACATGGCACCTCCGG
The DNA here is from genome assembly GCA_044227145.1 of Lysobacteraceae bacterium. GTDB lineage: Bacteria > Pseudomonadota > Gammaproteobacteria > Xanthomonadales > Xanthomonadaceae > Lysobacter_I. The sequence goes on from JBGAFR010000099.1 coordinate 7,470, forward strand.
ATGTGCGCGTCGGGCGCGGGAACGACATCGCGCAGCGCCGACGGGGGTCGTCCCTGCCGAGGATAACGCCGTCGTCCGCCGCGGACGGCCATCGCCGGCGGCGGACGCGTCGCGCGTGCGTTCAGGATCGCGGTGCAGGCGCGGCGGCGAGCGCGATGCGCACCCCGTTCAGCTGCGGCGCGCCTTCGACGACATCCGTCCACACGACGTAGGCGGCATCGGCGCCGAGCGCGATCCGCGGGAACCCGGTGGCGCGGCCGGTGCCCTGCAGATCGGCGAGCTTCGTGCGCTGCAGCGCCTTCGACAGGTCCGGCGCGTAGCGGGCCAGCCACAGCGACTGTTTGCCGGCGTCCTCGCGCAGCCACAGCAGCCAGACCTGCCCGGCGTCGATCGCGACCGCCACCCGGCCCTGCACCGACGCGCCCTGATCCACCACGACCGGCGCATCGAAATGCGCACCGCCGTCGGTGCTGCGGGCGAGGTTGACCATCGGCTTGTCGCCGGCGCTCGTGAACCACGCGACCACCGCCTGCGTGCCGCGCGCGGCCACCGACGGCCCGTTCACCGGGCAGGCCGGCATCTTCCAGCCGTCGGCATGCACCGCCACCGGGGTCGACCAGGCCTTGCCGTCGAAACGCGTGGCGTGGATGTCGCGGATCTCGTCGTCGCTGCGGTCGCGATAGACCAGCAGCGCGCCGTCCGCGGTCGCCGCGGCGTCGGTCTGGCAGCAGTCGCAGGTGCGGGCATCGAGTTCGGCCGCCTGGGTCGCACGCAGGTCGCCGCCGAACACCGCGGCGCGCAGCGTCATCGGGCCGCTGCCCTCGCCCTCGTCGTGCATGGCGTGGTCGCCGGCGGCATCGGCCTTCGCGTCACCTGCGGTATGGCGACCGTCCAGCCAGGCCACGCCGAGGCGGTCTTCGCCCTGCGGCCAGAACGAGACGAAACCGTGCTCGGTGGCGGTGGCGTCGTCGTGCACGCGCACCGGCGCGCTCCAGTTCATGCCGTGGTCCATCGAACGCACCAGCATCACGTCGTAGGCGTACGGCGCATCGGCGGACTTCTGCAGCCAGTGCGCCCACAGCGCGCGGTCGTCGGTGATCATCAGGTGCGGCGTGTCCGCCCAGTTCACGAACATCGCGTTGCCGACCGCGATCGTGCGCGGGCCTTCCCAGTGGCCGTCGGCGAAACGCTCGGCCATCTGGAACGCCGGCCGGCGCCCGGTCTGGACGTTGAGCCAGCTCAGCAGGATGCGGCCATCCGGCGCGGCCACGAGGTCGGGCTGCGCCGAGCCGGGCGCCGCGGGCAGCGGCCAGGCCTCGATCGCGAGGTCGCCGACGCGCACGGGTTTCGGGGCCTCGGCCTCTTCGCCGCAGCCGGCGAGCAGGACGAGGGCGGACAGGGCGAGCGGGCGTAGGCGGGTGCGCATTCTGCTAGGTTACGCCTGTCGCGTTTGCCCGGCACCCGCATGCACCGCACCGTCGCGAGCTACCTCGATCCGATCGAAGCCCACATCGTCTGCGGCCGCCTGCAGGCCGAAGGCATCGACGCGATCGTCAGCGACGACCAGACCAACCTCGCGAACTGGGAGTGGCGCCAGGCGATCGGCGGCACCCGCGTGCGCGTGGCGGAGGACCAGTTCGAGGTGGCGCGCGCGCTGATCGCGGACCTCGATCGAGGCGCCTTCTCGCTGGGACCGGACGCTGTCGGGCAACCGCCGCCGTATCGCGAAACGTGGTCGAGCCGGCTCGCGCTGCTGTTCGGCCTGCTGTTCGGGGTGCCGCTGCCGTGGCGGCGTACCGAAGACAGCCACGCTGATCCGCATTCGGCGGACGACGACGCTGCTCCCGGGACGGCCGGCGACCGCTTCGAGGCCTGAGTCCTCAGCGCCGCGACGGCAGCGCGGCGAGGAAAGCCTCCACCGCCGCCTGCGATCGGAGCACGTGCGTGGTCACGCCCGCTTGCGCAGCCTGCGCGAGGCGTCGTTCGACATCGGCGCGGCGACGCAGGCGCCAGGTCGCGATCCACCACAAAAATTCCCAGTCCCATCGTTCGGGACAGCCCGGCGTCATGTCCGGCCGCGCGCGACCGCGATGCCGCAGATGCCTTCGCACGACGCGCCACAAGCATTGCCACGGCGGCAAATCGAGCAGGATCGCGGTGTCGCAGGCGGCGAGGCGCAGATCGAGCGTGCCGCCGTAGTTCCCGTCCATCACCCACGCCTCGCCCTGGAGCAGGGTGGCGAGTCTCTGTCGCCACACGTCCTTCGGCGTTTCCACCCACCCGGCTTGCCAGTACAACGCATCGAGATGGACCAACGGCAGGTCGAGCCGTTCGGCGACGCGCCGCGCCAGCGTCGACTTGCCCGCCCCGCCGGGACCGATCAGCAGGATGCGGCGCATGGCGCATCTCCCGGCGTCACGCGCCCTCTGCACGAGAAGGTGGAGCGCATCGGCATCGGTCGGCCGTCCTCAGTGCAGCGTCGAGGCCCGTGCCGCCGCCATGTCGCTCGCGTCCCGCTCGATCACATACGCGACCAGATCCCGGCCATCCCAATCGCGCTGCTGCAAATCGGCGCCCTGGGCAACGAACCACTGCAGCAGTTCGGCGTACCCGAGCCCCGCCACGTCGAAGACGACCGGTGTCCCTAGGTCGTCCCGCGTATCGAGGCTTGCGCCACGGGCATGCAGCCAGGCGACACCCGCAAGGCAGTCTTCGATGGCAAGGAAATGCAGGACTGTCTCGCCGACGCCGTCCCGTTCTTCGAGCAGGCCCGGATGCGCCTGCAGATGCGTCTCGGCGAACTCGAAATCCTCATGGAAGAGGGCATCCCGAAGCAGGTACCAGGCATCCGAGGCGTCTTTCACGAGCCTATCTCCTTCCCTGTCCTCAAACGACGATCAAGCCGCACCGCGCCGCTTGGTCAGATGCACCAGCAGCAGCGAGATCGCGGCCGGGGTCATGCCCGGGATGCGCTGCGCCTGGCCGACGGTCTGCGGACGCACGCGTTCGAGCTTCTGCTGCACCTCGTTCGACAGCCCGCGCACCTTCGCATAATCGAACGCGACCGGGATCGGCGTGTGCTCGTGACGCTGCTGGCGCGCGATCTCCTCGCGCTGTCGAGCGAGGTAGCCGGCATATTTCGCCTCGATCTCGACCTGTTCGGCGACGCCGGCATCGTCCGTGCCCGGGCCGAGCGACGGCACCCGCATCAACGCCGCGTAGTCCAGTTCCGGACGGCGCAGGAGGTCCAGCGCATGCGTCTCGCGGCTGAGGTCGATGCCCAGCGTGGCTACCGTCTCGCGGCCCAGCGCGTTGTTCGGCGCCGCCCACACTGTGGCGAGGCGCGCGGTCTCGGCCGCGACCGCGTCGCGCTTGCGCGAGAACGCGTCCCAGCGCGCGTCGTCCACCAGCCCGAGCGTGCGACCGGCCTCGGTGAGCCGCAGGTCGGCGTTGTCCTCGCGCAGCTGCAGCCGGTACTCGGCGCGGCTGGTGAACATGCGGTAGGGCTCGTTGGTGCCGTGGGTGATCAGGTCGTCGATCAGCACGCCGATGTAGGCCTCGTCGCGACGCGGCGACCAGGCCTCCTTCGATTGCACGTGGCGCGCGGCGTTGAGACCGGCGACCAGACCCTGCGCCGCGGCTTCCTCGTAACCGGTGGTGCCGTTGATCTGGCCGGCGAAGAACAGGCCGGAGACGAGCTTGGTTTCCAGCGAGGCCTTCAACCACCGCGGGTCGAAGAAGTCGTATTCGATCGCATAGCCGGCGCGGGTGATGTGCGCCTGCTCGAAGCCGCGGATGCTGCGCACGAGCTCGAGCTGCACGTCGAACGGCAGCGAGGTCGAGATGCCGTTCGGGTAGATCTCGAACACGTCCAGGCCTTCGGGCTCGACGAAGATCTGGTGGCTCGCCTTCTCGGCGAAGCGCACCACCTTGTCCTCGATCGACGGGCAGTA
>JBGAFR010000100.1:0-11053 GCA_044227145.1 Lysobacteraceae bacterium
AGCGGCGGCCTGTCGTCCAAGCGCGCCCGCATCAACGGCACCGACTCGATGCGCGGCGGCGAGATCGTGGTGAAGGCGCAGGTGCCGCTATCGGAGCTGGAGGGGTATGCGGCGGAGTTGAAGTCGGTGACCGCCGGACGTGGGCGGTATTCGCTGGATTTCAGCCACTATGAGCCGGTGCCGGGGCAGGTGCAGTCGAGGTTGGTGGAGGCTTATAAGCCTAGGCATGAGGAGGAATAATCAGACGGACAGTCGAGAGATGCACGTGGCGGGATAGAGATTTATCTATACCGCCACACCTATCACGGAGCAACAAATGTCCGAACAGCAAGATGCAGACGCAGCCGACATACTGGACCGATCACTGAATTCTTTCGCAACACAATCATTTCGCGACCAAGCCGACCGCGACTATATTTCAGCGAGATTAGCCTGTCGATATGAACTTTTCCCGCAATTTCTTTGGTCATCTCATCAAGCCGTCGAGAAATACCTGAAGGCCATTCTTCTTTACAACAGAATCCCGGCGAAGAAGGTCCGTCACGACATCAAAGCCGCACTTGAATTGACGAAATCAATCCCTCTTGAGATCAAGCTATCAACGAGAAGCAGGAAATTCATAGACCACCTCGCATCTCATGGCGAATTCAGATACGTCGACATCCCGTACCATGCTGAAGGCCAGATGCTTATTGACTTGGACCTTTCCGTATGGGAAATCAGACGCTATTGCCAAGTTCTCAACGTGTTCGGAAAAAAACTTCCTGCCGAGGAAGAGGAATTGCTTGAAGCCGCAATCCAAGAACTTGAATCAAGCACAAAGCACCCTCGACACAAATTCAAATTGCACAACGGTCTTCTTGAAAGAATTTTATCCGATAAAAACCACCCGAGCCGGCCTGCATTGATATGGCAAAACGCGACCTACAGTACGCGAAACAGGAAAAGTGTATGTATCGGCTGCAACTTTCATGCACAAAATCCTCGCTTATATCTCTATCCAGAAATGCTTGACGAAGTCATGAAACTCGTCTTCATACCAGAAAGAATCGCAAGTGCTTATCGAGCTCACCTAGCCGAAATTCAGTCCAACCCCGATAATCGCCCTTAACCCCTAAGGCGGGTCAAGACCCGCCCTACGGCAGGTTGAGATGTGTAGGGCGGGTCTTGACCCGCCACGAACATTGCGTCGATCTGAGCCGGGCACGAAGATCGCTCATCGTGTAACGCTGCCCATTGCCTGTCCGGGTCCGGCGTTCCCGCGGGCAAACGCCGGCGGGAACACCGGGCGCACTGCCCGCTGGCGGTTCACCGCCTGAGACGACCGCGACACTGGAGACGATGCGGTTAGCCCGCCCTCCGCCCACGCCATCGCGTCGGCCCGGTACGATCGCCCGATCCACCACGCCGAACGAGGCATTCGCCATGCACGCACGCCTGCTGCCGCCCTCGCTGGTCCTTCTGATGCTGTGCGCGTGCGGCGGCAGCGAACCGCCCACCGCGCCGTCCGCCGATGCCTCCCAGCCCAGTACGTCGCCTGCGCCGCCCGCGCCCGAGGCATCGCCCGCGCCCGCAGCGCCACCCGCGGACGCCGCACACAAGCCCGAAGCCCCCACGCTCGAAACGCTGCTGCGGCCCGACGACACCCTCGCGAGCGCGCAGGCGCGCCTGGGCGCCGCGAACGTGGTCGCGCGGGAACTCGATGGCGCCGAGGGCGAGACCTTCCCGGGCTGGGTGCTCTATCCGGGCGACGCGAAGCGCGAGATCGATGTGTTCCTCGACGAGGGCGGCACGCATCCCGCGTCGCTGCGGATCGATGCCGAAGGCAGCCCCTGGCAGCGCGCCGACGGCATCCGCATCGGCCTGACCAGCGAGGAGTTGCAGGCGATGAACGGCAAGCCGTTCGAGTTCCTGGGATTCGACTGGGACTACGGAGGCGCGATCACCGACTGGCGCAAGGGCAAGCTCGCCGCGGCGAACGGCGGCGGCGGGCCGGTGCAGCTCTGCCCGCCCGAGTCGGTGCCGGACCACTACCCCTCGGGCGACAGCCCCTTCGGCAGCGACGACCCGGGCATGCTGAAGTCGCCGGCGACGGTCTGCGAGTTCAGCGTCGACATCGGCGAGGACCGCGACTGACGCCGCTCCGACGCCCGGGAACGCGAACGCCGGCACGGGGCCGGCGTTCGGGGTGTCGCTTGATGCTCGAATCGCGTCGATCGGAACGGATCGCTCAGAACGGAATGTCGTCGTCCGAGAAGTCGTCCATCGGCGGCGGGCTGCTGGGCGCGGACTGCGAGCGCTGGCCGCCGTAGCCACCACCACCGCCGCTGCCGCGCTGGCCACCACCACCACCGTAACCGCCACCACCGCCTTCCGAGCGCTGCGCACGCTGCGGACGATCGCCACCGCCACCGCCGCCATCGCCGCGGCCGCCGAGCATCTGCATCTCGTCGACGACGATGTCGGTGAAGTAGCGTTCGACGCCGTCCTGGCCGGTGTACTTGTCGTAGCGGATCGAGCCTTCGACGTAGACCTGCGAACCCTTGCGCAGGTACTCGCCGGCGATCTCGCCGAGCTTGCCGAAGAACTTCACGCGATGCCACTCGGTGCGTTCCTGCTGGTTGCCTTCGCGATCCTTGCGGACGCTGGTGGTCGCGAGCCGGATCGTCGTCACCGCCATGCCGCCCTGGGTGTACTTGGTTTCGGGATCGTCGCCCAGGTTGCCGACGAGGATGACCTTGTTGATGCCGCGTGCCATGAACGTACCTGCCGATGTGCCGTGGTGTGGCACAGGACTGTGGATTATAGCCGGGCGTCACGGAATCGGGGTTCCCCGCGGCGCGGGGTCGGAGTTCCCCGAGGCGTGGGGCGGGCGCCGGCACTTATAATGCGCGTTCCGCCTGTCAGGACCCCCCATGTACGCGACCTCGGCGACCCCCGCGCTCGACCTGCCCGCCATCCAGGCCCTCGCCGCCGCCGACATGGCCGCGGTCGACGCCCTGATCCGACGCCGGCTGGCCTCGGACGTGGTGCTGGTCAACCAGGTCGCCGAGCACATCATCGCCGCGGGCGGCAAGCGCCTGCGGCCGATGCTGCTGCTGCTCGCGGCCCGCGCGCTGGGTCATCGCGGCCCTGACGCGCACCAGCTGGCGGCCGTGGTCGAATTCATCCACACCGCCACCCTGCTCCACGACGACGTGGTCGACGAATCCGACCTGCGCCGCGGCCGCAAAACCGCCAATGCGCTGTTCGGCAACGCCGCGAGCGTGCTGGTCGGCGACTTCCTGTACTCGCGCAGCTTCCAGCTGATGGTCGAGCTGGAGCGCCTGCCGGTGATGAAGCTGCTCGCCGACACCACCAACGCCATCGCCGAGGGCGAAGTGCTGCAGTTGCTGCACGTGCGCAACCCGGACACCGACGAACCGGCCTACCTGAAGGTGATCGAGCGCAAGACCGCGGTGCTGTTCGCTGCCGCGACGCATCTGGGCGCACTGCTCGCAGGCGCCGACGAGGCCGTGCAGCAGCGCCTGTACAACTACGGCCTGGCCTTGGGCCATGCCTTCCAGATCGCCGACGATGTGCTGGACTACAGCGCCGACGAGGCCGCGCTGGGCAAGCACCTGGGCGACGACCTCGCCGAGGGCAAGGCGACCCTGCCGCTGATCCACGCGATGCTGCATTCGGATGCCGCGACCCGCGACCGCCTGCGCGCGATCGTCGAGGCCGGCGAGGTCGAGGCGATGCCGGAAGTGCTGGCCGCCATCGAGGCCACCGGCGGCATCGCCTACAGCCGCCGTCGCGCCGAGGACTACGCCGACGCCGCCGAGCGCGCGCTGGACGATCTCGACGACAACGACGCGGTGGCCGCGCTGCGCGGACTCGCGCGCTACGCGGTGGGACGCGACCACTGAGCCCCGCCATGCCGTTTCCGGCGCATGAGCGTGAGACGCTGCTGTCGGTGAAAGGCGTGGGACCGACCGTGGTCGATCGCCTCGAACAGGTTGGCATCGACTCGCTCGACGCGCTGGCGGCGACGAAGCCCGAGGACATCGTGACGCAGGTCGCGGCGATGCTCGGCGCGACCTGCTGGAAGAACAGCCCGCAGGCGCGGGCGGCGATCGTCGGCGCGATTGAGGCGGCGAAGCGCGCGACCCGGAGGTGAGGAAAGGGTCCGCATGACGCCGGGCCCTTCTCGGTAGAGCGACCTTCAGGCCGCTACATGTTTCGATGGAGCAGGAAGCGGCCCGAAGGCCGCTCTGCCGGTTCCGGCCCTTCCCGGGTCAGGGGTTGAAACGCTCGTGGAAGAACAGGTTCATCATCGAGAACGCCCGCTTGGCGGCGCGCTCGTTGTAGACGCAGCCCGGCGGGCTGTTCGCGGATTCCAGCGCGAAGCAGTGGACGGCGCCGGCGAAGTTCACGAACTGCCAGTCCGCACCGGCCGACGTCATCTCGTTCTCGAACGCCTGGATCTGCTCGGCCGGGACGTACTTGTCGTCGGCGCCGTTCAGCACGAGCAGGCTGGCCTTCAGCGCGCCGGATTCCGCCGGCAGCGTGGTGTCGAGCCCGCCGTGGAAGGTGACGACACCGGCGATGTCGGCACCGCTGCGCGCAAGTTCCAGCACGGTCTTGCCGCCGAAGCAGAAGCCCACGGCGCCGATGCGATCGGTGTCGATGGGCGCGCTGTTGGCGAGGCTGCGCAGCATGTCGAGCGCGGCGGCGGCGCGGGCACGGAGGCCCGGCAGGTCCTGATAAAGCTTGGCGACGAGGGCGCCGGCGGCCTTGTCGTCCCTTGGACGCACGCCCTTGCCGTAGACGTCGGCGACCAGCACCACGTAGCCGGCGGAGGCGATCTGCTTGGCCTTCTCGACCGAAGCGGGGGTGACGCCCTTCCAGTCCGGCACCATCACCAGGCCGGGACGCTTGGTGGCGTTGGCGTCGTTGTAGACGAGGTAGCCGCTGAAACGCAGCTTGCCCTGCTTCCATTCGACCGGTTTGGCCTGCATGGCGGCGAAGGCCGGCATCGACAGCAGCAGCGAGAGGAGGAGTGCGGCGAGGGGCGCCGCGCGACGCAGGAAACGCATGGGACGTGCTCCATGTCGGGGAGGACGACCAGCCTACCCGGATTCGGCGACGGTTTCCGCTGCACGAGGCGACGGCCGTCGGCCGGGACGCGACGTTCAGCCGATGCCGAGCCCGGGGATGGCGGCGATCGCGTCCGGATCGAAGCCGCCGAGCGCGGCGAAATGGCGTCCGCGTTCGGTGTAGTCGCGGTAGGCGCCGAAACTCGGGGCACCCGGCGACAGCAGGATCACACCGTCGGCCGCGCCCTCGCCGCCCAGCAGGCGTCGCGCCTCCGCGACCGCCGCGGGCAGGCCGTCGGCCTCCGCCAGAGCGAAGCCGGCCGCCTTCGCCACCGGCGCCAGCAGCGCGTGGATTTTCGGCCCGTTCTGACCGAGCGTGACCACAGCCGCCGGGGGCGCCGCGCGGATGGCGTCGGCGAAATCGCGCCAGTCCAGCCCGCGGTCGTGGCCGCCCAGCAGCACCGCGACGCGGCGGTCGCGGAAGCAGTCCAGCGCGGCCAGCGTGGCGTGCGGCGTGGTGCTGATCGAATCGTTCACCCACGTCAGGCCATCCCGCATGCCCAGCGTCTGCAGCCGGTGCGGCAGCGGCGCGAAGCTGGCCGCATGCGGCGCGAGGGCGACGGCATCCAGCCCCAGCGCCTCGATCGCGGTCAGCACGCCGCAGAGGTTCGAGCGGTTGTGGCGACCCGGCAGCGGCACGTCGCGGGTGTCGAACACCGCCCGATCGCCCCGATGCAGCACATCGCCGCGCAGATGCCAGCCGTCCGGACGACCGAACCAGCGCACCTCGCTGTCCGGCAGCTGGAGCGCGGACAGCGTCGGGTCCTCGCCGTTGAGCACCGCGACCCGCGGCGCTGCGACGGTCAGGAGTGCGAGCTTGTCGGCGACGTAGCGCGCCTCGCTGCCGTGCCAGTCGAGGTGCTCGGGATAGACGTTGGTCGCGACCGCGATCTCCGGCCGCACGCCCGACACCGCCATGTCGCGGGTCTGGTAGCTCGACAGCTCGATCGCCCAGAACTCGGGCGGCGATTCGACATCGAGCAGTTCCAGCAGCGGCAACCCGATGTTGCCGCACAGCGCGGTGCGGTGGCCGCCCGCGCGCAGCAGGTGGGCCAGCAGCGAGGTCGTCGTGCTCTTGCCCTTGGTGCCGGTGACGCAGAGCGTGCGTGCCTCGGGATGTTCGGCGAACCAGAGCGCGGTGCCGCCGAGGAACAGCGTGCCGCGTGCCGCGGCGTCCACCGCCTCGGGCCGGTATGGGCTGATCCCGGGCGATTTGACGACCACCCGGAACCGCGACAGCCGGTCGGCATCGACGACCGTCTCGGTCGCCAGCAGCGGATCGCCCAGCGCCTGCGCTTCGGCGGCTTCGGCCTCGGAACAGAACAGCGTCAGCGGCAACGACGGCAGGCGCCGACGCAGCGCGCGCCAGGCGGCCCGGCCCTCGCGGCCCCAGCCCCAGAGCGCGACGCGCTGGCCCTCAAGCTGCGAAATGCGCACGCAGGCGCTCCCACAGCGCGTCGGGGACGCGATGTTCGTCGTCGAGGACCAGCAGCGACGCGATCGACAGGTCGCCATCGGTCAGCTGCGGGCGGATCTCGCGGGCGAAGCGTTCGACGATCTCGTCCTCGCGCCACTCCGGCCGCTCGGCCAGCGCGGCCATCGCCGCCCGCGATTCACGGCCCTCGCCCACGCACTCGAACGGCTTGTGGTCGCGGAATTCCAGCAGCGCGTCGTAGCCCGGAATCTGTCCGGCGTCGTCCAGCAGGTTGCGGCCGAAGATGCCGACCAGCCGCGGCTTGGGCATGAACGGCGCCAGCGCGAGGAACACGAAGTGACACTTGGGGCAGACGCCGCACCAGCGGCTGGCCGGGCGTTCGCCGAGGATGTGGAAGTTGCGGTTGCAGCTCGAGAAATGCGCGTCGTAGCGATCGGTCTTCGCGAACTGGCGCGCGACCGCGAGTTCGCTGAGCGGACGCAGCAGCGAGTAGTACTGCAGGTCCGCCGCCACGTGCGCCTGCACGTGCTCGCCGAACGCGCGCTCGAAGGTCCAGCCCTTCGACCACTGATGGTTCACCTCGCCCGTGCCCTCGATCAGGCTGCCGTAGCTGGCCGAGCGTTCGTTCGAGAACACCACCTGGTCGACGCCCAGCAGCACCGCCGCGAACACCAGGATCGCCGAATTGACGGCCGTGACCGGGATGTGGCCGTTCCACGCGCCCTGCCGGTTGTATTCGAACAGCTCCGGCGCCAACTGGCGGCCGAGGTTGAGCGTCGGCAGCTCGGTGCGTTCGGCGCAGGCCTTGATCAGCTGCGAGCCGCCGATCCAGGTTACCGTCTGTTCGACACCGGCGCCGCGCAGCGCCTCGATGCTGACCAGCGAATCCTTGCCGCCGCCGATCGCGACCAGAGCGTGCTCGCGCAGGCCGAGCGCGGGCGCACCGGCCTCCGCATCGACCGTCGCCGGGAAGCGGATGCGACCGTGCAGGTCGAGGCCGTTGCGGTAGGCGAACTCGCCGAGGCCGTGCAGGTAGATCGAATCGAGCAGCACGGCGGTGTCGGCGTCGATGGCGTAGCCGTCGATGCGGATCTCCGGCGGCACCGCAGCCTTGTAGTAGCTCACGCCGGCGATCAGGTGCAGCAGGCGCAGCGCGCGCTCGGCCGCCGCTGCGCGCTCGCCAGCCAGAACGAAGGGGGCACCCGGCACGGTGACGGTCTCGACCAGCTCCGGACCCTCATCGAAGGCATAGACGAGCTGCGCGATGCCGGTCTGCGCGTCGAACACGCAGCGGACGAAACGGAAGGCGCGAATATCGTCGCGTTTGAATTCGGCACTCACGGGAATACTCCAGGGGCGAGCGCGGGCGACCAGCGCTTGCGGACGAAACGAACGATGATGCATTCCACGAGGAGGGCCGGAACGCCGGTGACAATGAAGCCAACCGTCGACACCATCACGCCGACACCCAGAGTCAGCCATGCGAGTTCGAGGAAACCGAACGCAGCATAGGCACGGCCGACGTTGCTCGTCAGCAACATTTGAGCTGAAAAGCCCAGACCAACCGCGATCTGCGCAGAAATCACGATGTAACCGGACAAGGTCAATGCATCCATGCGCCACCAGTCCGGCTTACGTGTCCACAGCATGGCAGCGACGACGGCGGCGAAGATCGCGGGAACGACGACGATCATCTGTATCGTCGCAAAATCAGGCGGTCCATTACGGCCCACCTTCAATATCCAAAATAGACTGCTGGCAGCCGTGGCGATGCACCACGCCGCGATCGCGTTGAGCAGCACCAGCGCAGTGCGGCCACTCACCCCAACACCTCTTCCACCGGCAGCGCGCGCAGGTTGTAGGTGCTGGCCATCGCCATGCCGTAGGCGCCGGCGTCGGCGATCAGGACCACGTCGCCTTCCTGCGTCGCCGCCGGCAGCATGCGGGCATGGCCGAACACATCGCTGCTCTCGCAGATCGGGCCGACCACGTCGAACGGCAGCACCGCCTCGTCGTCGAGCCGCGACAGGTTGTGGATGGCGTGCCAGGCGTCGTACATGGCCGGGCGCACCAGCGCGTTCATGCCGGCGTCGAGGCCGATGCGGCGCACGCCGTCCTTCTCGACCACCTGGGTGACCCGCGCCAGCAGCACGCCGGCTTCGGCGACGAGGTAGCGGCCCGGCTCGATCGCCAGCGCGAAGCGCGGATACGCGGCCTTGATCCCGGCCAGCCCTTCCGCCCAGCCGGCCACGTCGAACGGCCGCGCGTCCGGCGTGTACGGCACCGGCAAACCGCCGCCGATGTCGATGGTCTCGACCGTGCCGACCTGCTCGGCCAGCGCGGCGAGGTCGGCGTAGACCTCGCGCCAGTGCGCGACGTTGTCGATGCCGCTGCCGAGGTGCGCATGCAGCGCGACCACGCGGGCGCCGATCCCGCGCGCGGCCTCGACGAAGTCGCCGGCCTTCGCCATCGGCAGGCCGAACTTGGCCTCGCTGCCGCCGGTGCGGACCTTCTCGTGGTGGCCATCGCCACGGCCGAGGTCGATGCGCAACCACAGCGGCCGGTCGCGGAACACGTCGGACCAGCGCGCAAGCATCTCGACGTTGTCGACGGTGACGTGGACGCCGAGGGCCAACGCCTCGGCGTATTCGGCGCGCGGGGCGAAGCTCGGGGTGAACAGGATGCGCGCGGGATCGAGGCCGGGCAGCGTCTCGATCACGTGCTCGACCTCGGCCAGCGACACGCACTCGAACCCGAAACCTTCGGCGGCGAGCGCGTGCAGGATCGCCGGATGCGCATTGGCCTTCAACGCGAAGAAACGGCGATCGACCGCGGCCACGCCGCGCAGCGCGCGGGCGCGGGCGCGCACGGTCGCGAGGTCGTACACGTACGTGGGCGTGCCCTCGCCCGCACGCGCGACCAGCGCGGCGGACTGCGCGCGCCACCACGGCGCCTCGCGCGCGGGAGCGCCGTGCGCGATTTCGGTCCAGCTCGGCCCGAACACCGCCGCGTCCTGCACAGGCATCGCGCCGCTGCGGATCAGCTCGCCGTGCAGCTGCGGCAGCAGGCCGTCGGCATCGACCTCGTCGACGACGAAGGTCAGGTTGAGGTCGTTCGACGACTGCGAGATCAGGTGCACGCGCTCGCGGCCGAAGGTCGCCCACACGTCCGACAGCTTGTGCAGCAGCGAGCGCATGCCACGGCCGACCAGAGTGATCGCCGCGCACGGCGCGATGACCTTGACGCGGCAGACTTCGGCCAGGTCCGCCGAGAGCCGGCTGAGCACGTCGCTGTTGACCAGGTTCTCGCTGGGGTCGAGCGACACCGTCACGTTGGTTTCCGACGAGCCGATGAGGTCGATCGACAGGCCGTGGCGCTTGAAGCGCTCGAACACGTCGGCCAGGAAGCCGACCTGCTGCCACATGCCGATCGATTCCATCGACACCAGCACGATGCCGTTGCGACGGCTGATCGCCTTCACCCCCGGCACGGTGGCGACGCTGGCGTCGATGCGCGTGCCCGGCAGGTCCGGGCGCTCGGTGTCGAGGATCGCCATCGGCACGCCGGCGTCGCGACAGGGCGCGATCGAGCGCGGATGCAGCACCTTGGCGCCGGTGGTCGCGATTTCCTGCGCTTCGGCGTAGTCCAGGCGCGACAACAGCCGCGCCTCGGGCACTTCGCGCGGGTTCGCGCTGAACATGCCGGGCACGTCGGTCCAGATCTCGACCCGCTTCGCCTTCAGCAGCGCACCGAAGTACGCGGCCGAGGTATCGGAACCGCCGCGGCCGAGGATGGCGGTACCACCGTCGGCGTGGCGGGCGATGAAGCCCTGCGAGATGAGCATGCGGGTCGGCTGCGTCGCGAAGCGATCGCGGAACGCGGCGTCTGCCTGGAAGCGGCAGTTCACCGACAGCCGCTGCGCCCAGTCGCTGGCGTTGGGCAGTGACATCGCGTCGAGCCAGTCGCGGGCGTCGCACCAGCCGAAGTCGAGGCCCTGCGCGCGCAGGTAGGCCGCACCGAGCGTCGACGACAGCAGTTCGCCCTGCCCCAGCACCTCGGCCTGCCAGTCCAGCGGTCGCGCCATGGCGCGCGCGTCGGTGGCGAGCGCCTGCAGCGCGGCGAGGCGTTCGCCGAGGACGACATCGGGATCAAGGTCCAGTTCGGCGCAGAACGCGCGGTGGCGTTCGACCAGCGCGGCGATGCGCTCGGCGATGCCGTTGCCGTCGGCAATGGCCGTGAGTTCGTTGGTCACGCCCGACAGCGCCGAGACCACGACCAGGATTCGCGCGTCGTCCTCGTCGGCCCGGCGTTTCGCAAGGCACCCGATCGTGTCCCAGCGGTGGCGACGCGACACCGAGGTGCCGCCGAACTTGAGCACGACCCAGGCGGGGCCGGCGGAATGCGTATCGGGCATCGGGAGGGGGGCGGATAGACTGAGGGGGCCGGCGCGTGGCCGGAGCCCTCAATTCTATGCGAA
>JBGAFR010000101.1:0-11143 GCA_044227145.1 Lysobacteraceae bacterium
ACCGCGGCCGTCGCACGCTGCTGTTGCTGCTGGCCGTTTTCGCCGGGCCGATCGCGATCGCCTGGATCCTCAACGCCGGCGGCCTGATCCCCGGGTCGAAGACGGTCGGCGAACGGCTGGAACCGATCGTCGACCTCCGCACCGCGCCACCGCGCCTGGCGGATGGCACGCGCTACGACTGGGCGCCGGCCGAACGCATGCGGCGACTGCTCGTGGTCGCACCCGCAGCCTGCGGCGCGAGTTGCGCAGCATTGCCGGAACAGCTGGAGAAGCTGCGCCTGATCTTCGGCCGCGATGCGGAGCATCTGGAGATCCTGTGGATGGGGCCGTATCCGGCCGATGCGCCGCCGCTGCCGGCCGTTCGCCAGCTGGCCGACGATCCTGCGCTGCGCGCCCGCCTGCCGCGCGCCATCGACCCGGCGGGCGCGCCGGTCTACGTGGTCGACCCGTACGGGTTTGTCATACTGCGCTACCGTCCCGGCACCGATATCTCGGAAATGCGCAAGGACCTGTCCAAGCTGTTGAAGATGCAATGAGCGTACCCGTGCTCCAGAGCGCGCCGAAGGCGCCGCCGTACCGTCATTTCCACCGTGTCGCCTGGCTCGCCGTGGCGCTCGCCTTCGGCGTGATCGTGTTCGGCGCCTTCGTGCGGCTGTCGAACGCCGGCCTCAGCTGCCCGGACTGGCCGACCTGCTATGGTCGCGCCACCTGGCCTCAGGCGATGTCCGAAGCGGCGTCGCACGCCGCCAGCGCGATCCGCCCGTTCGACGACCAGAAAGCCTGGCGCGAGCAGGTCCACCGCCACCTCGCCGGCACGCTCGGCGGACTGGTCGCGATCCTCGCGCTGCTCGCGGCGCGCCGGCGTCGCTTCGGTGTCGCCCGCATCCTGCTCGCGGCGGCCTGCGTGGGCGCCGGCATCCCGCTGTACATGCGCGGCATGCACGAGGCCGCGTTCGTCGTGGCCGGCGTCGGCGAAGCGCTGCTGCTGTATTCGGCGCTGCGCTGGAACAACGACGATCTGTCCCGCGTGGCGACGCTCACGCTGATGGTGATCGTGTTCCAGGCGCTGCTGGGCATGTGGACGGTGACGCTGCTGCTCAAGCCCATCGTCGTGATGGGACATCTGCTCGGCGGCCTGACCACGTTCGGCTTGCTGACGTGGATGGCGTGGCGCGCGACGGACATCCCGGTGCGCCTCGCGGAGCACGTCGCGATGCGGCGCTGGTTGATCGGCGCGCTGGTCGTGCTCGCCCTGCAGATCGCGCTGGGCGGCTGGGTCAGCTCCAACTACGCCGCGCTCGCCTGCGGCAACGATTTCCCGACCTGCGTCGGCCAGTGGGTGCCGCCGACCGACTTCCGCGCAGGCTTCGTGCTGTGGCGCGGCGTCGGCGTGGATTACGAAGGCGGCGTGCTCGACGGCGCCTCGCGCATCGCGATCCAGCTCGCGCACCGCGGCATGGCGGTCGTGGTGTTCCTGTACCTGCTCGCGCTGGCCTGGCGGCTGGTGCGCACGCCCGGCCTGTGGCTGACCGGCGTGGTGCTCGGCCTGCTGGTATTGACACAGGTCGGCCTCGGCATCGGCAACGTGATGCTGGGCCTGCCGCTGTGGGTGGCGACGCTGCACAACGCCGGCGCCGCCGCGCTGCTGTTCGTGCTGGTGAGTCTGCTCGCGCGCGTCCGGCCGCCGATGGACTGACCGCGCGATGACCTTCCGGATGCGCGAATACTGGGCGCTGACCAAACCGCGGGTGGTCGCGCTGATCGTCTTCACGGCGTTCGTCGGCATGTTCCTGGCCGTGCCTGGATTGCCGCCGCTGCGCGAAAGCGTGTTCGGCTTCCTCGGCATCTGGCTGGCGGCCTCCAGCGCCGCGGCGATCAACCACCTGATCGACCAGCGCATCGACCGGGTCATGGTGCGCACCGCGCATCGCCCGCTCGCCACCGGTGCGTTGAAGCCTGTGCAGGTGCTGGCGTTCGCAGTCTTCCTCGGCGCGCTGTCGATGACGATCCTGATCGCGCTGGTCAATCCGATCACCGCCGCGCTGACCTTCGCCTCGCTCATCGGCTACGCGGTCGTCTACACCGCCTGGCTCAAGCGGGCGACGCCGCAGAACATCGTGATCGGCGGCATCGCCGGCGCCGCGCCGCCGCTGCTCGGCTGGGCGGCTGTGACCGGCATGCGCAACCCGTGGGACTGGGCGCATGCGCTGCTGCTGGTGCTGATCATCTTCGTGTGGACGCCGCCGCATTTCTGGGCGCTGGCGATCTTCCGTCGCGACGACTACGCCCGTGCGCTGGTGCCGATGCTGCCGGTCACGCACGGCGTGGCGTACACCCGCTGGCAGATTCTGCTGTACACCGTGCTGCTGGTGGTGGCCACGGTGTTGCCGTGGGCGGTGGGCATGAGCGGGCTGTTCTACCTCGGCGGCGCATTGGTACTGGGCGGCGTGTTCCTGTGGTACGCATGGAAGCTGCTCGATCCGCCGGACGACCTGTTCGCGATGCGCACGTTCCAGTATTCGATCGTCTACCTCATGGCCCTGTTCGTGTTCCTGCTGGTCGACCACTGGCTGTCGCCGTGGCTCTCGCCGGCGGGCGTGGTGGTCCAGCGCGTCTCCTGATCCGCTCGACCCGATTCCCGGGCGCGCGTACGCTTGGACGATCTCCGTCGAGGGTCGTCCCATGCGCCGTTTGCCCCGTTTTCTACCTGCCTGCATCCTGTTCCTCGCGACGATCGCATCTTCGCTCGGCGCGCAGGAAACGCCGTCGCCGGCAACCGATGCGTCGGACACCTCGATCGTCACCGCCGCGCGCCTGCTCGACGTGCGCAGCGGGCGCATGCTCGAACAGGCCGAGGTGCTGGTCGAGCATGGGCGCATCGTCCAGGTCGCCAGCGGCGGCGCGCACGTCGATGCGAAGCCGGGCATCGTCCGCCACGACCTCGGCGACATGACCCTGCTGCCCGGGCTGATCGACATGCACGTGCACATCGACAGCGACCCGGAGTACGGCGGCTACACCTATCTCGAATTCAATGATCGCTTCTGGTCGATGATCGCGGTCGAGAACGCGCGCAGGACATTGATGGCCGGCTTCACCACCGTGCGCAACGTCGGCTCCGAGGACTGGAACGACGTCGGATTGCAGCAGGCCATCGACGCCGGCAAGGTCGTCGGCCCGCGCATCGTGCCGGCGACCTTCGCCTTCGGCGCGACCGGCGGGCACTGCGACTCGACCTTCTTCCCGCCGTCGATGGACGAGAAGAGTCCGTACAACGCCGATTCGCCCGACGAGGCGCGCAAGGTCGTGCGCATCCTCCGCAAGTACGGCGCGCAGGTGATCAAGATCTGCGCCACCGGCGGCGTGTTCTCGCACAACACCGAGCCCGGACAGCAGCAGATGACTTACGAGGAGATGAAGGCCGTCGTCGACGAGGCGCACATGTGGGGCCTGAAGGTCGCCGCGCATGCGCATGGGGCGGCGGGCATCCGCGACGCGATCCGCGCTGGCGTCGACACCATCGAGCACGCCAGCCTGATCGACGACGAAGGCATCCGTCTCGCGAAGCAGCATGGCACGTGGCTGTCGATGGACATCTACAACACCGACTACACCCAGGCCGAAGGCCGAAAGAACGGCGTGCTCGAGGACAACCTTCGCAAGGACCGCGAGATCGGCGACCTGCAGCGCGAGAATTTCCGAAAGGCGTTCCGTGCCGGCGTGAAGATGGTCTTCGGCACCGATGCCGGCATCTATCCGCACGGCGACAACGCGAAGCAGTTCGCGGTGATGGTGCGCTACGGCATGACGCCGCTGGACGCGATCCGCTCGGCGACGATCAACGCAGCGGAAGCGCTGGGCCGCGATGATGTCGGCGTGATCGAGAAGGGGCGCTATGCGGACATGATCGCGGTGGAGGGGGATCCGATGAAGGATGTGGTGGTGCTGGAGCGGGTAACCTTCGTGATGAAGAGCGGACGCGATGCCCGGTGACGGGGAATGCAGCTGTATCGGGTCAATCGCGGAGCGGAAAATGCATCACTGAGACTTTCAGAGCGGTATGGTTTGTTGAGGCGCATCCGGCGCCAGCTTCCTGCGCAGGAACGCCATCACGGGTTTCTCGAACATCAGGTGGATGGCGATGCTGATGACGCTGGTCACTGCGATCAGACCCGCGATCACGACCGCGTCCATCGCAATGGGAAGTTCTCCCGTTCGCGGAAGCAGCAGGCGCAGCACGCCGAAGACGATGTAGGGGTGGATCAGGTAGATCACGTAGGACGCTTCGCCCAGTAGCCAGATGAGCCGGCTGCGGGAGAAGATCCCGAAGAGTCGCTCCAGCAGCAGTGCCGACAGCACGATGACGGCGGCCGGGATGCCGCCGGCGAGATAGCGCGGGACGGCGTCCTTGTAGGCATGCTCGAGCAGTACGATCGCGACGATGCCTGCGATCAGGACTAGCGCGACGGCAAGCTTCAGCGCTGCGCTGCCCGCGAAGACGGCCTTGCGTCGTTCGCACCAGGCGAGCAGGTAATACACGCCGATGCCGTAGCCAAACTCGAGGCTGGTCGTCCGGGCGTAGAAGTCGAAGGCGGTCGAGTCCGGGCCGAGGAGTTTGCCGACAAGGACCACGGCGACGATGCCGGCGACGCACAGAATCGGCGCCCAGCGCGTCGAGAGCAGCAGCGCCAGCGCGAACAGCACGTAGAAGTACATCTCGAAATTCAGCGACCACCCCAGGATCAGCGTGGGCTGCACTTCGCCGCTGGCGGACAGGTGCGGGAAGAACAGCAACGAGGGCAGGAGGTGCTGCAGGCTGGCGTCGGTGCTGCGGAAGAATTGCGGCAGGACGGTGGCGGCGGCGAAGACGACCAGCGTCGCGGCCCAGTAGAACGGCACGATGCGGATCAGGCGGCGGACGAAGAAGTGCTCGGGCTTCTTCGAACCGATGTAGGCGATGATGAAACCGCTGATGACGAAGAACACGTCGACGCCGCGGCTGCCGACGTCCCAGGCCAGGTTCAGCCCCGCCGTCGAGGTGATGTGGAAATAGACGACGCTCAGCGCGGCGAGGGCGCGCAGCAGATGGAGATTGCGAAGCACGGGGCGCCGTCCGGCCGGGATCGTGGATCGAATGATAGGGCCTATCGCCGACCGCATGGCGCCGGCCTTCGGCGCGGTTCGGCATGATCGCCCGCCCTGCCGCCCGGTTTCAGCCAGGCCCGCTGGACGGTGTCGTCCCCTTGTCGCGTCGGCAGCGATCCGAACAGAACCGGACGTTCGCCCAGTCCCGCTCCCATTTCTTCCGCCAGGCGAACGGCCGGCCGCAGGCTGCGCACAGCTTGGTCGGCAGGTCGGATTTCCGGACGCCGCGCGGCATGGGGGAGGGCGTCTGCGTTCCGCGATCAGGCCGGGGTAGCGGCCAACGCCCTGAAGCGTGCGTCGAGCGCCGCGACCCGATGCCGCAGGTCGTCGAGCGTGCCGGCATTGACGACCACGTCGTCGGCGATCGCCAGCCGCTGGGCGCGGGTCGCCTGCGCGGCGATCATGCGGTCGGCAAGGACGTCGTCGATGCCGTCGCGGGCGAGCAGGCGGGTGCGCTGCAGTTCGACCGGCACATCGACCACCAGGATGCGCTGCAGCCACGGATAGGCGCTGCGGCCGCCGACTTCGGCGAGCAGGGGGATCGCGGCGATCGCGTACGGACTCGTCGCGCGCTCGCACGCGCGGGCCAGCGTCTCGCGCACGCGCGGGTGGACGATGGCTTCGAGCCGGCGGCGGGCGTCGTCGTCGCCGAAAATGCGGCGGCGCATCGCGGCACGGTCGAGGCTGCCGTCGACCGCAAGGATTTCGACGCCGAACGCGGCGACCACCTCGGCCAGCCCGTCGCTGCCCGGCGCGACCGCTTCGCGGGCCGCGATGTCGGCATCGGCGACGACGATGCCCAGCGCCTCGAACGCACTGGCGACCGCGGACTTGCCCGAGGCGATGCCGCCGGTCAGGCCGATGCGGTAGGTCGCCATCGGATGTCTCGATGATCGTGTCGCCCCACAGGAACACGATCCAGCCGGCGATCGCGAGGTAGGGGCCGAAGGGGATCTCGGTGTCGCGGTCGCGGCCCTTCCACAGCAGGAACAGCGAGCCGAGGATGGCGCCGACGAACGAGGAGATCAGCACGATCGGCAGCAGCGCCTTGTAGCCGCACCAGGCGCCGAGCGCGGCCAGCAGCTTGAAGTCGCCGTCGCCCATGCCGGTCTTGCCGCGGATCTGCTTGAACACCCAGTTCACGCTGTACAGCGAGAGATAGCCGAGCACGGCGCCGGCGATGGCGGCCTTGGCCGGCACGAACAGGTTGTCGACGCTGGCGATCAGCCCCAGCCACAGCAGCACGAGCGTGATCTGGTCCGGCAGGGTGTGCGTGCGCAGGTCGATGCCCGACCCGGCGACGAGGTAACAGCTCACGAGCGCGGCGCCGAAGCCCTGCCAGCCGAAGCCGAAGCGCCAGACGCAGGCGAGGACCAGCAGCATCGTCAGCAGTTCGACCGCGGGGTACTGGATCGAGATCGGCGTCTTGCAGCTCCGGCAGCGGCCGCGCAGCGCGAGCCAGCTGAACACCGGGATGTTCTCGTACCACGACAGCCGATGGCCGCAGTGCGGACAGTGCGAGGGCTCGACCACGATGCCGGGCGGCGGCGGTTCGTAGAGATCGGTCTGGCCCAGCTCCTCGCGGGCGTAGCGGCGCCAGTCCCACTCCAGCCGCTTGGGCAGGCGCAGGATGACGACGTTCAGGAAACTGCCGACGAGCAGTCCGAGGCCTGCGGCGATCGGATACCCGAGCGCCGGATTCTGGTCGAGGAATGCCATCGCGGGACCGGCTGGCCGTCAGCCCACCACGGCCGCGAGCTTGAAGATCGGCAGGTACATGCCGACGACCATGCTGCCGACGAGGACGCCGATGACGATCATGATCATCGGCTCCAGCAGGCTGGCCAGCGCGTCGACCGAGTTGTTGACCTCCTGCTCGTAGAACTCGGCGACCTTGAACAGCATGGTGTCGAGCGCGCCGGCTTCTTCGCCGATGGCGGTCATCTGCACCACCATGTGCGGGAACAGGTTGGTCTGCTTCATCGCCATGTTGACCGGATAGCCGACCGAGACGTCGTCGCGGATGCGGTAGGTCGCCTTGGTGTAGACGCTGTTGCCGGTCGCGCCGGCCACGCTGTCCAGTGCCTCGACCAGCGGCACGCCGGCCCGGAAGGTGGTCGCCAGCGTGCGCGCGAAGCGCGCGATGGCCGAGTTGTGCATGATCTGGCCGATGACCGGGATCTGCAGCGTCACCTTGTCGAGGAAATGCTGGAATGCCAGCGAGCGCTTGTAGAAGAAAATGAAGGCGACGATGGTCGCGATCACCACCACCAGCACCGGGAACCACCACTCGACCATGAACCGGGACAGGTCGACGATGACCTGGGTGAAGGCGGGCAGGTCGGCACCGAAGCCCTTGAACACGTCCTCGAACTGCGGCACGACATAGACCAGCATGACGCCGCTGACCAGGATGGCGACCGCGATCACCATCGCCGGATAGAACAGCGCCTTCTTGATCTTCGACTTCAGCGCCTCGACGTTTTCCTTGTAGGTCGCGATGGTGTCGAGCACGGTCTCCAGCACGCCCGCGGTCTCGCCGGCCTTGACCAGGTTGCGGTAAAGCTCATCGAACTGCACCGGATGCTTGAGCATGGCCTCGTAAATCGAGGAACCGCCCTCGATGTCGCCCCGCAGCGTATCCACCAGCTTCTTCATGCGCAGGTTCTTCTGGCCGTTGCCGATGATCTCCAGCGACTGCACCAGCGGCACGCCCGACTTCATCATCGTGGCGATCTGGCGGCTGAAGATGGCGATGTCCTTGGCCGAGATCTTCTTGCCGGCGGCGCCAAACAGCGGCTTGGGCTTGGGTTTGACCACGGTCGGCGTGATGCCCTGCCGGCGCAGTTCCGCGCGCAGCAGGTTGCCGTTCTTCGCCTGGCTCTCGCCCTTCATCTTGATGCCGCGCTTGTCGGTGCCTTCCCACACGTACATGGGCAGGGTCATGCCGGAGCGGTCGGGGGTGGCGGTTTTCGCGGCGGAACGGGAAGCGGCCATGGCTTAGTCCTTGGTGACGCGGTTGATTTCGGCGAGGCTGGTGATGCCGTTGCGGGCCTTCAGCAGGGCGGACTGGCGCAGGTTGCGGATGCCCACCGAGCGCGCGACTTCCCCGATCTGCATGGCGTTGCCGCCCTGCAGGACGATGGCCTGGATGGCCTCGGTCATCGGCATGACCTCGTAGATGCCCGTACGCCCCTTGTAACCGCCGGTGCATTCGCCGCAGCCGACCGCTTCGTACAGGGTGAAACCTTCGTGGATCTCGTCGCTGGTATAGCCTTCGGCCAGCAGCGCATGCTCCGGCAATTCCGCCGGACGCTTGCAGTTCGGGCACAGCCGGCGCGCCAAGCGCTGCGCGATCACGAGACTGACCGACGAGGTGATGTTGTAGGGCGCGATGCCCATGTTCATCAGGCGTGAAATGGTCTGCGGCGCGTCATTAGTGTGCAGCGTGGACAGCACCATGTGACCGGTCTGCGCCGCCTTCACCGCGATCTCCGCGGTTTCCAGGTCGCGGATTTCGCCGACCATGATCACGTCCGGGTCCTGGCGCAGGAAGCTGCGCAGCGCCGCGGCGAAGGTCATGCCGCGCTTGGCGTTCTGCTGCACCTGGTTGATGCCGGGCAGGCGGATTTCGACCGGATCCTCGACCGTGGAGATGTTGCGCTCTTCCTCGTTGAGGATGCCCAGCGCGGTGTACAGCGACACGGTCTTGCCGGAGCCGGTGGGGCCGGTGACCAGCACCATGCCGTAGGGCTTGTGGATGGCGTCGAGAAAGAGCTTCTGCTGGTCCGGCTCGTAGCCGAGCTTGTCGATGCCGAGCTTCGCCGCGCTGCCGTCGAGGATACGCAGCACCACCTTCTCGCCGAACAGCGTCGGCAGGGTGCTGACGCGGAAGTCGATCTGTCGGGTCTTCGACAGGTTGAGCTTGATGCGGCCGTCCTGCGGCACGCGCTTCTCGGCGATGTCCAACTGCGACATGACCTTCAGGCGCGCGGCCATGCGCTGGTTGAGTTTGACCGGGGCCTTGGCGACCTGCTTGAGGATGCCGTCGATGCGCAGACGCACCCGGTAGTCGTTTTCGTAGGGTTCGAAGTGGATGTCCGAGGCGCCGCGCTTGATCGCGTCCACCAGCACCTTGTTGATGAACTTCACGACCGGCGTGTCGTCGCCCTTGGCGTCGATGCCGCCGTCGCCACCGGCCTCGTCGTCGCCGCCGGAGACATCGAGATTGTCCAGGCCCTCGGCATCGTCCATGCCGCCGAGCGTGTCGTTGTTCTCCAGCCACAGCTGCATCGTGCGCTGGATGGTGTCCTCGTCGACGAGGATCGGTTCCACGACGAGGTTGGTGTGGAACTTGATCTCGTCCAGCGCCGCGGTATTCGTCGGATCGGACACGCCGACGAACAGCCGGCCGCCGCGCTTGAACAGCGGCAGCACATGGTGCTTATGCAGCAGTTCGTCCTTGACCAGCCGGATCGCGCTCTGCGCGGGGTCCATGGTGGCCGGGTCGAACAGCGGCATGCCGAACTCGATCGAGTTGGCGGCGGCCAACTGGGCCGGCGAGACGAGCTTGAGTTCGCGCAGGTAGGTGGCGATCGGCTTGCGCTCGCGGGTCGCGGTGTCCAGCGCCTCGCGCGCCGCGGACTCTTCCAGCGCGCCGTCCAGCACCAGACGCCGGGCGATGCCGGTGATGCCGATCAGATTGGCGGTCACAGCCGAATTCATCGTCGATGGCGGTCCTGTCGAAAACGGAACCGGGCAGCGCCCCGGTTCAACGCCCTAGGTTACTGCGGCGGATCGCGGCTTGCATCCCATTCCCCAGCCCGAATCCTGCGCGATCAAGCGGATGAGCGCAATTGTTGAGGACAATTGTCGGCAAAGGGGTGCGGTCGGTCACGCTTGTCGCCTGCCGAAATGGGCGGCCGACAACGCAGGCGGCCCGCGAAAGCGAGCCGGGCCGGACATTCGTGCGTGGGCCGCGAGGCCCGGAAACGTCAGGGGCAGTCGCCCTGCCCGGGCCGCAGGCCGCGGCGCGGATGGCAGATCGACCCGGTGTTGGTCCAGGTCAGCTTGTCGTCGCCGGCCGCGAAGCTCGGGGTGTCGATCCAGGTCAGCGGGGTGCTGCCGTCGTCGTCGGTTGCGCCGGAATCGGCCGTGATGATCCCGTTGACCACGGTGGTGCCGGCCAGCACGTTGCGGGTTGCCGGCACCGCGGCGGGTATACCGAAGTTGCCCTGGCTGCAGCCGGCGATGGCCTGGTTCTCGGAGATGCAGACCGACACCGCGCTGCGCAGGCCGCTGAGCTCGGCGGAAGTGCCGGCCGCACGGGTGCGCGACACATAATCGCGGTACTGGTTGATGGCGATCGCGGCCAGGATGGCGATGATCGCGACGACGATCAGCAGTTCGATCAGGGTGAAGCCGGCACTTTTCTTCATCACACATCCCCGGGTTGTGCTTCGGATCACGGTATCAAGGTGGCGCCGGTCGCTTTCGCGGCCGGCAACGAAAAACCCCGGCCGAAGCCGGGGTTTTCGGACTCAAACGCTGGAACGGCGCTTGGAATCGAGGTGTCGCATGACCGGAATTACGGGCAGTCGCCCTGGCCCGGACGCAGGCCGCGGGTCGGGTTGCAGACGCTGCCGGTGTTGGTCCAGGTGATCTTGTCGTCACCGGCGACGGCGGTCGGGGTGTCGACCCAGTTAAGGTTCACGCCGCCGTTCGAGACGGTGGCGCCGGTGTCTGCGGTGATCACGCCGTTGGCGACGTTGGCACCGGCCAGCACATTCTTGGTCGCCGGCACGGTGGCGGGGATGCCGAACTGGCCAAGATCGCAACCGACCTGGGTCTGGTTCTCCGACATGCACACGCTGACGGCGGTGCGCAGGCCCGACAGCTCGGCGGCGGCGCCCGACGCGCGGGTGCGGGAGATGTAGTCCTGATACTGCGGGATCGCGATGGCGGCCAGGATGGCGATGATGGCCACGACGATCAGCAG
>JBGAFR010000102.1:0-10732 GCA_044227145.1 Lysobacteraceae bacterium
CTCGAAGCGCTGGCCGCGGAACTGTGGCCGCGGCTGGAGCGCCTGGCCGCGCGCCAGCTGCAGGGCCGCAGCGGGCTGACGCTGCAGGCGTCGGATCTGGCGCAGGACGCGTACATCGCGCTGATGCACGACTTCCCCGGTCGCTTCAACGATCGCGAACATTTCTACGCGCTGGCGGCGCGGATCGTGCGCAACATCGTGGTCGACTACCTGCGCCGGCGCAGCGCCGACAAGCGCGGCGGCGGGCTGCCGTTCGAGCTGCTGGACAAGGCCGAGAACGACGTGTCCGCGGCGACCATCGACGACCAGGTGGACTGGATCGCGGTCGACGCCGCGCTGACCATCCTCGCCGAACGCCACGCCGCCGCGGCGCAGGTGGTGGAACTGAAATTCTTCGCCGGCCTGACCAACGAACAGGTGGCGGAGACGCTGGGCATCTCGCGCGCGACCACGGTACGCCACTACCGCTACGCGCGGGCCTGGCTGATCGATCACTTCGGCGCGGAGCCGGCGGCGGATGACTGAGCCGACGCCGCCCGGCGATGCGGCCGACGCGATCACCGGCGATCCGCTCGACGAGAGTCGCCTGTTCGGCGAGCTGTGCGAACTGGACACCGCCGACTGCGACGCGCGCCTGCGCGCACTGGCGATCAAGCATCCGGCGCTGGCCGCGCGGCTGCGCCGGCTGCTGGCGATCGACGACGCCTACGCCGGCCACACCGCACGCAACGTCATGGCCCAGCCGCTGCACGACCCGGTCGACGGGCTCGCCGACGTCGGTCCGTTCCGGCTGGTGCGGCTGGTCGGCCGCGGCGGTATGGGCGTGGTGTACGAGGCCGAACGCCGCAGCGGCTTCGCGCAGCGGGTGGCGATCAAGCTGCTGCCGCGCTTCGCCGCCGATCCTGCGGCGCGCGAACGCTTCGCCCGCGAGCGCGCCATCCTCGCCGGGCTGCGCCACCCCAACATCTGCAGCATCCTCGACGGCGATGCGCTGGAGGACGGCACGCCGTGGCTGGCGATGGAATTCGTGCCGGGGGAACCGCTGTGCACGTGGTGCGCGCATCGCGGCACCGATCTGCGCGGACGCATCGACCTGTTCCTGCAACTGTGCGACGCGGTGCAGGCGGCGCACCGCAGCCTGGTGATCCATCGCGACCTGAAGGACGGCAACGTGCTGGTCGACGAGACCGGGCACCTGAAACTGCTCGACTTCGGCATCGCCAAGGCGCTGACGCCGGCGCCGGACGAAACGGGCACGCTGGCGCAGGATCGCTTCTTCTCGCCGATGACCGCCGCGCCGGAGCAACTGCGCGGCGATCCCGCGCTCGTCGCCACCGACGTCTACGCGCTGGGCGCGCTGCTGCACCAGCTGCTGTGCGGCGAACTGCCGTTCGAACGCCCGGCGCTGTCGCCGGCGGAGCGCACGCAGGCGATCCTCGAACACGTGCCGCCGCGCGCCAGCGACACGCTGCAGCGCGCGATCGGCGAAGACCGCGGCGAAGGCCGCGACGGCCCGGCCGCGGCGGGCATCACGCCGGCGATGCTGCGCGGCGAACTCGACGCCATCGTCGCGCACTGCCTGCGCAAGGACGCCGACGAGCGCTACGCCGACGTCGGCGACCTCGCGCGCGACCTGCGCGCATGGCGCTCGGGCCATCCGATCGCGATCGCGCAGGGCGACCGGCTGTACCGCACGCGCAAATTCCTGCGTCGCCACCGGCTGCCGGCGACGATCGCCGCGCTGGCGCTGGCCGGCGTGCTCGCGGCGCTGGGCGTGGCGCTGTGGCAGGCCGCGGCGCTGCGCGTGGAGCGCGACGCCGCGGACGCGGCGCGGCAGCGGTCCGAGACCGACCGCGACCGCGCGCGCGCCGTCGCCGCGTTCATGCGCGACACCTTCGAGCAGGCCGATCCGGCCCGCGCCGACGTCAGCGGCCTGCCGGCGCGCGAACTCATCGATCGCGGCGCGCGCAAGCTCGATGCGCTGACCGGCCAGCCCGACCTGCAGGCCGAACTGGCGCTGCTGCTCGCCGAAAGCCGCGCCGGCATGGGCCTCGTGCGCGAGAGCGACGCACTGCTGCGCGCGCACGCGCCGGCGATCGCACGGCTGGGCGCGGGCGATGCCGACGTACGCTGGCGCACGGACGCGCTGCGGCTGTCGAACGCGGTGCAGATCGACCGCGACGGGCCGACGCTGGACGCCTCGGTCGCCGCGCTGCGCGCCCGCGCCGACACGCCCGCGCGCCGCGTGCAGGCGGCCGCGCTGCAGGAACGCCTGCTGGCGCGACGTTCGCGCTTCGGCGAGGCGGCGCGCGTGCTGGAGGCTGCGTGGCATCGCGACGGGGCCGCCTTGCCGCCCGCCCAGGCGATGGCGCTGCGCGTGAACCTCGGCGACGCGCTGCTCAATGCGGATCGCGACGCGGAGGCCCGTGTCGTCAGCGATGCCCTGGACGCGGCCTCGCTCGGCGCGCTGGACCCGGCGCTGCAGATCCGCGCGCTGCGCTTCGTGGTGCGCGAACGCCAGGGCCGCAGCGACGACGACGGCCGCGCCGTGGTCGCCGCGATCGCGCGCTGGCGGGACACCGCGCAGCGGCTGTACGGCGACGAATCGCTCGAAGCGGCGAAGGCCTACGAATACGCGGTAGGCGTGAGCACGGACCCGGCCGAACAGGACCGGCTGATGGCGAAGGCCTACGCGATCCAGCGCGACAAGCTGCCGCCGGTGTCGCTGGCGCGCGCCTACGCCGAGTACAACATGGCGGCGTTCGAGCGCGAACTGCGCGATCGCCCCGACCGCGCCGAACCGCACCTGGCGGCAGCAGTGGACATCGGCCGCCGCGCGGCCGCGCGCGGGCACGCCGACGTGCGTCGGTTCGAACTGACCTGGGCGACGACCCTCAACGCGCTGGGCCGGCATCGCCTCTGCCTGGAACGCCTCGCCGACCCGCCGGGCGACCCCGAGGACGGGGGCGACCTGCGTCGGCTGGCGCTGCTGCGGCTGGAACTGGCGCGGGCCGCCCGGGCGCTCGGCGACGACGCCCGGGCGCGCGCCGAGCTCGACGCGATCGCGGCGCTGTGGCGATCCCCCGACCGGGTCGCGGGCCAGATCGCGGATCGTGACGTGGTCGCGGCGGCCAACGCGCTGCGTACCCGGCTGCACTGAGCGGCCGGCGCGGCCCCGCGACATGTCCCGTTCGCGATTCCGGGTGATCCTGTCCGCCGCGGCTTTCCGCTCGACACCCTGTCCCTGCTGCTTTCCGGCCTGTCCGGCCTTTCCGGAGCCTCCGATGTCCCGACGACCGTTGTTGCCGCTGCTGTGTCTCCTCGCCTGGGCGCCCGTGGCGCTCGCCTTCCCGCCCTGCCCGATGGACCCGGTCGACCTGCTCGACGCAGACGACGTCGACGCGGTGTTCTCGCCCGACAGCTATCCGTGGTCCCGCGGCTGGTATCTGCGCTACGACACGCAGCGGGAGGACGAAGGGCGGAGCGCGCCCGACGACATCGACAGCGGCAAATGCCGCGACCACGACCAGGTGCCGGTCCCGCAGACGATGACGCCCGGCGGGGAGCCGTTCGGCATCGTCGTGCTGCCCGACCTGCGCTTCGTCGACGGCAAGCTCACCGCCAGCTACACCTTGCGTTTCGACGTGGACACGCAGCCGCTGGCGACACCGGGCGACAGCGTCGAACTCGCGCGGCTGGAATTCGAGACCACGGAACCGACCGGCCTGGAGTACCCGCAGACCCTGACTGCCGTGTACCGCGTGCGCAAGCGCCAGGCCGCTTACGGCGCACCGGTGCTGGAGGTGCTGGAATCGCGGATGCCCGTGGACCCGACCACCCGCCAGGTGACGCCGAGCGCCATCGTGATCGCGACTCTGCCGATGCCCGCGAGCGACACCGCGACGGCGATCGGCCTGCGGTGGACGCAGTCCCCCGGCGACATCGCGGGCGTCGGCGGCCCGATCGAGCTGCCGGCGCCGACGCCCTCGCCGGGCGACACGCTGGACGGCATGGCCGGCACCGAAAGCCTCACCTCCCCGCTGCCGGTCTTCGCCCGCAACGTCGACAGCCAGTTCGAGGTGCTCGACGGCGCAGGCACGGTGCTCCATCGCACATCGCTGCCCGCTCAATGGGCATCGACGCTGTCGATGGGCCTGCTGGATCGCCGGCTCGTGAATCCGGCGCTGTATGCCGACCCCCATGTCGTCCGGCTGGGCGGGATGTCGCTGGATGCCGAGGCGCAGTGACGCGCGCATCCGAACGCGCGCGTCGCATCCGTGCCGGTCGCGAGGACGAAGCCGCCGCGGTCGCCGCATGATCCTGTTCCCTCCGGCAGCGCGCTGATGTCCGCGTCCCCGCTGCTCCGGCGGGGACACCGGACTGCCGGAATCCGCCACGGCGCATTCCCGTGCCGGTCCCGGGCGCCGGGCGGCACACCGATCGACGACGATGGCCGTGCCACCGTCGGTGCCGCGGCGGAGCGCTCCCTCGGTTGCGGCTGCGGTTACGGGTCGATTTCCGACGACAGGACGCCGGGGCTCCGGCCCGCGTTCCCGCCGCGGGGCGCGCATCGGAACCTCCCGGGCCGTGTATGGTCACAGCCGCGTCCGACCGAGCCGACGAGAGGCCAAGATGCGCATCCTGCTGGTGGAAGACGACGCCCTGATCGCCTCGTTCGTGGAGAAGGGCCTGCGCGAATCGGGGCATGTCGTCGACCGCGTCGGCGACGGCACCGAAGGCCTGCACCGGGCACAGACCGAGCACTACGACGCACTGGTGCTCGACCGCATGCTGCCCGGCCTCGACGGCCTGGAAGTGCTGCGCCGCCTGCGCGCCGGCGGCGATGCCACCCCGGCGCTGGTGCTGTCGTCGCTGGGCGATGTCGAACATCGCGTCGAAGGCCTGCGCGAAGGCGCCGACGACTACCTCGCGAAACCCTTTTCGTTCGTCGAGCTGCTGGCCCGGCTCGAAGGCCTGCAGCGCCGCGCCCGCCCCGGCGCGCCCGGGCCGGCGACCGTGCTGGAGGTGGCCGACCTGCGCATGGACCTGCTCAAGCGCACCGTGCACCGCGGCGGCCAGGCGGTGGACCTGCAGCCGCGCGAGTTCCGCCTGCTCGAATACCTGATGCGCAACACCGAGCGCGTGGTCTCGCGGACGATGCTGCTGGAGGCGGTGTGGGACTACCACTTCGACCCGCAGACCAACGTGATCGACGTGCACGTCTCGCGCCTGCGCCAGAAGATCGACAAGGGCCACGCGCAGCCGCTGCTGCACACGGTGCGCGGCGCCGGCTACCTGCTCGGCACCCGCGCGTGATCCGGCTGCGCACGTCGCGGTTCCTCGCCTCCGGCCTCAACCGGATGGTGCTGGCCTACGGCGTGGCGCTGCTGCTGGCGTTCGTGGCGATCGGCGGGCTGGGCCTGCTCGCGTACGACCATCTCGTCGATCGCGACGTGCGCCGCACGGTCCGCGCCGAGCACCAGGACCTGCGCGAGATCCACCGCGACGCGGGGCTCGGCGCGCTGGCGCGGGCGATCGATGCGCGTGTCGACGAGGACACCAGCCGCGAGGCCGTGTACCTGCTGGCCGACGCCCGCGAACAGGTGCTGGCGGGGCATCTGGCCGACCTGCCGCCCGGCGCCACCGCCGCGCGTGGCTGGATCCGCTTCCCGTGGAACGACGACGGCGACGAGGTCGTCGCCTACGTCGAACGCTTGCCCGGTGGCGCGGTCCTGCTGACCGGGCGCACGACCGGCGAACAGCAGCGCCTGCGCGACGTGGTGCTGCCGTTGGCGCTGTCGATCTTCCTGCTGCTGGCCGCGCTGACGCTGCTGCTGGGCTGGCTGCTGCGGCGCAGCCTCGCGCACAACCTGCAGGCGACGCTGGACACGGTCGACCGCTTCGCCGCCGGGCGACTGGACGAACGCATCCCGGTCGGGCCGGGCGACGACCCGCTGCAGCGGCTCGCGCGCACGCTCGATCGCATGCTCGACCGCATCCGCGACCTCGTCGGCGGCATCCAGTCGTCCACCGACCACATCGCACACGATCTGCGCACGCCGCTGACCCGGCTGAAGACGCGGCTGGAGCTGGCCCGGCGACGCATCGACGACGACGGTTCCGGCGCCGCCGCGGGCGTGGCGCTCGACGAGGCGATCGAGGAGATCGACCAATCGATCGCCACCTTCAACAGCCTGCTGCGGCTGGCGCGGATCGAGGCGAGCGACGGCCGCGACGACCCGCCGGTGGCGCTGGACGCGATCGTGCGCGACGCGGTCGAGATGTGGCAGCCGATGGCGGAAGCCCGCGGCGGCGCCCTCGTCGCGACGGTCGCGCCCGCACGGGTCGCGGGCGATCCGGACCTGCTGTTCCAACTGCTGTCCAACCTGTTCGACAACGCCGTGAAGTACAGCCCGGCCGACAGCGCGATCGACGTCGACCTGCGCACGCAGGACGACGCGGTCCGGTTGACGATCCGCGATCGCGGGCCGGGCATTCCGGAAGAGGACCGCGAACGCGTGTTCGACCGCCTGGTGCGGCTGGAACGGCATCGCGGCTCCCCCGGCAGCGGACTCGGGCTCAGCGTGGTCCGCGCCATCGCCGCACGGCACCGCGCGCAGGTGCGGCTGGACGATGCGCTGCCGGGGCTGCGGGTCGAGGTGCGTTTCCCGCGCGCGCCGGCCGCCGGCAACATGGAGGAAGGTTAATCCGGCGGAAAGACCACGAGGAGCCGAAGGGGCGCAGTCTGGCTTCACCGACAGGGACACCGACCGTCGGCCCCCTTCTCCCCGCACCGAGGATTCCGCCATGAACATCCGCCTCCCGATCGCCGCCCTCGCCCTCGCCCTGTTCGCCGGCAGCGCGTTCGCCGCCGCGCCCACCCCGGCCGCCGAGCAGGCCGCGCCCGCCGCCACCGCCGCGCCGGCCAAGGCCAAG
The DNA here is from genome assembly GCA_044227145.1 of Lysobacteraceae bacterium. Taxonomy (GTDB): domain Bacteria; phylum Pseudomonadota; class Gammaproteobacteria; order Xanthomonadales; family Xanthomonadaceae; genus Lysobacter_I. The sequence continues at coordinate 6,937 of JBGAFR010000102.1, forward strand.
CCGGTCGCCCACCGGCATCGCCACCGCACCGCCCGCCATACGCTCACCTGCAAGGCGCCGCAGGTCGCCGTGAAGGGCAAGTGCGAGGCGCCGAAGGCCGCCGGCTGATCGCCGACGCCGCGATCGCTTCTTCGTACTTCCACGCACGAGGCCCGGACATCCCGGGCCTCGTGCGTTTCCGCATGCCCCATGCCTGCGTTGCGCGAGGCTGCGCAGGCGCAGACGAAGAGGCGTCGATCCCACCCCCTCCCGGCCTCCCCCTGCGCGATGCGCAAGGGGAGGTGCCCTCGCCTCGGCAGGATGCGCGACGGCCGGCACCGCCCTTCTCCTTCCGCTCGCGCAGCGAGGACGCGCTGCACTTCTCCCTCCTGCTCGCGCGGCAATTGCGCCCTGCGCTTCTCCCTCTCTTTCCCGCACCGATGGTGCGCTGCACGCCTCTCCCCACTTCGCGCGGCGACGTCGCGCCCCACTTCTCCCTCCCTTTCGCACAGCGAAGGGGAGGGTCGGGGAGGGGTCGAACGGCGACACGCCTCATCCGCGCCCGCCCACGCGCAGACGCGTACGAGACACCCGGAAACGCCGGCATCGACGCCGTGCCGACATGGACAAAAGTTCACCCCGCCGAAAGTTTTCCGCGAACCCGGGACGCGCAAGCTGTTTCCACCGATCGGACAGCGCCCTCGTCGCGGATCGGCATCCCCCGTCTCCGTCGCCATGCGCGACTTCCCGCCACCCAAGAGGATCCCCATGAACATCCGCTCCAGCCTGACCGCGCTCGCCCTGGGCCTGATGGCCGGTTCCGCGTTCGCCGCCACCCCGGCGCCCACCGCCAAGCCCGCGCCGGCGCCCGCCGTGCAGAAGAAGCACGTCGCCGCCCCCGCCAAGTGCAAGTCCGGCGAAACCGTGGTCAACGGCAAGTGCCAGGCGGCGAGCAGCAAGTAATCCCCGCACGCCCGACGTTCCACTTTTTCTTCTGCAGTCTTTCCCCTACGTTTTTCAGTCGTCGCTCCACTTTCCGCTCCACGACCTCCGGATGGACGAACGGCCCGGTTTCCCGGGCCGTTCGTTCGTGCGCGTGTCGGGCGATGCGCCCGCGAGGCTCAGTGCTCGTACGCCGCTTCGCCGTGCGAGGCGATGTCCAGGCCCTCGCGCTCCGACTCCTCGGTGACGCGCAGGCCGACGGTGTACTTCACCACCGTGAACGCGACCGCCGCGACGATGCCCGACAAGGCCACCGTCACCAGCACGCCCTGCAGCTGGATCCAGACCTGCGAGGCGATGCTGTATTCGGGGATCGCGGTCTCGGTGACGTAGTCCCACAGGCCCGAGCCGCCGAACTTCGGCGCCGCGAGCACGCCGGTGAGCAGCGCACCGGTGATGCCGCCGACGCCGTGCACGCCGAACACGTCCAGCGAGTCGTCGGCGCGCAGCAGCTTCTTCAGGCCGGTGACGCCCCAGAAGCAGACCACGCCGGCGACCAGGCCCAGCACGATCGCGCCCATCAGGCCGACGAAACCGCAGGCCGGAGTGATCGCCACCAGGCCCGCGACCGCGCCCGAGGCGCCGCCCAGCATCGACGGCTTGCCGCGCGCGATCCACTCGATCGCGGTCCACGCCAGCACCGCCGCCGCCGTGGCGAGGAAGGTATTGACGAAGGCCAGCGCGGCGATGCCGTTGGCTTCCAGCGCGGAACCGGCGTTGAAGCCGAACCAGCCCACCCACAGGATCGAGGCGCCGACCATGGTCTGGGTGAGGTTGTGCGGCTTGATCGCCTCGCGCTTGTAGCCCAGGCGCGGGCCGATCATGTACGCACCCACCAGGCCCGCGATCGCGGCGTTGATGTGCACCACCGTGCCGCCGGCGAAGTCCAGCGCGCCCTTGGCCCACAGGAAGCCCGAGGCGGCGGTGGCGTCCGCGGCAGCCTTGGTGTCGGTGAACGCGTCCGGGCCGGGGAAGAACCACACCATGTGCGCCATCGGCGCGTAGGCGAAGGTGAACCAGATCACCGTGAACAGCAGCACGCCGGCGAACTTCACCCGTTCGGCGAACGCGCCGACGATCAGCGCGCAGGTGATGCAGGCGAACGCACCCTGGAACACGAAGAACGCGAGTTCGGGCAGGTACACGCCCTTGGTGAAGGTCGCGCCCATCGCGTTGACCAGCCCGGCGCCGAGCAGGCGGTCGCCGCCGCCGATGAAGGCGTTGCCGGAGGTGAAGGCGAGGCTGTAGCCGTACAGCGCCCACAGCACCGCGACCAGCGAGAACACCACCAGGCATTGCATCAGCACCGACAGCACGTTCTTGCTGCGCACCAGGCCGCCGTAGAACAGCGCGAGCCCGGGCAGGGTCATGAAGATCACCAGCGCCGAGCACACCAGGATCCACGCGGTATCGCCCTTGTCGGCGGTCTGCGCGGGTGCGGCGGCGGCTTCGGCGGGCGCCGCTTCCGCGGTCGAGGCCGCAGGCGCGGCGGTGCCGGGCTCGGCCGCCACGGGCGCGGCGGCGTCCGTTGCGGGTGCCGCTTCGCCTGGTCCAGCGGGCGTCGTTGCAGCGGTGGCGGTGTCCGCGACGGGCGCGCCGGGCTCGGACTGCGCCGAGGCCGCGAATGCGAGGAAGGAAGCGCTCACGCCGAGCAGCAGCGCGAGCGCGAAGGTACGGGTCCGCGACCCGAAGGGGGTTCCGGTTTTCATGGGACGGTCTCCGAGGCGAGGGTTAGAGCGCATCCGGGCCGACTTCGCCCGTGCGGATGCGGATGACCTGTTCCAGCGCGGTGACGAAGATCTTCCCGTCGCCGATCTTGCCGGTCCCTGCGGATTGCTGGATCGCCTCGATCGCGGCGTCGAGCCGGTCGCCGGACACCGCGACCTCGACCTTGATCTTCGGCAGGAAATCGACGACGTACTCCGCGCCGCGATACAACTCGGTATGTCCCTTCTGTCGCCCGAAGCCTTTCACTTCGGTGACGGTGATGCCGGAGACGCCCATCTCGGACAAGGCTTCGCGCACCTCGTCGAGCTTGAACGGCCGGATGATGGCGGTGATCAGTTTCATGCGCTCTCCCCGTGGATGGAAGGACCGGCACCGGGGGTGCCGGCGTTCTGTCTGGCACCGGCATCCGCCGCGAGCAAACCCGCGACGGATGCCGGTGCCCGGAGACCGCAACGCATCCGACGTGGGGGAAGGAGTTGCGTTGGGTCGTCCGCGACCTCGTGGCCGGACGCGCCAGCGCGCACGCGGCGCGCCCGGCTGAAACTTTTGGCCGGCGCCAGGCGCCAGGCCGCGAACCGCTCGTGTATTGCCGTCCATCGCGCCCCGCCCGGGGCCTTGCCGCTTCGCTCCTCTCTTTCGTTGCGCACCGCTAGAGCGCGAGGGTCATGAAAACGCTGTACGGGTCTTCCGCGTAGTCCGCGAACGGACCGCATTCGACGAATCCGAACCGCGCGTACAGCTCGCGCGCCGGCGCGAAGGCCTCGGGAGCGCCGGTCTCCAGGCTCAGTCGCCGGTACCCGCGCTCCCGTGCCGTCTGCAACACATGCCGCAACAGCGTCGCCGCCACCCCTTTCCGCAGATGCACCGTCGCGGTGCGCATCGACTTGATCTCGCCGTGCGCGTCACCCAGTTGCTTCAGCGCACCGCATCCCATCAGTTCGCCCCGGTCGTCGCGCACCGCCCAGAACGTGATCTCCGGACGACGCAGCGCCTCCAGGTCCAGCGCGTGCACGCTCTCCGGCGGCGAGTGCAGGAACATCTCGTCGAGATGCGCCTGCAGCAGCGCGGCGATGTCGGCCCCGCGCAG
>JBGAFR010000103.1:0-10851 GCA_044227145.1 Lysobacteraceae bacterium
GCCGACATCCGCCGCGACGCGTGGACGCCGAAGCTCGGCCTGCGCTGGCAACCGGGCGCGCACACCACCTGGTTCGCGCAGTACGCCCGCGGGTTCCGCGCGCCGCCGTTCGGCGACGTCAACATCGGCCTGTCGCTGACCCTGCTCAACTACGAAGTGCGGCCGAACCCGGACCTGCGCCCCGAACGCAGCCACGGCTTCGAAGCCGGGTGGCGCTGGCAGGGCGAAGGCCTGCGCGCCAGCGTGACCGCGTATCGCAACCGCTACCGCGACCTGATCGAGTCCCGCGCCAACCTCGGCATCGATCCGGCGACCGGCGCGACGATCTTCCAGTCGGTGAACCGCGCCCGCGCGGTGATCGAAGGCCTCGAGGCCGAGGCCACGTGGACGCCCGGCGGCACCGCCGACTGGGAATTCCGTGCCGCCGCCGCGTGGGCGCGCGGGCGCGACCTCGCGCGCGACCAGCCGCTCAACAGCGTCGCCCCGGGCAAGCTGGTCCTGGGCGCGAGCTGGGCGCCGGCGACCGCGCACTGGGGCGTGGAAGCGATCGCCACCGGCGTCGCCCGCCAGCCCGCGCTCGACGAGACCGCCGGGCCGCTGTTCCATGCGCCGAGCCACGGCCTGCTCGACGTCTATGTCTGGTGGACGCCGGTGCCGTCGATGCGGGTGAACCTCGCGCTGCTCAATGCGTTCGACCGCCGCTACTGGGACTGGAACACCGTGCGCGGCGTCTCCGCGACCGCGAGCGACATCGCCTTCTACACCCACCCGGGCCGCAGTGTGAGCGTGTCGGCGTCGGTCGACTGGTGACGCAGCGCGTGCGATGTGGGCGTTAGACTGCCCGCGTCCCGTGCCCTGCGTCCGCCATGTCCATCGTCCTCACCGAATTCGCCCGTCCCCGCCTGTTCCCAGCCGAACTCCGCCGCAACACGATCCAGGACTGCACGCCGGGGCAGTTCGTGCAGCGGCTCAACGAGGAAGCGCCGGTCGCGGTGCTCGACGGCTACGCGCCGTTCTGCAAGCTGCACGTGCACCGCAACTGGACCTCGACCCGGTGCATGACGATCCCGATCGACGAGGGCAACCGGCATCTTTTGCGCAGCGCCTACGAGGCCCGCAACCCCCGCGAGCTGCCGGTGCTGGTGCGCTGGTTCGAGGGCGTGGAGCCGCCGGTGGCCGAATACCTGATCGCCATCCTCTACGACCGCGACCAGATGGCGAAGGAAGGCACGCCGTATGACGCCGACTGGGGCGTCGTCGGCTGTCTCTACACGATGACGCCCGAGGAAACCCCGATGACCCCGATCACCATGCTGCGCAACGCGCTGGGCGTGGAGGAGGGCGGCTCCGGGGTGCCGATCGACCGCGAGGCCTACCGGCGTGCGGTCGAGTTCTGGGACCAGCATGCGGGGTGGCGGGGGTGAGGTGGAGCGTCACGGCGTTGTCCGCGGGTCGGGTCGTCGATGAAGTGCCGTGATTTCTGGGGCAAGGAGGCTGGGATGGACAAGAAAGCGCTTCTAGTGGTTGACGTGCAGCAAGGGTTCATCAATCAGCATACGGCGCACATTCCCGCGCTCGTCGAAGGTCTCTTGCCATCGTACGAGCATGTGATCGCGACAAGGTTCTTCAACCCGGAATCGTCCAACTACAGGCGTTTGATCCACTGGACGAGATTCTCTCGTGGAACGGAAGATGCAGAGCTGGCTTTCAGGGCCGGATCGAACACTGTTTTGATCGAGAAGACCGGTTATACGTGCGTCGACGCCGGCTTCGTGAAGATGCTGGATGGCCTTGGCGTCGATGAAGTCCACATTGCCGGAATGGACACGGATATCTGTGTCCTCAAGTCCGCCGCAGACCTTTTCGATGCCGGCAAGACGCCGGTTGTCCTCGCCTGGTGCTGCGCGAGTCATGCCGGGATCGAATTTCACGATGCGGCGATCAAGATCATTGCGAGGTTTATCGGAGCCGGACAGGTCGTCGAATAGGAAGCGGAGAATGTCGCTAGGATACTGGCTCAGCCAAGGGTTTTCGGCGCTTGCCATCGCGCTGGGCGTCGGCGCTTACGTCGAGCGGCGCGAGGCGAGGCTGAAATCGATGCTTTCCGGTGCCGCGGCATGCCAAGCGATTCATTTCCTTTTGCTTGGGGCGACACAGGGGGTGGTACAAGCTTCGCTCACCTCCATCAGATTCTTGGTGTCGACGAGGCAGAATCCGAAGAAGTTCTTTTGGATTTTCCTGTCCTTGGGCGTGGCTTTCGGAGTGTGGCAGTACAAAACCCCCGTCGACATCCTTCCTGTGCTCGCGAGCGCCATGGCCTGCGTAGCCGTTTTTCGGTCGCGCGGGATCGTGATGAGGTACTGGCTGTTGGCGGTCACCCTGTGCTGGTTTTCCTACAACGCCTGGAATATGTCGATCGTGGGGTGTCTTCTCGAATTGACATACGCATCCATGAACCTTCTGGCCATGAGGCGCGACCAAGGACGCCATGAGGCGGCGTAGGCGGGAGCGCGCGGCGTGGTCTGCCGGTTGGATGGCGGTACCGCTCGAGCGGTTGTTGCGCGCCCCTCGGATCAGCTCTTGTACTTCCACGCCCGATTGATGCCCAGCGCGGCGAGCGTGCCGACGGCGCCGGACAGCAGGTAGACGCCCAGCCATTCGAGGCCGAACGTGGCGCACAGACCCAGCGCGACCAGCGGCGCGAATGCGGCGCCGATCAGCCACGCGAGGTCGGCGGTGAGCGCAGCGCCGGTGTAGCGGTAGCGCCTGCCGAAGTTCGCGGTCACCGCGCCGGCGGCCTGGCCGTAGGACAGGCCCAGCAGCAGGAAGCCGATCAGCACGAACGCCGCCTGACCCGCGGTGCCGCCGCCCATCAGCGTCGGCGCGAAGCCGCTGAACATCGCGATGGCGATCGCCAGCCCGCCCAGCGTGCGTGCGCGGCCGACGCGGTCGGCGACCACGCCCGAGGCGATCACGCCGCCGATGGCGACTAGGCCGCCGACGATCTGGATCGACAGGAATGCGCTCATCGACTGGTCGGAATACAGCCGGATCCAGGACAGCGGGAAGATCGTCACGATGTGGAACAGCGCGTAGCTGGCGAGCGCCGCGAACGCGCCGATCACGACGTGCTGGCCCTTCTCCGCGACGAGTTCGCGGATCGGCGTGGGCTCGAGGTCGAGTTCGTGCATCCTGCCCTGGTATTCCTCGGCGACCACGATGCGCAGCCGCGCGAACAGCGCGACGACGTTGATGGCGAAGGCGACGTAGAAGGGATAGCGCCAGCCCCATTCGAGGAAGTCGCGCTCGGTCAGACTGGCGTGGAGGAAGGCGAACACCGACGCGGCGACGATGAAACCGACCGGCGCGCCGAGCTGGCCCAGCATCGCGTACCAGCCGCGGCGTTCCTTCGGCGTGTTCAGCGCGAGCAGCGACGGCAGGCCGTCCCACGAACCGCCGAGCGCGATGCCCTGCAGGATGCGCAGCAGCGCGAGCAGCACGATCGAGGCGCCGCCGAGCGTGGCATAGCCGGGCAGGAAGGCCATGCCTGCGGTGGCCGTGCCCAGCAGGAACAGCGCGGCCGTGAGCTTCACGCCGCGACCCCAGTGGGTCTGCACGGACATGAACAGGATCGTGCCGAACGGCCGCGCGACGAACGCCAGCGCGAAGATCGCGAAGGCATACAGCGTGCCGCGCAGTCCGTCCGCGAACGGGAAGAACACCGCGGGGAACGCCAGCGCCGAGGCGATGCCGTACACGAAGAAATCGAAGTATTCGGAGGCACGGCCGATGACCACGCCGACGGCGATCTCGCCCGGCGCCACGTCGGGATGGGCCTTGGTGCCGTGGTCGTGGGTGGAGGCGGTGGGGCCTGTGGCGATGTTCATCGGTCGCGGCGTCGGATGACGGGGATCAGTCGAGGGAGCAGGCGGCCGGAATCGCCGCAGGACACAGACTGACAGAGCCCGGGTGCGCGGACCATGGGACAAAACGTCCAATCCTGCCCGTGAACCGAGGTGCCTATATTGATCGCGATCAATTTCGGTCGCGATTTCCCTCTCCCCATGCGTTACAGGCTCCGTCCGTCGCACGTCGCCGCCCTGGCGTCGGCCACGCTGCTCTCCGGCTGCGGGCTGCAGGTGCTCGATCCCGCGGGCGACATCGCCAGTCGCCAGGCCGACCTGATCCTCGTCGCCACGGTGCTGATGCTGATCGTCATCGTGCCGGTGATCGCGCTCACGTTCTGGTTCGCGTGGCGCTATCGCGCGTCCAATCGCGCCGCGACCTACACGCCCGACTGGGACCACTCCACGCAGCTGGAGCTGGTGATCTGGGGCGTGCCGCTGCTCATCATCATCGCACTCGGCGCGGTGACGTGGATCAGCACGCACCTGCTGGATCCGGCGCGCCCGCTCGACCGCATCGCCGCCGGCCGTCCGGTCCCCGCCGATACGAAGCCGCTGGAGGTGCAGGTGGTCGCGCTCGACTGGAAGTGGCTGTTCGTCTATCCCGAGCAGGGCGTGGCGACGGTGAACGAAGTCGCGGTGCCGGTCGATCGCCCGGTGCATTTCCGCATCACCGCGTCCTCGGTGATGAACACCTTCTACGTGCCGGCGATGGCCGGGATGATCTACGGCATGCCCGGCATGGAGTCGAACCTCAACGCGGTGATCAACGCGCCGGGCGACTACGACGGGTTCTCCGCCAACTACAGCGGCGCCGGCTTCTCGCACATGCGCTTCCGCTTCCGCGGCCTCGCCGACGCCGACTTCGATCGCTGGATCGACGCGCAGCGTGCCGCGGGCACGAGGCTCGACCGCGGCGTCTACCTCGAACTGGAGAAGCCGAGCCAGCGCGAGCCGGTGCGCCGCTACGGCGCGGTCGAACGCGGCCTGTTCGACGCGATCGTGAACCGCTGCGTCGATCCGGCGCGGCTGTGCGCGAACCAGATGATGGCGATCGACGCCGCCGGTGGCCTCGGCAAGGACGGCCTGGGCCAGATCGCGATGCCGCGCCGCGGCGATCCGCGCCTGGGCGCCTATGTCGCATCGGGCGTGTGCGAGACGCCGGAAGCGCGTCGTCGACTCGTGCCCAGCAGCTTCGGCGGCGCGCTCGCGCCCTGATCCCGTCGCCAGAAATTCCACCACGCCGCAACGCCTTCATTTCCGGAACACCACGATGTCGCTGTCCACCGCCACCGCCGCCTACTCGCCCTTGACCGGGCGGATGTCGCTGGCCGACATCCCCATGCTGCACGAGCCCATCGTGCTCGCGACCTTCATCGGCACCGTGCTCGTCGGCCTCGCCGTGTTCGCCGCGATCACGAAATACCGCCTCTGGGGCACGCTCTGGAAGGACTGGTTCACCAGCATCGACCACAAGAAGATCGGCATCATGTACATGGTGCTGGGCATCGTGATGCTGCTGCGCGGCTTCGCCGACGCGCTGATGATGCGCCTGCAGCAGGCGATGGCCTTCGGCGATCACCTCGGCTACCTGCCGCCGCACCACTACGACCAGATCTTCACCGCCCACGGCGTGATCATGATCTTCTTCGTGGCGATGCCGCTGGTCACCGGGCTGATGAACTACCTCGTGCCCTTGCAGATCGGCGCGCGCGACGTGGCGTTCCCGTTCCTCAACAACTTCAGCTTCTGGATGACCGTCGGCGGCGCCGTGCTCGTGATGATGTCGCTGTTCTTCGGCGAATTCGCCACCACCGGCTGGCTGGCGATGCCGCCGTTGTCGGGCATCGCGTTCAGTCCCGGGGTGGGCGTGGACTACTACCTGTGGTCGTTGCAGGTGGCCGGCGTGGGCACGCTGCTATCCGGCGTGAACCTGCTGGTGACGATCATCAAGATGCGCGCGCCGGGCATGACGATGATGAAGATGCCGGTGTTCACCTGGACGGCGCTGTGCACCAACGTGCTGATCGTGGTGTCGTTCCCGGTGCTGACCGCGGCGCTCGCGCTGCTCACGCTCGATCGCTACGCGGGCACCAATTTCTTCACCAGCGATCTCGGCGGCAACGCCATGATGTACGTGAACCTGATCTGGATCTGGGGTCACCCGGAGGTCTACATCCTGATCCTGCCGGTGTTCGGCGTGTTCTCCGAGATCGTGTCGACCTACAGCGGCAAGCGCCTGTTCGGTTATTCGTCGATGGTCTATGCCACGGTCTGCATCACGGTGCTGTCGTACCTGGTGTGGCTGCACCATTTCTTCACCATGGGCTCCGGCGCCAGCGTGAACTCGTTCTTCGGCATCACCACGATGATCATCTCGATCCCGACCGGCGCGAAGATCTTCAACTGGCTGTTCACCATGTACCGTGGGCGCATCCGCTTCGAAGTGCCGATGCTGTGGACGATGGGCTTCATGGTGACGTTCGTCGTCGGCGGCATGACCGGCGTGCTGCTGGCGGTGCCGTCGGCGGACTTCGTCCTGCACAACAGCCTGTTCCTGATCGCGCATTTCCACAACGTCATCATCGGTGGCGTGGTGTTCGGCCTGTTCGCGGCGATGACGCACTGGTTCCCCAAGGCCTTCGGCTACCGGCTGGACGCGTTCTGGGGCAAGGTCTCGTTCTGGTTCTGGCTGGCCGGCTACTGGTTCGCGTTCACGCCGCTGTACGTGCTCGGCCTGATGGGCGTGACCCGGCGCATGAGCCACTTCGATGATCCGTCGTTGCAGGTGTGGTTCGTGATCGCCGCGTTCGGCGCGGTGCTGATCGCGATCGGCATCGCCGCATTCCTCGTGTGCCTGTTCGTCAGTTACCGTCGCCGCGAGCAGCTGCGCGACGTCACCGGCGATCCGTGGGACGGCCGGACGCTGGAGTGGTCGACCTCGTCGCCGCCGCCGGACTACAACTTCGCGTTCACGCCGGTTGTGCACGACACCGACGCGTGGTGGGACATGAAGCGCCGCGGTTTCGTCCGCCCGACCGGCGGCTTCCTGCCCATCCACATGCCGCGCAACACCTCGGCCGGCGTCGTGCTCGCTGCGACGAGCACGCTGCTCGGCTTCGCGATGATCTGGCACGTGTGGTGGCTGGCGATCGCTGGCCTGCTCGCGACCGTCGCGTGGGCCATCCGCAACAGTTTCGACCTCGACCGCGACTACCACATCCCCGCGGAGGAGGTCGACGCCACGGAACATGCGCGCACCGCAGAATTGGAGGTCGTCCATGTCTGACGCCATCGCCCTGCATCGCGAGGACGGTGCGCCCGCGGCTTTCAACAGCGTGTTCCTCGACACCACCGGCCATCACCATCCGCAGAACGGCTCGCTGTTCGGGTTCTGGCTGTACCTGCTCAGCGACCTGATGATCTTCGCCTGCCTGTTCGCCGCCTACGGCGTGCTCGGGCGCAACTACGCCGCCGGGCCGTCGGGTGCGGACCTGTTCGACCTGCGGCTGGTCGCGGCCAACACCGCGGTGCTGCTGCTGTCGTCGATGACCTACGGCTTCGCGATGATCGCGATGCAGAAGCGCAATCGCGGCGGAACGATCGGCTGGCTGCTCGCGACCGGCGTGCTGGGACTCGGCTTCCTCGGCATCGAGCTGTACGAGTTCGCGCACCTGATCCACGAGGGCGCCGGCCCGCAGCGCAGTGCGTTCCTGTCGTCGTTCTTCGCGCTGGTCGGCACCCACGGCCTGCACGTGTTCTTCGGCATCGTCTGGCTGCTCACGCTCTGCGTGCAGGTCGCGCAGCGCGGGCTGAGCCGCGAGAACATGCGGCGCATCGCCTGCTTGTCGATGTTCTGGCATTTCCTCGACGTCGTCTGGATCGGCGTGTTCACCTTCGTCTACCTGATGGGCGTGCTGCCATGAGCCAGCTGTCTTCCGACGCCGCGCACGACGTGCACCACGGTCACGATGATCACCACGACGATGACGGCATCCCGCACGTCTCGGCGCGCGAATACCTCACCGGCTTCGTGCTGTCGCTGGTGCTGACGGCGATCCCGTTCGCGCTGGTGATGGGCAAGGGCGTGCAGAACTCCACCGCGCTAGCGGTGGTGCTGCTGGCGTTCGCGGCCGTGCAGATCGTGGTCCACATGGTCTACTTCCTGCACATGAACGCGCGTTCCGAGGGCGGCTGGAACCTGCTGGCGCTGGTGTTCACCGCTGTGCTGGTGGTCATCGTGCTGAGTGGTTCGCTGTGGGTCATGCATCACCTCAACACCAACATGATGCCGGGCGCCCACGAGATGCAGGGGATGCAGGGCGTGCCATGAACGCGTCGATGGTCGCCCCCGCGACGATGCCTTCGGCCGCGCGTGTGGCGTCGCGGCGCGGCGGACCCTCGGCGTGGACGCTGGCCCTCTCCGCGCTGCTGGCGACGGCCTTCGCCGGCTTCGTTGCGCTGGGCATGTGGCAATTGCAGCGCATGGCGTGGAAGCACGCGCTGATCGCGCGGGTCGATGCGCGCATCCTCGCCGCGCCGGTCGCGCCGCCGCCGCGCGCCGCGTGGCCGGGCACGAGCGAGGAACGCGATGGCTACCGTCGTGTCCGCATCGCCGGCACCTTCCTGCCGGTCGCCGAGGTGCGCACGCAGGCGGTCACCGATTTCGGCATGGGCGCGTGGTCGCTGGCGCCGCTGCGCACCGACGGCGGCGACATCGTCCTCGTCAATCGCGGCTTCGTGCCGCAGGGCGCGCGTGCCGCCGCGCCGCCCGCGGGCCGGGTCGAGATCGTCGGCCTGCTGCGCCTGTCGGAGCCGGATGGCGGCTTCCTGCGTCGCAACGTCCCGGGCGAGGAGCGCTGGTACTCGCGCGACACCGCGGCCATTGCCCGCGCGCGCGGACTGCCCGTCGACGCGGTCGCGCCGTTTTTCGTCGATGCCGAAGCCCGTCCGCAGGCCGACGGCTGGCCGCGCGGCGGCCTCACCGTCGTGCAGTTCCGCGATGCGCACCTCGGCTACGCCCTGACCTGGTTCGGCATGGCGCTGCTCACGGTGCTGGCGGGCGCGCGTCTGCTCGTGTCGCGGCGCCGCATGGGGCAAGATGGGCGCTGACGAAGAGGGCCCGCCGATGCCGCCCATCCCCGCCGACCGGCCGACCGAGGAAACCGTCGCCAGCGGGCTGCGCAGGACGACTGCAATGCCCGAGCCGGCCCACGCCGGCCTGCGCGGCATGCACCAGCTCATCCAACTGCGCTGGATCGCGGTGGGCGGGCAGCTGCTGACGATCCTGATCGTCTACTTCGGGCTGCGCATCGCGCTGCCGCTGGGCTGGATGCTCGGTACGCTCGCGGCGCTGGCGCTGTTCAACCTGGCCAGCCAGTTCGTGTGGTGGCGCACGGGCCGGGTGTCGAACGGCGCGCTGCTGGCCGCGCTGCTGGTCGACGTCGCTTCGCTCGCGTTCCAGCTGCACCTCGGCGGCGGCATCGCCAATCCGTTCGTGTTCCTGTTCCTGCTGCAGGTCGCGCTGGCGACCGTGCTGCTGCGTCCGCCGGGCAACTGGATCGTCGCCGCCGCCACCGCGTGCAGCGTGGCGCTGCTGATCGCAGTGCCCAGTCCCACCCGGATCGACGTCGATCTGTCGACAGGGATCGCCGACCTCTACGTGCAGGGCCTGCTGATCTGCTTCGTGCTGATCGCGGCGCTGCTGGTGGTGTTCATCACCCGCATCGGCCGCATCCTGCGCGAGCGCGACGCGCGCCTGGCCGAGCTGCGCCAGCGCGCGGCGGAAGAGGAGCACATCGTGCGCATGGGCCTGCTCGCCTCGGGCGCCGCGCACGAACTGGGCACGCCGCTGTCGACGCTGTCGGTGATCCTCGGCGACTGGCAGCACCTGCCGTCGATGTCGTCGGAGGCCGAGATCTACCACGACCTGGTCGAGATGCAGGCGCAGGTCGCGCGCTGCAAGTCGATCGTCACCAACATCCTGCTGGCCGCCGGCGAGACGCGTGGCGAGGCGCCGGTGCAGACCACGCTGCACGCCTTCCTCGACGAACTCGCCGGGCAGTGGCGCACGCTGAGCAATCCTGCCGATTTCCGCTACCTGCGGCGTGTCGTGCCGGATCCGTGGATCGTCGCCGACGCCGGCCTGCGGCAGATGGTGTTCAACGTGCTCGACAACGCGCTGGAAGTGTCGCCGGCGCGGGTCGAGCTGGAGGTGTCCGGCGGCGACGACGATCTCGTCATCGAAGTGCGCGATGACGGCCCGGGTTTCGACGCCGACGTGCTGGCGCGGCTGGGCACGCCGTACAACTCCACCAAGGACCGTGCAGGCGGCGGCCTCGGGCTGTTCCTGTCGGTGAACGTGGCGCGCACGTTGGGCGGCCGACTGTCGGTACGCAACCTGCCGCACCGCGGCGCCGCGGTCACGGTCGTATTGCCGCTGGCGGCGATCGAGATCGATGCCAGCGACGAGCCTGCGGACGACGACCTCCACGATGGCCGCATGCACGAGGACCGCGACGATGACCGATGAACGCAGGCTGCTGATCGTCGAAGACGACGTGGCGTTCGCGCGCACGCTCGCGCGGTCGTTCGAGCGCCGTGGCTACGCCGTGCGCGGCGCGACCGGGCAGGAACCGCTGGCGGCCGTGCTCGACGGCTTCGCGCCCACGCATGCAGTGGTCGACCTCAAGCTCGCCGGGAATGCCTCCGGGCTGTCGTGGGTCAAGGACCTGCATGCGCACGATCCGGACATGCTGATCGTCGTGCTGACCGGTTTCGCAAGCATCGCCACGGCGGTCGAGGCGATCAAGCTGGGCGCGATGCACTACCTCGCGAAGCCGTCGAACACCGACGACATCGAGGCCGCGTTCAAGCGCGCGGCCGGCGACGACGAGGTCGAGGTCGGCGCGCGCAAGACCTCGTCGATCAAGACGCTGGAGTGGGA
>JBGAFR010000104.1:0-10928 GCA_044227145.1 Lysobacteraceae bacterium
GTGCACTTCTGGTCGAACCACTTCGCGATCTCGATCGACAAGAACCAGGCGCGGCTGATGGCCGCGCCGATGGAACGCGAGGCGATCCGGCCGCACGTCGCCGGGCGCTTCGCCGACCTGCTGCTGGCGGTGGAAACCCACCCGGGCATGCTGCTCTACCTCGACAACGCCGCGTCGATCGGCGACGACTCGATGCTGGCGAAGCGCGCCGGACGCCGGCAGGCGAAACGCAAGCTCGGGCTCAACGAGAACCTCGCCCGCGAGATCCTCGAACTGCACACGCTCGGCGTGAACGGCGGTTACGCCCAACAGGACGTCATCGAACTGGCGAAGGCGATCACCGGCTGGGGCACGCCGCTGCCGCGCGACCAGGGGCGTGCCGGTGCCGGCTACGTCTACCGGCCGGTCGCGCACGAACCCGGCGCGCGCACCGTGCTGGGCAAGCGCTATGCCGACGACGGCGAGGCGCAGGGTCGCGCGATCCTGCGCGATCTGGCGGTGCATCCGGCGACCGCGAAACACCTCAGTTTCAAGCTCGCGCGGCACTTCGTCGCGGACGCGCCGCCGCCGGTGCTGGTCGAGCGCATGGCGGCGGCCTACCTGCGCAGCGACGGCGACCTCGGCGCGCTGTACCGCGCGATGATCGACGACGACGCGGCCTGGTCGGGTGATGCCCGCAAGTTCAAGTCGCCGCAGGATTTCGTGGTGTCGGCGATGCGCGCCGGCGGGATCGCGCTCGATCGCAACCCGGCGGCGCTGCTGCGCCTGCTGCAGGCGCTGGGCCAGCCCAGTTTCACCCCGCGTTCGCCGGCGGGCTTCCCGGACACCGCCGCCGACTGGGCCAGCGGCGATGCGCTGCGCAAGCGGTTGCAGGCCGCCGCCGCACTCGCCAGCCAGGTGGCGGCGGACCAGCGGCCGATCGACCTCGCCGTTGCGACGCTGGGCCCGGGCGCGACGCAGGGGCCGCTGGGCGACGCGCTCCGCCGTGCCGGCTCGCCGCAGGAAGGATTCGCCCTGCTGTTCTCCAGTCCCGCGTTCCAGTGGAGGGTGTGATGTCCGTGACCGACTTCCGGCTGACCCGCCGCCGCTTCCTCGCCGCGCTCGGCGGCACCGCTGCGCTCACGCTGTGGCCGGGGCTCACGCCGGCCGCCAGCGGCGGTGCACAGACCCGCCTGCTCGTCGTGCTGCTGCGCGGCGCGATGGACGGCCTGCACCTGCTGCCGCCGTCCGACGACGCCGATTACCGCCGTTTGCGCGGCGCACTGGCAGTGACCGACGCGCTGCCGCTGGACGGCGCCTTCGGGCTGCATCCGAAACTGCCGTTCGCGCACGACCTGTTCGCGCAGAAGCAACTGCTGCCGCTGGTCGCGGTGGCCCCGCCGTACCACCAGCGTTCGCACTTCGATGCGCAGGATTGCCTCGAGAACGGCACTGCCGCGCCCGGCGGCGCGCGCGACGGTTGGATCGGCCGCTGCATCGGCGCGATGACCGCCGACGAGGGCGTGGCCATCGCCCAGGTGATGCCGCTGGCGATGCGCGGCTCGACCCGCGCGGCGCTGTGGTCGCCGCCGCTGCCGCGCCCGGTCCCGGATGCGCTGATGCTGCAGCTGCAGCCGCTGTACGCCGCCGACCCGAAGCTCGCGCCGATGTTCGCCGATGCCATGGCCGAGGCCGACATGGACCGGACCGACGGCGCGCGCGGGGCGTTCCGCCTGCCGGAGGCGATGGCCGCCGCGGCGAAGCGCATGCAGGGCGCGCAGGCGGCGCGGATCGGTTTCGTCGAGGACACCGGCTGGGATACCCACCGCGGCCAGCAGGCGGCGCTGGACCGCAAGTTCGGCGAACTCGACGCCGGCCTCCGCGCGTACCGCGAGGGCATGGGCGAGAACTGGGCGCGCACGGTGGTCGTGGTCGTCACCGAATTCGGGCGCACGGCCGCGGCGAACGGGTCGGCCGGCACCGATCACGGCGTCGGCGGCATGGCGCTGCTGGCCGGCGGCGCGGTCCGCGGCGGACGCATCGGCGGCGACTGGCCGGGGCTGTCGCCATCGGCGCTGCACGAAGGTCGTGACCTGCGTCCGACCACCGATCTGCGCGCGCTGTTCAAGGGCGTGCTGGCAACGCATCTGGCGGTGTCGGAAGCCGCGCTCGACACGCGCATCTTCCCGGACAGCCGCTCGGTGCGGCCGCTGGACGGGCTGCTGCGCGCCTGACTTCCGGCAGGGTGTCTTCGGTTGGCTTGCCTGCGCCGGTGCAGGCCCCATCCTGTTACTCGCGTCGGCGCATTCCGGCGCGCCCGGCGGGGGCCTGCCCCGCGAGGACATCCGCATGAACGACACCCTTCCTCCGATCGAATCCGCCGTCGTCGAACCGCCTGCCGTCGACCAGGCCTCGAGCGATCGCACCTGGGCCGCCGCCGCGCACCTGTCGGCGCTGGTCGCCGCCCTGATGACGTCCTGGTTCGCCGGCGTGGCCGGCGCCGTGGCCGCGTTCGTGGTCTGGCTGCTGGTGCGCGACAAGTCCGCGTTCGCCGCGGCCCACGCCAAGGAAGCGCTGAACTTCAACTTCAGCATGTTCCTCTACGCGATCGGCAGCGCGACGGTCAAGGCCTACGACGGCGAGGTCTACCGCTATCCGCTGACGATCCGGCTGTTCTGATCGAAGGCTGTCCTGATCGAGCCGTTGCGGGTGTCGCGGGTCCGTCCCGCGATGCCCGCGCGATCCGGCGTGTGTGCGCGCACGCACCGTTCGACGCCTTCGCCTCCTCTCTCTCCGGGTACGCGCCGTGGCGCGTGCGATCCCGCCCCGCCGAGGAGAGGCCATGCGCCTGCAACCGCCCCAAACCGCCCCGCGCCTGCCGCTGACCGACATCGACGGGCGTCCCGTCGCCATCGGCGACGGCCGGCGCCTGCTGCTGTCGGTGTTCCGCGAAGCCAGCTGCCCGTTCTGCAACGTCCGGGTCTACGAACTGACCCACGACCACGACGACCTGCGTGATCTCGGCCTCGACGTGGTCGTGATCTTCCATTCCGACGAGCAGGACGTGCGGCGCTTCATCGCACGCCAGCCGCGGCCGTTCCGCATGGTCGCCGATCCGCTCGGCCGCGCGCACGAGGCCTTCGGCGCCGAGCGTTCGACGCTGCGCAAGCTCCGCGCGATCTTCACGCGGTTCCCGGCGATGCTGCGCGGCCTGCGCCTGATCGGCGCGCACGTCGGCGGGCGACGCCCGGGCGACCTGATCCCGGCCGACTTCCTGATCGACGGCGAAGGGCGAGTGGCGGAAACCTGGTACGGCCGCGACGCCGGCGACCACATTCCGCTGGCGCGGGTGCGGGACTTCGCGGCGGCGGCGGGCGGCTGAGCGAGTCGGCCGAACGGGGCAGCCCCGGCGCGGCGTCAGCGGTCGCGTTCGACGACCTGTCGCGCGAGCATCGCGAGCATGCCGGCGCGTTCGCCGAACGGCGCCAGCGCGGCGCGCATCGCCTCGGCCTGCTCGGCCAGCGCGGTGCGGGCGCCGTCGACGCCGAGCAGGGCGGGGAAGGTCGCCTTGTTCTGCGCGAGATCCTTGCCGGCGGTCTTGCCCAGCGTCACGCTGTCGCTCTCGATGTCGAGCAGGTCGTCGCGGATCTGGAAGGCGAGGCCGAGCGCGTCGGCGTAGCGGTCGAGCGCGTCTGCGGCTTCCGCGTCGGCGGCGCCGGCGATCGCGCCGAGCCGCACTGCGCAGCGCAGCAGCGCGCCGGTCTTCAGCGCATGCAGCCGGCGCAGTTCGTCCAGCGCGATGTCGCCGCCGCGGCCGGTGGCGTCGATGTCGAAGGCCTGGCCGCCGCACATGCCGGCGGCGCCGGCGGCGGTCGCCAGCTCGCGGACCATCGCGATCCGCGCTTCGGCCGGCAGCAGGCCGTCGGCCAGCACGTCGTCCGCGAGGACGCGGAACGCCAGCGATTGCAGTGCGTCGCCGGCGAGGATGGCGGTCGCTTCGTCGAAGGCCACGTGCACGGTGGGTTGGCCGCGACGCAGCGCGTCGTCGTCCATCGCCGGCAGGTCGTCGTGGACCAGCGAGTAGGCGTGGATCAGTTCCACCGCCGCGGCCGGGGCATCCAGCGCCGCGGCGTCGGCGCCGAGCAGCGCGCCGGTGGCGTGGACCAGCAGCGGGCGCATGCGCTTGCCGCCGAGCAGGGTCGCGTGGCGCATGGCCGCGTGCAGGCGCGTGCCTGGCTGCGCGTGCGCATCGAGCGCGCGATCGAGCGTCGCGTCCGCGCGCGCGCGCCACGCGGCGAGCGCGTGCGCGGCCGAAACCGCGTCAGACATCGCCCGCATCAAACATCGCCGAAAGGTTCCGCGGCGTCGGGCTGTTCCGGGTCGCTGAGCAGGCGCACGCGCAGCTCGGCCTGTTCCAGGGCCTGCTGGCAGCGGCGGTAGAGGCCGACGCCGCGCTCGTAGGCGGCGAGCGAGTCCTCCAGACTCATCTGTCCCTGTTCCATCTTCTCCACCAGACGCTCCAGCGCGTCCAGCGAGTGCTCGAAATCCGCGACCGGGGACGCCGCGTCGGCGGCGCTGTCGGGCGTGTCCGTGGGTGTTTTGCGGGCCATCCGCGAAGTGTAGAGCCTGCGTCGCGCTTTTTCATGCGCGACGTGTGCCTGCGACAGCGTCAGTCGCGGGTCCACACGAGGTCGGCGCCGACCGCGCCCAGCCACTGGTCGAACGCATCCGAGCGGATCGTGTCGCCGACCGCGAGCAGATCGCCGCCGCGGGTGGCGAGCAGCGGCAGCCGTGCGCGCTCCCACGGCGGGATGCCGTGTGCCTGCAGCACGTGCTTGAGGGTGTGGTGGTGCCCGCGATCGGGCAGCCGGATGCGCTCGCCGCCGACGCGGGCCTGGACGCGCAGCGGGCTCGGGAAACCGTCGATGCCGGTGAGCGCGAGGCGGTCGCCGTTCGGCAGCGCCAGCGGTGCGCGGCCGTCCCAGTCGCAGGACCAGCCTTCCGGCAGCGCGTGCCGCGGGTCGACCGCGTGCAGGGCCCACGCCATGCCAGGCGTGGGCGGGGCTTCGGTCGGCGGCGACCGCGGCCGCCAGCAGGTGCGTTTCGATCGTCGCGATGGCCTCCGCCGGCAGTGGCGGCCAGCCCAGCGTCGCCACCCAGTGACGAAGCACGCGGGCGCGTTTCGCCGGTGCCAGCGCGCACAGACGCTGGACCGACAGCCCGTGGCCGACTTCTTCGCGGACGGTCGCCAGCAGGCCCGGATCGTGGGCCGCCAGCAGGTCGGCGGCGTCCGCCGACAACGACGCGGATTGCGCGAATGCGGCCGTCGCCTGCGGCCAACGCTCATGCAGCAGCGGCAACACGCGATGGCGGAGGAAGTTGCGGTCGAGCGCGAGGTCGGTGTTGCTCGGGTCCTCGATCCAGCGCAGCCCCTGTGCCTCGGCGTAAGCGTGGAGCCGTGCGCGGGGGGTGTCGAGCAACGGCCGCCACATCCAGCCGCACGCGAACCGTCGCCACGGCCGGATCGCCGCGAGGCCTTCCGGGCCGGAGGCGCGCAATGCCCGCAGCAGGAACGTCTCGGCCTGGTCGTCCCGATGCTGCGCGAGCACCAGCACCTCGCCGTCGCCGAGGACGTCGGCGAAGGCCTCGCGCCGGGCCATGCGCGCCGCGGCTTCCGGGCCCAGCCCGGCGCTGCGGTCGACGGCGACGCGACACACCGCGAGCGGCACGCCCAGGGTCGCGCAGGCGTCCGCGCAGTGGGCGGCCCAGGCGTCGGCGTCGGGGTGCAGTCCGTGGTGCACGTGCATGGCGCGCAGGCCGTGTGCCCGCTGCAGCGGATCGGACGCCAGCCGGTGCAGCAGCACGGTGGAATCGAGCCCACCGCTGAAGGCCACGCAGACCGGGCGCGCGGCGTCGGTGGCGGCGGGGATCAGCGGGAGCTCGGGGGCCGCGGGCATGGGACGATGCTAGCGGTTGCCGTCGGTGCCGTTCCGCGATGCACGCCCGGATTCTGAGGCCGGCGGGCCGTCCGCAGGCTCAGGCTGGCAGGTCGGCCAGCGTGCGCTTCGCCAGGTCCACCCATTGGCGTTGCTGGCGCTGGTAGTACTTCGGGGCCAGCCCGGTGCGCTTGATCGAGGTGCGGAACACCTCTGCCGCCTCCGCGCCGCGGCCTTCGCGGCGCAGCAGCAGCCCGTAACGGACGCGGGCCTCCTCACCCGGGTAGCCGTCGACCAGCGCTTCGTACTCGTGGAAGGCGCCCGCGATGTCGCCGGTCGCTTCCAGGCTGCGCGCGTAGAGCAGGTGGCCCTCGGGCGAGCGGAAGTCGGGGTTGGCCGCGATCAGCGCGTCGAGGGTCTGACGGGCCTCGACGTGCCGGCCCAGCGCGAATTCGGCGCGGGCGAGGCCCAGCATCAGGTCGGGGTCGGTGCTGTACAGGCCGCGCAGGCCGGAGCGGTACATCTCCGCCGCCTGCGCGTAGTCGCCGCTGTCGAAGCACTCCCCGGCGAGACGCTTGCGATTGTCGAGGGTGTCGGCGACCTCCAACTGGCGCGACGCCTCGCGTCGGCGGCGATCGGGATCGATCCGGTCCTGGGCCTGGCGCAGCACCTGGCGCGCGGCGCGGTTGTGCCGCATGTCCGGCAGCAGTTCGGCGATCACGTAGGCGGCCACGCCGACGAACGAACCCGCCATCAGGATGAAGATCCACCAGTAGGCGCGACCGGTGCGGATCGCATGCACGATGCAGCCGATCTGGAACAGGGCGGACAGCGACAACAGCGGATACATCAGGTGGACTCCGGACGACGGTCGCGCGGCCCCCGCCGCGGTCGGCGGAGTGTAGCAGCGGCCGGTTGCGGTGCTGGAGGTGCTCGACGCCGTGCCGGGCCTGCTATCGTTCCCCCGCGTCGGGTCGCGGGCAGTCTCCGCGGCACGACCGGAGAACCCGCATGAAGCCGCACCCCACCATCGCCCTGCCGCCGATGCCGGCCCGCACCGACGCCGAACGCATCGCCGCCGCGCGCGACTTCGCCGACCGCTTGTCACGGCGCCGCACCGTCCGCGATTTCGCACCGACACCGGTGCCGCGGGACGTGATCGCGCATTGCCTGCGCGCCGCAGGCAGTGCGCCCAGCGGCGCCCACCAGCAGCCGTGGCGCTTCGTCGCCGTGCAGGACCCGACGCTGAAGCGACGCCTGCGCGAGGCGGCCGAAGCCGAGGAGCGTTCGTTCTACGAGCACCGCGCGCCCGAGGAATGGCTGGATGCGCTGGCACCGCTCGGTACCGACGCCGACAAGCCGTTCCTCGAGACCGCGCCCTGGCTGATCGGTATCTTCTACGAGCGCTTCGGCCTCGACGCCGACGGCCGCAAGGTCAAGCGCTACTACCCGCACGAATCCGTCGGCATCGCCACCGGCCTGCTGATTGCCGCGCTCCACGAGGCCGGTCTGGCGACCCTGACCCACACGCCCAGCCCGATGGGCTTCCTGAACGAGCTGCTGGGCCGTCCGAAGAACGAGATGGCTTACCTGCTGCTGGTCGTCGGCCATCCGGCCGAAGGTTGCCGTGTGCCCGACCTCCGGCGGTTGGCGCTGGACCACTACGCGGGGTTCCTGTGAGCGAGATGGCGGCGCTGGATCCAGTGGACTGGACATTCAAGATGCCACGGCTGCGCGCGCGGTTGATCGATGCCGGCGATCGCGACCTCTACCGGGCGCTGTACACCGATCCGGCGATGATGGCCCACATCGGCGCGGTCCTCGATGTCGCGGATGCCGACGCGATGTTCGACAAGGTGGTGCGCTGGAACCGCGAAGTCCCCATGCGGGCGCGGTACTGGCGGGTCGAACGTCGAGACGACGGCGAAGCGGTCGGGATGCAGTCGATCCTGCGGGTGGGGACTGGGCCCGATGTCATCGAACTGGGGTTGATGATTCTGCCTTACCATCAGGGCCTGCGTTACGGTCTCGAAGTTACCACCGGGATCCTCACAGCACTGTTCGGCCGGCGTTGGAGCCTGGAAACGGAAGTGGTGGTCGCGAGACATATGCCAGCCAACTTGCGCATCGAGAAAATGGGTGTGGTTCTCCGTTTCGAAAAGTTGCCGTCGACCGATGACGCTGCCCATGCAATTCGCCTGAGCCGGGCGGCCTGGGAGGACTTCCTCGACGTCGACGCGGTCGAGGGGGAGACGCAGCCATGAGCGCCAAGGGCAGTTACTGCGCGGTCGGCCTCGGCATGATGCTCGGCGCCCATCTCACCCCGCGCTGCCGCAGCGAAATCCAGGAAGCCGACGTCGTGTTCGGACTCGTATCCGACCCGATCGTCGAGCTGTGGCTGCAGGAGATGCGCCCGGACATGCGCAGCCTCCAGCTGTACTACGCCGAGGGCAAGCGTCGGACCGTCAGCTATCGGGAGATGATCGATGCCATGGTCGTCGAGGTGCGCGCGGGCCGGCGCGTCTGTGGCGTGTTCTACGGGCATCCGGGCGTGTTCGCGCAGGTGCCGCACCAGACCGTCGCGGCCGTCCTTGCCGAAGGCTACGAAGCGGTCATGCATCCAGGGGTATCCGCGGAGGACTGCCTCTACGCGGATCTCGGTATCGACCCGGGCACCTACGGCTGCCAGCACTACGAAGCCAGCCAGTTCATGTTCTACCGGCGGCGCGTCGATCCGTCCGCCTACCTGGTGCTGTGGCAGATCGGGCTGGCGGGGGATCGGACAATCTCCCGGACCGGCACCAGCGGGCCGTATCGCAGGCTGCTGGTCGAGCTGCTGCAGGAAGAGGGCTTTCCGCCGGGACACGAGGTGATCGTCTACGAGGCGGCAACGCTGCCAATCGTCGTTCCACGGATGGAAGCAATGCCGCTGTCGGCGCTCGTCGATGCCGCCTTGCACATGCAAAGCACGCTCGTCGTGCCGCCCGCGGCTCCCCTGGTCCGCAATGAGCTCCTGCTGCAGGCCTTGGCTGAATTGGATGCTGCGCCGCAGCAGGATCTGCGCAGTGACCCGTCCGAACGACCTGATCCAGCGGCGGAGGCGTCAATCGGCTGATCGGACCGGCCGCGGAGCGCGGGTCTTGCGAACGAATCGTCGGGGTCGCCTCGGACGGGCGGGACGCCTCGCCACGGGTGCTTGCGAACCGCGCGACGCATGTCCTTTGTGCTCGCGAAATATGCCCCAGAAGTAATTGATCCTCATGGGTTTTCCGCGTAGGCTGCCGCTTCGAGGGAACGCGCCCGGCAGCAGGCCGACAGTGACGGGGAAGGGACTCGGGGTGGGATGCGAGGCGCATCGCGTGTCGTCGGAATGGCCTTAGATCGCACGTTCCGGCGTTCTTGAAGCAAGCAAAAACGGGGGAATCAATGTCGAATGTGATCCAATTTCTCGAAGCCATGGGTGCCGATGCGCGCCTGTCCCGCATGGATGATGCGCAGTACGAAGACGCGGTGCTTCGGCTGGGAGCCAATGCGGACGCCGTCGATGCGCTGTTGGCCAAGAGCCAGTGGCGACTCGCTGATGTATTGAATGCCCGACCTACGATGTTCTGCATGGTCATGGCTCCCGAGGACGAAAACGAGAAAGAAGAACAGGAAGGCGGGGAAGAGACGCCCGAGAAGAAAGAGCAGCAGGAATAACTGGATTCTGGTCGGTCGAAGCATCGAGGATGCCATCATGAAAGGGAATGCAGGCGCGGCACTTTTTTTGTCGTTCTTTTTCTTGTTTTTCAGTGCGGCAGGGAGTGCGAAAGACTCCTTCGAATCTGCCTTGGTCGAAGCGGATAAGGCGAGGAGCGCCTATCCGCAGAAATTCAATTCTCTCTTGGCCGACCTCGAGTCTAGGAGCAAGCAAGCGACGCCTGCCCAGCTGCAGCGCCTCAGGTATCTGCAGGCATATCAATTGGGCGTTTACAAAGACCGACTTGATGACGGTATCAAGTCGGCGCAACACATATACGAAACAGCCCACGATCCGACGATTAAGTATCGAGCCGGTAGCCTGATCGCGAACTATTCGGCGATTAAACGAGATTTCAGCGTTGGGCTGCGATATCTCGAGAGTTCGCTCCGAATCAGGGCCAAAGTCAAGGACGATGTCGTGCGTCGAGACGGGCTTGGTGTCGCGGCGATGTTCTACAACGAGATCGGCCAGCACTCGATAGGTGAAAATTACGCGTTGGAAATGCAGAAGGGGTCGCCGGATGCTCGTACGCTGTGCGCGTCCCGTCACTTCGTCATCGAATCCAGATTGGCCCTGGGGAAGTTGCCGGATGATGATGCAGAAATTCGGTCGGCCATCGACCAGTGTCTGTCGATCCACGAATACATTCCAGCGAATATCATCAAGAGTGCTCTGGCGAAGAAGTGGGCGGCGAAAGGTCGCGTCGATGATGCGGTGTCGCTGTTGGAGGGTTCGCTCCCGGAAGTCGAGAAGACTCGCTACCCGAGGCTCATCGCTGGCATTCATGCGATTCTTGCCGAGCTCAAGTTCAAACAGGGCGACGTAAAATCCGCTGAGGATCACGCGAATGCGACCGTTTCGCTCGGCGAGCAGATCAAGTCCTCGACGACGCTGGTCAGTGCCTACAACACGCTCTACCAGATCGCCGCGCGCCGCGAGAAGCCGACGCTGGCGCTCGAACTCTACAAGCGCTACGCCGAGTCCGAGATCGCGCACCAGAACGACGTCAAGGCGAAGGAGCTCGCGTTCGAGATCGTCCGCCACGAGACCATGCGCCAGACCCAGCAGATCGCGCTGCTGGAACGCAACAACCAGGTCCTCCGCCTGCAGCAGTCGCTCGACCGCGAGAACGCGCAGAAGGCGCGGCTGGCGACGGTGTTCCTGATGCTGCTGCTGGCCGGCATCGTGTTCTGGGCGATCCAGGTCAAGCGGCACCAGGCGCAGCTGCAGCGGCTGGCGCAGACCGACGGCCTCACCGGCATGCGCAACCG
>JBGAFR010000105.1:0-10776 GCA_044227145.1 Lysobacteraceae bacterium
GTGCCGGCGACGTGCGCGGGCGAGCCGGCGTACAGGCGCCACAGCAGGCGCACCGCGACCAGCCCGAGGATGGTGATGCCGATCGACTTGTGCAGGGCGTAGGTCTGGATCTTCTCCGGGCCGTTGGGCAGGTCGCCCATGGTCAGGCCCAGGTACGCCATGTAGAGGATCAGCGCGGCGATGGTCCAGTGCAGCAGCTGGCTGATGGCGCCCCAGCGGTCGGCGGTGTTCTTCAGGGTCATGGCGTGGGTTCCGGGTCTGGCGTGGAGGCGGGCGCGGCCTGCTGGGCCGTCGTGGAAGCAGAGGCGGTCTCGGGTGGATCGGTTGCGTCGTCGTCGCCGTCGGCACGGGCGCGCACGGCCTCGGCCTCGATCCGCAGTTCCACGTCGTCGCCGATGACCGACGGCCAGGCGTCGATGCCGAAGGCCTTGCGGCTGAGCGTGGCGGTGGCCGAGAACCCGACCGTGCGCCTGAACGGCGGCAACGGGTGGCGCTTGAGTGCGTTCAGTTTCACCTCGAGCGTGGCCTCGCGGGAAACGCCGTGCAGGGTGAGCGTGCCGTGGACCCGGGCGCGATTGGGTGCGATCGGTTCGATGCGGGAGGAGACGAACTCGGCGGTTGGGTAGTCGGCGACATCAAGGAGGTTGCCGGCCAGCGCGGCCTTGTTCCATGCGGCGTCGCCGAGATCGGCGCGGGTCAACGGCACCGAGGCCTGCAACCGTGCGGTGGTCCAGTCGGCGGGGTCGAAATCGAGCGTGCCGGTGCTGCCGGAGACCGTGCCGAGCGCGCGCGAGAAGCCGGCATGTTCGACCGCGAACAGCACCCGGGTGTGCACGGGGTCGAGCCGGTAGTGCGCGGGCTCCGCGGCGGCGCTGGCCGCCAGCAGGAGACCGGCGAGCGCGAGGACGCGGCGGATGGGACGGGGACGGATGGCGCGGGCAATGGCGGGCATCGGCGGGCTCGCACGGGGTTTGCCCGATTCTAGGCCATGACGCAGGATATGCCGGCCCGCGTGCGCAACGCATCGTCGCGGCACGCGGGAAACGACCGCAGGGGACGGGATGATGGAAACAGGGACGCTCCGGAGGAGACTGGCGGCCGCGCTGCGGGCGCTCGCGCTCTTGCTGGCCTGCGTCACGCCGGACTGCATCGCGCGTGCGCCCGCGGTGGCACCTGCCGAGGAGGCGATGCGCCCGCAGCCGCGACTGGTGCGTATGGGGGTCGAAGCGGGCCTGTCGACCACGCTCTACGACCTCGTCGTCGACCGCAAGGGCTACGTCTGGGTCGCCACCGGTGACGGACTGGCCCGCTACGACGGCACCGGCTTCCGGTTCTGGCGTCGCGAAATCGGGCGCACGCCGACGTTGCCGGGAAACGAGATCACGGTGCTGCACGTCGATGTCCGCGACCGGCTGTGGATCGCGACCTGGGACGGCCTGGACTGGATGGGGCCTGATCGCGAGCGATTGCATCCGGTGGCGTTCACGGACGCTGCGGCTGGCTGCGGCGTCGACATCGCGGCGATCACGTCTTCCCGGGACGGCACGGTCTGGCTGGTGACGAACACCGGGCAGATGTGCCGCATCGCGCCGGAAGGCACCGTGTCGCGGGTCTCGGCCGACGATGGCGATCCTGTCCACGGCAACGTGTTTGCCATGACCGCGCGCCCTTCCGGCTTGCTGCTGATCGGGACCGACGATGGCCTGTGGCGGCTCGATCCGGGCAAGCCGGAATTGCGTGCGGAGCGCCTGCACTGGCCCGGTGATCATGACCAGGGCGTCTACGTCTTCAGTCCGGCGCCGGACGATGGCCTTTGGGTCGGCGGTGACCGCACGTTGTTGCTGCTCGATCGCGATGATCTCCCGAAGCCGTTGCCCTGGTCGCCGCCACGTGGCCTCCGACGCGCGATGGTTGCTAGAGGCGGTGACGGCTATGACTGGATCGGGAGTTACGCGGGGTTGCACCGCCGTCGTCTGGGTCAGGTACCTACCGCACAGGATGCGATGCCAGGCGTCGACGACGGCGTGATCCGCATGGCTGCTGATCACGAGGGCGGCATCTGGGTCGCCGGCTATTCGCAGGGGTTGTTCCACATTGCACCGGACCCTCCGCGCTTTCGCACAGCGTCCCTCCCCGCAGACGATCTCGCCGCCTACGTGAAATCGGCGACGATCGATGCTGCAGGTATGATCTGGGCATTGAGCAACGGTGGGTTGTATCGGCAGTCTGGGGGGCTAGAGCAACTCCAACGAGTGGCTGATGCGCGGAACCTTGAACTGGACAAGGCGGAGGCGGTGCGCGTCTGCGCCGACGGCCGCGTCGCTATCGCCGAAATGCGCGGCGCGCTGGAATTCGACCCGGCGACCCGGCGTGTGCACCGACGCTTTCGCATCACGGACGAGAACGATCCACACACTTTGGAAACCATCGCTTGCGGTCCGGATGGATCGATCTGGCTGTCCCTGTTTGGCGGCGGCCTCGTGCGATTGCCCGCCAACGGCGGCCCGCCGCGCGTCTTCACGCCTGAAGAAACCCTCGATGTCGAAACCGAGGCCTACATCGACCTGCGCTTTGCGCCCGATGGCGCGCCGTGGTACAGCGACGGCAGGGCGCTCCGGCGGTGGGACGGCACCCGCTTCCGCAAGTTGGCGGTCGCGCCGGGTGAATACGTCTATGCGCTCGATTTTGCCGCCGACGGCACGCTCTGGGTTGCGCGGTTCGGCAGTCTCGAGCGTTATCACTGGGATGGTCGTCGCCTTGAACGGATGGCGTGGCTGTCCGCCGACGAAGGGCTGCCGAACGCGGAGGTCCGCAGCGTGCGCGCCACCCCGGGCGGCCAGCTGTGGATGAACGGCGTGCGTGGGCTGGTGCAGTACGACACGCGTGCGCGCCGGGCACGCGTGTTCGGTCCGGCCGATGGATTGCCCGGGATCGACTTCACCGGCGACCAGTTCGCCTGGGATGCGACAGGTCGCGGCGTGGCGATCGTCGGTCGCGACGTCGTGAGTTTCGATCCCGAACGCCCGCTCTCGGTCCCGCGGCCGTCGCCCTTGGCGATCGAGTCGTTGTCCCTGCGGCGGGGCGAGGACACCGTCGCGCTGCCGATCGATGGCGACGTGCCCGTCGTCGTGCATCCGGGCGATCGCGACCTGCGCGTGGTCGCCCGGGTCATGTCCTACGTCAATCCCGCCGCGCATCGCTACCGCTTCCGCCTGCGCGGCTACGATCCCGACTGGGTGACCCAGGGTGTCGACGGCGAACGCGGCGAGCGCGCGTTCTCCACGCTCGCGCCCGGCCGCTATGCGCTGGACGTACAGGGCGCGAACGCTGACGGCGTCTGGTCGGCGACCCGGCGCATCGCGATCCTGGTCGAAGCGCCGTGGTGGCGACGCTGGTGGGCGGTCGCGCTGTACGCATTGGCCGCTTCGGCGCTGCTGGCGTGGCTCGCGATGCTCGATCGCGCCCGGCAGCGTCGTCGGCACAGCTACCAGCTGATCAAGCAGAAGCGTGAACTCGCCGAGCAGGCCTCGCTGGCGAAGAGCCGCTTCCTCGCCAACCTCGGCCACGAAGTGCGCACGCCGATGACCGGTGTGCTCGGGATGAGCGAACTGCTGCTGTCGACACCGCTCGACACGAAGCAGCATGGTCAGGTGCAGGCGATCCGTCGTGCCGGCGACCATCTGCTGCGGCTGGTCAACGACGCGCTGGACCTGGCGCGGATCGAGGCCGGTCGCTTCGAGCTGCACGAGGCGGACTTCGCGCTCGACGGCATCGTCGACGACCTCGCCGGGCTCATGCGCCCGCTGGCCGAACGCAAGGGGCTGCTGTTCGAGGTCTTCGTCGACCCTGCGGCCCGCGGCGGATGGCGCGGCGATGCCACCCGCCTGCGCCAGATCCTGCTCAACCTGCTCGGCAACGCGATCAAGTTCACCGAGCGCGGCGAGGTCGCCTTGACCATCGAGCCGCTGTCGCCGCACGGCCTGCGTTGCAGCGTCCGCGACACCGGTCCCGGGCTGGACGCCGAACAGCAGCGCCGGTTGTTCCGCCGCTTCGAGCAGGCCGAGGGTGCTCGCACCGCCAGTCGCTACGGCGGCAGCGGACTGGGGCTGGCGATCTGCCAGGAGTTGGCGGTAGCGATGGGCGGCGGCGTCGAACTGGTGAGCGCGCCCGGCGAGGGCGCGTGCTTCATCGTGCGGTTGCCGCTGGCGCGCGCCGACGTGCCGGCCGCGACGCCGTCGGATGTCGACTTGCCGGGCGATGCGACCGACACCGTTGCCTCGACATGCGACGTGCTGCTGGTGGAAGACGACCCGACCGTCGCCGACGTGCTGACCGGCCTGCTGCAGGCGCGCGGGCATCGGGTCGTGCACGCACCGCATGCGCTTGCCGCGCTGACTGCGCAGGCGACGCGCCATTTCGACGTGGCGCTGATCGACCTCGACCTGCCCGGCATGGACGGCCTCGCCCTCGCGCGCCAGTTGCGCGCCGGCGGTTTCGATCGACCGATGATTGCCGTCACCGCCCGTGCCGACACCGACGCCGAACCGCAGGCGCTGGCCGACGGCTTCGACGGCTTCCTGCGCAAGCCGGTGACGGGGGAGATTCTGGCGGAGGTGATCGCCCGCCACGGCGAGACGGTCCCGTAGGGCGGGTCTCGACCCGCCGTCCAGGCTTCCGCAGTGTCAGCTCGCGGCGGCGACCGGCATCGGATACACCCGCTCGCGTGGCACGACCAGTTCCGCGAAGCCGTCGCGCAGGTGCGCGCGCTGCGCGATCACGAACGGCGTGATGTCCTCGATACCGAGCAGCGCTTCCTCGCCGTAGCGACGCAGCGTGCGTCCGCGCAGGCCGAGCTGGATCGCGCGGCGTTCCAGCGGCTTGCCGAGCGGATCGTGATCCGGATCCCACTGCAGACGCACGTCGGAGCGCTCGATGGCGGCCTTCCAATCCTCGTGCGATGCGAACCGCTCGGAATCGAACGATGACGGTACGGCGTCGCGGAGCAACTCATCGAAGAAGTCGCGTTTCAGGCGGACGGCGAGGATGCGCTCCTGGCCTTCCTTCGTCGCCCAGCCGGCACGGAACATCATCCAGAGGAAGTTGGGCTTGATCCAGCTCATGCGGGTGTAGCTGAACTCGCCGCCGAAGCGCTGGTGTTTCACCGCGAATTCGGCGATGGCCGGGCGGTAGGCCTGGTAGACGACCAGGCTGGTGTCGTCGTACTGGGCGAGGACGTGGCGGCCGCTCTGTGGCCACTCGGACTGTTGTTCGGTGTAGCGGGCCGTGATCAAGGTTGGATGGTTACCGATCTTCGCCGTCTGCCGTCGCAGCTGCCTCGGCGGGGTGCTGTCCCGCGACGGAGGCTTGATCGGCCGCAGTGACTTCCGTGACGCTGATGTGCGCTTTGCGCACGGTGCTGCCGCCGCATGCGATGCGATAGACCCGTCCCGCCTGGAATTCGCGGTCTTCGAACATGATGCCGTCCCTTCCGGTAGATCGATAACTGGCGGTAATCCTGTAGTGGCCGGGACGCATCGCGATGAGCGAGTGATCGCCGAACTTCCCGGAGCGGGTGCCAGCGGCCACCCGCACGATGTGATCCAGGCGGCAGTCGTATCGGACAACGTTTCTCGGGGGCGAGGCTACCATCGCGATGGCGATGGTGGATGCGTCGGCGTCTGGCGCGGTTTCCAGGTACATCACTGCCTTGTCCTCGGCTTTCGCGGGCATCGACAACAGGATGACAAGCGGCGCCAGTACCGAGGGATTGACCCGATACGCTTTCACCTCGCACTCACCGCATGCACCGCCTCCACCAGCGCCGCGACGTGGTCCGGGTTCATGTCCGGCGACATGCCGTGGCCGAGGTTGAAGACGTGGCCGTCGCGGGAGCCGCCGTTGCCAGCTGCGTAGCTGTCGAGCGCGCGGCGGACTTCGTGGCGGATGGCGTCGGGGCTGCCGTACAGCGTGCACGGGTCGAGGTTGCCCTGCAGCGCCACTTTTCCGCCGACGCGCCGCGCCGCTTCGCCCAGTTCGATCAGCCAGTCGACGCCGACCGCTTCAGTGCCGGAGGCGGCGAGGTCTTCGAGGTACGGCGCGTTGCCCTTGCCGAACAGGATCAGCGGCGCGCGCTCGGCGCCTTGGCCGCGCTCGAGTTCCTTCGCGATGCGCACGAGGTAGGGCAGCGAGAATTCGCGGTACATCGCCGGGCTGAGCACGCCACCCCAGGTGTCGAACACCTGCAGCGCCTGCGCGCCGCCCGCGCGCTGGGCGGCGAGGTAGGCGATCACCGCGTCGGTGTTGACCGACAGGATGCGGTGCAGCAGCTCGGGTGCGTTCAAGGCCATGGCCTTGATCTTCGAGAAGTTGTCGCTGCCGCCGCCTTCGACCATGTAGCAGGCCAGCGTCCACGGGCTGCCGGAGAAGCCGATCAGCGGGACGCGGCCGTCGAGTTCGCGGCGGATCGTGCGCACGGCGTCCATCACGTAGCGCAGTTCGGTCTCCATGTCGGGCACGGCCAGCTTCGCGACATCTTCGGCAGTGCGGACCGGACGCTCGAACTTCGGGCCTTCGCCTTCGGCAAAATACAGGCCCAGGCCCATCGCGTCCGGCACCGTGAGGATGTCGCTGAACAGGATCGCGGCGTCCAGCGGGAAGCGGCGCAGCGGCTGCAGCGTGACTTCGCAGGCCAGTTCCGGGTTCTTGGCCATCGCCAGGAAGCTGCCGGCCTGCTTGCGCGTGGCGCGGTACTCCGGCAGGTAGCGCCCGGCCTGGCGCATCAGCCACACCGGGGTGCGGTCCACGGGTTCGCGACGCAGGGCGCGGAGGAAGCGGTCGTTGTGGGGCCGGTCGTTGCGGAGCGGGGAAGCCTGGGTCACGGGAAATCCTGGGAATCGAAGGGAGTGGCGCGCGGATCGGTCCGGCGCGTCAGTTCGGCGCGTCGACGCCTTGCGCGAAGACCAGCTGGAAGCCCTTCTTCAGGCTCTGGTCGCGGGCGCGTTCGAACGCGGCCAGCGCGCTGGCCTGGTCGGCATGCTGTTCGCGGCGCAGGGTGCTGCGGCCGCCGGTCTGGCCGGTTTCCCGGATCAGGATCCAGCCGCCGAACAGGTCGCTTTCCAGCTGCAGCTGCACGAATCGCGGGGCTTCGTGGCCGTCCGGGCGTTGTTGCAGGAGGATGCGCATCCCGGAATTGTAAGCGGCCCGGCCGCCTGCGCGCGTTCAGGCGCCCAGCAGGACGTCCGGCAGCGCGGCCTCGGGCACGTTGTCGACGATCCGCGCCAGCCCCGCGCCCTCCCACAGGATGAAGCGCAGGCCGTTCGCCTGGGCCTTCTTGTCCAGGCGCATGCGGGCGATCAGTCGGTCGGGCTCCAGCCCCTCGGGCAGGGCGGTCGGCAGGCCGAAGGCGTCCAGCAGGCGGCGCAGGCGCTCGGCGTCGGCCGCCGGGGCCATGCCCAGGTGCGCGGACAGCCGCGCCGCCTGCACCATGCCCACCGCCACCGCCTCGCCATGGTTCAGCGCCTCGCTGCCGGTGCCGGCGTACCCCTGTTCCGCCTCGATCGCGTGGCCGAAGGTGTGGCCGAAGTTGAGCAGCGCCCGGTCGCCGTGCTCGTAGAGGTCGCGTTCGACGATGTCGGCCTTGTGCCGGCAACTGCGCGCGATCGCTTCGGTCAGGGCGGCCCGGTCGCGGCCGAGCAGGGCGGCGGCGTGGTCTTCCAGCCAGTCCAGGAACGGGGCATCGACGATCGCGCCGTACTTGACGACCTCGGCCAGGCCGGCGCGCAGCTCGCGGTCGGGCAGGGTGTCCAGCGCGCCGGTGTCGGCGAACACCGCGCGCGGCGGGTGGAAGGCGCCGACCAGGTTCTTGCCGTGCGGCAGGTCCACGGCGGTCTTGCCGCCGACCGAGGAATCGACCATCGCCAGCAGCGTCGTCGGCAGCTGGATGCAGTCGATCCCGCGCATCCAGCAGGCCGCGGCGAAGCCGGCGAGGTCGCCGACCACGCCGCCGCCCAGCGCCAGCACGCAGGCGTCGCGGGTGGCGCCGAGGCGGGCGAGGGTGTCGATCGCCTCGGCGAAGTGCGCGAGCGCGAAGCGCATCGCCGAGCGCAGCAGCGTCGTCGGCAGCTGGACGCATCCAGCAGGCCGCGGCGAAGCCGGCGAGGTCGCCGACCACGCCGCCGCCCAGCGCCAGCACGCAGGCGTCGCGGGTGGCGCCGAGGCGGGCGAGGGTGTCGATCGCCTCGGCGAAGTGCGCGAGGGTCTTGGCCTGTTCGCCCGGCGGCATGACGTAGCGGGCGAGGCGCAGGTCGGGCCGGACGTTGTGCAGCGCGACCTCGACGCGACGCGCGTACAACGGCTCGACGTTGCCGTCGCTGACGATCAGCACGTGCCGGCCGTGCAGGCGCGAGGCGAGCGCGTTGCCGTCGTCGAGGAGGCCCTCGCCGATCGCGATCGAGTAAGGATGGGCGCCGCCGATGTGGACGTTGCGCAGGTCGGTCACGGTCATGTCGGGTCCGCGGGCAGGTCGAGGGAGGCGCCGTGCGGCGACCACAGCGTTTCCAGCCGTTGCGCCAGCCGTGACGCGGCGTCCGCCGGATCGCCGTGGCCGGTCGGGAACACCAGGTCGGCGACTTCGGCGTACAGCGGCGCACGTTCGACGGCCAGTCGGCGCAGCACGGCCTCGCGGTCGTCGCCGGCGATCAGCGGGCGGCTGCGGTCGCGGGCGAGCCGGGCCAACTGCTGCTCGACGTCGATCTTCAGGTGCACCACGAAGCCGCGTTCGCGCATCCGCGCCCGGCTGCCGGCATCGAGCACCGCGCCGCCGCCGGTGGCGAGGACGCAGAGCGGGCCGTCCAGCGCGTCGGCCAGCGCCTCGCGCTCGCGCCGGCGGAAGCCGGCCTCCCCTTCGTGGGCGAAGATCGCCGGGATGTCGACGCCGGCGCGGCGTTCGATCTCGCGGTCGAGGTCGACGAACGGCACCCCGCGGGCCTGCGCGAGCCGACGGCCCAGCGCGCTCTTGCCGGCGCCCATCGGGCCGACCAGGACGAGGTGGGGAGCGGAGGTCATGGACATCATCTTAACAGCGCGGGCGTATGCTGCCGGTCCGGCGTTTCGCCGGCATCCGCACGAGGATTCCGCCATGTCCGTCGCCAAGATCATCGAAGTCAACGCCTCGTCCAGGACCAGCGTCGAGGACGCCGTGCGCACCGGGTTGAAGAAGTGCGCCGAGTCGGTGAAGAACATCAAGGGCGCGTGGATCAACGAGACCAAGGTCGTCACCGACGACCAGGGCAACGTCATCGAGTGGCGGGTGAACATGCGGGTGAGTTTCGTCGTCGAATGACCCCTGCGGCGCCGGTCAGCGCACGATCCGGCGCTCCGCATCCAGCCGCCACGTGCGGTCGGCGATCTCCGGCAGGCAGCGCAGCGCCTGCCGGCTGACGCGCTCGAAGTGCTGCACGAAGCGGTCGACCCCGGCGCGCGACAGGCGCGTGCCGCCGCCCGGCCGCGTCCGCTCCTGCTGCCAGCGCCAGTCCGCCACCTTCTCGAATCCCGGTGGCTGCAGCCACAGCAGCCGGTCGATCCGCGCCCACAGCGCCGGATAGTTGCGACCGAGCGCGCTGTTGCACCAGCCGCGCCAGATCCCGTGCGGGTCCTCGTCGCGTTCCAGCGCGTTGACCGGTACGGCGAGCGCCGCGTCGTCCTCCGCCGGCACCTTCAGGCACCAGCCCTCGAACACCAGCAGGTCGAGCGGCCCGACCGTCGGCCAGCGCGACGGCGGCCGGCGCCGGTCGTGGCGCTTGTCGAAGTGCGGCAGGCGCACCGCTTCGCCACGCCGCACCGCGTCCAGAGTCGCGCACAGCAGCGCGAGGTCGTGCGTGCCCGGCGGCCCGCGCGTGGCCAGCAGCGGGTGCACGCTGCGAGCGAGTCGCCGCCGCTCCCCCGGGTTGAGGTAGCCGTCGTCGATCGACAGCGCCGCCGCGCGCAGGCCGCGCGCCCATGCGAGCGCGACCATCTGCGCGGCCAGCGTCGACTTGCCGCTGCCCTGCAGGCCGGCGATGCCGAAGACGCGGGCGCCGCTGGCCTGCGCATCGTCGAGTGCGTCCGCCACGGCCTCCGGCGGGAAACCGCACGGCAGCGTCGCCGATTTGATCCGGATCGAGTGCGGGCTCCGCGGCATCGGGCGACAATACGCCATCGCCGCTCGCCAGGATGTTCGCCATGACCTCGTCCGCCACGACGCTATACGCGGAAGCGCTCGCCACCTTCGACGATCTGTTCGCCCGGGCCAGGGTCGGCGGCATTCCCGAGCCGACCGCGATGACCGTCGCCACCGCCACGCCCGATGGCCGCCCCTCGGCGCGCATGGCGCTGCTGAAGGCGCATGGCCCCGACGGGTTCGTGTTCTACACCCACCTCGACGGCCGCAAGGGCCGCGAGCTGCAGACGAACCCGCACTGTGCGCTGCTGTTCTTCTGGAAGGCGCTGGGCGACGACGGCGTGCAGGTGCGCATCGAGGGCGACGTCGAGATCGTGTCCGACGCCGAAGCCGACACCTACTTCGTGCAGCGTCCCCGCGACAGCCAGCTCGGCGCCTGGGCCTCGCACCAGTCGGAGACGCTGGAGAGCCGCGAAACGTTCGAACAGCGCTTCGCCGAGGCGAAGGCCCGCTTCGAGGGCATCGATGTCCCCCGCCCGCCGCGCTGGGGCGGCTTCCGCGTGAAGCCCGCGACCATCGAGTTCTGGTACGGCGCCCAGTTCCGCCTGCACGAGCGGCAT